>CAZURK010000172.1:0-32037 GCA_964623055.1 uncultured Pirellulaceae bacterium
GATCAGGTCGTCTTTCTTCTTTTCCACTTGCCGGATGTTGGCTTTGAGCGTCTTCAATTCGTTTTCCCGTTTCACGTGCCGGGCAAGTTCGGCGTCGATTGCCTGGACGCGTTCGTGTTTCTCCAGCCCCTCGCCTTGCATGTCGCTGGCGTCGGTCCGCAGGTGGTTGATGTCCGTGCGGTTGCCGCCGACGCTTTCCAAACGGTCCGCGTCCTTGCGCATGGCCTTGACCTGTTTCTTGATCTGGCGGATTTCGCCGTTCAGGGCTTTCTTCTCGTCCTTCAGGGCTTTTACTGTGGACTTGGGCAGGATGCCGTCGCCGGTTGGTTCGGCTTCGCCTTCCTCGTCGTCGTCGGCTGCACTGGCTGCGGCGAACATGCCTTCCAACTCGGCAATCCGCGCCTGGTCTTGTTCGATCTGCTCAAGGACTTCAGGGAATTGGGATTGCAGAATGTCTTCCTCGGGGATCAGTTCCGGCCCCCAACCGCTGGCGGCCACCGATTGAAAATCGGCGGCCAGCAGGTTCATGTAGGCCGCAAAAGCGCCGCGTACCTGGTGTGCGTCCAGCATGCCCTGCGGTACCAGGGCCTTGGCGATGCTGGATATGAACTTGCGCCGCAGGGCAAAGACGCTGTTCGTCTTGGGCAGGGCTTCGATGTCCGCAGCATTCCTGGCCCACCACCGATCGAGTGCCTTGTGAAAGCCGGCGTGTTTTTTCTGGACGCCGGGAGCGGTTTCGATCAACGGCTTGATGGCGTCTTTGGAGGCGATGGCTGGGGCGAAGTCCAGGTAGGATGGGTCTCCTGACCCGTCCGGGACGGCTTTGGAAAGCCATCCTACGAAGAGTGACTCGCGCAGACCTTCGTAGTTGTTGAAGTAGTCGGCTAAGGCGTCGATTTCAGCTTGCGGGACGCCGCCGTTCAGGTGCGCTCGGACGTCGTGGGGTTCGGGCGGCGGGCTGTTGTCCACGTAGCGGCGGATGTTCAGGTTGAAGTCTTCCTGCTCCAATTCGTCGACCGGCACGTTGCGCGAGTATTTCGGCACGTCCAGGTGTTTTCGATAAACGTGCGTGATCTTCTCGATGTCTTCGGCGCGCAGCGAGTTCTGGTTCTTGCCTTCCTTGTATTCGCGGTCGGCGTTGATGAACAGGACGCTGTTGCGTTTCCGGGCAGCGGCCTTGTTGACCACCAGCACGCAGGCCGGGATGCCGGTGCCGTAGAACAAACCGGGCGGCAGGCCGATCACGGCGTCCAGGACACCTTCCTGGATGAATCGCTTGCGGCATTCCCGCTCCTCGCCGCCGCGGAACAGAACGCCGTGTGGCATGACCACGGCCAGACGGCCGTCGCTGCGGAGCGAGGCGACCATGTGCTGGACGAACATCAGATCGGCCTTCTTGCCCGATTCAGGCAGGAACGTGTGGAACCGCTCGGGGAACTTCATGCCGTTTTTCGAGTAGTTCTGCGAGAACGGCGGATTGGCGATCACGCGGTCGAATCGGCGTACCTCGCCGTTGGCGTCCAAGTGCTGGGGCTCGCGGATCGTATCGCCCTGCCGGATATCGGCGCTGCGGATCCCGTGCAGGATCATGTTCATCTTGCAGATGGCCCACGTACCGCCGTTCAACTCCTGCCCAGCCAGCGCCAGGTTGCGGGAATCGCCGCCGGTTTCCTGGACGTATTGCTTGGATTGGATTAACATGCCGCCCGAACCGGCCGTGGGATCGTAGATGGCCATTCCTTCCTGCGGCTCGATCAATTGGACCATCACGCGGACCACTTCGGACGGCGTGTAGAACTCGCCGCCCTTCTTGCCGGCGCTGTCGGCAAAGTACTTGATCAGGTACTCGTAGGCGGCGCCCAGCAGATCCGGAAACTCGAAGTCGTCGTTCGATAACGGGATCTCGTCGAAATGTTGGATAAAGGCGACCAGGGTATTGTCGTCCATGGTGCGCTGGCCGACCCTGCGGTTGAAGTTGATGCCCTTCAACACGTCCTGGAGCGTGTTCGGGTTGGCATCTTCGATGGCCGCCAGCGCCTTGTTCAGCCCCGATCCGACCGACTGTTTCAGGTGGGCGATGCCGACCTTGCGTCCCTTCGCGTCGGTGGCGTTCCAGCGGGCCAGCGGCGGCACATAGAAATCGTATTTGTCGGGGTTGGCCAGTTGTTTCTGGAGCAGCGCCGGTTTCAGACGCTTCTTTTCATATTGGGCTCGCAGCGCCGCCTGGTCTTTCTCGAACTGATCGCTCATCCGCTTCAGGAACAGCATCCCAAAAATGTATTCCTTGTACTCGGAAGCATCCATGTTTCCGCGCAGGATATCGCAGGCCTCGAACAGCTTGCGTTCCAGACGAGCAAGCGTGAGTTTCTCTGGGGAGGCCTTCTTCTGCCGTGCAGCCGTCGGCTGAGGCTCGGCGTTCGATTCGAGTTCCTTGCGTGCCTTCTTCCCCATTTCACATCCTTGTTGCTGTCGTATCCGGATGGTGTGAGAGCGTCAGTTTACCCCCTGTCAGCAGTAGGGGCAACTGGCGCATGGCACGCAGGATTGCAGTCGACGGAAAGTACGTGGCGCACGTTTCCAACGTGCCTGGATTCAGATACGTAGGCCGGACTTGGTCCGGCCTACCCCGTCTTGCACAGCATCTTCCGCCGCCGAGGGCATCACGGATTTGGTTTTCCCATCCTGGCCTTCAACTGGCTGGTCAGTTGTTTGATCAACTCGGCGTTTTCGGATCGTTCCGCGATGTTCACGTTTTCGTTGGGGTCGGTTTGGTGGTCGTACAGCATGCGGGCGGTGGGCTGACCTTTGTTGTCCGAGTACAGGGTGAAGCGATATCGGTCCGTCCGAATCGTGTCGCCTGTGCGGAAGCGGCCAATGGCGGCGTCTTTGACAGCGGCGGTGGAGTCTTTGAGGACAGGCAGCAGGCTTGTGCCGTGCAAGTGCTCCGGTTTGGGAAGTCCCGCCAGGTCGCATAACGAGGGGTAAATGTCGATGAATTCGGCAAGCGACGATGTCTTGGCACCGCCTTCGACGCCGTCGACCATCGGGGCACTGATCACCAGCGGGGCGTTCATCGAAGTCTCGAAACAGCAGTGTTTGCACCACAAGGTATGCTCGCCCAGATTCCAGCCGTGATCACCCCAGAGCACGATGATTGTGTTGCGGCCAAGTTCCAGTGAATCCAACTCGTCGAGCAACCGGCCGATGTGGGCGTCGGTGTAGCTGACGCAGGCGTAGTAGCCTTGAATCAGACGCCGGGCAAAGTCGTCTTCCATCGGCCCGCGTTTCGGAACGTCCGCGTAGGCGCGCAATTCGCCCCAGTTGTGGATCGCAACCGGCGGCGCGTCTTTCGGTGCAAAGTAGTTATCCGGTAAGTGGACCTGGTCAAACGGGTAACGATCCCAGTAGCGCGTCGGGGCGATGAACGGCAGGTGCGGCTTGTAGAAACCGACTGCCAAGAAGAACGGTTGGTCTGATGTGGCCAATCGCTGCAAGTCCTGGATGGCGCGATCGGCTAGTATTCCGCCCCGGTAGAAGTTGTCGGGTACGTCAGCCGATTCGAATGGCGGGCCGACCTTTCTGCGCCCTGGGTTCTGCTTTGCTTTGGCGATGTTTTCCCTGACCTTATAGGTCGGGCCGTTAGGCCGCCAGGGTTTTTCGGACCAGCCATGGTCGTTGTCGTCCAGATGATGGAACACTTTGCCCAGCGACACGGTGTGGTAGCCGTGGTTCTTGAAATGGGTGTTCAATGTCGTGATGCCGGGGGCGTCTTTCGCGGCACGGGTCAAGTAGTTCACAAACCGGTTCTGTGCCGGGCGGATACCGGTCATTAGACTCGCTCGCGACGCGCCGCACGTAGGGACCATGCAGTAGGCCCGTTGGAACAGGACGCCTCGCTTGGCCAGCCGATCGATGTTCGGTGTGATCATGTTCTTTCGGTCAAAGCTCAGAATCTGCGGCCGCAAGTCATCCACGGCGATGAACAACACGTTTGGCTTTTGTGGGCTTGCAGCATGAGCGGGCGAGACAAACGCACACGCGACCAGGGACGACGCCAACACCAGGGCGACGGCAAATAAACGAGAGGAATTGGTGTGTTCTTGTTTCATCACAGTTGCCTCGTCGTGTTGATCGAGAGTCGGGTACAGATACTCGTTCGAGCGGCAAATGTAGGTGGGCCGCGATTCTATCGTGCCAAGGCACGTCGGAAACGCGCCCCACAAAGCGCACGCAAGAAACGGACAGATCGTAGTACAGTGCGGCCGCTGGGCCCTAGTTCTGGAATCTTCGCGGGAGCGTGATCGTGTACAGGATAATCAATGTGCCCACGCCCAGGAAGCTGTAGGGCATCCACTCTTGCGTCTTGATCTCCCGCGACTTGCGGCTTGGATTGATCGTCCCGTCCGCGGCGACGATTGGTGCGCTTGGTGCGACGCATTCCGCAAGGACGGCTTCCTCGATGACGAAACACTCGGCGCCCAACAGGCACAACGAGATGCCGATTGCGTAAAAGATGGATCGCCACATATTCCGTCCCTCCCGTCTTGCTGAGGTGCATACCTGTACTTGTCTCTTATCGACTGCGGCCCGGCGGCGACTAGAATACAGGTTGGAGCAGTCGGGGTTAGGAGGTTAGGGTGAGGTCGATCATGCCAGTCGTATCGGTCTTCTGCGGCTTGGAAGCCGATGTCTTGGTGGCTGTCCGGCGGCTAGTTCGTGGGATGGGAATCCGAAGTCGTCCCCAAATCGCTGACGGACTTGGGGGTCCGCCCTACAAGACTTCGAGGCTGACGTCGCTTTGGAGATATCTCACAGGGAGGCGTTGCGTTGTGGGTCTTGCGATGGGGCTTCTGCTTTTCGTCTGTGCGGCGGGCGCCGGTGCGGCAGACGCGGATCCAGGGACTTTTCTGCAACGCGACAAGGGGCTGACGCAGGTTGCGGGGGGAAGCGTTTGGTTGTCGGGCACGGAACGGCGTCTGCGCGATCGTGTCAGAGGTCTCGACGAATTGAGGAGGCAGATTCTGAACCTCCAGCGTTCGCTGGAGGAACGCTGCCAGAACAATCTTGTGCTTTGGGAGACCAACCGTCGCCGAATAGAGACGCTGCGCAAGGCGTTGTCGTCTTTGAATAGCGACGACCCGAAGAAGAAGCAGATCGAGCGGCAGATCAAGGAACTTGAGACGCAAGCTGTCGAACCGCGCCGCTTGCCTGCCGAGGCAGATGTGCGGGCGCGGTTGGTCGAATTGACGAACTTGCGCAACCGGCTGGGTCTGTCGGTGATCGCCATCCGCCGCCTGAAGGCGGCAATGGACTCCGAATACAAGCAATTGGCCGGCGACCCGGATGTGACGGCTGCGTTAAGTCAGCTAGGCGAATCCCATCGTCTGGGGCCGACGAACAACGGATACGCCACGGAGATAAGGCAGTTGGGCGAATACGAACGCGTGGCGTTCACCGACCGGTTGCCGCTGTATGTGCAGAGCGGGAAGACGCGAGTGGGGGCCATCCTGAACGAACAAACGCCGGTTACATTCACTTGGCAGACTAGCAACGATCCGACAGTGCTGACGGCCAGCATGGCGGAATCGGCGGGGGTGAACATCGCGGACTCGGCGAAGGTTTTCGAGATGCCCTTTGGACGCACTCGCCGCCTGCCGACGCGTCGTGTGGTCGTTCGGTCAATCCGCTTTGGCGAGCACGTCCTGCACGACGTTCCCGCGTACGTGCTGCCGCCCGAGGGCGAAGACTTGGGCGCGAGAATCGGTGCGGAAGCCTTCAGGGAAACTCAGGCTACCGTCGAACTCGAACGGTTGCGATTGGTGATTCGGCCCAGGTAGGACGGACTTGGGAGTCCGCGTGCCGCAGACGCCACCTCCGCATGAAAGCCGTACTACGGACTACTGGTTCGCCTTACGCCCCGTATTTCCCCATACGCCCGGTATTTGCCAACGCCAGGCACATCAGGTACTTGGCCTCGAACTGACCCAATCCGCCTCGGAGCGAGTTGCTCTCGCTGAACTGCGTTTCGGCGTCCGGTCTGCAGCAATCGGAAACCAGCAGCGTCGGCACCGGATGCCAACTGTGGCTGGCCAGGTAACACGGCGTGCTGTGGTCGCCGGTGACAATCAGCACGGTGGGATTCAACTCGGTGATTTGCGGCACGACCGTGTCCAATTCCTCGATCTGTCGCACCTTGGCATCGTAGTTGCCGTCTTCGCCCCGGCTGTCGGTGTATTTGAAGTGGATGAAGAAGAAGTCGTAATCGTTCCAGTTCTGGCGAAGCACGTCCATCTGGTCCTCCAGCGTCTTGGCATCGCCGGCAATATCCATGCCAACCAGTTGGGCCAAGCCCTTGTACATGGGATAGACCGCAATTGCCGCCGCCCGTAGCCCGTACACCTGTTCGTATGTGGGCAAGCTGGGTTTGGCCGCAAAGCCGCGCATGGTATGGAAGTTGGCTTGCGGTTGATCTGCCAGGATCTTCCTTGCTTGGGCCAGAAACTCCTTGGCAACTTCCGCAGTCTTCCGGCTGGCTTCGTCATCGCCCACGGGGTCCAGCGGTGGGACTCCGGTGGCTTGCGGGTCGGTGTCGCACACGCGATCGCCCAGCCCCTCGCCTCGCAAGACCACCGCAAATCGGTGTTCCTTGACAGGCTCGACATGGACTTCCACGCCGGGGATCTGAATCTCACGCAGCTTGACCACCAGCGGTTCGCTCTCCTCGGTCGGAATCCTGCCGGCGCGCCGATCGGTTATGTTACCGTTTTCGTCCAGAGTGCAGAAATTGCAGCGGATGGCGATGTCGCCATCCCGCAGCGCGAAACCAATACCGGTTGCCTCCAGGGCGCCGCGGCCTATCACGTATTTCAGTGGATCGTAGCCGAACAAGCCCAAGTGTCCTGGTCCGCTGCCGGGTGTGATCCCCGGCAGGAGAGGGATGCTGAGGCCCTGAACGCCACTCGCGGCTAGTGCATCCAGATTGGGCGTGCTGGCCGCTTCCAACTCCGTCAAGCCATCCGGTTCCATGGGCAGCCCACCCAGACCATCGGGAACCAGCATGACGATTTTCGAGTCGTTCTTGACGTGCAATTCTCGTGTTAGATCGTGGATGTCCATGTGTTGGCTTCCTCGTTCATCAATCGTGTGCGAGCCTTCCGGTTTCATGAGCCTTTTCGTTTAGCCGCGCGCCGGAGGCGTGTTCAGGATTGCACTGGCACATTATTGTCGAGAAATCCTGCTGGTCCACAACCGACCCGCACCGAATTCCACATGTTTTTGCGTACGGTGCCGCTGGTGCCATTGCGCCAGGTCGGCTATCTTCAACAGCGCGGCACATCCGGAGCGAGCAGCCATAATCAGGAACACACGATGGCGACAGAACTCACTTGGCTTGGACATGGAAGCTGGTTGATCGAAACGGGCGGCAAGCGCGTCTTGCTCGATCCATTCTTGGACGATAACCCATCGGCGTCGGTCAAAGCAGCCGATGTCGCCGCGGGCTATATTTTTGTCTCGCACGGGCACTTTGACCATGTGGCCGATGCGGCTTCGATCGCCAATCGTTGCGGTGCCAAAGTCGTGGCAATCTACGAGATCGCCGACTGGCTCGGTTCGCAACACGGCGTGAAGGATGCAGTCGGCATGAACATCGGCGGTGGTGTGGACTTGGAGTTCGGTCGCGCTAAGATGACGTTGGCGCACCACAGTTCTCGCCTTCCCGATGGGTCCGATGGCGGCAACTCTGGTGGATTCCTGCTGACGTTGCCTGAGGGCACAGTTTACTTTGCCTGCGATACCGGGCTGTTCTACGATATGAAATTGATAGGAGCCGGTGGCGTCGACCTGGCAGTGTTGCCGATCGGTGACCTGTTCACGATGGGACCGGACGACGCATTGGAGGCCGTCAAGTTGATCGAGCCCAAACGCGTGGTCCCCGATCACTACGACACCTGGCCGCCGATCGAACAGGATCCGAACGCGTGGGCCGAACGGGTGCGCAACGAGACTTCCGCCGAGCCGATCGTGATCCAACCGGGCGGCAAAGTGACTCTGTGATGCTGCCACGGTACAGCCGCTGCCAAAGTCGTTTAACGGCAAGCCGAAGGCGTCGGCGATGGCCGGAAACACAGTCGCCTTCGGCTTGCCGTTAAACGATTTCGAGCGCGGCGTGTGAACTGTGATCGTTCACAGTACGGAGTGATGCGAGCGATTCGTTGGAGTCCCCAAAGGAGCCGACACAGTGGAGTTCCAACTCGAAGCCCCTTTCAAGCCGGCGGGCGACCAGCCTCAGGCGATTGACGCATTGGTAGAAGGGCTCCGCCGCGAGAAGAAACATCAGGTGCTGATGGGCGTCACCGGTTCGGGTAAGACGTTCACCATGGCGAACATTATCCAGCACCTACAGCGGCCCACCCTGGTCATCTCGCACAACAAGACGCTGGCCGCCCAATTGTACTCGGAATTCAAAGAGTTCTTTCCAAAAAACGCGGTCCACTACTTCGTCAGCTATTACGACTACTACCAGCCCGAGGCGTATATCCCTCAACGTGACATTTACATCGAAAAGGACGCTTCGATCAACGACGAAATCGACCGTCTGCGGCTGGCGTCCACCAGTTCCTTGGTCAGCCGGCGCGATGTGATCATCGTGGCAAGTGTGTCCAGCATCTACGGCCTGGGATCACCCGAGGATTATCGGCAGATGATGGTCGCGCTGGAGCGCGGCCAGACAATCGACCGTGACGAGATGCTGATGAAACTGGTCGACATCCAGTACGACCGCAACGATGTGAGCTTCGAACGCAGCAAGTTCCGCGTAAGAGGTGATTGCGTGGAGGTGTGGCCGTCGTACGAAGAATTTGCTTTTCGCATCGAGTTTTGGGGCGACGAAGTCGATCAATTGTCCTTTATCAATCCGACCAGCGGCGAGTGTATTGCCACACAGGACCAGTTGTTTATCTATCCGGCAAAGCACTTTGTGATGCCCGAAGAACGGATTGGGCGCGCGGTGGAACTGATCCGGGAGGAGTTGGAGGAGCGACTGGAGAAGTTCCGCAACGAAGGCAAATTGCTGGAGGCACAAAGGTTGAACGCCCGCACGCGGTTCGACATCGAGATGTTGCAGGAAGTCGGCTACTGTCCGGGGATCGAAAACTACAGCCGCCCGCTCTCGGATCGTCAACCGGGCGAAAAGCCGTACACGCTATACGATTTTTTCCCCAAAGACTTCTTGCTGTTCGTTGACGAAGCCCACGTGACCGTTCCGCAGATTGGCGCCATGTACGTAGGCGACCGGAACCGAAAGCAGACGCTGGTGGAACATGGTTTTCGTCTGCCCAGTGCCTTGGACAATCGTCCAATGCGGTTCGAGGAATGGGAACAGATGGTCAACCAGGCGGTCCACGTATCGGCGACCCCAGGACCGTACGAATTGGGAAAGGTGGGCGGCGAGGTCGTTGAACAGGTGATTCGCCCAACGGGGTTGCTCGATCCGGAAATCGACATGGCGCCCGCCAGCACTCAGGTGCCCCACCTGCTGGAGCAGATCCGCGAACGTGCCGCGGTGGGCGAACGCGTGCTGGTGACCGTGTTGACCAAGCGACTGGCCGAGGATTTGGCGGCGTACCTGAACGAACAGAACGTGGCCTGTAAATGGCTGCACAGCGAGTTGGATGCCTTCGAACGCGTCGAGTTGCTGCGCGAACTGCGCGAGGGCCGTTTCGATGCTCTGGTCGGTGTCAACCTGTTGCGTGAGGGACTGGACCTGCCCGAGGTATCCCTGGTGGCGATTCTGGATGCGGACAAACAAGGCTTTCTGCGGAGCGAAACCTCGCTGATCCAAACGATTGGCCGGGCCGCGCGAAACGTCAACGCCAAAGTGATCTTGTACGCCGACAAAGTCACCGCCGCCATGAACAACGCCATCCAGGAGACCCGTCGGCGACGCAGGCTGCAGGAGGAGTACAACGAGCAGCACAATATCACGCCGGAGACCATCCGCAAGAACATCCGCACCGGTATCGAGGCTGAGGCGGCGGCTCATCGCGAGGCCAACGCTGCCATCGGGCGGGGCGACGAAGCGGAATACGTCACCCAGGAGTACATCAACGAGTTGGAAACCGAGATGATGGCGGCGGCCGAGGCGTTGGAGTTCGAGCGAGCCGCCGCGCTGCGGGACCGCATCCTGCAACTCCAGGACTCGGTCGGCAGAAAGGTCAGCGACGTACGGGTAGAGTCCTACAAGACACAAAGCCAACGACGTCGACGCCGCGGGCGAAAGGGTACCGCAAAGGTTCCCAAGCCAAAGAAGCGAACATAGGTTCGTTCGAGATACAACTGTCGTAGCCGAAGTGGCAACACTTCGGGCGGAAGCGGAGAAACCGAAGTCTTGCGACTCCAGCTACACTCAAATCGCACAGCCATTTCTCGAATGAGGCTTGACGAAGCGGCCGCGAAGTGCAGATGGGAGCATTCGTGGCAGGAATACTGTGCTTCCCGTGGCTCTACGCGTTCCTGGTGACGCTCCCTACTCCAGCTTGTCGCGGTACGCGTCTCGCTCGCGGCGTGTGGCTTCCAGGTCGAACATCAGGTACTTCATGTCCAGACGCAATTGGCCGAGAGCCTCTTGGACCAAGTGCAGAATCCGGCGTCTCCGTTTAGTGCTTTCCACCACGCGATCGAGGATCGGTTCTACTCGGCCGCGATGGTCGTCGGGCAATGCCTCGATTGCTTCGACCAGTTCCAGCAGTTCCTTGGGGATTTCGTCGGAATTGAAAACAACGTTGGATGAATCTGGCTGCATGCACACTCTCTCCCGCCGTACGGTGTTGATGCAAGCAGAGAAAGCAGATTGCGTGCCGAGGTTCACTGTATCTACCGTGTGACGGTCTAAGTGACGCTGCCATAGTAACTTAGGGAAAATAGCGCCTTTTGCGTCCCGATTCGTTGTTGCGGAAAAGCATCTCAGTTGATCTACCGAGAGATCGCAAATGCTGATACAAGCACGGCTTACGTCGATGATGCGGTGCCCGCCGACAGGTTGAACTAACGCAACCTCAATGTCGGGCATCGCGTTTCGCGAGATCATCGCGTTTCGAGTTCGCAACCATGCAGCCACCCTTGGGCTCTGCGCCCACCCCACCACAGTCGCGTTTCGCACACGCCCGTCGTTGTAGGACTGGGCTGGTGGCGATGGCGTGTTGGGCGATGGGGCTGCTGTGCTGGGTCGTTTCGTCGGCCACAGCAGATTACCGCGAGTCGTTTGAATCTGCCGAAGTGACTTGGCGTCTGGCCGACGCGGACTGCGGGGTCCGAATCGTCGCGCATGCGAGGTCATTCGACACGTACCACTCGGGACACGCGAGTGAACACGTTCAACTGATCGCTGGTCGCGGCACTTTCGTCCATCTGGTCCACCGAATCGATCGTGCCCGCGTGATCGCTGAATGGAATCCAACTCTGTGGATCCGCTCGGACCGGCCTGGACTGCAATTCATCGCACGCATCGTCCTGCCCCGGTCCGCCGACCCGCGTACCGGTTCGCCACTGACGACCCTCCTACGCGGTGATTTGTACGAACGCGTTGGCGAGTGGCAACAGTTGACAATCCAACAGGCGGATCAGCGACTGGATCGACAAGTGCGCGTGCTGCGTTCGCAGTTTGGACCGGATGTCGACCGCCGAGAAGCGTACGTCGACATGGTCGTCTTGAACGCCTACGGCGGTTTGGGGGCCACGAACGTCTGGATCGACGATTTGGAGATGACTGGTGACGTTCCGGCGACAGAATTCGCTGCACATCGGGATGAGAGGCCGGCGAGATCCGAGCTTGATCCCCCCGCCATCCGCGCGCCCCAACCAGTGACCGCGACGGGGCAAGACCACGTACGAGTGAACGGATCCGTGCTTCTGGTTGACGGACGGCCGATGTTCCTTCGGGCGATTGAATACAACGGCGAGCCGTTTCCGCTGCTCGAATCTCTGGGGTTCAACGCGGTCAAGCTGGATTCGGTGCCGTCAGGCGTGCAACTGCGCGAAGCGGAACGTGTGGGGCTGTGGCTCGTGGCGCCTCCGCCAAACGACAATTCCATTACGCCTGACCACGACCGCGTCTTGGCGTGGGACGTAGGCAGCAGGCTGACCGAAGACCGCCTGGAGCCGACGCGGCAGCGTGTAGGGCAGTTGCGGCGGTCGGATATCCACCCACATCGCCCTTTGGTGCTGGAAGCGGTCGAGCGGATTTGGAACTACAGCCGGTTGGCAAATGTGCTGGTGCAAAGGGCGGCACCACTGGGCAGTGGCCTGTCGTTGGAAGGGTACGGCAGGTGGCTCCAGCAGCATCATTCGCTGGCTCGCCCCGGCACACCGATTTGGGCGACAATCCAGACCGAGCCTGCCACCCCGTTACTCGACCAGTGGGCGGCGCTCGGCCTCGGCTCGCCGGCATCGATGGCTGTCGAACCCGAGCAGATTCGCCTGCTGTGCTACCAGGCGATTGCCTCCGGGGCACGGGGCCTGGTGTTCACGTCACGTTCGCCGCTGGATCGGCCGGATGCTGACACAATGTCGCGCGCCCGGGCACTGAAACACCTGAATCTGGAGCTTGACGTCATAGAGCCGTGGATAGCCGGGGGGACTCGGTCCAACGACGTGGATTGCCGACGGGACGACTTCCGCATCGGCGTACTTCAGACCAAGCGAGCTCAACTGCTGATCGTCATTAGTCAAGATCCCGCGCAACAGTTCACCGCCTCGCCGACCGATCAATCCCCTGCGTCGTTTAGGTTCCCCCCTATCGCCAGTTCGCCGCAAGTCTACCGTCTGACCTCCGCCGGACTGCAATCACTGGCCCATCCGCCCGTGGCCGGTGGCGTCCGTATCACTCTGGATGACGTCGGCCCCGTGTCTTTGATTGCCGTGACGCAGGACCCGTTGGTCATCAATCACCTCGGCAAAGCGATGGAGGAACGGAAGGCAGAACTCTCAAAGCTAAAGTACGAGCTGGCTGCGAGCGGGGCGGATTTGGTCGAATCCGTGCATGCCAGGCTGATTGCACAGTCCCAGCCCGTGACCGCGGCTGACGCGTGGCTTGGTCAGGCAAGGTCGAACCTGCGGCATTGTGAATTGCTGCTTGGCGCCAGCGACTACTCTGCCGCCCACACGTTTTCCGAACGAGCGTTGACTGCACTGGCTCACGTTCGCCGCAGCCACTGGGCGCGGGCTTCCAGCGCGTTTCCCTCGCCCGTAGCCAGTTCGTATTGTGTCAGCTACGGAGGTGTGCCGCTGCATTGGGAAATGGCGCGGCGGCTGCAGGCCTCGCCGGCCTGGAGCCAGAACTTGCTGCCGGCCGGCGATTTCGAAAGCTTGGAGCATCTTCGCGCGACGGGGTGGCAGAACATATCACCACCTATGTCGAGCGTGAATGCGGATGTCGAGTTGTCTCGGCAGTCGCCCCGCGCCGGCCGCGCGTCGCTCAGCCTGACTGCCTGGGCGGCCGATGAAGGGGACGCGCCCACCGCGGTGGAGACGCCACCCGTCGAGATCGTTTCGGCGCCCGTTCAAGTGCGCCGAGGCCAGTTGATTCGAATTCACGGATGGGCTCATGTGCCAAAACGGATCGAAGGCAGCCAGAGCGGTCTGATGATCGCCGATTCATTTGGCGGTACGGCTTTGGCTGAACGGTTGCCACTGACTGACGGATGGCGTGAATTCGTCCTCTATCGCGCGGCTCCGTACGACGGCAGCGTCACGGTAACCATCGCCCTGACGGGAATCGGAGAAGCCATGGTCGACGACGTGTCCATCCTGCTACACGACCCAATTGCAGACCGCTTTCCCCGCGACGGCTTGGACGAAGCAAGACGCCTGCCGCCGGTGACACGCTCGTACCGTTAGCCCGCGACGTGCTATACTGAAAGCTCAGGTGGCTGCTGGAGGGCCCAAGTATACCGCTCCCGGCCCGAAATCACACAAGCCCGAAGCGCAAGCGAGGGACGTGCAAAAGGGGAGATGCGACGCGATGCAAGACGTATCCCTTGTCGTTCTGTTGGGTGGCGCCGCGCTGGCGGCTCTTGTGCTGTTTTTGCTGGTCATCCTGCTCCTTGCGCTCCTTCGCAGCCGGGGGAGGAAACTCGAACCGCCACCCGTTGACATGCGAATCAGCGTGGGCGACTTGCCGCCCGGCGGTCCGCCTGAGGTAGGACCTCGGTTGGAGATCTACGGCACGCCGGTGCGGTTAGCCGCGATCGTGTTGGCACCGGCGGGACGCAACACCCAATTGCCCTCCGGCGATGCGCTGGCCACGGCGATCGACGGTCTGGTGCCGGAGCTGATGTCCGTCGTCACCGCGCATCGGCCTCTGTTTCGCCGGTGGCCGTTTCAACTGAGCACGCAAGGCTTCACGCACTCGTTCTTCAACAACGTTCCGTTGCCTGGCGAGCACGGCAAAGGAACGCCTTGGTGCTGTATCGCCGGCCGATTCCAGGCCGGCGATCAGCAGTTGCTGGCGGGTCTGGTTTGCACGGCCGGCAAGCCCAATTCGCTGGCCCAGATCACCATTCAACACGCAGGCCAATGGATGGACGTGGTACGAGTGAAAGCGTGATTCACGCGGATTGGCCGCGTACTGAAACGGCTGACGGTGGGCGCGTATCCGCTACTGCCCGCCTTCGATCCGTCGTATCGCCAATTCGGCCAGTTTACGGACTTCTTGGTCGTCGTCCTGCAGTCGCTTCCTTAGCTCGTCCAACGCAGGCGAGGCGACGGGGCCCAGTTTCCCGAGAACGAAGACGGCCAACCGGCGCGCGTTCGGGTTGGTGGACGTGAGTCTGTCCGTCGCCGGCGGCACGGACGCGGCGCCGATTGCGATCAGCGCGTCGGCCGCCTTGCGCGCCATGGTATCGTCGCGGTCCTCCATCGCACTGGCGAGATCAGCGACCGCGGCGCCTGCCGCTGGACCGTGCTTTCCCAGCCTGACGGCGGCCAGCCCGCGCACGCTGGCATCCGCATCGTCTGTCAACGT
Source organism: uncultured Pirellulaceae bacterium (assembly GCA_964623055.1). Classification (GTDB taxonomy): domain Bacteria; phylum Planctomycetota; class Planctomycetia; order Pirellulales; family Pirellulaceae; genus JADHUC01. The sequence continues at coordinate 15,020 of CAZURK010000172.1, forward strand.
CTGACGCAACGCCTTGACGGCGTCTTCAGGTTCAGCCACTCGCGAAACCGCCATCAAACATGCAGACCGAACGGACTTGTCCGGATCGTCGTGCATTGAACTCAGCAGCTTCGGCAACACCGAACGAGCGTCCGCTTCCAGCGTAGCGATCAGCCGCGCGACTGCCGCGCGGTTGGCTGCCGTTTCGCTCTGGTTCTCCAGTGTGGTCGCCAGTTGTGGCGCCGCGGCTACCAGGGCATCTTTGGGAAACCGTTTCGCAACGGACAACGCCATGCGACGAACGGGCCCGTCCGGATCGGACAAGGCCCCAGTGAATGCTTGCACCATAGCCGCGTCCGACGGATCGAAACGATCGATCAAGTAGAATGCCGCACAGCGGCGCACATCCGGCGATTCGTGTCGCAACGCATCCAGGAACGCAACCGTTCCATTGGTCGCCAGTTCGTCCAGTTCCTCGGCCGCCGTTTGCCGGGCGGCTACGTCGTTGCCGGCAAGAGCCTCGGCCCAAGCCTGCCACTGTGCGACCGTCGGGCCAGGGGCTTCCGGCGTCTCGGGCCCAGTTTTGCTGTCGGCTGATGCCGAGGATTTCGCCTGATCCAGGTCCGGTGACGGAGACTCGGTTCCTTCCGCGTCCACACCCTCCTTTCCAGGCTCCGTCCGATCTGCGTCCGGCGGCGAGTGAGCGGCTCCCGAGTCCCTTCCTTCGTCCACATCAGGGCTCGTGGCCTGCGTTGTCTCCGTGGTGGGTCGATCGTCCGATGGCGTCGGCTGGGGGCCGCCGCATCCAACGATGACAGGCAACAACAGGAGCCAAGATAGCCGAAGTGTGATGTCCATATCCGTAACCCCTTTCGTACGTCCTACGTCAATAGGTCTAGCGTTCCGATCAGAAACAAGCCGATGCTCACAATCGAGTTTACATGAAAGAAGGCGATGTTTACACGCGTCAAATCGTCGGGTCTGACGATGGCGTGTTCGTACAGCAGCAGGACCGCCACTGCTGCAGTACCGCACCAATAGATCCATCCCAACGGCAACTGGGGAGACAGGAACGGCAGCGCCACAAGTGCGGCGATCATGCCCAAATGGCACACTGCCGCCAATCGCAAGGCTCCAACCACGCCAAGCGTTGCGGGCACGCTGTGTAGCTTCGCCTTGACGTCGAATTCCACATCCTGGCAGGCGTAGATCATGTCGAAGCCCGCTACCCACAGCAATACGGCGATACCAAGTGATAGCGCAGGCAGGGCGTCCGTCACGGAAATCAGCAGCGCTTCACCGCGCAAGGCGACCCAGACGCCCGCGGGCGCACACATCAGTGATGTGCCAAGCCAGAAATGCGACAACGCGGTGTACCGCTTCGCATAGCTGTACGACAGCACAAACAGAAGGACCGGCACGGAAAAGAACAGCGGCAGAAGGTTCGGGAGGAACAACAACGTGCTGGCGACAAAACCCGCCGAGGACACCAACGTAAACAACCACACGCTGCGAACCGAGAGGATGCCTGTGGGTAGGTGGCGACTCTTGGTACGGGGGTTCTGGGCGTCGATCGTACGATCGGCAATTCGATTGAAAGCCATCGCCGCGCTACGGGCGCACACCATACATGCGGCAATGCCGATCAGATGGAGCCATCGAAACTGAACAGAATCACCGTCTGGCGAGGGTGCCGTCCAAGCCATCACGGCGGCCAGCAGCGCAAATGGCAGCGCGAACAGCGTATGGCTGAACCGGATCATCTCCAGGATGTGTTTCAACGTGGCGAGCATCTGCTCAAACGTCTCCCCAGCGACGGATCAACGTATGCTCGATTCCCATCTGATCGAGGATCCGAGCCACCATAAAATCAACTAAGTCTCCAATCGACCGCACACCATGATACCAACCGGGCATCGCCGGCAGCACCACAGCGCCAGCCTCGCTGGCTCGCTTCATGTTGTCAAGCTGGATCGAAGACAGCGGAGTCTCTCGCGGCACCAGAATCAGTCTGCGACGTTCCTTCAAGTGAACATCGGCGGCACGTTGCACCAAGTTATTGCTGGCGCCGTGGACAACGGCACTGAGCGTACTTCCCGAACACGGACAAATCACCATGCCCGCAGTCACGAATGAGCCGCTGGCGATCGGGGCCGTGAAGTCGGCGTGATGGTGGTAGCATAACGTTCCGGCGTCGTCCCCGTTCGTCAATGCCCTTTCTAGACTGGACAGAATTTCCGCGACGGCCACCTGCATCTCGGTTCGTTTTTCAGTGGTTGCGCAGAAGTTGCTTTGCGCTAAGCTTGTGGCCTGGAACTGATCCAAGTCGACCACAATGTCCAACTCGTGCCTCAGCACCTCCCTGCCGGAAGGGCTGATTGTCAGGTGAACGTCACGTCCGCTCTCCAATAGGATACCAAGCAGACGCAAGGCGTGGAGAACGCCGCTGGCTCCGGTAATGGCTAATACCAGGGGATGTTTCATTTGACTCCCACGTACAGTGTAGCGACGCCGAATGTGAACGGGTGCAGTTTCACCTCGCGCAGTCCCGCGCTACGCATACGTTCGGCCAACGCTTCACCCGAGTCAAACTCGCCGACGCTGGCCGGCAAGTAGGTGTAAGCGTTCTCGCTGCTGCGAGTGAACCAGTGGCCGATCCTGGGCAGCACCTTGCGGAAATACCAGCCGTAGACGGCGCGTACAGGCTGTCGCCGTGGCATGGAGAACTCCAATACCGCCACCTGCCCGTCTGGAGCACACACGCGGACCATCTCCTCCAGACCCTTGTCCGTATCCGAGACGTTCCGCAGCCCAAAGGCCACGGAAACGATCTGGAAGTGGTTATCGTCAAAGGGCAACTGCAATGCATCGGCTTCGACGAATGTGATGTCGCCGTCGATCTTTGCCTTCCGTTTCTTCTGCTCGCCCAAGTCCAGCATCTCGCGACAGAAATCGGTTGCCAAAACCGGCACGCGACCCCGCGTCCGTCGATAGAAGGCGAAGGCCAAGTCGCCGGTACCCGTACAAACATCCAGAATCGGCTGTTCCGTCTTCGCCCGGACAATCCGCACCGTGCGCCAACGCCAATAGCGATCGGCGTTCATCGACAATACATGGTTCATCAGATCGTATTTCGGAGCGATCTCTCCGAACATACGTTGAACGCGATTGCCGGATTTGTCGACGGACACGAGACTCCTCACCTGAGCCCTCTTCAGGAGTGCGTAGGCCGGAACCAGTCCGCGCCGTTCCGGCATTCATACAATAGGATGTATACAACAAGATGCCGGAACTGCGAGGACTTGTTCCGGCCTACTCGTCTACCCCAAACAGATAGTATAGTTTCAATGAACTGCGGCGAAAACGCCGTGGGATTCCGACTCCAGCCCTTGCAGCGGAAGGTCTTGTCGATCAAGCTAGAACCCGTCAAAGTCCACTCATTTTAACTATCTTCACTCGCCGTCCGGATCTGGTAAGCTCGTTGTGGTGGCCGGCACGGCTTCCAGTCAAGCCATCGTGGACGATGGGCAGGTGGAACGACAACGCAACTCAACGGAGGTTCTTGATGACACGACTGCTACTCCTAAGAGCGATTTTGACCAGCGTAGCACTCTTTTGGGTCGGAAGTCTTGGCAACCTAACAGCCGCACCCCCGAACGCTCGCAAATACGCCATAACGGACATCGCAAAGGTCGACGATGATTTTGCCTACCAGGGCGAGTATGTGGGTAGGCTGTACGAGCCCCGCTATGGCCATGTGTACGTGGGGCTGCAAGTCATCGCTCGCGGCGACGGCAACTTCGACGCTGTGTTGTACGAAGGCGGGTTACCCGGAGCGGGCTGGAACATGGAGAAGAAGACAGACCTTTCGGGCATTCTCCATGAAGGTACGCTGAAGCTCGAAGGCGAGGGGCGCAGCGTCATAACAGACGGCCTGAGCGCGACCGTATACGACGGCACTGGAAGCCGACTGGGATACATGCAGGAGATTCATCGAGTCAGCCCGACCGTCGGAAAGTCGCCCCCACGGGGTGCGATCGTCTTGTTCGACGGCGAATCGACCGAGAACCTTGAGGGCGCTCACGTCACCGAAGACGGTCTGCTGGACGTAGGCGTCACAACCAAGATGCCCGTGCACGACTTCCGTTTGCACCTGGAATTCCGTACTCCCTACATGCCGTACGCCACCGGGCAGGCTCGCGCCAACAGCGGCGTGTACATCCAGCGACGATACGAAGTCCAGATACTAGACTCGTTCGGCCTGGAGGGCCTGCACAACGAATGCGGTGGACTCTATCGCCAGCAGCCGCCGGACGTGAACATGTGCCTTCCGCCGCTGACGTGGCAGACGTACGACATCTGGTTCACGGCAACCAAATGGGACGATGAGGGGAACAAGGTCGCGAACGCTCGCCTCACCGTGCGGCACAATGGCGTCCCGATCCACAGCGACCGAGAAATCAAAAACAAGACGGGCGCGGGCAAGCCCGAGGGTCCCGATCCGCTGCCGATCCTTCTGCAAAACCACGGAAACCCCGTGCACTTCCGCAATTTCTGGATAGTCATGGGCAGCGAGGAGGAGCAGCAGCAGGAGTGCGAGTGCCGCAAGTGTCGTAAGAAGCGGTTCGCGAGGCTCAGACGGCTACTCCGGCTGTTGTTCAGTCGCCTGCGTCTTTTCCGACGAGGGTAATCTCCATCGCGTCGCGTTTCGCCCACGGAAGATCCAGGTCGAACCACTCGGTACGGCTCCGGTACTTCTTCCGCACGTAGCCCAGGAAATCCTTCATGCCGGACGCGCCGATGCCAACGTTGTCCGCCACCACGATGGCATCGTCCGACAACTCGTCCTCCAAGCCCGCAAGGCAAGGCCGGTAGTTCGAGTAACCACAATCGATGAACACGAAGTCAATCGGTCCGTCGATCTTCTTCACGACCTCTCGAGCATCGCCGACTCTGACGTCGACATAGTCGGCCAACCCAGCTTCAGCGAAATTCCGTTTCGCCTCTTTCGCGCGGTCCGGATCAAACTCGATGGTAATCAGTTTGCCGGCGCCGATCGTTTCTAGTTGGCTGGCGATCCACAGCCCGGAATAGCCAATGGCCGAACCGCACTCGACGACGCGCTTTGGTTTCCTCTCGCGAACCAGTTCGGCCAGTCGTTGGGCCTTTGCTGGTCCAATCATGTACACGGGACGTTCGCGGCACTGGCGTTCGACGCGATCGATCACGGTCTGGACCTTCTTGCTCATTTTGATGGGGGGCTTAGGCTTCTCGGCCGCGGTTGCCGAACCTACGGTGCCGCTTGCGGTAAAGACAACGTTCACCAGGGCGCTAAGCAACAGCAACGATAGGCCACGCAGGGAGGTTACGTCTTGATGCATCTCTCATCCAATCTTGTCGTTGGGGCGAGCGTAGCTACCGTAAAGGAATTCGTGTCCGCGTCCTTATTGCCGTGCCAGGCAAACAAGGCACATGTCGTCCGCCTGTGGGCCTTCGCCAATATACTGGCGCACGTCGTCGACGATCGCCTGCCCCACAGCCTCCAGGTCTTGACCGCCCGATTTGACGTGGTTTCGTATCCTCTCAATCGAGAACTGACCGCCGGCCCCATCCATTGCCTCGTTGATTCCATCCGTGTACATGGTCAGCGACTCGCCGTCCGTAAGCGAGATGACTGTTTGCTTGTACTTCATCCCTTCGACGATGCCGATAGGCAAACCGGAAACGTCTGCACCCGGCTCTTCGATCGCGCCGTCGGTGCGCCGCCAAATCGGCGGCATATGCCCCGCATTGACAATCGTCGCTTCATGCTTGACGGGATCCAACACGGCCATGATCAACGTCACGAACCGATCGATCTGTATCGAACTGAACCGGTCATTCAGCTTGGTGAGGGCCGTTGCAGGGTGACTCTCGGTTGCCAAACAGAACTTGGCCTCCGCCGAGAGTTTCGCCATCATCATCGCCGCCGCGATTCCGTGTCCCACCACATCTGCCACGATCACGGCCGTGCGGCCGTCCGGCAGTTGGACATAGTCGTAGTAGTCGCCGCCAACATGATTCGCCGGTCGATAGTAGTCAAAGAACTCGTATCCCTTCATGTCCGGTCGGCTTTGCGGGAGGAAGCCTTCCTGGACTTCTTTCGCGATTTCCAGATCCTGCAGCATCTCCCTCCGGCGCAGTTCGTTCTCGTGCAGCCGTGTGTTATCGATCGCGATTCCGGCCTGAACGGCGACGCTGGCCAAGACCTCCAGGTCCTCCTTCCGAAATCGCTTTCGCTGATCTACCGTGTCGACCTGCAACGCGCCGACCGGATTGCCTTCCGAATCCATGAGCGGCGCGCACATCATGGAACGGATCCGCAGATCGGCGATGCTCTGGCTCATGTCCTCGAAATCTCGCATGGCATCCGCCGAGAGGATCGCCTCCTTCGATTCCATCACATGCCTGACAATCGTGCGGCTAATGCGAATCGTCTCGTCGCTGTCCTTGTTCCGGTTCTCGGCCCAACGAGGAACAAGCTCGCCGTCACTTTCCCGCAAGACGATGAACCCGCGATCGGCCTGGAGGAAAATCTTGAACAGGGCGTTAAGCACCTGTGGCAGCACTTCGTCCAGCGACAACGCCTTGCCCAGACTTCGCGTGATCTCGATCAAAGCGGACAAACGGGCTTCCAGACTCGCCGTAACCTGCAGCACCCCGTCGCTGGTACTGCTGACATCCAGCTTGGACATTACCGTCGAGCCTGACGAGCCATCCGCATCGTCGTCGAACACGACTTGGCCCACGGTGGTCGCTGTGTCCGTCCTGCCGATGTCAAACATCGACGACGGTTTCTTCTGCTTGAAAACGAGGTTCATGTCACAGACGGTCAAGCAGTCGCCGTCCTTCAGCGGATACAGCTTCTCCTTCTTGAGATCGTCTCCGTTCAGTTTCGTGCCGTTGCGGCTCCCCAAGTCCTTGATGAAGAAACCCTCGTTCTGTCGCACGATTCGCGCATGATACCGGCTTACCCGCCCAGCCTCTTTCAGCACGACACCGCAGTCAGGGTGCCGGCCGATTGTGGTTTCTTCGTCCTGCAGGTCGAACCGCTGTCCCTTATCGGAACCGTCTTGGGCAACAAGATAAGCCATCGAAATCCGTTCCCCCACAAGGCAAGTGATCCAGCATCACACATTCGGCCACGAGACGCGGCCGCGCACACATCTCCATTTTCAATCAATGATTGTAGTTGCGTTTCGCCGCTGCCGTCAACCAATGTCGGGGGTGCTGTTGGCGGTCTTGACCGTTGACGAGAAACCGCGTACCGTTATCAAAGAACAGCGGCAGGGCGTGGCCCCACGGCCAGCACTGCTTCGATGCGGGTCAATCCAAGAATCCGCCACCATTCTGCCCCGTGGTGTAATTGGCAACACACCTGACTCTGGATCAGGCATTCAAGGTTCGAGTCCTTGCGGGGCAGCTTCACTAAAGCCTTTCGTGACGAGGAGTTGGGGGAGGCTTCTTTGTTTTTCTGCAAGCCCGCAGTGTCCAGATTTCACCGATTTTGACACCAAATGACAAGGGTTTAGTGACAGCAATAGTGTCACGGGATCGGATTCAGCCACGCAATTTCACCCAACAATTGAGAAGCCACCTTGTTGTACGCCGTCGCGCCATCCAGTTCGTCATCGAACCAAGGTCGTCTCGGATGCCGTCCTTGGTGGTCCTTGTGGTTTAGGTCGAAGGGTGAAGAACAACGTAGGATTGCTCTCGAAGCTCTCGAATCTCGTCCATGACTTGGTAGCAAGGATTCCAGTAGACGCGTCCGATTCGCAGTATTCGTCCATCGTCGTCTCGTTCGACGTCGTCGCTCATCAGCATCGCGGAAGTCAGGGCGCCGATCTCTTCGGGGAGTACTTCTTCCCAGACGCCACAAAGGTGATCCTCCAGAAGCTCACGAATTGCCGCGTCGATTCCAACGTATTCGCGAATCTGTTCAAATTCCTCGAACCTCTGATGCCCCTCGTCTGTCAAGCTGATTCTCAGCCGGCCGTTCGGCATCTTCTCCAAATCGACATGCGTCCCTAGTTCGATGGCAGAACCGTCAGACATGCGGGTACACTATGCGTGATCTGAGCGATGTAGGCAACGTAACGAGTCCACTGTCTTCAATGCGAGCGGCGATGGCGGTTTGGAGCGAAGGCAGGTGGCCATAACGTCGCATGCAAACCGTCGACGTCGCTGACTGTCAAGCGTCTGTGCGCCGACTTGCGGTGGATCTGTGACTTTGATAGCGAAGCTCGTGTACCATGATGCTGATGACTCCAGAGACCACTGCAACATCTTCCATGGCACCATTCGAGATTGAGCAGTACGAACTCCACGTCGTAACGTACGAAGTCGAAGCGACATCCGCTACGGAGGCGATAGGGCGTGTGTTCGATGGCGACGGCGACATGTCTGACGGTTCTGAGTACGTAGCCACCTGCGATAGGATGGGGATGTCTGTGGAAGACGCGCCGAAACTGGCTGAGGACCTTCACAAACTCGGTGTTCAACTTAGAGGATGCATGATCCCTTCTATTCGGTCTGTACGCCGTCGGGAAGCAAATGAAGACAAGTAACGCGGCATTTGGGGCTCTTCGCACAATTTGCCCGAACCGCGCGTCGATGGCCTCCTCAATGCCGCCTAGCTTGGCCGTTGGATTCTTCGTTGACTGCATTGCAGTAAGCCTGCACAGCCTCGTGAAGTAGGACGGTGATCGGCTTCCTCGTCTGAAGTCTGAGGATGTGGAGCTTGTACATATCGTCGCTGGTCAGTCTGCTTGCAGGCCATGGATATTCCATTAGGCTCGCATCAGGTTCCCGCTTGGGGCTGGCCGGGGTCTGACCGATGTGATACTTCATCCGAAGAGTTGCTGTTGGGTTGGTACCGAATCCATCTTGGCAGCGCAGTCGGGGCATTCGCCAAGGTAGTTGCTGGAGATTGCGTCGGCGAGCTGTAAGCGTGTGAAGCCTCGTTGGACCGCTTCGGCGAGTGAATCGGCCTGAACGTCGCAGTGTGCACACGTGACCGTTTCCTCCGGCGGCAAATGCGGTTTTGGCAGTTCGTCGTATCGTATCCGTGCAACAATCTCCGACCTGATCTCGTCCGACGCATCGGCTATCGCGGACAGATAGTCCTGGATGTTTCGAGTTAGATGCTGGATGTCCTGCTGAGTCTCTGACAGAACTTCCCGGATTCCGCTCAGTTCATCGACCAGGGGTCGAATAGCCTCTGAGAGTTGTTCAGTTGACATGTTCTTTGCTCGCAGCCTCGCGAGTGTAGCAAGTCCTCGCCGCTTCGCGTCAAGGGCGCTTCGCGGGTGCGGCTTGCTGGTTTGGTTTTGCCGCGAGCAACAGCTTCGTGGCGGTTTTGTTTCCTTCCCCTTCTGTCATCATGCCCAAATACCGACTCGCCACATGGGAATACACTGACCGCGTGCCCAGGAAACAACCCGCCAAGGCCATTACTGTCATTAACCTCAAAGGTGGCGTGGGCAAAACTCACACGGTGTGGCTTCTCACCGGCGTGTGCCAGGAACGCGGCCGGAAACTGCTTTGCGTGGACTGTGACACCCAGGCAAACCTCACAGGCAGTCTTCTGGAAGAAAGAGTTCAGACGCCGGGTCTGGAGATGCTATTCCATCCGGGCGCCGACGCGAAGTCCAGTGACTTGATCCGCACGACGCGGTACTCGCACGTCGATCTTCTGCCAGCCAGCACCAGCCTTGCCCGCTTCGACCTCGCCGACCAGAAGACCTGGGAACGCTCCGACCTCCATCTCTCCCTCGTGCAGCCCGTCGAAGCCGCGCGAGAAGCCTACGACTTCGTCATCTTTGATTGCCCTCCTCGACTCTCGCTGGTCAGCTTCGCGGCGCTCTGCGCGTCGGACTACGTGATCATTCCACTGGAAGCGGCCGACTGGGGTGCCCAAGGGATTGTGCAGGTCACCGCTGCGGTCGACTACGTGCGCCAACGGTACAACCCCCGGCTACGTCTCCTCGGCTATCTCGTTTCGCGTTTTAGACGCGCACGCTCTGTGCAGCAAACCTACCTGCTGAAACTCAAGGAACACTTTGGTACACTCGCCTTCACCACGGTCGTCCCCGACCTAGCTCGCTTCGAACAAGCCGTCACCAGTGCCGTCCCCATCACCCTCTTCGCGCCCTCAAGCCCTGAAGCCCGAATCGCCCGGCAACTCTTCGTGGAAGTCCAGCGGCGAATCAAAGGGCCTCGTCGGCAAAGCCCTCGCAGCCGCGGGCAAGACGTTCAGCTCGCCGCCAGCATTGCCGCTTGACGAAACCGGCTCCCCGGGCCTCGCACCGCTGGAAGGCCGTCGCCGGCTGGGCGGTGCGTTCCTCATCGACATTGATCGCATCCAGCCCGATCCACAGCAGCCCCGCAAGGTCCGGGATGCCACCGCGCAAGCGGAACTCGACGCGTCTGTAAAGCGGCTCGGCATCCTGCAGCCCATTGCCGTCCGCTTCGAGGATGATCGGGGCATCTACCGGATCATCAGCGGCGAGCGTCGCTACCAAGCCGCCAAGAGGGCCAAGCTTCCTGAAGTCCCCTGCTGGGTGCAGACGCCTTCCGACGAGAAGGTGCTGGTGCATCAAATCGTGGAGAACTGGCTCCGCGCGGAGATCCACCCCTACGATTTGGCCGATGCACTCGCGCGCCTACGCGACGGCGCAGGCTTCAGCCAAAAACGTATCGCCAAGGAGACCGGCAAGTCCGAAGGGGAAATCTCGAAGCTGCTGTCGCTGCAGCAACTTGACGCCGAGGTGCAGAAGGCGACGCGGGAGGACACCACCAGTCGAATCACCAAGAGTCATCTGTACGCCCTGACGAAACTTCCCCCGGAGGCTCAGCGCAAGTTAATCGCCCTCGTGCAACGTGACGGGCTGACGACGGCCGAGTTGGAGAAGCTCGTCGAGCGGGAACACGTGAGGCCTGGCAAGCCCAAGCGGCGGGGTGCGCTGGTGAAACACCTCCGTTTCTCGACGAGCGCCGCCACCGTGACGGTCACTTTCCGCAAGCGGGACGTCACCAATTCTCATGTGGCCAGCGCCCTCGACGAAGCGCTGGTGCAGGTGGGCGAGTCCCGGCAGAAAGATGCCGCGTAGGCATGCCGCAGCCGCCAGTGAATTCGACGGGCTTTCCCGCTTCCACAAGCCTTTCTTGCAGAGAGTTTCCGCAGGAAACTCTGCTTCCACAATATTTGCTCGCAGCCTCAGCAGTGTAGCAAGTCCTCGCCACTGTGCGTCAAGGGCGCTCCGCGGGTGACGGCGCTAGAGGTTCGCTGCGCCCTCCGGGGCTTGCGAACCTGCGCGTCACCGCGCTGCGCTTCCTTGACGCGCGGCTGCGGCTTGCTGGTTTGGCTTTGCTATGAGCAACGGCCTCGTGGCGGCTCTTATTTCCTTCCAATCAACACCATGGCCCGCTCCCCTCCCCCCATTCGGGAAAAACAGGACGTTTTGCACCCCATTTCCCCCTTTCAACATGAACCTGCCAGTCATTCAGCGGTTCGCTGAAACCTTACAGCAAGCCGCATGGCTCAGTCAACATCCTCGACGTTGCAGCCATTCGCAGCTCAACGAGATCGAGGACGGGCTCTACCGCTGTGCCATCTGCGGCGAGCGGCTGTACGCCGATGAACTCGATTAGCGCCCGGACTGCAGTTGTAGCAAACAGGAAACATAGACATCACTGACTGGCCATTGCGGGCCGCGGCCGCCTCGGCTTCCGCCCGCGTCTTCTCAGCTCTTTCCCCTTATCCTCCATGACAGAGACATTCATCATCACCGGCGACACCTATTCATCACGTCAGGAACTCAAGGCCATCGCCGGGCGCTGGGTGCCGCATCTGAAAGCTTGGCTCGTGCCCGCAACCGTCGCGCTCGCAGCAGAAGCTCAGCCTCCAGCGGTATTGCTCCGGCAGATCATCGGGGCTCCGGCGCATCACGCTTTTTGGACCCCGTTGGCCCGCGCTGGATGATTTGATGGCTCGAACTATTTGTGACAATTACAGGCGGGATAGGCGGGGTTTTGGTTGGAGATTCAGGGGGCGGGGTTTGCGGGGTCTGTGTCAGACAAAATGCGGCGAATCTCGACGCTTGGCCGATCTGTCTGACTCGACCGAGGGCGATCAGATCGAGCCGTGGGACGGGGCCGCCCCGCGGCTTTCGAGGGTAGCCTATGCAATCTTACCTTCCCAGGTTTTCCCTCGAAGCCCACCGCGCATCCTTCCTTTGCACCAATTCTCCGTGGTCGAACTCCACCATCCCCGCGAGGGCTAACCACCGCCGTTACTCCTCGCCCTTCCGTCTGGCAAAGGCAGTATCTTACCGTCCACCCACTCCCGTCGCCCGCTCCCGGCGGAACAACCGCCCGAACACTCCCCCACTCCGCGTCAGTGGCCTCTTTGCTGGTGGCTTTTTCCTCGCCATGGTCTTCTTTTTCACTGGTTTCGCCGCTCGTTTCGTCTTCACCATCGCCCCTCGCACACGAGCCTCACCGGCCTCAGTAAGCAGCGGCAACCTTTCGGTCAGTCGCGTCAGCACCATCGTGGTTGCCGTCTGCTGTTGCTGCATCGCCCGAAGCGATTCGTTGAGTTGGCGGATCTGTTCGTCCTTCACTTTCAGTTGATCGCGCAGCAGGTCGTTCGTCGATTCCAAAACGCTCATCGCAGCCGATCCAACATCGGCCCGCGCGTCCCCCACTTCACCACTCCCCTCCTCCGACTCGCGCTCACGTTGCTTGTACCGCACACCCAGCAACTTCGTATTCAGTTCGTACTCAAACGGTTTGTTGTCCCGCTTCAATTCTTCGAGTTGCGACACGCCCGGTCGCACGCACTCCCCGAATTGATGCTTGTCATCCCGCGTTATCTCTCGCGCGAGTCGCCGCAATGTGATGTCCGAAACGACGTACCGTTCGGCCGCCTGCTTGATTGTCAGAAACTCGTGGTCCATGTGTGGAGCGGGAAGGAGAAGATGGTGATCATGATACGCCCCTGACCACACGGCGCAAGTCCTCCTGATCAGCCTGTGGCCTATCCATGAACACGCCGCTGATCAGCCCTGATCACTCCCCTACTCCATGCACTGGTCATGACCTATCCCCTACCCTGATCATGCAACCCACCCGATCACCCTTCTACCTTATATTCAGGCATTCTCAGCATTCCACCCCCGCTGGTCACGACCGCTGTGCATGACTGGTCGCGTACCTGTTCACCATACCGTCTGGCGACTTGCGACCATGGTCACTCCACTGACTGCATATGCCAGTGACCAGGGTATGATAGGGGACTGGTCATGCATGTTCATTCATTAGTTCTTGCGCACTGCAGTGACCCTCCTCAGACCATGGTCATCTCGATCATTTCCAACTGCGGCTCTAAGTGTCGCACACTTCCCTTGGCTTTCCGGTGTCTTGTTCGCCGCAAATGGAGCGAACCGTAACTCATGCCCGCAAGGGCACATGCTCGCGTCCATCCTCAGCCAAGTTTGATCTTCGAGATGTTAGGAGGGTTGACACCCTGGTCCGTAATCACCATAATCCCTTCACCCGAAGGCCCTGAAGTCTAGGAGTCCTGGGCTCCAAGTGTGGTACACCGTCAGGTAGGGAGCTACGCGAAACGCCTTTTCGAGGACGAGACCGGCATGCCTGATGCAACGGACACGGAAGTTTTGTTTGCGCGAGACTTCGCTACCCGTTGCGGAGTTTCCACGTCGACGTTACACAGTTACGTGCATCAAGGCCTCATAAAACCGCTTCCCGATTCCGGACGGTACAATCGGTATGGCGGGACTCAGTTCCAAGTGATGACTTTCATCGACCGCCTCAGGGGAGACCCGTTTCGCTACTCCCTCAAGGCGATACGAGATGACATCTTCCCTCAATTCACACAGGAGCAACTTGCCGACATGGCTGTGCTTGATGACGATCGCATCAGGCGGAAGCTGCGGGCCAAAGGGATAGACTGAGGCTCTATACTCGGGGTGTGTGCGAAAGCATCTGGTTGTTTTTGGATCTTGGAACAATGGCACTACCTTTGGTTGGCATAAGGCCGAGGCTACTGAGAATTCTTGCGGGCATCCGCGATTCCCGAGATGGCGAAATCTGCGAGGGAACCAGGTTGCTCTTGGGAGAATGCCTAGTGACTGCCGCCTTGAAGCCCGCGGTCCTGGCCGAGGATGTAGTGGTGGCAATCGAACGAGCCTTTGTCCTCGCAGCGGGAGCGGCAAGTGGTTACTACCGTCAGAACGTTATCGACCGATGCCAGGATTTCTTGGTACTGAAAGAGCTGGGAGTGTTCGGCCCGTTCAACGGAATTCGCTCGCGACGGGCGATGCTGCTGGTGTTCAACTTGGTTGCACGCAATCTGCGACGGGAATTTGAACGGGAGTCACTCTTCCCGGAGGATGCCGGGCGAGGTTTCATCGAGCTTCGCGAGCTGACCCTTGGTTGCAGGGCGGTCTGCGATTATCTGCGAGACATCGAGTTTCGACGCCAACGAAACTGGGACCAACTCTCGGCGATCTGGAAACCGATCGGAGCACATCTGACCGCGGTTGTGGATACCACAAAGGATGAATCACAGGGCAAGGATAAGCTGCGGGCAACGGCCGAACGGGAACTCGGCGAGCTGTGGCCGCGGATTGAGAACACCGCCAAGATTGTTCACGTGTCGGTATCCCAGCCCGAAAGCCACGTAGGTTGGGGTGACGAGCTGGTTGTTGCTGCGAGCAGCTGTTTCGCACTTCCATTACTACGCAGAGAGGAATTGCCCGAAGTGGAGGACGTGCTTGGGCCGATAACATTGGAGGAGGAAGTCACCTCGACTACAATAGCCCCGCATGAAACCGCTATGGTCACGGAAGACCTAGTCATGGATCACGGTATGACCCTCGAACAGGAAGTTCAAGAGGCTATCAACCAACTCGGCGAACATTCGCCGGAAGAAATCGAGTACCTACGCGAGGACATTCGTTTACAACGCGAGCACCCTGGACGTTGTGTCGCCTTCGTGGACCTGTGGGACACCATAGAGGGGGCCCCGCATCTGACACGGCAGGTCTTGGCGACCGGAGAGGACGAGCTGGAGCTTGAAGGTAACTTGCAGGAGGCAATGGAAAGGCGGACGGAACTAGTACGAGGGGACGTTGAACGAATGTTTGTGGAGGATCCAGAAGAGGGTATTGTCGACCGATTCAATTGTGCTGCTGAATCCTAGTTGCGTGGTCGTCTACGGATGTTGTATTTGCAGATACATCCCTCCTCGGCGTCCATCTGCCGCCTCAGAGCCTCGACGGAAAGTGTCCGATTGACTCATAGGGGTGGAAGAGGAAATGGCAGAATTCTTCATCAGAGCGGAAACGACAAGAGTCAAGACAGCTGAGGGCTCATTCGTCTACGGAAAGCGATTGTCACACGTCGTCTCAATTCGCAGGCCCGACGGATCATTCATCCCGGTCGCCGCTCGTTTTGACACCGGCTCTGAGTTCACGGTGATCCCTACCAGCGTCGCAGACAGAAACGGCGTAGTGTATTCGAAAGAACAACACATGGCGGTGAAAGTGACTGGAACAACGGGCGATGCGATCGGCTATCCAGGCACCGCGACGTTGCGTTTTGACGGGATTAACGGTTGGGAAATCGCGCTGAAGTGCCTGTTCGTAGAAAAGGCGAAACGGATGTTGATCGGGCTTCCCGACCAACTGAACAATTTCGATTTTTCCTCGACAGAACGTCCCAGCAAACACGGTGTCAAAACACGAGGCGTTCTGTACGAATTGCGACAGCAGAACCATGGGACGGTCTTGGACAAGAAGTAACCATTCCAGTGAGCCGCACGGACAGCACGCTCGATGGTAGATCGCTTGCCGGAGGTCCAAACGCCGAACGGCAAGACGTCGTCGCCACCATCAGAGAAAGGTTAGAGATCGACTCTTGACAAAAGCACTGCTGCCCAGAACACATGGGTCTAGATCTCGCAACCGTCTTGGTTGGACGCCTCGCGTGGCTCTCCTCTCTTCGGTGTGTTTCTCCACAAGTTTGCTTCCTCGTCAATTCCTTTCATTTCTCAAATGCTGCCAAATCCCCTACCTTGAATACACGACATAACGTCCTTTATGTCGTGATCATCTCGACCTGTTCTTCACGCCAGTACCGGTGGCCAACCAGGACCTAATCGTCGGCAGCAGTCAACTATCGGTGGCCGACCACGCACTTGTTCCGGAACTGATCGCGGCGGCCGGCGCGCGGGCCAAGCGTCGCTTCGTCGAGTTCTTCGCCGCTAACATCCGTAACGACAACACGCGCAAAGCCTACATGCGCGCCGTCTCGTACTTCTGCACCTGGTACGAGCAGCGCTCCATCCGGCTTGAGCAAGTCGAACCCACTATCGTGGCCATGTACGTGGAACAAATCATGCGCGACGCCAATCCTCGCACTGGTAAGCCATACGCCGATCCGAGCGTCAAGCAGCACCTCGCTGCGATCCGCATGCTGTTCGACTACCTCGTCACCGGTGGCATCGTCGGATTCAATCCTGCGTCTTCGGTCCGCGGCCCGAAGCTCGTCATCGAAAAAGGCAAAACGCCCGTGCTTTCCGCTGCGGACGCGCGGCGCCTCATCAACGCAATCGACGTGAGCAAGATTGCAGGACTGCGCGATCGCGCCCTGATCGCGACGATGGTTTACGCATTCGCCAGGATTGGTGCCACCCTTAAGATGAATGTCGACGACCTGTACGAGAACGGCCGCGCCATGTGGCTCAGACTTCACGAGAAGGGCGGCAAGTATCACGAGATGCCCGCTCACCACAAACTGGCCGAGTATCTGGACGAATACATCAGTGGAGCGGGGCTCGCGCGGCACTCCCCTCTTCCGCACGCTCGACCGACAGCGAAGACTGACAGACAACAGAATGCTGAGACAAGACGCATGGGGATTGGAAATCGGCATGCAAAAGGGACCCACCTCGGCGCCGAATTGGGACCCACCCT
>CAZURK010000173.1:0-31480 GCA_964623055.1 uncultured Pirellulaceae bacterium
ATCGGCCGATCATGAAAGGCGAAATCTACTTCGCCAACGGCTATCCGCCGGAACGATTCGCCACGATCGGCGGCGACCGCTGTTTTGTCGGTGTCGGCCAGACGATGGAGGCCCGCGGTTTGTGGGGCAAGATGCTGTCCGAAGGTTATCGCTGGTCCGAGGTAGCAAGCTGGCATTTCTGGATGTCGAACAGCCAGCGACAGTACTATAACAGTTGGAGCCCCGTCGCGGTCTTGTGCAGGCAATGGAACTGGACATTCGGTGCCGGTCGCAATGTGGAACGTACGCTGAGGGTCTTCAATAGTACGAGTCAATCAGACCCCATCGACGTGAGTTGGGCCGTCACACTGGCGGGAAAAACGGCAGCCAGCGGTTCGCGCCGCTTCGACGTCGCACCCGGCGAGGCGGAGGAATTCGGGATCAGCTTCACCGTGCCCTCAGTTGCGTCGCGAACGGATGGCGAGTTAGTCCTGTCAGCCAAACGTAATGGGGAAGAGGTTTTCACCGAGGCGAAACCCATGAGTGTGATAGCAGCGAATGGGATCGCCAAGCCAAACCTTGCCAGAGCAGAATTGGCCGTATTCGACCCGGATGGCGGCGTCAAAGCCTATCTGAACAGACGCGGCATTGCCTTCACCAATATGCCCGCGCTGGACAGCGCGCCCGATACGGCTCGCGTCGTTGTCATTGGCAAGGACGCCATACCCGAGAGTATGTCTGCGGATCCCTTCTGCTACCGCATGGCTCTTGCCGGGCGCAAGGTGATCGTGCTGGACCAGGCTCATCCATTGCACTATCAGGCCATCCCGGCCGACGTGACGCCGACCACGTTTGTCGGCCGTTTCGGTTTCAGCGAGGATCTGAGCCATCCGATCTTCAATGGGCTGAACCAGTCTGATTTCTTCACTTGGGGCGACGACCACATCTTGTATCGCAACGTCTACCGAAAAGGCACAAAAGGCGGGCGCAGCCTGCTGCAGTGCGACGATCGATTGGGGTACACGGCGCTGGTCGAATCCGCCGTGGGTGACGGTCTGCTGCTTGTCAGTCAATTGGCGATCGGAGACAAGATCAACACGCTGGGCGTGGCTCAGGCCGTGTTCAACAATATGCTGAACTACGCCGCCAGCTACGTGCCCGTGCGCAAGAATACCCTTGTGGCGATCCGTCAGTCAGATCCCGTAGCTCGATTATTGGCTGACTTGGATCTCAAGTATCAGCATGTTCCGTCATCGCTGGACGCCCTGGAAGGCGATGGCATCGCCGTGGTTCAGGCTACGCCCGCCAACCTTCGGCAACTGGCGGACAACAAGTCTCGTGTCGATGACTTCTGCGGTCGCGGCGGTTGGCTGATGCTGTGGGGGCTGACGCCGGAGGGATTGGCCGACTACAACCGCATCGTCGAGCACGATCACGTGATCCGGCCATTCCAGATGGAACGCGTGCTGCTGGCGGTCCCTCAAGATCCGTTTACCGCTGGTTTGACGCTGCGCGACGTGGTCATGGACACCGGCGAGAAGATCTTTGGGTGGATGGCCCTGAAATGGCCGGATGAAGAAGCATTCAAGTGCATCGTGGACCACACAGACATTGCGCCGTTCGCTCAATTGCCGACGCCCGAGGAACTAGGCAAGGAACCAGACCGCGCCGAAAAAGGCGGCGACCACTGGCCCGCGAACCTGGTAAATGGATTCACCGCCGACGACACATGGCGGTTCACCTATACGGTCATCATGGACGCAGGCCATAAGACCAAATGGACGATGGAACTGCCCAAGGAAGAAGAATTGGTCAGTCTGAAAATCAAGATCAACCAGATCTACCACAAGATCACCAAGATCAACTTGTATGTCGACGACGATCCGGAGCCCGTCGTGGCCGAATTGCGGCCGGAAGGTATGGTTCAGGAAGTGCCGTTGACGGGCAAGCGAGGCAAACGCATTACGTTCGAGATCGCCAACTGGGAGGAGACGGGCAGGCAGAATGTGGTCGGCATCGACAACTTCTGGCTGTACGTCAAGCGCGATGACGATTACCTCCGGCGGGCGCGTCCGCTGTTGAACATCGGAGGTCTGATGCGTTACGACAAGGGCAAGGGCGGTATCGTCTTGAATCAGTTGAATGTGCTGGATCAGGAGAAACTCCCGCTGAACAAGGTGAAGAAGGCCAACATTACCAAGGCCTTGCTCGCCAACATGGGGGCCGTTTTCGCAGGCACCAAGACGATCGTTGCCGGCGCCGGGCTGCGTTACGAGCCGATTGCGATTCCTGACGCGCGGTTCAACGCTTACGTCAGCCGTCAAGGCCGACCACGCTGGTTCCCAGGGCCGGGGGATGTCAGCGCGATCCCGTCTGGCGAACAGACTTACGCCAACGTCGATTACGTGCTCTCCGACTTCTCCACTTCGCCCGTGCCCGCCGTATTCATGCTCAAAGGGCACGGCAGCGACGTGCAGGACGAAGAAATCAAGGGCATCACGGTGAACAAGAAGGCTGACGCCCTGTTTTTCCTGCATACCTACAACCGCAGCAACGGGATCGCCGGATGGGAACGCCGGTATCAGGACGCAGGGCGACGCAACCGTCCGCTGCCGGAGGTGCCGGTCGTTTTCCAGTATGTCGTCCACTATGCGGACGGACAGTCGGCCACGGTTCCAGTTCGCTGGCAGGAAGGCATCGGGCACTGGGTCGATACATCGCCGAAAGCGTTTTCGCAGGCGGCGATTGCTTGGACGCACCGATTTGAAGACAACCAGAGCGACGAAAAGGCCGTCGTCTACTCGATGCAGTGGAACAACCCGAAGCCGGACGTACCGATCCGCAGCATCGACCTGACCTACGGTCCTGACGGCTCCCGGTGGGGAACGCCAGCAGTATTTGCCATCACCGCCGCCACTGCGCCCCAGTAGTCGAATGCGACCGATAACGACTTTCGCTAAAGTGGCGTTCAGGTGTCACCGACAGAGACTCTGAGGAGTTGTGCAAACGAGGCAATGATCCCCTTTGATGGCAGAGGTTCTTCATGGCATTTACACTGCAAGTTGTGGATTGGCGTGACAACCGCGGAGGTAGTCACCCGGAATACACGTCGCGGGCGTCCGTGTGGGACTATGTAGACGGTCCGAGGGACTGGAGGACGCGTGCCGAGGCGGAAGCAGCAGCCGAGGCCGCATGGATCGAGCCGGACTGCAACGGCGTCGCCCCCGTCTGTGTTGTCGCGGAGTGCTGATCCACCGCGATTCGCGCAGACGACAAGGACGGGAACTCTAGCCGCAGACGCACCTACCGCGCAGACATAGCCCGAACTTCCTCTTCCGATGCAACAAGGGAGTTCGGGCTTTTTCTGCGCTCGGGTTGTGGGAAAACACTCGAGGGGCGAGCATGACTACCCCACCCAACTTGAAAAGGCGTCTATTTCCCGCGTAGCAGCCACTTTCTCCAAGGCTGGGGGCATTTCTTGCGGCAAAGGCGATTCCGGCCGGAATCGAGATGCTCTGCGCCGATTCTACCGATCCTTGCGCTGGGCGTAGAATCGCGCACATTAGAACATTCGTTTCCGTCAAGTCCGGGCGAAATCCCGTCCGCTTTCGCACCGATGTTTCCCAGAGTTACACACCACGGACGACATGGCCAAACGGAGAGGATGATACGCCCAATGGGATCGTCAGCACTGATTATCGCGTTTACGTTCCTCACACCAAGTCAAGCACTATCCAGCGAGGGGATCGACGAACTGGACTCGTCGTTTCAAACGTTGTGGGGAGCCGAGTTCGTTTGGAGGTTCAGTGACTTGCCGATGAAGGGCAACACCCCCAAACATCGTGTTCCATATTCAGGGTATTACTATCCCGACAAGGATGGCGGCACGTTGTCCGCCCTCCACAAGTACGATCGAGCGTTCAACCGCGGCAGGCAACTGGCGACATCGCACGAGAGGTGGGATACGACGGCATTCAAGGAACCTGTGCCAGGCTTATTGGGCGCATTGGGCGTTTCCGAGACTCCGGAATGGTACGGCCACTGCAACGGCTGGGCCTCGGCGGCCATCCGCCACGCCGAGCCTCGGACCAGCGTCACACGTAATGGCGTAACCTTTTCGCCTTCCGATATCAAAGGACTGCTGGCCGAAGTCTACGTCTACAACCATCACATCACGTTGGGCGGCGCGAACGAAGAGCCAATCACCGCCGCAGCGTTTCACGTCATCATTACGAACTGGATCGGACGCAAGAAGCATCCGCTTGGCATGGAAGTCGATCCAAGTGAAGAGAAATGGAACTATCCCGTGTTTGCGTATTCCGCGTCATTCGCCAGGCACTCAGAACGACGTGTCGAAGTGAATATGAACGTCGCTTACACCAAAAATAGTTGCCGCGAGTGGGATGAGAGCCCCCAAAACAAACACGTCAAGTTCTTCCACTATCTACTAGACCTGAACGACAGAGGCGAGATCGTCAGTGGTAGGTATTTTAGGGATAGTGAAATCATTGACATGCTCTGGGTGCCGATGCGTCCCAAAGACGCCGGCGCGGAAGGAAACGAGCGAGGGAATCCCTATTTGGATATTGACGAGGTGCTCGCCATCTGGCGCGATTCGGTCCCCGAGCAGACCCGCAGACAGTGGGTCAACGTCGACCCGACGGACCAGGACGAGTTTGAGATAGCCCCCATCCTCACAGCAGAACTCCCGCTCGTGACGCCAGTGGAAACCGTCGAACTGGAAGCAGAGCCAACTGAGCGCTCGGACGCGTACTCCAACCCGAGGCGACGCTCTACTGCGAGCGGAGCGGCCGATGACTCGATAAAGGTGTTCACAGACCTGATGAAGCGTTGACGTGCTGTAGCGGGATCCCGCCGCTCAAGCATGGCAAGTACCTCTCTTCGCTGACGCGACGATCGCTTCGGGTCCGTATCAACGCGATTGGCAACAACACGGCGCCTGCAACGACGATTAGTCTTGCCACAAGTCCCGCATGTCTGTTCCCTACGAAGAAGTACGCCAGTTGGATTCTGCGTCATTCAATCCAACGCGCGGCATGAACAGATGCGACAAAGAAGCTGGCCGGCAAGAAACGAAAAAGGCCACGCCAGGGTAGGTTGGCGTGGCCAAGCCGGGAGTACAGACAGGCGTCAATTGAATCCTACATCACGGAAGCCAGGCAGAGAGGTAGATTATTTCGCAGTGACGTTGCCACGGACGGCCACAAACGAAAACAGCCACGTCGCCCAAGCCAACTTGCGAACAAGCCGCCGATGGTTGCCAGGATGAGCGTCCAGAGGCAGTGACCGACGTCTTCGTATCGAAGTAGCTTATACCACGTGCGGTTTGTCGAGGAGCTAAAGGGATCGGCGGGCATGGCGACCTTGGTTTCTCTGATGTCTTCGTGCAGCAAGCCCGCCGACCAGTCGACGATTCGATCAGTAAGCAATGTCGGCCGGATATCCTTGAACGTGCTGTTGAACGTCAGCACGAAATATAGCCATCCCGCCATCACGAACCCCAGAGCGAACGACCTGCGCGAACGATTCAAAGCCGCAAGGGTTGTGAAGGAGAACAGGACAACAAGCGTGAGCGTAACGAATACCGATCGCCAAGTGTCGGTCGGATTCGCCAAAGCCGCTGAGCCAACGGCCGCAACCAGAACTACACCCAACAAGGTGAGCAGCGAGAATCGGAGCATGACGACGATCTCCCCGTTCCCTTTGTAGCAGGTGGCCGGAGAAATGTGAAACAAATCAGAGGGCGTCGGCAAGCCGTATCGCGTTGTCCCACTGTTCCCGGAACTGCGGAGTCAGCTCGATGGACTATTTCTCGCGGTCAAACCGGGGACCGACCACGTAATCACCCGTTACCGGGACACCAGTAGTAGCCTGCGGATGCAGCAAGGGGAGGAATAGCGCATGGCAGCGCAGTTACGTCGGTTCAGAAAGGGAGAAACCAGAACTTACGACGAGGTAACGGGTTGCGGAGAGAAAAGACTACCCGGCCAGGACTTGAACCTGGAATTAGGGGACCAAAACCCCTTGTGTTGCCAAT
Organism: uncultured Pirellulaceae bacterium; assembly: GCA_964623055.1. Classification (GTDB taxonomy): domain Bacteria; phylum Planctomycetota; class Planctomycetia; order Pirellulales; family Pirellulaceae; genus JADHUC01. Next base: position 6,038 of record CAZURK010000173.1, read on the forward strand.
TACACCACCGGGTATGAGTTTGCCGACACAGTAATCTTATGGAAATCGCACGGAACGACAACCGCAAATGAGTGACGCGTCATGTTGCACGCAAAAAAATCCCCCACTTCCGGGAAGTGGGGGATGCGTCTCCGTCGGAGGCAACCTGGCGTTTTGAATCCGCCCGAGAGGCTTTGCGGGTGCTTAGAAGCCCAGGTGGTCCGTCTTGTTGATCCAAATCTGGCCCGTTCCTTCGTCGTACAGCCAACCACCGCTCGCAGCCTCCGCAGCCGGCGGGATCGTGTCACCGGCGTCGACAATCGTCGCCTCGTTGTTAAACGGGTTTTCGGGGACCATCTGAAGGTACGGACCGTATGCACCGCCTGCGGCGACCGCACCGCTTCCGTCTGTCTTCTTGGTCAACTGATCCACGATCGCGGCTTCTGTCGGAGCCCCACCCTCATGTTGAGCTTTGAATAACTCGATTTGCGAACGGAGCACATGCAGGTTGTACTTCGCATTGCTCGAGCGCGCTTCGTCGGTCGAGTTCGCATACTTGGGGATGATGGTAGCAGCCAGGATGGCCAGGATGACCACCACGATAAGCACTTCCACCAACGTGAAACCTCGCGTTCTCTTTTGTCTCATGGCTGTTGTTCCTTTTTCTTCCTCTCGGTAGCAGATTTCGAGCCAGCAACGGCGTGGGCCCTCTACATCTACTTAGGTCGCCGCTCGGCAAGCGGCAACAAAAAGCCACAAGAAAATACGGGTTCTTCGCTGACGCGTCCCCTGATCTAGCTGCGTCGCCAAACGGCAGCCCCAATCGTATCGGCTTTGCCAACGACGGTGATCGTCTTTGGGGCGCGGACAATACCCAATTGGCCGGGTAGAATACTAGAGCCATTGGCGAAGTAGAGTCACGACTATGCCGCCGGTTTGCCAAGTCCCGTAGCAGAAGTCGCAAGACTTCTGGTCCCGAACTCTTGCGAGTCCGGCTACGGACATTTCTGAGCGGCGGCGGCATAGAATCGTCTGCATTGAAGAGACTGCAGAACGTCGTTGCACCCCGTTCCCTCGAAAACTACCAGAAAGTGGTATCGCCATGTCGGAAGAAACGACTCCCTTGATAATCGACACTTCGAACGAGAGCTTTGACAGCGACGTTTTCGATCGATCGCACGACTTGCCGGTGGTGGTCGATTTCTGGGCCGAGTGGTGTGCGCCGTGCCGGATGCTTGGGCCGATCCTGGAGAAACTGACGACCGAATACGCTGGGCGATTCGTGCTTGTTCGCGCTGATTCAGATCGCCTGCAGGAAGCTGCGATGCGATTCCGAGTCCAGTCGGTCCCCGCCGTGTTTGGGGTGGTGGAAGGTGAAATCGTCGATGGCTTCGCGGGAGCACTGCCCGAGTCACAGATCCGCATGTGGCTGGATCGCTTGCTTCTGACTGCGTGTTTGGCCCAGGCTGGCCGCCTGGAAACGGCCGACCCGCTGCAGGCAGAAGAGAAATACCGAGAGGTGCTCGCCGAATCGCCGAACGAAGCGACAGCTTCCATCGGTTTGGCGCGAGTGCTGCTCGCACAAGATCGAGAAGACGAAACGCGGGAAGTGATCCAGCAACTGGAAAGCCGCGGGTTCCTCGAGCCGGAGGCCGAAAAGGTGAAAGCCCACCTGCAACTCCGCGATAGCGGCGACGTCGACGTGGACAGCCGTCGCGAGGCGGCCGAGGCGAATCCCGACGATCTGCAAGCTCAACTCGATTTGGGTGAAGCCCTGGCCGGTTCCGGTCAGCATCAAGAGGCCCTGGACATCCTTCTGTCTTTGGTCGAACGCGACCGCCACGGCGTGGGCGAGTCGGCTCGAAAGACGATGATCGACGTCTTCCGCGTCTTGCCGGACGATTCGGACCTGGTCCACGAATACCGGCGGAGACTATCCACCGTCTTGTACTGAATTCCCGGAAAACCATCTAAGGGTTTTCGTCGTTGATCGTTCTGGAATACACAGGACGAAGCTGCTTCTCCGTGAATTGAGCATGAAGGCCAAGAATCACCCCCAAAATGGCCCTGCCCGGGATGATGGGGCATGGCTGCATTCGGTCGTCGAGCAGTACGAAAGTTCGTTGGTGTGTTATGCCGCGAGGCTGCTTGGCGACACCGAGCGTGCACGCGATGTGGTGCAGGATGCATTCCTGCGCCTCTGCCGCGAGCCGCGGGAAAAGGTGGAAGACCGCGTCCGGCAATGGCTGTTTACCGTATGCCGCAACCGGGCAATGGACGTGCTGAAGAAGGAGAATCGCATGAAGGCACTCAGCGACGAACAGGCCGAGCGATGTACAAGCCGCGACGGCGATCATTCTGCGGCGTTGGAAAGAAAGGAAACCGCAGGTCGGGCCACCGTCATTCTGAATGGCTTGCCGGAGAACCAGCGAGAGGTCATCCGGCTGAAGGTGCAGAATGGGCTGAGTTATCGCGAGATTAGCGATGTGACCGGCCTGAGCGTTTCCAACGTCGGTTTTCTATTGCACAAGGGAATCAAGACGATCCGTGAGCGTCTGGCGTACGGGGCTGGTTTGTAGTGCCGCCTTCAGGCGGCTTGCGTAACCAGTCCGTCCGTACGAGCCGGGCGTCACGAACGAATACAAGGAGACGACCATGTCCTTCGATCCCAACGATCCACGAATCACTGCCTACGCGTTTGGCGAATTGAGCGGGGCGGAACGAGCCGACTTTGAATCCGAAATGCAGGAGTCCGACGACTTGCGACGCGCCGTGGACGACACGCGGCAAGCGGTCGATACGCTGGCCAATGAACTGAAGGGCGAACCGGAAGTCGGGCTGTCAGACCAACAGCGTGAGGCCGTTACGCAGGAAATCGACAAGACCCATTCCGTTCAACCAGTTGCCGTTCCCGTAACGACTGGCGCGACCAGCGACAGGAAGTATGACGCGCGTCTCGCGTTTGGCCTCGTGGCCACGTTGCTGATAGTGTGCGGCCTTGGCGTAGGCATTTTGGTTTCGTCACGCCACATTCAAGTGGCCAGTGAGGACCAGCGACCGAGTTCATCGCGAGCCGTCGATGGCACATTAGCCGCGCCGGAAGCCGATGCGGTTCCAGCCAATGCGAGCGTGACGTTCGCCGACGGCCAAACGTCGGACCTCAGCCGTATGCCCGGTGAGCCCAAAGCATATCCAGAGTACAACCCCGCTGAGCTGTCACGACTCGAGCAGTCGACTCGTACGTTCATGTACGACGTCAAGGTGAGCGAGGAGGCATTGGCACGAACGTCGCAGTCCTATGACAAATCGCAGGTCGCTGTGCGGACAGGCATCGATAGCCGAGGGCTCGGAGAGGGACAGGGGATGGGTGCTCGGCCATTCGAGAGCCGCGTTAGGGGCAACGTCGACTACGGCGGTCACGGCGGACATCCAGGGGAACTTGCTGATATCGACCTTGACCGTGGCGAAGGCCCGGGCCGTGGCGGCGACAGGTACTCGCATATTGTCGAGAATCCGTTCACTGAAGCGAAAATCGAGCCGCTTTCCACGTTTTCAATCGACGTGGATACGGCCTCGTACGCCAAGGTTCGTATGTATCTGATGCAGCACGGCATGCTGCCAAGGCCGGATGCCGTACGCATTGAAGAGATGGTCAACTACTTCACGTATGACTACGAACCTCCTGCCGACGAAGTGCCGTTTGCCGCGGCGGTGGAAGTGGCCGATTGCCCATGGCGGCCGGAACATCGGCTGGTGCGCGTCGGTATCAAGGGCCAAGAAATCGACAATGAGCAGCGACCGGCCAGCAATCTTGTGTTCCTGTTGGATGTGTCCGGCTCGATGAACCGACCCAACAAACTGCCGCTGCTGAAACGCGGCATGAAGATGCTGGTCGACCAGCTTGGCGAGAACGACCGCGTGGCCATCGCCGTGTACGCGAATGCGGCTGGCCTGGTGCTGGATTCCACAACCGGCGACCAGAAACAGGTGATCATCGACGCTCTGGATCGGTTACACGCAGGGGGTTCGACCAACGGTGGAGAGGGAATCCACCTTGCCTATCAAACGGTGCTGGACAACTTCATCAAGGGCGGCGTCAACCGCGTGATCCTGTGCACGGACGGCGATTTCAACGTCGGGGTCACAAGTACCGATGAACTGGTGCCGTTGGCAGAGAAGAACGCGAAGACAGGTGTGTTCCTGTCGGTGCTGGGATTCGGCATGGGCAATCACAATGATGCCATGCTGGAACAGATCTCGAACAAGGGCAACGGCAACTACGCCTTTATCGACACGGATGCCGAGGCACGCAAAGTGCTGGTCGAGCAGATGAGCGGCACGTTGGTCACGATCGCCAAGGACGTGAAGATCCAGATCGACTTCAACCCGGTCGAAGTGGCCGCCTATCGTCTGATCGGCTACGAAAACCGAATGCTGACGGCCCAGGATTTCAACGACGACAAGAAGGACGCTGGCGAGATCGGAGCCGGTCATACGGTAACGGCGCTGTACGAGGTCATCCCAGCCGGCATCCAGAGCGACGTGACCCCGCCACCAGTGGACGAATCTCGCTACCAAGAGCGACCGAAACCGACCAAAGAAGCACGAAGTGGTGAAATGCTAAAATTGAAGATCCGTTACAAGGAGCCCGACGAGGGCGAGAGCACCAAGTTGACGTTCCTGATCAAAGACGAGGACAAACGATTCGGCCAGGCCAGCCAGGACTTTCGCTTCGCCGCATCGGTCGCATCCTTTGGCATGCTGCTGCGAGACTCGCAGCACAAAGGCAACGCCACGTATGCTGGAGTTCTGGAGATCGCCACCGAGGCCGCCACAGGCGATACCAGCGGTTACCGTCAGGAGTTTTTGAGCATGGTGTCGCGTGCGAAGGAGTTGAGCGGGCAGTAGATGACGGGGCAAGGATGATACCTATGTCGACGCGTGACCGCGATCGTTGGAACGAGAAGTATGCGAACGCGAGCCGCATTCGATCATCCAGCCCGACGAGTGGCTCGTTGAAGCCGTTCAAATAGCTCAGGCTTCGCTCGGCATAGCAGAATCCCGTCGAAGAGCACTTGATGTCGCTTGCGGCCTCGGGCACAACGCGATTTGGCTGGCTCGACAGGGATGGAACGTCGACGCAGTGGACATTTCACCTGAAGGACTGACACAGGCTCGGCAGTCGGCAAATGCGAACGACGCTCACGTGTGCTGGATCGAAGCGGACCTCGATGACTGGAGCCCGGCAGCCAACGAGTACGACCTCATCCTGGTCTTTCGATTTCTGGATCGGGAGACGGTGCCGCGGGTTGTGCGAACCGCGATTCGTCCGGGCGGCTGGCTAGTCTACGAGACATTTTCCTCCGCCCAGTGTCAGCGGTCGGACAATCACATCGGCAACCCGGCATTCGCACTGGCGCCGGGCGAACTCTTGACTCTCTTCCCAGACCTCGACGTCGTCGTTCATCGAGAGGATACCTTGTGCGACCGAACCGTCGAACGCTTCTTGGGACGAAGACAACTCGGCGGGTGACGCGGCCGAGAATTGTCTGTATAACTGGGGCGGCTGTGTCCTAAGTCGCGGCGTGATGACGCCGATTTCTACTCCTTTTCCATGCCAACCACCAACAGGTTGCAGGGTGCGCAGCCGGCCTTTTGAACACGTTAGTTGTTTGAGGAAGGACAAGCGATGGCCGAAAGAGATTCCGAGTCGGCTTCGACGGACAAAAACGACAAATCGGCGGGGTTTCTGGTACGGATGCTGAATCGTATCGAGAAGATCGGGAACAAACTGCCCGATCCCGCCGTGCTATTCTTGCTCGGACTGGTTGTCACTTGGGTTCTTTCGGGATTGCTCTCCTCGGTCACGTTCACGGAGATCGATCCGCGTACGGGGAAACCGCTCCAGGTCGTGAACCTGCTGACACTGGAGCAAGCCGCGAAGTTCCTGGCTGGGCAGGACAAGGAGGTAATCGTTCGCGAGAATGGCCGCGAACGGACCAAAATCGTCACCGAGGGCGGCATGGTGAAGGAGTTCGTCCGTTTCCCTCCGCTGGGTGTCGTCCTCGTTGCGCTACTGGGTGTCGGCGTGGCCGAGCATTCAGGATTCATCAATGCCTGCCTGAAGAACCTGCTGCGTTTGACTCCACAGAAACTGCTGACACCAATGTTGCTCTTGGTTGCGATCATGAGTCACACGGCGGCCGATGCCGGCTACGTACTGGTAATCCCGCTCGGCGGCATCATCTTCTACGCGGCGGGCAGGCATCCTTTGGCGGGGATCGCGGCGGCGTTTGCCGGGGTATCGGGCGGATTCAGCGCGAACTTCATCCCGTCAGGAATCGATCCCCTGTTGTCGGGCATCACGCAGCCAGCCGCGATGCTGATCGAGGCGGAGCGAGCGGTTAATCCGCTGTGCAACATCTTCTTCACCGCTGCCTCGTCCATTTTGATTATCCTTGCAGGCTGGTTCCTGACGGATGTCATTGTCGAACCGCGTTTGCGCGGCACGAAAGTCGATGGTGATCCCAAAGACATGCCGCAAATGGAAGCGCTTTCCAAACGCGACCAGGTCGGTATGTGGTGTGGCCTGGCAACCATGCTGATCGCGATTCTCCTCCTGGTGCTCTGGGCCGTACCAACAAACTCCGCATTGCGGGCCCCAGACGGTTCGTTGACTTCCTACAGGCCTTCCGCGCCACTTATGCACGCCATCGTCCCATTGATCTTCCTGCTTTTTGTGCTTCCTGGCGTAGTCCACGGCTATGTGTCGGGCAAGTTCAAATCACATCGTAACGTGATCAAGGGGATGACCCATTCCATGGAAACGATGGGGTATTACCTGGTATTGGTTTTTTTCGCCGCTCTGTTCATTGCTGCGTTTCGTGATTCGAATATCGGGGTGCTGATCGCGATCAAGGGTGCGACGTTTCTTCGGGAGTCGGGCGCGCCGCCTGCCGTCACGATCGTGGGAGTCATCCTGCTGGTGGCGATGGTGAATTTACTGGTTGGATCGGCTTCGGCCAAGTGGGCCATGTTGGCACCCATCTTTGTCCCCATGCTGATGCTGGTCGGTCTGTCGCCCGAGTTGACCCAAGGGGCCTATCGGGTTGGCGATTCGTGCACCAACATCATTACGCCCATGATGCCCTATTTCCCACTGGTGGTCGTGTTCTGCCAGCGGTACGTCAAGGGTACGGGAATCGGTACTGTCACCGCCATGATGCTTCCCTACTCGGCGGTGCTCCTAGTGACATGGAGTCTGTTCCTGCTGGTGTACTGGTGGCTTGGCTTCCCACTAGGTCTCCAGGCCCCGTACACATACGTACCGCCCAGCGGATGACATTCCGATCCACAAACACGCAATTCTCGATCCATCTTCGCGGCAGAATCGAGTTGGCCGCTAGAATTGCTCCAGACCGCCAGCAGAAGTTCAAAGCGGTGAACGCCAAGCGCGCATTCCGATGAATACTCAATACACTGGCTTCACTTGTTTCGTGGAAGATGCAATCCTAACTCGAAGAGAGGAACGCTCAGAATGAAGATTGTGCAGGGGACGTCCGCACCGCGCGCGGCTACGCATGCGATTCTCTGGCGTTTCATGACGTGGCTGGTGTTAGTGCCTTGCCCTGCGCCGCTGTTCGCGACCGAAAAGGAAAACGCGGCTGAGGTACCGACGAAACCGAGTTTGGATTTCGTCCAGTTGAATGCACAGATTCAGTCAGCCATCCGACGTGCCAAGCCAAGCTGCGTGGCAGCCGCGCGACGCTATGGCAGACGCACCGGCGCTAACTTCAGCGCGGTTATTGTTAGCCAGGAAGGCCACCTGCTGAGCGCGGCACATTGCGTCGAGCCGGACGCCGATTACGTAATCACTCTGGACGATGGGCGCAAGTTCAACGCTAAAGGCCTGGGATCTTCACCGATGCTGGACTGCGGAATGATGAAGATCACGGACGGGAATGACTTGCCTTGGACCAAACTGGGCGATTCGGCCGATTTGGCGCCAAATCAACCTTGTTTGAGCATCAGCCATCCGAGCGGCTTTAACGCCAAGCGAGGTCTAGTGGTTCGTTTTGGACGAGTTGTGGGAAGGAACCGGCGGGGCCACATCCACAACACCAGTTTGATGGAGCCTGGCGACTCAGGCGGCGGGCTGTTTGATTTGGACGGGCGCCTGATCGGCATTCACAGTACTATCGAACGCGGTTTGTCCGACAATTTTGACATTCCCATCGATTGGTTTCGTCAGTATTGGGAACAGTTGTGCAGGGCCCAAGAGTTTAGCCCACCGTCGGGGATCGCACGCTTCGGGATCGTATTGAAATCGAATCGAGCAACCGAAGAGGGCGCGGAAGTTGCGGAAGTGACCGACGATTCGCCGGCAGCTGATGCGGGGCTGAAAGCCGGCGACATCATCACCGAGTTGAATGGGAACCGGCTGTCGCCCAAGTATGACATGAATCGAGCCTGGCGTCGCCTGATACCGCGTGGCAGAAACGAATTGAAGCTGATCGTCCGCCGGAACGATGAATCGCAGACGCTGCTCGTCAAGAGCCCTCCATCGCGCCATTCGGCGGTCAGCGGCGAGGCATCCGCCGAGTTTGACGCATTCGAGGACTTGGCCGCAGGCCTTTCGGCCTTGGAGGACAAGCTAGATAATTGCACGGTCCGCATCACCAGCACGAAAGGCAAAAAGCAGCTTTCATTGTTGGGCACCGCGATCAGTCGAAACGGGCTGATTGTCAGCAAGAGTTCCGATGTCGGTGAATCGCCCAAAGTGAACGATCATCGAAAGCGTACGCTGCCCGGAAAAGTCGTTGCCCGCGACGAGGACAACGATTTAGTCTTGTTGCAGGTGGAAGGTCCGATGGAACACTTCGTGGATTTGGCGAATTCTACCGAACGAATGGACGGCGAGATTCTGCTGTCGCCTCGCCCACACGATGCGACTGGTCTGGTCAGCGTTGTGGGATCCAAAGCATTTCCATCAGTCAAACAGAAGCCTATCGGTTTCATGGGGGTTACATTGGAACCGCATGACGATGGCGTGGCCTTGAAACAGGTCGGCGACGGCCCGGCGAAGAAAGCTGGCCTCAAGGCCAAGGATGTCGTGTTGAAATTGGACAGTCAACGAATCGAGGCCATGGATGAACTGGTCAACGCGGTTCGTTCTCGCAGGCCGGGTCAGGAAGTTAGCGTGACGATCAAACGAGGTGACGATGAGAAACAAATCAACGTGACACTGGGGAGCAGACCGCATAACTCTGGGATGCATGTTGCCGATGCATTTGCCGGTGGCAGCAGCCTTCGGCGCACCGGATTCGAGTCCATATTCTGTCACGACGCACACGCCGAGCCCCAGGAATGCGGCGGACCCGTGTTCGATACTCAGGGGAATATTGTCGGTATCAATATCGCTCGCTTCAGCCGCACATGCTGCTACGCAATGCCTGCAGATGTGATGCGTAAGAATGTAGAACGACTCCGAAAGCAAACGCTGAAAGCAACGAATACGACAGTCGACGCCGCACCGCTGCCCAAAGACTAGCACGTTGTCCACTCTGATTCCGACAGAATCGGAGCCTGCAAAGTTCAGCGGTCGGGACGCGTAACACCGCTTGATCCACGGCGTTCCATCCTGCATCATCTGTGGTGCCGCTCGCATCTATCGTCACGCAAGTGACGATTCCATTCGCGTCACAAAGGAGATGCTATGTCAATCGTGCGTTGGTCTGCTGTCTGTCTCTTGGTAACAGTCGCATTGCCGCAAACGGAGGTTGCTGCCGCCGATCTTGACGCCCGCACTAGGCAAACGGTGGTCGACGCGCTGGACGAGATGCTCAGATCGTTCGATCTCAACGACGACGACCGTTTGGACCAGGCAGAACGAGAGACGCTGGAAAAGGCGATTGTCGAGCGACACGGAGCGAGATGGCTCAAGCCAGTGCAGACGGTCCTGACCGAGGCAGATGCAGACGGCGACGGCGTCCTTGTTGAGCGCGAGTGGGCTCGCTACACGGAGAGTACTGACACAGACCGGCCCGAACGACTGGGCACGCAGACCGTGATGGTACCGATGGCTGACGGTATCCGATTGGCCACCGACATCCACTTGCCCGAAGGCGAAGGTCCGTGGCCTGTGATCTTGATGCGAACTCCATACGGCAGGACGCAACAGGGTGGCCGCTCGGACCGGGTTGCCGTGGTGGCCCAAGACATGCGAGGCCGTTTTGATTCGGAAGGCTGGAATTTTCCCTTCGTCGGCTGCGGATGGGTGGGCCACCAAGACGGCAAGGACACGGTGGCCTGGATCCGCGTTCAGCCGTGGTGCGACGGACGAGTGTTCTCGCTTGGCGGCTCCGCCTTGGGGATTACGCAGAACCTGATGGCCGTAGCCCAACCCGAAGGACTTCTGTCGCAGTACATCGTGGTCGCCACGGCGGACCTGTATCGCCATGCTGCCTACGTGGGCGGCGCGTTCCGCAAGAGTCAGGTGGAAGGCTGGACCGAGGGTAACGAATTCGATCCCAAGGCAGTCGAAACGATGACATCCCACTACGAATTCGACGCGCTGTGGGCACGTTACGACACAATGGCCAACAGTTCGAAGATCAACGTGCCCGCCATCCACGTGGGAGGCTGGTTCGACACGTTCGCGCTTGGGACGGTAGATTCGTATCGCGTACGTCAACACCAAGGCAGCGAGGGCGCGAAAGGCAAGCAGCGTCTGGTTATGGGACCGTGGACACATGGCGTCAACAAGCCGCTCTCCGTGGCCGGTGCCCAGTTCCCGGACCAACAGATGCCGCGTGCCTACAGTACCAGCGCGTGGATCGAGCGTTGTATCCACGGTCGCGACAGCGACGCGGACCAGGTGCCGCCGGTTGCCTACTATGTGATGGGAGACACGAACGATTCGGACGCGCCGGGCAACGAGTGGCGTTTCGCGGACGACTGGCCGATTCTGCATCAGCCGACGGCGTTCTACTTCCACGCGGACGGCAACTTGTCGACAGAGAAGCCTGACAAAGACGCAGACGCCTGTCTTGAATACACATTTGATCCGGCCAACCCGTGCCCGACTCGCGGCGGCTGCAACCTGTGCATCGAGGCTGGCCCCAAGAAGCAAAACGACGTTGAGGAGCGTGAGGATGTGCTCACCTTCACGACCGAGCCGCTGTCCGATCCGATCGAAGTGACCGGACATCCCGAAATCCACATCTTTCTCTCGTCTTCGGCCGTGGACACAGACTTGTCCGTGAGGCTCACCGATGTCTACCCTGACGGGAGCAGCTATCTGATGGCCGAGGGGATGTTGCGAGTTCGATACCGCGATTCACGCACAGAGGCGGATCTCTTGGAACCGGGCAAAGTCTACGAAATCGACTTCGAATCATGGCCAACAAGTATCGTCTTCAACAAAGGCCATAGAATTCGCATCGCCCTTGCCTCGTCGAATTATCCCCGCTTTGATCTCAATCCAGGAACAGGCAAACCATGGTCGAACATCGAGGAATCCGTCAAGCAAGCGAATCGAGTCTTCTGTAACGCACGACAAGCCTCGCACATAGTCTTGCCGGTCGTGCCCTCAGGGGCGGAGTAGGCATAGTCATTCTCTTCGTTCGTGGCAGTCTCGGCTGTGCGTGCTTTGTCACGATTTCTTTCTTCCTTCCGCTAGACGAAAGATGGTATGCTGACGTTGTGCGCTCTGGTCGAAAGGATGAGTGCCGTCATGCTTGGTTCTACCCACAAACACCGATTTCGATTCAGCCTACGCACGCTGCTAATCGTGGTCGTGTTGTTGAGCGTGGCGTTGGGGTGGTTTGCCTTGAAGATGCGAGAAGCTGAACGGCAACGGCAGGCGGTGGAGGCGATTAGCGAGGCGCATGGATGGTTTTATTACGATTATGAATTGGACGAGTCTGGGAGACTTATGCAGGGCCAGGAACGGCCAGCCCCAGCGTGGCTGAGGAAGTTGGTTGGCGACGACTTCTTTGCGGATGTCGTTCGCGTATCCCTTCCTTACCGGAGAAGAGTTGACGATGTGTTCCTTAAGCGCCTGATGGCGCTGACAGGACTCCGTTCGCTCAGGCTTTCCGGCACGCAAGTCACGGACGAAGGCCTGAAACATCTCGAGGGATTGACAAAACTCGAACATCTGGAACTCGACGGTACGGAAGTCACAGACGAAGGCATCGAGGAGCTTCGGAAGGCCCTCCCGAATTGTGACATACGTCGGGAGCCAACTGGCTGGTAACAGATCATGAGCGATTCGCGAGTCGTTCTTCAAATCACTCCTCGCCTTTGTCGCGACTCGTACTGGACAATCCCTCGGCCCGGCCGCTTCGTCGTCGGTCGGCCACGCCGATGTAGACGCCTGTTTCTGGATCGACCAGAATCGAATGGGCCGAACCCTGCGCGGATCTGCTCCGTACTTGATGGTCCATTTGGCGCAGTTGCTCGACCGACTCACCGTAGCGCGGATCGTCTGTTGCTTCCAGGTTCAGCAGATCCGGAAACCACTGATGATGCATGCGCGGGGCGTCCACCGCCTCCGACAGGTCCATCTGAAACTCCAACACGTTCAGCGTGATGCTGATGACCGTGTTGATGATGGTGCGTCCTCCCGGACTGCCGGTGATCAATACTGCGCGGCCGTCGCGAGCGACGATCGTTGGGCTCTGCGAGCTGAGCATCCGCTTGCCCGGCTTGATCAGGTTCGCTTCCGTGCCGATACGGCCTTTGCGGTCGGTATGGCCGCGCAGCCAGTTGAAATCGCCCATTTCGTTATTCAGCAAGAATCCTGCGCCGCGAACCACGACACGAGCGCCCCAACTCGCCTCCAATGTGTATGTGTTCGAGACGGCCATGCCCGTCGCGTCGATGACCGAGAAGTGAGTGGTGTTGGGCGATTCGTCAGCCAGCCGTATCTCCGGTGCCAGTGATTCGCTGGGCGTCGCCTCGGTCAATGATATTTGGCCCGCAAGTCGCTGTGCGTATGCCTTTTCGGTCAGGTGACCGGGGATCTCGACAAAGTCAGAATCGCCCAGGTGTCTTGCTCGGTCGCAGAACACTCGCCGCATCGTCTCGGCAACCAAATGTAGATTCCGCGCCGAGTAGCGATCGTGGTCGCGCAGGTCAAAGTTCTCCAGTACGTTCAGCGCCTCGACCACGGCAGTTCCGCCCGAACTGGGCGGCGGCGGTCCAAAGATCTGATAGCCACGAAATCTGCCGTGGACCGGTTTGCGTACCTTGGCCACATATGCTCTCAGGTCACGCTTTGCGATCAAACCGCCACCGCGCTGCATTTCGGCAACAAGCTGATCCGCTATCTTGCCCCAGTAGAATGCTTCCGGCCCGGAATTGGCGATCAACTGCAGCGTGTTGGCGAGATCCGGAAGGCTCAGCCGATCACCTTCTTTCCATGCACGGCCGTCCGGATTGCCGTAGACACGGCGAAGCTCTGCATATCGCGGATCGGTCTGAACGCTCTCCCTTTTCAGCACCCCATTCAGCGATCCGGCCAAAGGACGATCCACAAGAAAACCCTCTTTGGCCAGCTTGATCGCCGGTTCCACCAGTTCTTTCCACGTGAGCCGGCCATATTCCTCGTGCGCCAGCGCCAAGCCGCGCACCGTGCCTGGGACGCCGACCATTTTGTGCGTGAAGCGATTCTCGTCTAGCGAGAACATCGTCTCTGTCGCCGTTGCGGGTGCTGTCTCGCGATAGTCGATGCACACTGGCTCGGATCCGTTGCCCGGATGGACCAGCATGAAGCCGCCGCCACCGATGTTGCCAGCCTCGGGCCAAGTGACGGCCAAGGCGAATGCGACGGCCACAGCGGCATCGACGGAATTGCCGCCCTTCCGAAGCACGTCTCGGCCGATGCAGCTTGCCGCGGCCGTCTCCGACACGACCATTCCTAAATCGCCTCGAGCCTCTTGCACTCGACGCGTCGCGACACGACCGGTCGCGTTGCCCGGTTGTGTTGCAGTGTTTGGATTTTGCCCCTGTACGCACAACGGCGGCAGGAAGAAGCAGAGTGAGAAAACGGCCGTCAACACGGTGCGTCGTCGGATGCTGTGTCCAGGTTCTCTACGGACGTTCATATCCCTTCTCATGAAGCATGGCTGCAGTTTCTGCACGAAGAAGCCCTTTCTATGGTGAATCGTTTGACTCGGTAGCCGGATAGCATTGTAATACAAATCGACGCGCATACTGCCCTGGACAGTACTCAGTACCGTGTACTCTGTACCCGGCGCTTCCTGCCGAATGCGGCTTACATGAACATCTGAAGGATTACGTCATGTCGATAGCCCGTGTTGGTCTCATAGGATCTGGATTTGTCTCCGGCATTCATTTCGAGTCGCTTCGGCGTGTATCAGCGGCAGAGGTTGTCGCTGTGGCTTCGCCGACCGAAAGCAACGTGCGCCGCTTTGCTGAAGAAGGCGGAATTTCGAACTGGTTTACGGACTACCGCAAACTGCTGGAGATGGACGAGGTGGATATCATCGTTTTGGGTCTGCCGAACGACCTGCATTGCGAAGCTACTGAGGCTGCGGCCGATGCCGGCAAACACGTGATCGTCGAGAAGCCGATGGCCTGCACCCTGGCCGAATGCGACCGGATGATAGCCGCGTGCGAGAGCGCCGGCGTCAAGCTGATGTACGCGGAGGAATTGTGCTTTGCACCGAAATACGTGCGGCTGAAGCAGTTGGTCGACGAGGGTGCGTTGGGCGATGTGTTTCTTGTTAAACAGTCCGAGAAGCATGACGGGCCGCATTCGGCTTGGTTTTGGGATGTCGGGCGCAGCGGCGGTGGCGTCATGCTGGACATGGGCTGTCACGGAATCGAGTTTGCGCGGTGGATGCTCGGCAAACGAGCGATTCGGAACGTCTACTGCGACTTGAAGCTGAACATGCACTCCGACAAAACGCGTGGCGACGACACAAGCCTGCTGGTGATTGATTTCGAGGGCGGCGCGACGGCATACATCGAGGAGGCTTGGTCGAAACTGGGCGGAATGGACGACCGAGCCGAACTGCACGGCACCGGCGGCGTTGCCTACGCCGATTTGCTGCGAGGTAATTCGATTCTCACGTACTCAGAAGCCGGCTACGGTTATGCGGTTGAGAAAGCCGGTGCCACGAAAGGATGGAGCTTCACGATCTATGAAGAACTCTGGAACTACGGCTTTCCGCAGGAGTTCGAGCACTTTGTCGATTGCGTGTTGCACGACAAGGAACCTCTGGAGACGGGACATGACGGGCGGATTGTGATGGAGGCGCTATTCGCCGCCTATGCATCGGCGGGAGAGGGACGTCGAGTTGACCTGCCGTTCGTTACAGATTCGAGTCGGCCCTTCGATCTGTGGCGTCAAAGAGATGCGTAATTAGACAGGGTCACTGTGGACGAATTTGGCAGATTCAAGTCGTTTCCAACCATCCGTTTGACGGCAAGCCGGAGGCGATGGCGGGCGCTATGTGTGGATGATCTATCCCGCTGCCCGCCATCGCCTCCGGCTTCGGGTTAACCAACGCAGCCTCGCTTTGCTCGGCCGCAACCAAGGGTTGCTGCAAAAAACAGGCGTTGATCCAAAGTTTGAGGGACATCAACAACCTCACACAAGGAGCAACGCCATGAAGGAACTTATACACCAGCTCGGGAAGCGAGTCATGGGGGTCTTGTCCGGATTTGACCGGGTTTTGTTTCGCGGGTTTGTCAAAGGTGTCATCAGTGAACGTGGGCTCAACGGGTATTTGTACGGTGCCAAGGTGGCCATGACCGACTTTGACATACATGCACAGCAAGTGACCAAGACCGTCATCGGACAATCGCTGGCCGAGGCGGAATCGCTCGGTATGGAGGTGCGCTACATTGACAGCTCGCACGTGCGCAAGGCGGACGTGGCCCAGTCCATCGCGGAGCGAAACAACATCACCACCGGCCCGATCTGCGTGCTCAGGGCCGTCGAACCCTGCATGTCGTTTGCGGTGCGCCGGGACCGGGCCACCAAGAAGATCTGGCTGGAGCGCCGACGACGCAAGTGCTTGCACCTGTATCACTACTTTCAACACGAACGCTTTGGGCTGATGCACGTGCGGCTGCAGACCTGGTTTCCTTTCACGATTCAGATTTGCCTCAACGGCCGGCAGTGGCTGGCCCGGTCTTTGCAGGCCGCAGGGGTCCCCTACCTCCGCCGCGACAATTGCATCTCGCGCGTGGGTGACCTTGCCTTGGCGCAGCATCTTCTGGACCAGCAGCGATGCATCGACTGGCCCCAGGCACTGGACGCCTTGCGGCGACGCGTGCATCCGGCCCATGAAATCATCTTCGCCAACTGCCCCGACCACGCACGGCAGTACTACTGGACGGTGGCCGAAAGCGAATGGGCCAGCGACGTGCGGACCTTCGAACAAGGCGTGCGCATCAAGCACCGCCTGAACGCCAACTCGGTCAAGATGTATAACCGGCCGGCCGTGCTGCGTTTTGAAACCACGATCAACAACACCAACGAGTTCAAGGTGTTCCGCACCACGGCCACCGATCCTGACGGGAAACCAATGTACCTTCGCCTGCGCAAAGGTGTGGCCGATCTGTACCGCCGTACCCAGGTCAGCCAAGCGGCCAACGACCGGCTGGCCGCCGCCAATGCCACAACCAGCGAATCAACAAAACTCGCCGCTTAAAATGCGCGCAAAGAAAACAACAATCTGCGACGTAGTAGAACGAGACGATTCATTTCTCGCCGCTGGGGAATTCGACGAACACTTTCAACGCTCCGTCGCGCCGTTGTTCGTACAACTCGAATGCTTCCTGGATCTGGTCGAGCGGATAGCGATGTGTCACCAGTGGCGTTACGTCGATTCGTCCTTCGGCGATCCATTGCATGGCCAATGGGAAATCCCGTTCAAAGTCAGGATTCACTGTGGTTTGGACGTTGATGTTCTTCATGAACAGATCCAGCCAACGCAGACCGTCGATCGTTGCCGGCGGCACGCCAAAGTAGAGGATGTGTCCGTGCTCGCGGCAAAGGTCGGCACACAGGTTGAATACCTGGTCGCCGTGGCCCACGGCTTCGATCACCAGATCCGCCATCACACCGCCGGTCAGTTCGGAAACAGCCTCCACGGGATCTTGGTTCTCGGCATTGACCACCGCGGTGGCGCCCATGCGTTTGCTTACTTCCAGCCGGTATTCCAGCCGGTCAACCACGATGATCTGCCGGGCGCCCAGGTTTCGCAGCGTTGCACAAAGCAACTGGCCCATTGGGCCTTGGCCGACGACAACGACGTTCCAGTCCAGCAGGTTCGGCAACTTGCGCAGCGCGAAGATGACGGTTCCCAACGGTTGCGCAAGGACCGCCTGTTCGTCCGTTACACGCGGATCCAGGGGTATGGCCCTTGTTTCGGTGACCCGATACCGTTCGAACAGCCCAACCTGGAACACGGGGACTGCCAGGACGCGATCACCCGGCTTGAATCGCTTGCCGTTGGTATCCACAACCGTGCCAATCATCTCGTGGAGCGAATGGCCGACTTGGGGGACACACTCGGGATAGCCGCCCTGGAAAAACGGCATGTCCGATCCGCATAGACACGCCAACTCGGGTTGAAAGATGATGTCGCCGGGTTCGCCGCTGCTGAGAGCAGGATCCAGAGTGGGCTCCGCGATATCGATGAGTTCAACTTTTCGAGGGACGCTGATTTGTCCAGCCAGCAAGGCTTGCTCCTTTCGTTCGAGACTGTGGCAGAACCCAGGCTTTTCCGAGAAACCGGGTCTCCGTTCTCGCCAGTCCATCAAATGGCATTGTTCAGTTCGTAGTACCGGCTTCAGCCGGCCTGTTCCGCCTGAAGGCGGGACTACGAACTCGTCCTTTCGCCTTCAACGCTATTCCGCGACAGCAATCTTGATATTGCGGTACGCAACCGGACCGTGATTCCCTTGGAACATCAGCGGCCCGGTGGGCTTCTCGCCGCCGCCGATGCTTCCGCCTGTCACGCCTTTCATCTCGACGTTCTCATGAATCCCCTTTCCATTCAACGTGACCTTCTTGAATACCGCATTGGCGACTTTGTTGCCGTTCTCGAATCGCGGCGCTTGAAATTCGATCACGAACTGCTGCCACTCGCCGGGTGCTTTTGCTGCGTTCAACAGCGGCGCCGCGGCCCCGTACAGACCACCAATGTCGCCGGCACCGACCTTCTCTCTCCCAAAACTGTCCAACACTTGGACTTCGTAGTTCCCCATCAGATAGATGCCCGAGTTGGATCCTTTGGGCACCATCAGTTCCAACGAAACTGTGCAGTCGCCAAACTTCTGTTCGGTGTAGATGTCCACACCGTGCCCTTTCTTGTTGACCAGTTGCCCCTCGCCTTCGGCCGGCGCGGTCACGGACAGTTCGCGCGGATTGATCGGATCCACTTTGGCGATGCCAGCGGCCCACTGATTTCCTTGAGGCTGCTTAAGAATCCAGCCCGATAGATCCTTGCCGTTGAAGGGTTCAACGATCTTCTGTTTGTCTGCGGCCCAGGCGGTGGATGCAGCAACCAAGAGGGCCGCGGCGAGAGCGCAGGTCAAAGCCGTTCGCCGGTCGTGCGTCATGGTGTCGTTCTCCTTTGAAGCTGATGGTGTCGGCGGTCGGGTAGGATGGGCCAAGGGGCGTGACGGCTTTCATAGTACGATGGCATGCCTGCGGAACGCAACCTGGAGTTCATTTTGTTCTGCCGCGGAACAGTTTCGAGCGTGAGCGCCAGAACACACTTGTCCACAAGCGTTTGCGCTGGAGCCCGTCTCTGGAATTCCCGGCAAGGACTGGCCTTTTTGCCGCAAGTTACTACACCACAATAGGTTGCGGTCGATTTGGCCGCGGCGAAGATAACGGCTTCTTCAAAATCCGAGGCAAAAAATACGTTTTACGGTGGCTTGAGCGCTATAATTCGTTTGCTGTCAGGTCTCACCTGCCCGTGACAATTCTTGAGTTTCTTTTCTTGCGGAGAGGAGGTGAGGGCGATGAGTCAAAGGCACAAGTCTGTGGGCCAGGAACACAGGCCCTACGAGCCAACTCTCAGAGACATTCGTCGAGCGTGCGAACGCATTCAGGCCGGCTGGTCGGAAAGAGAACGCGACAAGCGAGCCGGTCGACTTCGCGCCGTCACGTGGATGCCGCCAAGCGTGGATTGGAATGCGCTAACAGAGGCAGTCAACGAGGATCAAAGGACCCTGCAGTCGCTGGGTGGCAATCAGATCGGTGCGTAGGGGCTCTGGGATACGGGAGTTTTGGACGAGGGAAATCGAAGGCGTGCGGCCGCGACACTGCCTGCACACTGTGACGCGTCCAGAGCGAATCGTCCACTACGACGAGCCGTGTTCTGTCACATCGCTACTCGACGCAAGCGGTATCGGTGTGCGGTTCACGATGCGCCAGTCGATGGCCTTCTGGCCCCGGTGGTTCAGTTCTCGATTGATCGCCGAGAACGGCTTGCAACCAAAGAAACCGCGCCGCGCCGAAAGTGGCGATGGGTGTGCAGCTTGTACCAGTGCGTGACGATTCAAATCGATCAGCCGAGCTTTCTTTTGGGCTGGTCCACCCCAGAGAACGAAAACGACAGAAGTGCGCTTCTCGTTCACCTTGCGGATCACTGCATCCGTGAATATCTCCCAACCTTTCCCGCGGTGTGAGTGCGGTTGGTGGGCGCGGACCGTTAGCACGGTGTTCAGCATCAACACGCCTTGTCGCGCCCAGGATTCGAGGCAACCGTGATTTGGGATTTCGCAGCCGAGGTCTTCATGCAGTTCCTTGAATATGTTCGCCAGCGACGGCGGCGGCTTGACGCCCTGCCGAACCGAGAAGCACAACCCGTGCGCTTGGCCTTCGCCGTGATAGGGATCCTGACCCAGCAGAAGGACTCGCACCTTGTCGAACGGCGTCAATTCGAAGGCGGTAAAGACATCTTTTGCTTGCGGATAGACGGTGTGCCGGCGGCACTCGTCGCGCAAGAACTTCCGCAAGTCTTGGAAGTACGGTTCGGACAACTCGTTGCCCAATACTTGACGCCACGAAGGCGGTAGTCTCACGTCCATCGCGATTTCCTGTTGAACATCGCGTCAAGTACCGTCATTGGATGGCCCCGCTTCCGTCTCGGATTCTTCTGCCACCACCTTTCCTCGCAGAAACGCCACCAAGTCCTCTGCGTCATCGGATCCGATGCGAAAGACGCGGCCTTCGACCATCAGGATCGCGCAATCACGGCCCCATAGATTGTAAGTGAATCCTCGTCCAGGAATCCAATGTATGCCCCAACCGTCGACGATGGCCGAGCGTCCCTGTTCGACCGACTCCATTTTCGAATAGGGGATCAGTTTTCGAAACACGGGCAAAGGGCCATAACGGATGGCCAGGCATTCGCCCTCGTCGCGCACCGTGAGTTGCTTGAACATCAGGGCGACCATGACCAACGTGCCCGCGACGCCGAGCGTACTGAGTACGACGCCCGATTCATCTCGCCCGACCCACGCCAGCACAAGCAAAGCGACGATAATCGGATAGAAGATGAGATGAAGCGGCGCTTTCTGCGTGTGGTCGTAGCTCATCGTAGGTCCCCATAACTGGTGTGTTCGGCGGTACGCTATCGCGTAGCCATGGGAAAAAAGTGGGCCGACAGGTCACCAATTCATCGCTTTCTTGCCTCCCGCAACACGGTTTAGGGGTTTACTTGTGAATTTCCTGACCGATAAGTAGGAATTCGGTTTCTTGCGTTCGCAGAGCTGACGGGGCACGTAAGGGCATCTTATCGTGAAATGCCCACGATGCAATTGCAGCGAATTGTACCGAGCGAAGCGAGCGACCCGGCGGATCGGTTTGCCGTGGCGCTGGTTTGTTGTCGCTCTCTATTGCGACATCTGCGGAACCGTCTTCACCCATTTTCGCTTTTCTTGTTTGCGCCTTCCCGATACTGAATCGAAGTAGCTGAGCGATAGCGATTGCTGCTAGACTATCAGAAACGCGCAACTGAAGGCACGGAGTTCCGTGCAGACGCTACGCCAAGCCCACAACTAGAGTTTCGTGATAGGAGAAAGCACCATGATTAGACGCATCGCATTAGCGTCCGCAATCATTGTGACGTGCGTTGCCGTGAATGTGGACACGCGAGCCACCGAGAGCGAAGACGGTTGGGTCTGCCTGTTCGACAGCGAAGAAACAGCCAAAGAGCCAGCCGTTGATCTGCCGGTTGTGCCCGAGGGTGCCGAAGTGAAGAAGTTGGCCGATGGCTTCCGCTTCACCGAAGGACCGGCCCACGGGCCTGATGGCAAGATCTACTTCACGGACATCCCCAATGAACGCATCAATATCTACGATCCAAGAACTGGGGACGTCACTGCGTTCCGCGAGCAATCGGGCAGAGCGAACGGTCTGATGTTTGCGCCAAACGGTGCCTTGTACGCTTGCGAAGGCGGCGCCCGCCGGCTGACTCGTCAATTCGGCAAACAGATTACGGTGCTCGCGGAGGAATACAGAGGCAAGAAGCTAAACAGCCCAAACGACTTGGTAATGGACGGCAAAGGCGGCATCTACTTCACCGACCCGCGGTACGGCAATCGTGACGACATGGAAATGGATGTCGAGGGCGTCTACTTCCTGCCGCGCCGAGGCAAGGTGACGCGTGTGATCGAAGATCTGGTGCGTCCCAACGGTCTAATACTCTCGCTGGACAACCGGATTCTGTATGTCGTGGACAACGGCGCAAAGACGATCTGGGCTTACGATGTACAGCCGGACGGAACACTGGCCGCCGGGCGCAAGTTCGCCGACATGGACCTGGACGCTCCGGGCGGCGGGGACGGCATGACCATCGACCAACGCGGCAATGTCTACTGCGCTGGGCAGGGCCACATCTGGATCTGGGACCAGCAGGGCAAACTACTGGCCAAGATTGCCACGCCCGAAGGGCCGGCCAATTGCACGTTTGGCGGCCCAGACGGCAAAACGTTGTACATCACGGCCAGACAGGGATTCTATTGCATCCAACTGAACGTGGCCGGAGGTCGCTGATCTTAGCCCAATTTCTCACCATTCACACAAGCCCGACGCCCCAGCGAGGGATGGCCAACGGTCTACCCTCGCTGGCGCGTCGGGCTTGTATTAACACACTGTCACGGATTCCCAGTCTGGTGAAAGATGCGCTGTCAGATCTTCCCGTCAGTCACCAGACGCGCGAAGTGGTCGAAGGACCGGTCGTACGTCCTTTCGGCATCGCCTGGAAAGCAGCAGGCCGGTAATTGCCGGTTCTTCACGTGGTAGGCGATGCACTCGCAGCACAGTCCTTTGCGAGCACACGGGTCATAGCTGCAATTGCAGTTTTGCTCGTTCTTAGTCTTGTTGCATTCCATATGTATCTCCCCTTCACGAGGTATGACAACGCTACGGTTCAATGAACGCGGTGACTTGCCGTTCTACACGAACTTGGTGACGCCCGGCATGGCGACCTCCGGGATCTTCACATCGCCCCACTCGTAGCTTTCCGGCGTAAGATCTTCTTGCGAGTTCAACGCCTGGTCCCAAGTGATCTCCTGGCCCGTGTAGCACACCATGCGCCCCATGATGGCCAGCAACGTGCTGTAGGACATATAGACGCCGTTGTTGATATGGTCGCCCGAACGGATACCGGCGAATAGTTCCTTGTGCTCCTCTTCGTACATGCTGGGCTTGGGCCCGTCGTATTTCCACGGCTCGCCGTTTTCCGGTTCGACAATGTGTTTCAGGACCAAGGCTCGTCCTTTGCTGCCCAAAACGTAGTCTTCGACATCGTTCTTGCAGCCATTCATCTGCCGGGTGTACGCAAATGCCTTCGGACCGCCCTCCCATTCGTAACACACGGCGAAATGGTCGTAGATGTGCCCCCATTGCTCTTCGGTACGGACTTGCCGGCCGCCCAAACCGAAGCACTTTAACGGCGGCCTGTCATCGGCCAGCCACATCGCCTTGTCCAAGCTGTGTACATGCTGTTCGACGATGTGGTCGCCCGAGAGCCAAGTAAAGTAGTACCAGTTGCGCATTTGGTACTCCATCTCGCTCCATTCCTCCTTCCGGCCGCGATGCCATAAGGTGCGGGTCAGGTAGTTCTCCTGAACCGCGACCACATCGCCGATGGCGCCATCTTTGATACGGTTCATGGTCTCTCGCACACCATGGTCATAGCGCCAGCACAGGCCGGAAACGATGCTCAAGTCCTTCTCCTTGGCAAGCTGGGTCGTCTCTAGGACGCTTCGAACGCCGGGACCGTCTACGGCCACGGGCTTCTCGCAGAACACGTGCTTGCCTTTTTCAATCGCATAACGAAGATGGGCCGGGCGGAAGTGCGGCGGCGTGGCGAGAATCACGACATCCACGTCCGAGTCGATCAACGGCTTGTAGCAGTCGAACCCCGTGAACACGTGATCGTCGTCCACGGCGTACTGTTCCCCCAGAGCGCGTTGGAGAAGCTTCCGGCTCTCTTTCAAGCGATCGCCGAACGCGTCGGCCATGGCGACTAGTTTCACGTTATCGTCGGCATGCATGGCGTTCCTGGCGGCACCGCTCCCCCGACCGCCGCAGCCGATCAACCCTACTTTCAGCGTGTCGTTGCTGGCGGCGTGAGCCATGCGAGCAGAACCCAACGTGGCGGCGAGCGAGCCACCAACCACGGCGGCGGTCGAGCCTTTCAGGAACGCGCGGCGAGAGGAATCGAAGGGTGAATCTGGCTTCCTTTTGTTCGTCATGGTTGTCTCCTGGTGGATGGGAAGGGTAAAAGGCAGGTGGGAATGCTCGGATCGGTGCCGCCCTGCAAACCGAACATGATAATGTGGGACAGCACGAGAAGGCAAGCTGCGATCAACGCTCCTCTGCCCCCCCAAGCTGGAGGCTGCTCAATAAGCAGGTCTCGCTTGCCGAGCGGGACCTGTGGGTGGCAACGAACCTAGAGATTCAAAATCCCGCTCGGCAAACGGGACCTACCTTTCTGGCTTGTGGCCGCGTTCCGATAAACTTTGCCACCAAGAACGGTCGAAAAAAGGTGCAAGCGAAGAGCATTGCCTTCGCCAGCCACCTCATCTCGGTTTCAGAAACGCGGCCTGAATTCTGTTGAATCCACTGTCGAACGCATGGCCAAGGAAGGTTCCCTGTGTGCCGGCTCTCGATCATTGTGCCTTTTTTCGGTGACACCGAACCGTTCGAGGACACTCTGGCCTCAGTCCTGCAGAACCGTCCGGACGACTGCGAAGTGTTGGTCATCCACCGCGGCCTGTACGAAGATCCCTACGAACTGGAGGGTGAAGTTCAGTTCATCGAAATCTCGATGGATGCCAAGTTGGTTGAAGCCGTCAACGCCGGTTTCTCGGCTGCCAGCGGCGAAGTCGTGCACGTGTTGCGGGCTGGCGTGCTAGCAAAGGAAGGTTGGGCAGAACCGGCATTGGAGTGGTTTGACGACCCATTGATCGGTGCCGTCTCGCCGATCGTGCTGCAGGCAAATGATGAAGGCAGGATCCTGTCGGCGGGCTTGCGGTATACGTTCGGCGGACGTCGGATACTCAACGGCCTGGGCAAGACGGTGAAGAGAGCCCGGCGGCTCCTCCGTCGTAGGACGATAGGGCCGACTCTGGCGGCCGGATTCTATCGGCGGTCTCTGATCGACGCGTTGGGCGGCCTTTGCCCCACGGCTGGCAGCCGGTTTTCGGACGTAGACATGGCATTGTGTCTGAAGGCGTTGGAGTATGGTTCGGCTGTCGAGCCGGCGTCTGTTGTCGTCGCCGACGCCGTGGACAATGTCGCGGTTGAAGGATTCCGAAGCGGTCGCTGCGCCGAACGCGTCTTCTGGCGTCATGCGGGCACTAGCGGTTGGCTGTGTTCGTTGTTCTTCCACCCGTTTGCCGTCATCGGTTCGCTACTGGCAGGCTGGAAACGTCCCGGCACGTATGCAAGTCTGATGGGCCGGGCAATTGGAATCATCCAAGCGATCTTCTGCCGAGGTGAAGACTTGGCACGGATCGAGGAAGCGGCGGAATCGCTTGAAGGCACTTGTTGGTCGCAGCCGGTTTCGCAGCTTCCTAATGAAGACGCCCCCGATGTTGGTGCATTCGCAACAGACGTGGAACGGCCCCGACGGCGAGCGGCCTAGTGCCGCAACTCGCAATTCAGACAACTGAACGAGACAATTAAACAGGTCTAATTCTCGTTCAGTCGGCGGCTTGTCTTTTTTGAACGACCGCGTGATCGCAGGGTGGATTCCAGACGTGACTGCTTGGCCGCCGCTTTCAGCCAAGCGTCCTTCCCATACAGAAGTTGTCCTTTCTGCGTTTGTTAGGACTCCTCGGGTTCGGGCTCTTCGTTGGGGCGCAGGGCGTAGTAGACGCCGTATTCGCGTGCTTTGCGCCGGAGCGATGATGGTTGCTCGCGGCGGAACGCGAATTCCACCTCGTCCCATATGT
>CAZURK010000174.1:0-1301 GCA_964623055.1 uncultured Pirellulaceae bacterium
GGAAATGCTCCCAGAATACGCGACGCGTCAACACGCCCCTCTACGCAGCGGTCACCCGCAGTCAGCCCTACGGCAGTGATGATTGGGTGAAGCGCATGGCTGTCACACTTGGCCTTGAATCGACACTCCGGCCACGCGGCCGTCCGAAGTGGTGATGAAGGATAAAATGCGCCTGCCCCCTGATTTTCTTCGCTTTCGTACTCGGAAATCGTACGGAACCGCGTAGTGACCGAGGGGCATCGCGAAAACTCAGCAAATATCCAGCACGCCAATGTCATACGGCCAAGTTTCGTTTTCACAAAACGCGGTCATCAATTCCGACAGCGCAACACACGGATTGTCGTTGATGGAGTATGAAGCGTACGTTGGGTAGAGCGTGATGAGCGCGCCCGCAATCCGGGTTGGTGAAATCGTCGGTCGCCCCGGCAACACCAAAGACAGTCCTCTACAAACGGCCGCAACGTTTTCGCGCGTCCATTTGACCTTCCGTCGCAGTTGGTCAGCGTAAGGCTTCTTAGCAGTGACAAAGCTGCTAATGTCATCTCGAAGGTAGCGCGGCTCTAGCGTGCCGCAGTCCACCATCTTGGCCTCAAGTACCACGAGAAGCCGCTGATCGGGGAAATAGCCGAGGTAGTCGATGTCGCCGATATTCGGCGGAATCGGCAAGCGATGCGGTGCGATCCCAATTCCCTTCTTTAGTGAAGTGCGGCCGATGGCACCAAGGTTACGCATGTTTCGACCGACCTGCATTTCAAACCACTCGCCGGCTTTGGTCTGCAAATCGGCGAGCGCTTTTTTGGTCCGTGGCTTTTGCCACTCCGACGGTAGGCGCTGAAATACCGTTCCGTCGACCAAGCTACGAAGGCACTCGCGCGCCATGGACCTTGACCACATCAAATGAACGCCCGTCTCGTGTGGCATTTCAAAGAAGCCACGGCGCAAGGCTCGATATTCCTGCTGCGGCTTATAAATCACTCTCCCATCTTCTTCCATCGCTGTCTGTGTCACTGAGAAGCCATCAAGCACCAACCCAGCCGATTCTCTCGGCCATCCTTTGTCCTCGTGGAATGCGTCGACGACCCCTTCACGTCGAACGAATGGGACATCAAATCTCTGATCGGGCACAACGGTTGTGTCAATCAGGTGCCTCAAGGTCAGAATGCTGTCGCAATAAGTGAGTCCAAACTCCGCGTTGAACGCGGCATCCAGTTCGTGTCCCTGAAAGTCCAAATCGACGTTTACTTTGCCATCGATGAATTCATCGCGACGCTGTGTGTCAAGCCGTATCCTTTCCGAGAAGT
>CAZURK010000174.1:1401-31477 GCA_964623055.1 uncultured Pirellulaceae bacterium
CCATCGATGAATTCATCGCGACGCTGTGTGTCAAGCCGTATCCTTTCCGAGAAGTCGCTGAATTGGTCACGGCAGTCAACATCTAGTTCGTAGTACAGCTCACCTCCTTCTGGAAACACTCTAAATGTAGTGTTCTCTGGATGAACTCCGTGGGTTTGATCGCTCAAGATATAGAATTTGACCAGTTCCTCACCGCAGATGACGATCCTTTCCAGGTTGTGGATCAACTCGTTTCGAGGGAGGGCCGGTGGTTGGGACGGAGCGAGCGAAGTGACGAGTTCGGCGAGATACTTGATGCTCCGTCGAATCGCTGGGCCTTGTTCCGCCCAGTAACCTCGATCGCTGTCGGATAGTTCATTTCTTTTGTGCAATTCCTCGATCTGGGAGGAGGCGTCGTACTGAGCAAGCAGGAACTCGATCAAATCAAAGGACGCCGACTTCGCGATTTCAGTGTGCAGCACGGTTTCAAAATGTGCAAACTGGTGATGAAGAATGTCGTTGATCTCTCCGTCGTTCGTATACGTACCTGCCGGATAGACGGAGCGAAGGTGCCTTTCTGCCTCATATCTGGCGGCGACTTCGGCCTCCGGTCGGGGCCTGAAGATATCGACTCCGCCAATTCGTCGCATGTTTATTTCATTCATTATCAGAAGTCCATTCTGACAAGGGTCGCCACTCAATCCACGACGCACAAGAACGCGTTCCGGTTTACGTGTTGTAATGGACAAAGCTGTCAATGGCTAGGTTCACTTGTGCCCCGAAGACCGCGGTTGCCGGGCTCAATACTTCAAGGGCGACAAAACCATCGGCCAACTCAGCGACGCGCGAACCCTCACGAGGAAAAGCTGACAGGCGCATCAAACAGCCTGCTTGCTGGTCAAGTGATGACGTCACCTCTTGATTCGTGATGCTTTGACGGCAAGGATCCTCAAACGCCGTGCCAGTGCTTGATCGACCTTGGTCATTTCCGGAAGTCGGTGGATGACGCAATGACTTCCGCTACCGGTCCGCATCATCGAGATCATGAATAAATGCGCCTGCCCGTTTTTCTTTCTGATTGAACAGAAGGGCACAAAGTACGCGAAGAGAAGAGACCTTTGCACTGCAAACAGTCAGATGGTTGTTTTCTTGCGGGAAATGTAGCGACCAACGGGAGCGGGCCATTACCAACCGAGCGGTAGCTCGCATTTGGTTGCGGCCCTGCCGCTTTGCGATCTTCGTGACCTTCTGTTAAGAATTCTTGAACAGAGAGGAATACTCGAATCTGTCGTGCCATAATATGGGCACACAGTACCTGCAGGGTTTTCGCTGCTCGGGAAAGAAACAACCGTGAAACACACCGATCCCTTCCGTAGCCGAAACAGAATCATGTTCACAGAATCATCAAAAGGAAATGATCCTGTAGTCATGATTCTGTTTGTCCTCGCCGTCCTTCTAATGGCTCTGCCGGCCGCGTCGCCTGGTTCCGATCTTACAAAAGTCATCTTCGCGGAGTTCTCGTGGGTGAAAAGCGAGCAGAGGTAACCTGGAGATATAAATGATGAAACCCCCTGTCTGTATTTTGCTGTTGTTCGTTCCTCTGGCTGCGCATGCTGGTGAGCCCATCGACATTGGCTCACGGCGCGAGCTGTTCGTCGATCGGTTTTTGATAGAGCGGATGGAGAACACGGCGATGAAGCTGCATGAGCCCATCCCCGGAGGTGTCGCGATCAAGATTGACAAACCTTGGGAAGGGCCGGCGAATGGCCCTCGGGCCGTGTTTCGACACGATGATCGGTTGCTCATGTACTACCGCGCCATGACCGTCAACAAAGGGGACGTTTCCGGGCAAACCTGCGTGGCGGTCAGCAAAGACGGTGTCACATGGACAAAGCCGAACCTTGGACACACCGCGTATGGTGAACACCAGGATACAAACATCGTGGCGGATGATGCCGGTAACGCTTTGACGGTTATTCCGTGGCTCGATACGCGTCCGGGGGTGGCAAAGAACGAACGCATCAAGGCCTTCTACAGCGAGGCGGTCAGCGGCGAGAAACACACGGCCTTTCGCGATCCCAAAGGACCAAAGCGTCTGGTGATGTTTGCGTCGGCGGATGGCTTGACGTTCCGCAAGCTGGATCCGCAGCCGAAAATTGTCAGCAAATTGCCCAACTCGTTCGACGGCGGCAATACGATGTTTTGGAGCGATGTGGAACAGAAGTACGTGCTCTATTTCCGCATCTGGGACCGCGGACGGTCAATCGGCCGCATGACGTCCAAAGACTTTCTGCATTGGTCCGATCCCCAGCCGATGACCTATGGAGACTCGCCGCGCGCCCCACATCTACATCGCTCCGGCGGCTCGCTTCATGGAACGCCGACGCGTTGTCACGGACGAACAAGTGAAGGCGATCGGCCTGAAGAGATCCCAGGGTCATTTCTACGGCAACGATTGCTCGGATGCGGTGCTACTGACCAGTCGGGCGGGCTCGACGCAATACGACCGCACGTTCATGGAAGGGTTTGTCCGGCCAGGCATCGGGCCGTCAAACTGGGTTTCGCGGACCAATTATCCGCTGACCGGCATCCTGCCCAACGGTTCGGATCAGATCATGTTGTTTGTGGCTCGCCATTATATGCAGGACTCGTGGAACATCGAGCGACTGCTGTTGCGGACCGACGGTTTTGCCTCGGTCAACGCTCCCTGGTCCGGCGGCGAGATGGTGACGAAGCCACTGACGTTTTCGGGCGAGCGGTTGGAAATCAATTACCGCACGAGCGCGGCCGGAAGCGTGCGAGTCGAGATTCAAGATGCCGAAGGCAAGCCACTTCCCGGCTTCGCGGCGACCGATTGCCAGGAAATCATCGGAGATGAGATAGAACGCACGGTGCGTTGGAAAGGCGGCTCCGATGTGAGCCGATCGTCGGGTCAACCGGTGCGGCTGCGTTTCGTGATGAAGGACGCGGATCTCTATTCGTTTCAGTTCACAATCAAGAAACGAGATAGCTGACATCAACTCACGGAGACTTCCATGCATGGGCCGCAAATAAGACTGACCGCCGCTGTAGTGATTGTGGGCATTGTAGCCGCCGGCGCGGTGTTGGCTGCCGACGAGGCAGGACAAGCGCAGCGGCCCAACCTGGTCACGAACGCGGGGTCCGACGCGAGTGATGCCGACAGTGCGACGGAGCAACGGCCGCTGACGTTCAAGAAGCACATGTCGCTGGCCGGGGGCAATCTGATCAGCATCTTGGCGCCTCAGAAGGATTATCTGCCCTATTGGATGATGCGGGTCGATGACCAGTATCGCGCCGATCTTTGGTTCCGCCCGCGGTGCGATGCGCACAACATCGGTCGCTGGTGGGACGCCCTGCTGCGGCTGGAAGATGCTACGGGGTTCCGGATTCCAAAAAAGGTCGAGGCGGGCATGCTTCGCAATTTCTGGAAATACACGGACAACCCCTTTGGCATCCTGTTGGATGTTACGGACGATCGGAACGATGCGTCACGGTGGTACATCCACTCGTTTCGAGAGACGATGCTGACCTACGCGGCGCTGGTGCGTTATCGCAACAGCCATCAGGCGGCTGAGGCGGGCCGTCGGTCGGTGCGAAAGATGGCCCGCGTCTGTGCCGATCCTCGGAAAGCGGATTTCAGCCCCACGCGGCAGCCGTTCAATACGAGCCATCCGGTCTATTTCCACGGGCGGGCCATTGAAGGACTCGTGCTTTTCCACAAGGCCACCGGCGACAAGGCTACGTTGGAATTCGCCGGACGGCTGGCAGCGTACCACCTGGAGAACATGACCCAACCGGATGGAAGTCGGGGCAGGGACTTGAGTCATCATACGCACTCCTACTTGAACACCCTGCGAGGGCTGTTGCTGTACGGAGAGACGACCGGGCAGCGCCAGTACGTGGACAGAGTGGATGCGACCTATCGCAACGCCGTGGCCAAGATGATTACTCCGTCCGGTGTCATTCCCCACGATATCGATGGAGGGTCCACGGAAGTGGCTTCGGCCGGAGACGTGGCCCAACTTGCCTTGTGGCTGCACGACCAGACGAAAGACGCGGACTTATTGGACGATGTGGAACGGATCGTCCGATCGAGATTGCTTCCCTCGCAAATCATCGATCCACCGCCGCTGAAACCTACGCGTGAGGGCAATGACGATGAAGTCCGCGACCTTTCCAAACGCATGGTTGGAGCGATCGGCGGAGTCGCCGGACATACTTGGGGAAAATCGTGCGTTACTGATATCACTGCCTCGGCGTTGCAGACGTTGATCGATGTCTACAATCACATTGCCGAACGAGACGAAAAAGGTATTTGGATCCGGTTGCACTTCGATTGTGACCGAAAGTACGTCCGCGTCCGTTCGACGCGCGGAGAGGATGCTCGGTTGAGTATCGAAGTCCTCGGTGAGGAGGCCCTATTCGTGCGCGTGCCGGGCTGGGCTCAAGCGGAGTCCGTAAGACTACTGGTTGGCGGCAAGCCTGCTCCGATTCGTCGGCAAGGGGATTACGTCGTGGTACCCGGATCGCCAGACGGGCTACTGGTTGAGCTGCGCTACGCCTTGCCACGAGGTACCACCACGGAAACGTCACGCATGCAGTATTATCACACGCCTGCTCGTCCTTTTGGACCTGCAACGAAACCCTACAAATACACGCTGCACTGGCGCGGCGACGAAGTCATTGCCGCTTCCCCGGTGCAAGACTACTTTCCGCTCTATCCCGCTCACCGGTAGCGGCTTCGCTGGGCTATTTCTTGCGAGTTGCCTGACGTAATGAAAGGACAACGATGAATCATGTGATCCTTGCCTCGCTGGCGTTCGTGGCGTCCACGGCCGCCTCGGCTGCTTTTGCGAAAGAACCGTGCCCGTACAGCAGTCGGGAGGCGTGGCAACGGACCGTCCCCGAGAAGTACCAGCGTCGAGCGGAATACGCGTTCGTCGAGTCGGACCCTGCATTGCCAAACGTCCTGTTGATTGGCGACTCGATCTCCATGTCCTACACCGTGGGCGTCCGTGAGCGGCTCGCGGGTATCGCCAATGTGTACCGTGCGCCGGACAACTGCCGTTCAACGCGTCAGACGCTGGCCGAGCTCGAGACATACCTTGGCGACATCCAGTGGGACGTCATTCATTTCAACTGGGGCATTCACGACGTCACGCACGTCGACGCGTCCGGCAAGGTCGCACCGCCGCCGCTGGGCAAGCGTCAGGTGCAGCCGGATGAATACCGCGACAACTTTCGAAGCCTGATCCGGCGATTACAGAAAACGGGCGCCAAACTGATCTGGGCCTCGACGACACCGATCGGAAGGAAGACCGACGCAAGAGGATTTCGACGCGATAGCGACGTCATGGCCTACAACGCTGCCGCTGCGGAATTGCTGAAGGCGGAAAAGGTCGCCACGAACGGTCTATACGCCCTGATAAAACCGCGGGCCGAACAATTGCTGAGTGACGGTGTTCACTTTAATGCAAAGGGTGTGCGTGTGCTGGCCGAAGCCGTGGCGATCGCGATCCGAAATACGCTCGGGGACGACGAACGCAGTTCCGTTCGTTGGACGGGAGGCGCGAAGTCAGCGAGTTGGAATGATCCCGGCAATTGGGACATCGGAGTGCCTGACAAACACGATGTGGTCATTTTTGAGAACGAAGGCGCCGGACAGTCTATCCGCATTGACGGTGTCTTCGAGATTGGGCGGCTCGAACTGCGATTCGCGAACAAGACGGACCGGTTGGCACTCACCGGATCAGGCAAGCTTGTCATTCACGGCGCGGAAACCGGCATTCGCAACAAGTACTCCGCCGGGTTCATTCAGACCGGAGTACTCGATTTCGGCCCAAAGTTGCACATGGAAATCCGCAATCAGCGATTCATTGCCGGCAACAAAGATGGCACGGTTGTGATTCGTTCCAACCGCGTCCGGGCCGGACGGAGGTCACCCAGCAGCAATCGCTATCCAAGCGACGGCGAGCATCTGAAGATCGCCATCACCGACCGCGGCCGGTTCGAACTGCGCACGCCACATTGGGAACCCGGGATGTCGTTGGATATGTCGGCCGGTCACACGGAAGGCGCCAAGGTCTTTGACTTTGCCCTGAAGGACGGCGAACAGGGCGTGACATTCATACGCCTGAAGGAGCATGACGGCGACCCGGTTGAGATTCACGGCTTTGATGACGACGACTTTTTCCGCTTCCGGGCAGACCCGTTCACGTCGTGCGACGAGGGCAAAGAGTTCCGCATCAATGCTGTGAAGTTTGTTGGCTGGCCTGACGACGGGAAAGCCAGCGTCGAGCGAAACGGCGACTACTGGCATCTCAAGCCCGCTGCGGCAGCCTTGCCAGATATGCCGAGGTGGCGGTAGCTTGCCATGCGGTCTAGCTCTTAACTCGGAAGCCAATTCATGTATAAACAACCTCAAGAAGGCAACACCAATGAACGAAATGCCGTTACCCAGACGCAACTGGTTGAACCACGCAGGGACGTTCGCCTTAATCCTGGCAAGCGGCGTCTGCTGGCTTGATCGCGCTTGGGCAGATGACGAAGTGGACGTCATCGACATCGGTTCGCGGCGGGAGCTGTTCGTGGACGATTTGTTGATCGAGCGGCTCAGCGGTCAGGCCGAGTTAGGATTGCATCATCCGATCCCGCGCGAAGTCGTTTTCACCGCGGATCGCCCTTGGGAAGGAAACCTACTGTTTCACGTGACCGTGTTCCGCGACGGCGACATCTATCGGATGTATTACCGCGGTTGGCACTACGACGAACGGGCGCGGCGCGCATCGAAGCACAAGTTCATCTGCTACGCCGAGAGCCGCAACGCGACCGACTGGGAGCGGCCGGAACTGGGGATTGTCGAATTTCAGGGATCCACCAAGAACAACATCATTTTGGATTGCCGCAAAGGAGTCGCCAGCAACGGCGCTTTCGCTGTGTTTCGTGACGACAACCCGAAATGTGATCCCAATGCTCGGTACAAGGCTCTCGCGTTGCACTCAAAGAACGGAAAAGGGCTATACGCCTTCGGATCGGCGGACGGGATTCACTGGTCGTTGCTCGACGAGCGTCCGCGCATCACTAGGGGCGCTTTTGATTCTCACAATCTCGCGTTCTGGGACGAGCAGACGGGCGAGTACCGGGCGTATTGGCGATATTTCGATAAAGGCGTGCGGGCCATTCGCACCGCGACCTCAAACGACTTCATCCATTGGTCGAAAGGCGAAGATCTGCAATACGGCGATGCTCCTTCCGAGCACCTTTACACGAACGCTATCCGGCGCTATTCCCGCGCCTCCCATCTACTGATGGGCTTTCCCAAACGCTTCGTCCCCAGTCGCAAATCACCTATTGGCTTCCCCATGCCTGGCGTATCGGACGGCGTGTTCATGAGCAGCCGGGACGGCGTTCATTTCGACCGTTGGAGGGAAGCGTTCGTTCGACCGGGACTGCAGCCCGATCGCTGGGTGAACCGGAACAACTTCACCGCCTGGGGACTGCTTGAAACGCCCTCGCCGCTTGACGGGGCGCCCGCCGAATTGTCATTGTTCTCGACCGAAGGCTACTACCGAGGACCGGCGACGCGACTGCGACGCTATACGATTCGTCAGGACGGGTTCGTTTCAGTCCGGGGAACGTACAAAGGCGGTGCGTTGACGACCAAGCCGCTGCGTTTCGAGGGCGCACGGCTTGGGATTAACTTCTCAACTTCCGCCGCAGGTAGTGTGCGTGTAGAGCTTCAGGATGCAAACGGAAGGTCAATTTCGGGATTCACGCGAGACGATTGCCAACCGCAATTCGGCGATGGACTCGACCGCACCGTCTCGTGGAAGTCAGGAACTGACGTCAGCCAACTGGCAGGCAAACCGGTGCGGCTGCGTTTCGAACTGAAAGACGCGCATCTCTACTCGTTCCAGTTTCAAGCAAAGCGGCCAACGCCATGAAAACTATCCCGCTTTTCAGCCTTAGCATCCCGTTGCTGGCCCAACTGGCAACGTTACTTGCATCAACAATTATGTTCGCCAATGAGCCGCTGCGAATTGGGTCACAGAAACAGCTCTTCATCGGGCCGTTCGACGAAAGCGGACGCGACACGTACCTCGTCGAGTCGATGACCAACGTCGAAATGACGATGAATCCGGCTCATGTGACCGGCGAGCGACTCGTCGTTCAGGACAAGCCGTGGGAGGGGACCGGCATACTCGACATGCGGCAGTTCGTGATCAAAGACGGCGACACGTTTCGCATGTACTACAACGCGCTGCCGCACCATATCGTGTCGAAGGATCCGAAAGACCCTCGCAAGAATATCTGGGGACGTCCGTACAACCGTATCCTCTGTTACGCCGAATCGAAAGACGGCATTCACTGGACGAAACCCAATCTCGGTCTTTGCGAGTGGAACGGTTCGCGCGAGAACAATATTCTGCTTCCGAACAAAGACCTC
This sequence comes from uncultured Pirellulaceae bacterium, assembly GCA_964623055.1. GTDB lineage: Bacteria > Planctomycetota > Planctomycetia > Pirellulales > Pirellulaceae > JADHUC01. Next base: position 9,848 of record CAZURK010000174.1, read on the forward strand.
GGCTACGTCTTCTCCGAAATGGACGGCCCCTGTGTGTTCATCGACCCCAACGCAAGGACGCGGGATGAAAAATACAAGATGTTCATCAAGATCTCACCGGTGAGGGGTAAGCCGGAAGAGAGCGATGACCGGCCGATCCCTGTGCGGGTCACCAAGCAGCTTCCCAAAGCTCAATATGCGTTCGCTTCGACGGACGGGATTCATTGGCGGCTGATGAGTCCCAGGAAAGTCAACGCCGGTCCGAAAAACGACACCGCGTATTCCGTCTTCTGGGATGGGCGAATCGACAAGTACGTGCAGTACTCGCGAGTGTGGCAGGCCGCGCCGGAGCAAGTCGCGTATTACAAACGCACTCACAAGGGCTACGATGGACGGGCGGTCGTTTTGCATGTAGGGCGTGCGATGTCGGACAACTTTCTCGATTGGTCGTCTGAAGAAACGGTACTCAAGCCCGACATCATCGACCGGGCCGGTTCGCCGGAAGGCCTCACTCGAATGGACTTCTATGGCGGCAACATCAGCCGGTATCGCGAAGCGCAAGACGTGTACATCGGGTTGCCCAATGCCTATTATCACTGGAAGTTCGATTTGACCCGCAAATGGTGGACCGGCAAGTACGTTCAGGAGCCGTCCACGATGGACGTGCAACTGGTCCTCAGCCGCAATGGCGTCCATTGGCACCGCACGCCAAAGCGAAAACCGTTCATTCGCCTTGGTCGCCAAGGCACGTTCTGGAGCAAGACCATCTGGCCTGATGGAAATGCGATCCGCGTGGGCGACGAGCTGTGGTTCTACTTCGCAGGCCTCGACGTGCATCACAAGGAACAGTCGCAGAAAAAGAGCCACGGAGCACGTGGCCACGCCGTTCTGCGGCTTGACGGTTTCATCTCGGCCGACGCGGCCTACACCGGCGGCGAATTGACTACGAAGCCGCTGATCTTCTCTGGCAACCGGCTCGAACTGAATGTTGACACCAGCGCCGGCGGCACGGTGCTCGTGGAAATCCAGGACGAAACCGGAAAGGCGATTGTTGGCTTCACGGTCAAGGACGCGGACGAAATGAACGGCAACTACATCCGCAAAGTGTCGACCTGGAACGGGTCGAGCGACGTCAGTTCGCTGGTTGGTAAACCCGTCCGTCTGCGGTTCGTGATGCGCGACACAGAACTCTATGCGTTTCAGTTCAAGGCAAAGGAATAACCCGCGCCGGTGACGATTCAAGGGGAGACATGAGGTCACTCAGAACGACGTGTACCTCGTGCAGCCGCGTTCACCTGTGCTTCGAGTCGTGCGCGGGCGATGCGGATGGCTTCGTGCAGCTTTTGGCGCAACAGGTCGCGCGGCGGCAACTCGGTCAGGTAGGCGGCGACGCGGATGCCACTTTCGCTCAACTGCAGAAGTTCGATCTGTTCGTCCGACTTGCCCGCGCACAGGATCAGGCCCAACGGCGAGTCTTCGTCGGGCTGCTGTTCGTAGCGCTCCAGCCAGCGCAGGTACAGTTCCATCTGGCCCTTGTATTCCGCCTTGAATTTGCCGAGCTTCAAGTCGATCGCCACGAGTCGCCGCAGTTTTCTGTGATAAAACAGCAGGTCCAGATAGTAATCCTCGCCATCGACCGTGATTCGCTTCTGCCGTGCGACGAAAGCAAAACCGACTCCCAGTTCCAGGATAAACGCTTCCAGCTCGCGCAGAATCGCCGCCTCCACATCCTGTTCGCTGTATGTGTCCGTCAAACCGAGGAAGTCGAGAAAGTACGGATCGCGAAACACCAGATCCGGCGACATTTGATCTTCCTCACGCAGTCTTGCCAATTCCTGCTGAGCCAGCTTCGCCGGTTTCTTCGACAACGCCGTCCGCTCGAACAGCATTCCGCTGATCTTCTTCTGCAGCGTCCGCGTGCTCCACCGCTCGACGCGGCACATCTCAGCGTAGAATTCGCGTTGGAGCGGGTCGTCGAAGGGAATGATGTGGATGAAGTGGGTCCACGACAATTGTCTCATCAGTGATGAGACAATTTGCTCATCGGGAAATACCTCGGCAAAATGTATCATGCGGAACAAGTTTTGCCTACTGAACCCTCTTCCGTACTCCGCTGTCAATTGTGTCGCCAGTGATGACACAATTTGTTCGCCGTACTCCGCCCGTTTCTTCTTGAGGATGTCGTCGCGAATCCGCTTGCCCATGTTCCAATGTAGCCAGACCAGCGCTGAATTCACCGTTTGGGCAACCGCATGACGCGACTCGTCGATTATCTTTCGCAAATCGGCCACCAACTTCTTCGGCACCTTCGCCGCTGGCGGCTGTCTCCCACCTTGCCCACGGCGAGCGAGTTGGCGACCGGCTGTAGTTCTCTTCTTCTTACCCATTGAAGTCACCAGGCTTGGAGTCCACTCTCCATCCGCGTCGCCGCCCAAAAATCAACCAAGACCACTGGAGGGAACCGCTGCCGTCTTGGCCGATTTGCTCTCCCGGCAGCTCTATTTCTAGTGCTCAGGCCGCCGATTGTAAACAGCTGGTTCGCGGTCGATATGCGCGACTTCAAGTGCTGTGGAAACCGAACTGGAAACCATGCGTTTCCGCGGCTGAAATTGGCGCAGGCCGGCACGCGATGGTAGGACAGGTTCGCAAACTGTCTGGCTGTCGCAGGGGTAGCAAACCTGTCGGGGTCGTCACACAATGATGCATCAGGTTTGGAGCCCAACGTGGATTCCTACTGGATTCCGCCGATTTTGAGTGAGGAAGCGCAGGAAGACTCTACCCCACAATGCCCATGAATCTCACAAGAACAACAACGAATCTCATCTTTCTCATGAACCTGCTCATGCAGGGACTGCTGACGGCGGCCGAACCCATTCAAATTGGCCCGCGGCGCGAGTTGTTTGTGGACCGGCATTTGATTGATCAACTCGACGGAGCGCGTCTGGAATTGCACTGCCCGCAGCCGCGAGAGGTGGTCATGCGATTCGACAAGCCGTGGGAATCTTATTCGCCGGGATACACGACCATCATTCGGGACGATGAAAAAGGCTTGTTTCGCATGTATTACCGAGCTACACACACGCCCCCGAATTTCAGCGGCAAACGAGACACGCCGCGCCGGCAAGTGACCTGCTATGCGGAAAGCACGGACGGCATCAACTGGACTCGCCCGTCACTCGGTCTGATCGAGTTCGAGGGATCGAAGGACAACAACATCATGTGGGATGGCGTGGGCTCGCATAATCTCAGCGTCGTGAAGGACACAAATCCCGATTGCCCCCCCGATGCACGCTACAAAGCCGTAGGGCGGGGCAAACCGCTCGCCAACGAGCCCAGCCCCTACGAGCATGGCCTGTACATGTTGAAGTCGGCGGATGGGATTCATTGGCGACCGGTTCGTGACAAGCCGGTCATCACTCAGGGCAAATTCGATTCGCATAACATCATGTTTTGGGATTCCGTTCTCGGCTCGTACCGGGCTTATTGGCGGGACTCGCGAAGGCCCGGCGGCGGCGTTCCCACGGGTCGCGACGTGCGGACCGCGATTTCCAGTGACGGCGTGACATGGCAGAAATCACGTATGCTTGAATACGACCCCGGTCGTCGCGGTTCGGCAGACACGGACGGCAAGCCGCATCAGTATTACACCAACGGCATTCAACCCTATCACCGCGCGCCGCACCTTCTGCTCGGATTTCCCATGCGCTACATCGACCGCGGCTGGACGGCGTCCACCGATCAGCTTCCGGCGCCTCGCGATCGCAAACGCGTCTCCAAGCAACTCCATCGCCTGAGCACAGCATTGACCGACACGCTGCTGATGGTCAGCCGCGACGGCACACGGTTTCACGTTTGGCCGGAGGCCTTCGTCCGTCCCGGCATCCAGCGGCGCGGCAACTGGTTCTACGGCGATTCAGGCATTGCCCTCGGCTTCGCGGAAACCAGATCGTCGTTCCACGAGACCGCGCCCAACGAGTTGTCCTTTTACGTCAAGGAAAACACGCGCATTGAGGAACGCGGTCAACTGCGGCGCTACACGCTGCGCCTGGATGGCTTCGCCTCGCTGGGCGCCTCACTGAAAGGCGGGACCGCGCTGTCAAAGCCGCTGGTGTTCAAAGGCGACCGGCTGGAAGTCAATTTCTCCACCTCGGCCGGAGGCTCATTGCGAGTCGAGATTCAGGGCGCCGACGGCAAACCAGTTCCAGGGTTCGCGCTGGTCGACTGCAACATGCAATATGGCGATCAACTCGATCGCATCGTCACGTGGAAGTCCGGCGCCGACGTGAGCCAACTGGCCGACAAGCCCGTGCGACTTCGGTTCGAACTGAAGGACGCGGATCTGTACTCGTTTCAATTTACGACGGGGAAATGAATCACGAGGCTACTACTGCGTTTTCTCTTGCTGACAGTCTGTCTTTCGTCGTTGGGACCGCGGCGCAAAATCCACGATGGTTCCCGGCTTCAAGACGTAGCCTGACTCTCCGAGTCGGGCCATACTGATATATATCAACTTCTACGTGCCAATCCCCCGACTGCCCGACTCGGAGAGTTATGCTACAAAGACAACTTCGGTGACTTTTTGGGGATCGCAATGAACGTAAGACGAATCTTGCCGACTGTGATGGTCACGGCCTTTGCCACAACGGCTTCGCTTGGTGAGACAGGCGTTGGCGTCGTAATCTCCAGCGTTGGCAGCGAACGGGCCACCACCGGAGCCGGCAACAAAATCGTCACGTTCGAGGGAAAGACACACGTGGTGTGGCAGAAGTCGGCGAAGCGGGGTTACTACAACAAGATTCGAACCTACGACCACGCCACCAGTGAATGGTCAAAGGAGGTTACGCTGAACCAGGGGGTCGACAACCACGCGAGGCCGGTCATTACCGTTGACAGCGAAGGATATCTCCACGTCGTTATGAGCGGTCACAATTCGACGGTCACTTATCGGCGCTCGCTACGACCAAACGACGCCTCCGAATGGAGGCCGACTGAAGAAGCCGGAGCCGGCACTTATCCCTCGATTGCCTGCGGTCGTGACGACACAATTTTTGTCGCGGTCCGGGCAAAGGGGCAGAAGGGAGCCGACCTCTATGTTCGACCAAAGAACGGAGAGTGGAAGACGCGAGCCCGGATCGTCAAGCGTGCGGACGAATACTCCGGGTACGCCGGGTTTTCGACCGGGTTAACCGTGGATCGTCACGGAGTTCTACACGCAATCTGCAATGTCTATGAGGGCAAGAGCGGCGCACACCAGGCGGTCTGTTACATGCGTAGTCGGGATAACGCCGCGACCTGGGAAACCGCGGGCGGAAAGACGGTGGCGGTTCCCGCCCGTCCGGAACAAATGGATCTCCTGCTGGATGATTCGACTCCCCGCCCGAAAGTTGTCACCTGGCCATGGATTAATTCACGAGGCAACATCGCGACGGATTCCGCGGGGCGGCCTTATGTCGCCTTTGTCTCGCACGTTGAGAAGCCCGGCGAGGTCATCCTCGCAACATCGGAAAGGAACGGCGACTGGACCAGGCGGACCGTCACGGCAGCGGAACGCGCGTTTCCCAACATGCGACCGATCGGAGTCTGTGCGACTCTTTCGATTGCCTCTGACGACAGCATCTACCTGCTGCTTGAGCTCACGCCGTTGGACGACGGCTGGGTCCAGGGAAAACCGCTGCGCGAAACCGTGTTTCGCGAAGAGCCGGTCAAACGCCTGGTTCTGCTCGGGTCCCGCGATCGGGGAAAGGCCTTTGACGTTCGATCGGTTGTGGCGCCCGGAACCATGTTCAACATGGCCAACATGGAGCGCCCCACCGGAGTCAATGTTCTTCCGGCCGGTCGAACCCCGCCTATCATTTACTTTGACGGAACCTGCCGCTATCCCAGGCCCGGCGAAGTCATCAACAACAACGTCTACTTCCTCGGTCCGCAGTAACGTTGTGCTGGGCCCGCAAAGTTGAGCTCTTACGAGACCAAATGGAATGACGAAACAGACTTTTCTTCTTGCAGTCGTCGTGGCGTGGACGTTGGCCGCCAGTTTCGCCTGGAGCGCCGGCGCCGCGGAGCTCTTCAAGGCGCCGGATCTGAACCCGGTGAAATTGGTGACATCGCCAAAGCACGGGCCAGTGACGATTGTGCAAGACGGTAAGGCCGGCGCGGTGGTGTACGTCGCTGTGGCGGAGCCGACGGAAAACCTGAAGAGAATGGTGTCCGAGCTGGTCGAAGTGATCCGGCTGAGCACGGGTGCCGAACTGAAACTGGCCGAACAGATGCCGCCAGCGGAGCAGTCGACGATTGTCATCGGCGACTGCGAGGCCTCGCGCCAGGCTGGGATTGATGCCGCGCAGATTCCGGTAGAAGGCTTTGTGGTCAAGACAGCGCGAGACCGGGTCTATCTGGTCGGCAGCAGCCGGGAATATCCGAGCGGCGATGCCAACGAAAGTACAACCTGGGCGGTCGTCGATTTCCTCGAACGCTTCGCCGGATTGCGCTGGTACTGGCCGGCTGAAGCCGGCGGCCGCAGTATCATCAAAACCGATTCGCTGATTGTTCCGGCTGTCCACTACACAGACGCGCCGGTCTTTCAATATCGGCAGCCCCACCCAACGACGTTCAAGACGCCGCAGTCACTTGCAGGAATGCCGAAAGCGGAGACGCTGCATCCACCGCTCGTGCCACTCCGCGCAGGAGGAAGCTGGCCCTGGACGATGCGCGGCGTCCACAGTCTGCCGGTCAGCGCCGAGCGAACGATTGGTTCACGGCAACTGCTTGATTACATGCTCAAAGGCTGCGAGGAAGTGTGGGACAAGAACAATCCCACCTGGCCGGGGCTGATCGCAACCCGTCAGGGCGCGCGGTTTGTCCGCGGCGATGCTGTCTACGTCTCGTATCTCGACCATCCAGTGCGGCCCGAACACGTCAGTCAGCAGTGGCAGCAGCACTTGAAGCCGCGGCAATCTGTCTGGAAGAGAGCATCGCTCGTGATGGGCATGTTCGTCAGGCAACTGGCCGAAGGAGTCCAGAAACGCTGGCCGGACAAACGAGTGGTCTATCTGCCCTACTGGGATTATGTGCTCTGCCCAGACATCGACTTTCCGGACAACCTCGAAATTGAACTCTGCATCACGCACACCGATGGCATGCCCGGCATGACCGAGCCATGGAAGCGTTCGATCAACGACAACAACATCCGTGCATGGCATGAGAAGGCAGGTGGCAAGATCACGCTGTGGAATTACGTCCATACAGTACGCACCCATGGACCGGCGCAGTTTCCCTTCCTCATCCAGGGATTCCACCGGGCGCACCGGGAGCGTCTTGCCGGATCGTTCATCAACGGCGTTGGCAGTATCAAAGAGTGGTCCACGCTGGCGCCTTCCATGCATGTCTACATGAAGGTGCTGTGGAATCCGGATGTCAACGTTCAAGCGATTCTGGACGAGTTGTGTCGGCGTCAGTTCGGCAAGGCGGCCGAGACCACTCGCGAACTGCTACAGTTGATGATCGACCGTTGGGAGAAGACCCGATGGAGCGTAAAGCTCAGCCAATCTACCGGTTTGTCGCCGGATGGGAAGATCTTCTCCGAGACATGGCCACCCGACGTGGTGAAGAGAATGACCGAGTTGTGCAATCAGGCACGGTTGCAGATGCAGGACGATCCACCGGCATTACAGCGGTTCGACTACTGGCTCTTTTCCTTCGACGCCTTTCTGAAAGAAGCGCAGGAAGAATGGAAGAAAGCAGGTGTGGTCGAGTGAACACCTAAACGAAAGGGAATTCTCACATGATAAGAGCCACAACCCTCCCTCTGCTCATCATCCTGCTCGGTCTGGGGGCGCAGCTTGATGCGGGTGCAGCTATTTCCTCGGGCGCCGCGCAGCTATACGTCGGTTCGTCCGAAACAAGCATCACCCCTGATCAACCTGTCGCGCTGGAAGGGTCTTTTCGTTTGCGCATTTCGCAAGGCGTTCATACACCGATCATGGCGAGCGTGGTCATTGTCGAGTCGCGCGAAGGGGACAGGGTGGTGGAACGGTCGATCATGGTCAGCGCCGATCTGGTTCATTTGCCGATGGAACTGATTTACCTGGTCCGCGAGATGGTGGCGAAGGGACTTCCTGGCGTGGATGTCAACAACATCTTCATCAGCGTCACGCATACGCACGCGGCACCTGTGGTGATGCCGGACAACTTCGAGATTCCCCATGGTGTCATGTCCGTCGAAGACTACGGCAAGTTTTTTGCGAGGCAGGTGGCCGATGCGATTGTCAAGGCGTCCGGAACGATGCAGCCGGGCAGTGTGGCATGGGGATTGGGTTCGGCGCAAGTTGCCTACAACCGGCGAACGCGTTACCTGGACGGACGCGGGCAAATGTATGGGCCGACGCGTACGCCCAACTACAAGGGACCGGAAGGACCGGAGTATCAGGGCATCCCCACGTTGTTTTTCTTTGACGCGGAAGGAAAGCCGCTGGCGGTAGCGGTAAACGTGTGGTGCCCGGCGCAGGAGGAAGGAGGAAGTCCACAAATCAGCGCCGACTTTTGGCATCCGGTGCGTGTGCGTCTGAAAGAAGCGTTAGGACCGCACCTACACGTGCTGGCATGGTGCGGGCCATCAGGCGATCAGTCGCCGCGGCGGCGGTTGCACGGCGATGCGGAAGATCGCATGAGACGGCTGCGCGGCGTCGATTCATGGGTCGATGAATTTGGCCGACGAATCGCAGATTCGGTGATCGACACGTACAACTTGGTCAAGCATGATCGCCATGCTGATGTGCGGCTCATTCATCGAACGGAAACGCTTCGCCTGCCCGGCTGGAAGTTCACTGACGATCAACTCGCCCGGATTCGCACGGAACACGATCAGTTTGCGCAGGATCTGGCGGCGCACCCGGAAAAAGCGCCTACACTGTCCCGACCGATTTCCTGGCGTTCTCAGACGCTTCAGCGGCACAAGCAGATTTCAGAAAGCACCGACGGATGTCTACCGTCGGAGATTCATGTCGTGCGGATCGGTGACGTGGCGATTTGTACGAACCAGTTCGAGCTGTTCACGGAATTCGGTCTTCGTATGCTGGCGCGCAGCAACGCGCATTTGACGTTCGCCGTGCAACTGACCGGTCCGGCGTACTACCTGCCCACGGCCGAAGCCGTTCAAGGCGGCGGCTACAGCGCCGTCCCCGAAAGCTGCGCGGTCGGTCCCGAAGGGGGCAAAGTGCTGGTGGACAAAACGGTCGAGCACATCAACGCGATCATGAATGACCTGAAGGTGACTCTACCGGAGCAGGGTCAGTTGAAAGATGGCAAGCCGGTCGGCGACGGTTGGGTGAATCTGATCGACGCCATCGAGCAGTGGCACGCCGAGCCGCAGTACTGGAAGCTGTCGGGCGGTGTGCTGCATGGCGAGTCAACGGGCGGCAAACACCATTACGCCTGGACGAAAAAGAAGTACACGGATTTCGAACTGCACGCCGTGCTGCGCATGCGCGGCCGTGGCGCAAACTCCGGTGTTTGCATTCGAACGCGCCCGGTGGACGCGAGCAACGCGCCGGGGTACCAGGTGGACATAGGCCCCGGTTTCTGGGGCTGTCTGTGGGAAGAAGGCGGCGACGGGATGGTGCAACAGTACCCGCAGAAACACGTTGAGCAACTGGTGCGGGCCAACGACTGGAACCATTACTACATCGTGGCCAAGGGGCACCACATTCAGGCATGGCTCAATGGCGTGCAAACCATCGACGTCGTGCACAAAAAGGGCTTCCCCGACGGAGCAATCGGTCTCGAACTCTGCCACGGTTCGAAGCACACCATTCTTGACGTCAAAACGCTCGTCGTTCGGGAAATGGAATGAAAGTGCGAAAATGAGCCTCATGAAAAGAAAGGACAACGATGAAACATACGCTAGTTTCAGCCATGAGATACCTGCATTCTGCCATCGCTCTGTGTTGCCTGCCGTCAATCGTGGCAATGGCAGACGATTCGCGTGACCCCGTGCTCGTCGAGTCGCGACGCATCTGGGACAAGGCGCCGCACAACGCGTTTACCGATCTGATCCGTTTCAAGGATCGCTGGTACTGCGTCTTCAGGGAAGCGGAGGGGCACGGGTCGCAGGATGGAGTTTTGCGTGTGATCACGTCGCCGGACGGAGCGAATTGGAAATCGGCGGCACTGATCCGTCTGACGCCGCAGGACTTTGGCCACTTGCAGCCCAAAGTCCCGCCCAAAGGGGAAAGAATGGACCTGAGGGACCCCAAGCTCTGCATCACGCCAGACGGTCGGCTGATGCTAAGTACCGGCATGTACTACAACGACCGTCGCGACCTGCAATCCCTGGCCTGGTGATGGATAGGGCGGGAAGTACTGTGGAGAAATCCGCGAGGAGACCTGCTCCCATCCTCAAAGCGCCAAACGGATTCCTAGAACGAGAGACGACTTTGGGGTATCATCGGCTCGTCCGACCTGCGGAACAGATGGAACACTGGCCACCTGGGGATGTCGGAGCAGTCGTCATTGTTCCGGCCGAGCTGGGTATGCAGATTCCGGACGAACCACGAAGGAGGTCGTCATGAACGGCAAGTTGTTCGTTGTTCTGGGAGGGATAGGTTTGGCGCTGTTGGAGTTTGGCAATCAGCGAGTGGCCGGTGGGGCGGACTCGCGGACGGTCATTGTCGTTTCCCAGGAAGGCAAGGGGGACTTTCACGGAACGGACGAAAAACCGATCCTCGCAGCGATCGAAAAAGCGGGCAAAGACGGAGCGACGATCGTGATCGGGCCAGGGGAGTATTTCATTCGTCAGAAGATTTGCCCAACCAGCAACGTCACCATCAAGGGAACCGAGAAGACTGTCTTGAGATTGCCCTCTGCAGTGCTCGTCAGGGCGGCGGCTCCGAAAGGGCAGACGTTTGTGACGGTCGACGACACATCCCAGTTCGCCGCAGATACCACGGTCGAGTTGCTTCCGCCGACAGGTGTGAGGACGTTTCCTGGCGGGAGCGAGGAGAAATTCAAGCTGCAGATCGAGCGCATCGAGCCTGGCAAACTGGTCCTGTCCGATCCGCTGTCGATTGCCGTTCCAGAGAAAAGCAGGGCCGGATACGCTCACAACATGTTCGAAATGAGAGGCTCGCAGAAGAACGTGCGCTTCGAGTCGCTCACGATCGACGGAGGTCGAAAACAAGGCCTTCCGATGCCTGGACACGTGCAGCGATGCGCGATCCTGGCACACGGCGGATACTCGTACGAGAAAGGTCCCACCACGCCTCCGCTGGAGAACCTTCAGGTTGTGGGCTGCCAAATCCGGAATTGCTACGGCCGGGCGGTGGCGTTCTACTCGGTTGTGAAAAGCAAGGTGACGGATTGCACCATCGAAGACGTTTCGGACGAGGCGATCGACCTGGATCATTTCTGCTATCACTGTCAGGCAACCGGCAACAAAGTGAAGCGGTGTGTGATCGGCGTCTGCCTCAACGACGCATCCTACTGCACGGTGCGCAACAATCGCATTGAGGACAGCATGCGATCCGGCATCGTCATTTGGTGGTGGTACAGGTGTCCCATGGAAGGCCTCAACGTGGAAAACGTCATCGCCAACAATGTCATCTACTCTCCTGGGCAGGCAGGCATTTCGATCGGCAAGCGGTGTTTCCGAAACAAGGTGGAGGGCAACTACGTGGAGGGGGGAATCAAGGTAGTCGAACCAAACAACGAAATCGGCGAGAACACGCTCAAGTAGCAATCATAATCCACAGACCGAACCGTAATGCACCTTGTGGAGGATCGTGTTAGGCGGCAATTCTTCTGGACCCGGCGACATGAGGTCAGCGTCCTCCGACCTCCGCAGCAAATGCGTGGAGCCACTCCTCAAGGTTGGTGTATCCATCGCCATCGTCATCCCCGCTCGGATTGCTCGGAACGGTCAGCTCACGGCGGTTTTCGGCCAACGCGGGCCAGCCACCCACGTCCTCCTGGCTCTTGATGATCCCGCCCGTGCCGCTCTTGACCTGATCGATCACACGGGCATCGACCGGACATCGCTCGGCCGGTCGGGCGCCAGCGTTGGCCAGTACCCATGCTTCCACCTCGGCCGCGGGCTTGATCTGCTGGCCCGGCACGGTGATGGGCGGTTCGCCCGCACGGCATTGTTCGGCTACGCCCGGTTCAAAAGGCATCGACACATGCTTCTCCCAAATGGCCGCAACAGACTCGAACGGCTTGCCCTTGAACACGTTGTCGGGAGCGAAAAAGAAGCGCGTGTCAGGGTGCTTGGCCCGCGCAATGAACGCGTGGTTGGCGCGCTTGATGACGTTGCGCGTGGCGCTGTACAGCACGGGGCCCTCGCCCGGCCTGGCCACGCAGTTGGTTTTCAGGGCGACGTTGACTTGATCGATGAGGTTATTCGCCACGACCGCCTCGCCGGAGGCGACCGTAGGGTTGCGTGTCATGTTGTGCGCGAACAGGTTGCCGACGACGGCCACGCGATGGCTGCCGGGCCGCAGGATCAACAGGCCCCGACTGTGACCGCCCTTGTGATGCTTCGAGCTGTGCAGCCCCTCGCTGATGATGTTGTGGCGGAAGGTGATGTCATTGGCGCTAGACTGCACGTTCTCATCGGTCGCCCAACTGAACGAGCAGTGGTCGATGACAATGCGGTCGCCGCTGACCTTCATGCAGTCGCGCTCGCTAAACTCCGTCCAACCGGCCTCGTTCTTGACGATCTTGTCAGAGCGAGAAAGATCACCGACGCGAACGCGGATGTGCTGCATCAACACGTCGTGGGTGCCCAGCATCACTTGGCAGCCCTTGAGCGTGATACCGGGCGAGGGCGCCGTCTGGCCGGCGATGGTGACATAAGGAGTTGATATGTTGAGGTTGCCGAAAGGCGTATAGTCGATATTCCCGGCGACCTCGAAGACCACCACGCGCGGCCCGGAGGCCGCCAGCGCCGCCTGCAGCGATCCGGGACCGCTGGTGTTGAGGTTCGTCACTTTGTAGACCGTCGTCTTGAACGCCCCGAAGTACGAGCCATGCTGGTTCGCTTTCAGGGCCAATATCTCGTCTTCAGTCAGGGCGGCGTTGAAGAGCATGACATCGTCGATGATTCCCTTCACACCACTTCCAATTGTGAGATTGCACGATCGGGCGGCGGCGAGGCCCTTCACTTCCTTGTTCCAACCGTTGTGCATGAGATCGCCATTCACGTAGAGACGCATTCGGCCCGTGGTGCCGTCGTACACGCCGGCCAGGTGGCGCCACTTGGGTTCGGTGACGTCGCGGTTCCAAACAGCATGCCACGCGCGGCCCTCCTTGCCCTTCATTCTGAACATCCACTTCTCGCGGCCCTCGCGGAAGTGCCCCAGCCGCCAGTATTCGCCGCCATCGGCGGTGTTCTGGGCGACGATTCCGACGGGCGCCTCCATGTAGACCCAGGTCATGATGGTGAAGCTAGCGCCGGGCTTGATGTATCCCTTGGCATTGGCCAGCGTCAGAGATCCCTTTCCGTCAATCTTCAGGGCATGACCTTTGCCTCTGGGGACAATGACGGCGGTGCCGACGAGCGAGCCGCCCTGCGCGGTGCCGTCGTCGAAACCCCAGTGACCGACCAGGGACGCGTCCCAGCCGGTTTCCAGAGATGCCGTCATCAGATGCCGTCCGCTGCCGGCGGGCGTCTGGAAGCCGAATCCGCGCGCGCCGGGGATGATGGGCAGAGACGGCTTGTCCGCTGCGGCGTCCTGCGCCGCGACCGGCATCGATGCGGTGATAAGTACGAATGCAGCAGCTATCGCGGCAATGGACGGTACTCTCATTGTTTCTCTCCTTCGACCTCCGCGGCAAAGCCGCGAAGCCATCCAGAAAGTTCATGTCGCTGTCGTCGTCGTCCGCGTTGGGATTCTCCGGCAAGGAATAGGAATTTCAGTAGTCCCAAGTTTGGCAAATCTAGTAGTTCCAGATTGCCTCGTAGCCGAAGTCGTAAGACTTCGGGTAATTGCGAAAGAGCCCGAATTCTCACGAATCCGGCTACCAAGTTCCGCCACCATCACCTGGATTCTGCGTCGATGAATCAGACCTCTGTCTCCAAACACAAGCAGGTTAGGAGGGGCTCCTTGCCGGCTCGTACAACCACGAGATGGGAAACACGCGCCATCGCCAGCTCGCCTCGCCGCCTTTCGGAGACACCAGATACTTGATGAAAATCTTGTCTGCGGAGAAGAAGATACTGCTGTAATGGTAGTGCGTAAAACCGTCGGGAATTTCACCCAGCAGGCTGTCTGGGCCGCTGGGGCCGCGGACCATGGCCTGCAGCGGTGGGGGCTCGACCCACGTCCGCTCCTCGACTCCGGGGCTGAGCTCCAGCGTCTTGAAATTTTCCCAGCTCTGCCCATCATCCCTGGAAATCGCTATCGAGAGACGGCCGCGCCGATACCCCTTGCGGATCTCCTCGGCGGACATGGGGTTCCACACGAGTACCAGGTCACCCGTGTCCGGGATGGGCTTGAGCGAACAGGGCGAGTTGGACATGGCAATGTCGGTCGCCTGGACCTTCATCCAGTGTTCGCCTCCATCTTCGCTGTAGCTCTTGAGTATCCGCCCGCAGGTGGAACGCATGAAGCACAACAGGCGGCCGTCCTTCAGTTCGGCGACAACCGGCTCTTCGCAGGTCATGTGTCCCATGTGGCCATCCTTGAAGTAACCCATCATGAACCCCCTGCCCTGATCGTTGACACAGCATTGCCAGCTCTCGCCTTCGTCGTCGCTGTAGCAGACGAAGCTGCCCGACATTTCCGGGATGTGGGTGTGGGTTTCCAGGATGATTTTCTCTCCCTTCCAGATCGCGTAACCTCCGCGCTGCGTGGTGGAGTAGTCGGGGTGGTCGGGGTACATGCCGAAATAGTAGGGAATTACGATCCGGCCCTTGTACTTTGCGGACTGGAGCTGGATCGCTGTGTCCTTCAGCTTCCACCTGAACCGGAACGGGTTGATCTGGCCGCCCCGCTGCCAGGTTCTTCCTCCGTCAGCCGAACTCTCTGCGTGATTGCCCCGCTCGCGAAACAGCTTGCCGGACAACAGGTGCAGATATTCGGGACGCTCATCTTTCACCTCCGCGTAAGGTAATTCCCCCTTCAGAAGATCCTCATCCGCCAGGGCCGCGTTGGGCGCCCAGCAGGTTGCGGCCAAGAACAACAAGCCGGCTGCCACGGCCGAAAATCCGAAATGCGTCTGGTCTCTCATGTTAAGGTTCCTCGACACCTGCTGTGGAACGTTTCTGACTTGAAGTTGGAACCGTCGGGGCCGCGTTCATGGGGAAGCCTGCAATTCATCGAGCAGGATCCGCGTTACGCCTTCATCCTCCTTGTTGATGGAATAGGCGATGTACAAGTGGTCCTTCCAGACAACTGCGGTCGGGTATTGCCAGCCGTCGACTTTGTTTTTGCCCTTGAATCGCATCGACGTCGGTTCGGAACGGACCGTGTAGGCGCGATCAAACACAACCCCGTCGTTACTGAGCGCGATGGTGAGCGGATTTCGGCGACCGTAGGCGGGGTGAGTTGAACTTGGCGTACGGCCGGGGTTGCTGATGATAAACGCGGTCCCGTCGGGCAGGTTTCCGGCGAAGGCCCGCGCGGTGGCGTCCGGGAAATTGGTCCTGGCCGGCAGGGTCCAGGTGGCCCCGTTGTCGTTGCTGACACTCGCATAAATCCACGGCGAACCCGTTGTGGCACGGAAGATCATGACGACACGGCCGTCCCGTCGCACAAACCAACTCGGCTCGGGATACGCGAACACGTCGAGAACTCCGGCGATCCGGCCATCCCTCCATCCGGTGATACCGTCGGCCGAATCGGTGTACCGCAGCCGCGGCTGTCCTCCCGTGGGCCACTGGCCGTTCATCAGCAGGCGTCCGCCCGGCAACCGTCGCGGTCCTTCGATGAACCAGCCTTCCGCCAATTTCCGGGGTCGGCTCCAGCTCTTGCCATCTTTGGATGTCAGATAGAACAAGGCGTTCCGCTCATCGGTACCCACACGTCGCTCGGGAAACGCCGAGTAATAGGCCACCTGCGTGTCTCCGCCTGCGTGGAAGCCCGCGGCGACGTTCGTCAGCGGACCAGGACCATCGTGATCCGGTGCGAGCACGGCCGGCTCTGACCAGCGTACGCCATCCTCGGAGTAGGCGTAGAGGATACGTTGTCCGTTGTGGTCTTCATGCGTGATGCCATTGGACCACATCAGATACAACTTGCCAGCGAAAGCGCCGATGTTCTGTTGATGGGAGAAGGTGAAATTCGCCTCCGTCGCACGATACACCACGGTGTGGTCGCCCGGAATCGCCTCCAGCCCCAGTGTCGCCGGGTTTTCCTGATCGAACAATCGAAGGACGATGCGAAGGGGCGCCGATTCGACCGCGATGGCGGCCGCGACCCCGGTCACTTCTGCCACGACGATTACCACCAGGGCACATCGGACGAAATTCGCGAGCACGGCGACGGTCCTGACAAGGGGAGTTCGCATAAAGGAAGGACAACACGCGAGATTCTCAACATCATAACACGCTGCCGCAACCCCTCGCCCAGTCATGAACGCGGGATATGTGTCCCCTGATACAATCCGCTCTTGGCTGAATGAAGCCGCAAGAACAACGAAACGGGCTGTCAAACGGGCATCGCCCTGGCAAATTCCTACGCGCCTCGGTGGCGTGCCGAAGTCTCAACCACCGTGTTCACAACTCGCTTCGGTAGATTCGTCCGGGTGGCGCTGGTCTTGACGCGTAGGTCACGCCCTCCTGAGTTACTTCGGGGCAAACACGTCAGGGAGCGGATGTCCTCGTTTCGACGACGCTTTTCGCCCCAGTACATCGTGGTCTTCGTGTGAGGTCGAATCTGCGTAGGCGTGTCGGACATCTGTACTTTTGGCGCAGTCCAAGAGTGCAGAGGTCGATTTCACCTCCGCGCGCAAACGGAGTTGCCCAACTTGCGTCGGCGTGCGCTCTCTGTGCGTTGCCTCATCGTGCCCCATGACCAGAATCGTTTTGAGGTCTTTGTCCGTGGGCGATAGACTATAGGTAGAAGGGCCGGTGACTAGCCGTTCATGTCGCAGCAGCGGGGCTTCTGTTGCGCAGCCTCATGAGGTACTCGTCATGAAGCGATTGCATTTCTTGCCTGTCATGTGCATCGCACTCGTTGTCATTGTCAGCCCGTCGTGCCTGGAAGTCGCGGTGCGAGCTGAATCGACGTACGATCCGGCCGAGACATCGACTTCGCGTCAAGGCCCGGACGCAGCGGCCGACGCCAAGGGCGACAAGAGGGCCGTCGACGCACTGAAGCGGTTGGGAGCAACGCTGGAATTCGATGAGCAGGGACAGACGGTCAAAGCCGTGCTCAGCGGGCACAAGGCACTGAGCCAATTAAAGCGACTTCCCAAGCTCAGAGAGTTGCACCTGGACGGCGGACTCTCCATCGGCCAGAGCGGGACGGCCATTGGTGTGGGTGGCCCCGGATCGTTCCTCTCGATGCCGGACTTAGCGGACCTGAAAGACCTTCGCCAACTGGAATCGCTATATATCCAAAACACCTTTGTTACAGACGCCGGACTGGGAAACCTTAAGGGACTAGCCAGATTGACGACTTTGTCCCTGGGGTTCGAAAACGCAGGTGGTATCATCTGCCATCCCATATGCGTCACCGACGCGGGCTTGGTGCATCTTCGGGGGCTAACCGAGCTCAAGACGCTTGAACTCGATCACAGTAGAATCACTGGCGCCGGCCTGTCGCACCTGAAGGAACTGGCCAAGCTTGAGCGGCTGTCGTTGCGTAAGAGCCGCCTCACGGACGCCGGTGTGGAGCACGCGGGCGGACTGAGCAAACTCAGATCGCTGGACCTATCCTACACCAAGATCACCGACGTCGGGCTGGAGCACCTCAGGGGACTGACCAACCTCCGCCTGCTGGACCTCCCCAACACTAAGATCACGGACGAAGGCGTCAAGAAGCTCCAGCAGGCATTGCCGAACTGTAAGATTAGCCGCTAACCGCTGCCAAGGATCGCCCGATTGTCTCGGAAACTCGTGCGGCGCGAGACATTCCATAGAGCGTACGCCTACAAGCACGGGCAGGGGTGTCTGCTGGCCTTCGATCCCGCCCACGGCGCCGAACGGTGGTGGGCGCCGATTGGCGGGCCGATGTCCACCGCCGTGGCGAGCGACGGGACCAGCCTTTTCGTGGAGGGACAGCGGGAGCAATTGGTTTCCTTGGACTCGGCAACCGGTGAGGAAGCGTGGAGAGCTTCCATTCCGGGGGAGGGAGCAGGTGCCCTCCGATCGTCATCGGCGGATATGTGGTGGGGTTCCGTGGAGCGGATCTTTACGTCGTTGACATCGACGCCCGCAAGACGACCGACGTGATTCGCATGCCCAATCCGGCCGGCATTTTTTCGTACTTGGCGTACGCTGACGGCACTGTCTATGTCGTCAACGGCGATGACGGGTGGATTATAGCGATGGAATAGTCGACCATGTTTTCATCGTCGGCTGCCGACTGTCAGAGGCGCTGTCGGTCTCGTGAGCCCCTTCTGGAGGGCAAAGAGCATCGCTTTCTGGCGGGACTGGTGCCTCGCAAGAACTTGCACATTTCTTCGAACACCTTTGCCAGTTCAACAGTCTACCAAGATAGCAGCGAACGCCGGTAGTTGCTGATCGCCAATCGGTTACCAACATTGCCCATGGACTTTGAGAAACGACGGCGGCAATTCGCGGAGCTTCTCGACGTCTACGGAGCTTCGTTGATGGGGATGCTGCGCCGAATGACGAGGAACCACGATGATGCAGACGAGGTCTTTCAAGAGACCGCCCTGCGAGCGTGGAAGCATCTGCGGCAAGCGCCGACGATTCGCAGCCCGCGTGCGTGGCTGATGAAGATTGGGTACCACGCCTGTCTGGACTTTCTTTCGCGTCGCGTAAGGGGCGATCCGCTTGAGGGAGATTGTCCGGATGGTCGCTGCAATCGCCCAGACATCGAAGCGGAACGGTCAGAAGCAGCAGACCGCGTGAATGCGTTCGTGGCAGAACTCCCGGACTCTGTTAGAGATGTGGTTCTCCTGCATTACAGCGGTGGTCTGTCGTTGCGTGAGACCGCTGCCACGATTGGCATTCCGATTGGGACGGCGAAAAGTCGATTGAATCAGGCCCTTGCTCTATTGCGGAATAAAATGTGATGAATTGCGAAGATTTCTTGGAAAAGTTGGAAACCGGCGGAATCGTGAGTCGGCTGCGCGCACGTGCGCATCTGCTGCATTGCCGCTGTTGCCAGCAGGCGCAAAAACGGCTCGCAGAAGTCAAGCACGAACTGTCCAACGCCAAGCCCCTCTCGGCGACTCAGCGAGAGATGTGGATGGCGGCCGCCCGGCTAGATACAGCGAATCGAGGGCGCGGACGGCTCCGCACTTCCACTCGCGTGGCGATCGCCTGCCTGGCGACGGCAGTCGCCGTGATTGTAGGTGTCGGACTCTGGCATGTTCTGCAAGATGACTCACGACGGATTGTCGATGTCGTTCCGCAGCGGCAGGAAAGAAACACCGAGGCAAGAGCAGAGATAGAGGAAAGACTGATTGCGGACGACAAGCTGCGTCGGCAGGAAGAAAACGCCCTGGCAGAAACGGAGAACGTCGGCAGCAGATTGCAGCGGCAGGAAAGAAACGCCTTGGCAGAATTGGAAGTTGTCGACGTCGAGCCCCATATGGACAATTTGCTAATAGAACCCCCCACCCTCATCCTCGGGACAAGATCGAACGAGCAAACGGTGGCCGCGGCCAAGGCGATCGTGGTGGCTACCTTCATGGATTCCACCCCGGCGAAGTCAAACGGGCCGGGTGATGAAACTGAAGCGTTCTTGCGGTTTCGCGTCGTCCGCATCCTCAAGGGCGAATTGGACAAGAAGACCGTCACTGTTTGCCACCGGTTCACCGTGGGAAGGAACGTCAACGACTTGGTTCGGGAGGGAGAGGAGTCGATTCTCGTGCTTACCCCCGAGTTCATGGCCGGGAGTCCGTCTGGAGAGCATGCAGTTTCAAGATGGACCGCGCCCAGAGCCGGGCGTGTGTCGGTAAGAGGGAAATTTGGCGCCGGTAACGCAGGGCAGGTGGATGTTCGCGTACTTCATAACGGAAAGAGTCTGTTTAGTGTTTTGAACACGGAAAAAGATGAGCCTTTTACTCTTGAGATCGAAGTGCGGAAAGGGGATGCCATCGATTTTGATGTTGGCGCAGGGCGGAATGGGTACTTCTCTGGGGCAACCCCCGTTGAAGCGGAGATCATTTGGACCCGGGCGGAACCCACGACGATGCACAAAAGACAATGGAGCTTGACGCGTGATTTTTCTCGGGAACAGAATCCGAACAAATCTTGGTCGTATGGCTGGACCCGCGGTTCGGCAGAGCAGTTTACCTTGTTGACCAAGTATCAGGAGAACGGTTTTACGGGATGGTTCAGGCTTCCAAAGAACTCTGGGGGGGGCGTGCCGGCGGTCGCGGCAAATGATACCAAGACTACCTTGGAAGGCGTGGCCCCGGGCGAGGTGAATATGCACCCCGGGCCTACTGGAGAGCATGCAGTTTCAAGGTGGATATTGAAGCCGAACCACCCGAACCAGAGGATGAAGACCCCCGACCTAACGCCTGGATCGCCCCCATCGAACTCGAACCCGAATTCCGTGCCATCCTGGCGGCCCAGCAGGGCAAGCCGTAGCCTGCCTCGCTGACTGAGGTCGCCCGGGAGCAGATGGGCAGACAGTCGATCAGTCTATTACCTTGACACCACATTTCAATCTCTACGGAGGAATCACGATGAAAAAGACGACAATCGCTTTGCTGGTGACCTTAGTTTCGCTGATCGTCGTGCCCAGCATCGCTCACACTTGGGCACAAGCTCAGGCACAAGAGGTCGTGCAACTGGATGATCCGCTGCCCGCGGCGCTCGACGCGCCGGGTGCGCCGAAGCAAACGCCTGAGCCGCCCGCAACGAAAAAGGAAGGCGCGAAGCTCCAGCCGGGTGCGGAACCCACGACGATGCACAAAAGACAATGGAGCTTGACGCGTGATTTTTCTCGGGAACAGAATCCGAACAAATCTTGGTCGTATGGCTGGACCCGCGGTTCGGCAGAGCAGTTTACCTTGTTGACCAAGTATCAGGAGAACGGTTTTACGGGATGGTTCAGGCTTCCAAAGAACTCTGGGGGGGGCGTGCCGGCGGTCGCGGCAAATGATACCAAGACTACCTTGGAAGGCGTGGCCCCGGGCGAGGTGAATATGCACCCCGGGCCTTCTGGAGAGCATGCAGTTTCAAGATGGACCGCGCCCGGAGATGGGCATGTGTCGGTAAGAGGGAAATTTGGCGCCGGTAACCCAGGGCAGGTGGATGTTCGCGTACTTCATAACGGAAACAGTCTGTTTAGTGTTTTGAACACGGAAAAAGATGAGCCTTTTACTCTTGAGATCGAAGTGCGGAAAGGGGATGCCATCGATTTTGATGTTGGCGCAGGGCGGAATGGGTACTTCTCTGGGGCAACCCCCGTTGAAGCGGAGATCAGTTGGAACGGAGCTGAGCCCGGCGACGTGGCGTGGGTTACCGGAGGGCCGGCCGGCAACTCAACTGCCCTGGAATTTGACGGCAAG
>CAZURK010000175.1:0-31369 GCA_964623055.1 uncultured Pirellulaceae bacterium
GATTCAAACTGACACGCCAATGGTTCCGCGTCGACACCATCCAACACGTAGCCTCCTTCTACCTGAAGTTCCTGCCCTACCTGCAGAATGAACGAGAGCCGTCGCAAGCAGACGATCGCGATGCCTAAGCGAGAAACACCGAATCAACTCCACTACGACCGCAATGATTTCGTCCGAAGGTCACCTTGCAGGCAGAGGACAAGGCAGGACCTCGTAGGCGGATACACTCGCGCACTGTGCGACCCGCTAGTGACCCTCACACCGCTTTAGCAGTTCCCGGAATCTCTCTTCCCACGCCGTGTTCTTCAGGCCTGGGGGGATGGCCTGGAGATAGCGAATGCGGTCGGCGGCTTGTTGGCGTTCGCCGAGTTTCCAGAGGGCGAGGGCCACGGAGTATTTGGCTTTGAACCAACGATCGGTTCGTGGGCGGCTGCGGGCGGCCACGCGACGCCATTGGTCCAGCGACGCTTGCCATGATGCCTTATCCTCGCCATTCAGGAGCAAATCGGCGTAGGCTTCCTGGATACTGCCGCTGTTGGGGTTCTTCTTGGCAAGTTCAGCGTAGGCGGCCACAGCCTCGGGGCGGCGTCCGGCGAGCACCAGCGATTCGGCGCGCAGGCGTTCGAGCATCTGTTGCTTTTCGGGTGCGACCTGCGTGGGCCCGCTCGAAAGTCTGTCCGCCACCGCCAATTGTAGCTTCGCCAACTCCTGCTTCACCTGTGGCCCGGCCGATTCGGCGATCTTCGCGAGGCCGTCAAGCATTTCCATAAGTCGCTCGGGGGAATCGGCCCCGATTTTCATCAAAACCTGTTCCGCTTCCGCGCGGCGGCCTTGCTGGCCAGCCAAAGCAATCACCAACAGCGATTGGGCCACTGCTGTCCAAGAGGGATCCGGCGCGGGCGAGGCGCCCATTGCGACGCCGAGGACGGATTCGGCCTTGGCATAGCCGTCAGTCGTGAACCGCAAGTAGATTCGCGCCGCCTGTTCGGCACAGAATCGGTCCAATTCGCTCCACTTGGCGCCGGGATCATTGCGTAAATGCGCGATTCGCCCCTCGAAGAAACCGGATGCCTCGCGGGCAAGGTCTGCGTAGGGTTCGCCCTCGCTCTTCAGTCGGTCCAGCCGAGTGGCCCAACATCGAGCCGCGGCGTGAACTGCCTCCTCAGCCTGGCCATGATCCGACGAGACCGCTTGATATGCCTCGATCGCAGCTTCCAGGTCGTTTTGACTTTCCTTCAGGCGTCCCAGCCACACGCGTGCCATGTCTGAAGTCTTTCCCTGGGGCCACAGCCGTACGTGTTCATTCAGGATTTCGGTGTACTCAGTCAAGCCCTGCGAGTCATCCTTGGACCATTGCGCCGCGTTCCAGACGGCCAACAGATGGGCGTCCGGCGCCTTGGCGTGCGACTTCATGGTGCGTCCCAAATCGCGCAGCTTCCGAGCCGCTTGCTCGTGACGCTTGCGAGTGTGTTCGACAAGCGCGGCTTTGTAGAACAGCGCAAACGCTTGCTCATCATCCTCGGCATCGCGTGCCGCCTGCGCCGCTCGATCGTACACGGAAACTGCATCGTCCAACTGGCCTTTGCGGTACAGATTGTCGGCAGCACGCATCAGGATTTCCACATTTCCGAGGCCTCGTGCGGCGCCTACCGTATTGACCAACAGCAGATCGCTCCGTCGCCCCCAGTAGGGCCCGTGCGTTTGTTCGACCAGTTTGACGACTGCAACCGCCTTCTTTCGCCATTCGTCCGCTTGTGCTTGATCCTGCTTGTCCGTCGCTTCCTTCCACAGTGCGATGTAGGTTTCCAGGTGGGCGAAGTCGAATTCGGCGGAGACTTTTCCGCCCAGCCGGCGCCCCTGCGCCAAAATCGCGATGGCTTCTTTCGGGCGTCCGCGGTCCAAACGAAGCCGCGCCGCTTCTGCGCGGGCGTGCAGTCGGGCGGACGGCGTCGGTTGGCCGCGTTCGATCGTGTCCAGCACCTGTTGCGCGGCGTCGACACTGCCCAACAAACGAGCGCAGAGCGCCAAGTCGATACGAATTCGGTAAACGAGCGGATCGTCGGCCGTCGTCTGCGACAGTGGTTTGCGCAACTGGTCGGTGGCCTGCGTCAATGCGGCGATGCGATCGTCGCTGCCTTTGGGATAACACAACGCTCGATTGCGATAGGCCCGAGCCAGTTGGTACTGTACGTTGTGGCCAAGCGAGATGAGTTCTTCGGCCGTCAACTCGCCGGGCTTCAGCGTCCGGCGATGGCGTAATGGGATCTCGCGAGCCAGTTCCTTATCAAGCTCCTCCAGCAGTCGCACGGCCTCGCGAATCTCCGATTTAGCGGATTCGAGCGCCGGAGCCGGATCGAAAACCACCTCAGCTTCTTGGCGGTGCAGTTCGCCGCGTGTCAGCACGGTCAGTGCATCCTGTACGCGGATCAGGATTCCTCTGGGATTGTCGCTGTGAGTTTGCCGGAATTCTTCCGCAGTTTCCCGAGCCCGCTGCCAGAGCGGATCGCGATCCTGAGGCGGCGCGTTCACAGCCTGCCCGACGTAGCACCGAATCAGTTCGCCTGTTAGCAGCGCACGGTCCGCATCCGCCAACTCGTCATCTGCCAGCCGTTCGTGGCAGTAGGATTCAGCCAACGCGAACAGCCTGCGTGCGCGCAAGCCTTCCAGGAATCGTTGGTCGTGGGAGGCCGATCGTGCTGGTGCTTGAACGAAAAGGAGCACCAGCGAGGGAAACGCTAGAAGCCAAAAGACTTGCCGGGTACTATCGAGCATTGGTAAAGTCTGTGTTTGACGAAAACGCTGCCTGTGCCCAATAGAATTCTACCTCGTTCAATGCTCCAACGAGAAGTACACTAAGTATCGTGGTAACGTAGAGGCGTCATACCGTATGTGTTCTCAACGCATGGAGAACAGCCTGGGGTCGGGCACTTCAAACTTCAGTCTTCGCCGAAATACGACCTGGGGGATGTCTAAACCCTTCTCGGCGAAGACTGAAGTTTGAAGTGCCCGACCCCCGACCCGAATATTCCGCCAATCCAGAGTCTTACACGACCACGCTGCTACTACCGTGAACACCCTTCGGCTTAAACTGATTCGCGATCTGTACCACTCGAAGTGGCTTCTACTGGCGATCACCAGCATTATCGCCATTGGCGTCACCTGCTTCGTTTCGATGCAATCGGCCTTCCACAATCTGGATCAGGCCAAAGGGCGTTACTACCGCCAGTGCCGCATGGCGGATTTCTGGATCGACCTGAAGAAGGCCCCTGTGTCCGAGTTGGCTTTGCTGGCGGATTTGCCGGGCGTGACCGAGGTCCACCCGCGGATACAGTTCTGTGCCACCGTCGATTTGCCCGAGGTGGTCAAGCCGATCAATGCGCTGGTCATCTCGCTTCCGGATAGGCCGACCGGCCCTATCAACGGGATCGTGCCACGACGGGGGCACTATTTCACCCGACGTCGCCCGAACGAAGTGATCGTGAACGACGCCTTCGCTCGCGAACACGGCTTGATGCCCGGCGACTGGATCCATCTGTTGTTGAACAAGCGCCGAGAGGAGTTTCTGGTAGTCGGAACTGGGATCAGCAGCGAATTCACCTATCTGCTGGGGCCGGGCGAACTGGTACCCGACCCGCGAAGCTTCGGCGTCTTCTACATCAAACACACGTACGCCGAGGAGATTTTCGATTTCGAAGGCGCCGCGAATCAAGTCGTCGGACTGCTGACGCGGGATGCGCGCCGCGAGAACAGCGATACGTTGCGGCGTGCGGAGATGCTGCTGGAGCCGTTCGGCGTGTTCCACGTTACTCCGTTGCGCGACCAGCCGTCCAACCTCTTTCTTTCCAGCGAAATCGGCGGTTTGGGAGCGTTTGCCACCGTTGTTCCCGCGATCTTTCTGGCCGTGGCGGCCTTGGTGTTGAATGTGTTGGTCAACCGTCTGGCACGGCAACAGCGAACCGTCGTCGGCACACTCAAAGCAGTCGGCTACAGCGACTGGGCCATATTTGGGCACTTCCTTGGCTTCGGGCTTACGGTCGGCGTACTTGGCGGACTGGCCGGCAGCGTGTTGGGATACCTGTCGTCGGCGTTGATGACGTGGATCTATCGGTTCTTCTTCGAGTTTCCAGATCTGCATAGCGGCTTCTACTTGTACACGCATGCCGTGGGCATCTCGATCAGCCTAATCTGCTCCGTACTGGGCTGTTTGCACGGAGCGCGGTCCATGCTGCGGTTGCAGGCGGCCGAGGCAATGCGTCCGGAACCGCCGCGCAGCGGCCAGGCGATCGTGCTGGAACGGTGGCTGGGAGGTTTATGGAGTCGCCTGAGCAGCAGTTGGCGAATGGCAATCCGAAGCATCTTCCGAGCGCGTGTGCGTACGTCGGCCGGCGTCTTCGCGGCTGCCATGGGGGCCGGGCTGCTGGTCAGCGGATTCATGATGCTTGAGTCGTCGCAGTACCTGCTGGACTTCGAGTTCAGGTATGTCACGCGAAGCGACATCGACTTGGCCTTCGAGAGCGAACGTGGCCGGGATGCTCTGGCAGAGGTTCGCAATCTGCCGGGCGTCGACCACGCCGAACCATTGTTGAATGTGGCCTGCACGTTCGAGCACGGACCGTACCGGCGCAAAGGGGGCATCATGGGGCTGTTGCCCGACGCGCGGTTGACGATTCCGCGCGACACTCAAGCCCGCGCGATCGCGCTGCCTGATTCCGGGATCGTCATCAGTCGGCGGCTGGCGTCGATCCTGCACGTCCAGACGGGCAGCACTGTTGAAGTGATTCCCGTCAAAGGCGAACGGCGACCTGTGGACGTGACGATTGCCAGAGTGGCTGACAGCTACATGGGACTATCGGCCTATGCCGACCTGACGTACCTCAGTCGCCTGGTGGGCGAGGAATTCGCCATGAACGGGGCTCAACTGACGACCTCCGGCCGCCCGGATGATCTGGAGCGCATGTACCGTCGGCTGAAACAGACTCCGGCGGTTCGCTCGGTGGTGTTGCGCCGTGATTCCATCGAAAACCTCCAGAAGACGCTGGTAATCAACCAGTGGGTTTTGATCGGCATGCTGATCTTGTTCTCGGGCGCGGTTTTCTTTGGCAGCGTGGTGAACGCGTCGATGGTCAGCTTGGCCGAACGGCAGCGCGAAGTGGCGACGTTTTTGGCAATGGGGTATGACCATTGGCGGGTGGGCGGCGTCTTTCTGCGCGAGAGCGTTTTGACCAACATGGCCGGCACATTGCTGGGATTTCCTGTGGGGTACGTGCTGACGATTCTTACGGCTATGGCCTATGAAAGCGATTTGCTGCGATTACCGGTCGTCGGCGCGACCTGGATTTGGCTGTCCACGCTGGGATTATCCGTACTGTTCGTGTTGCTCGCTCACGGTGCAGTGCAGCGAAAAATTCAGCGAATGGACTACGTGGAAGCCCTGAAGGTAAAGGAATGAGCAACGTATCTTTGTTATTGGACGTGTGCTTGGAACCTGACCGATACTTGGATAGTGATTGGCCGTTTTGTGGCCAAAGTCTGCGGTATGCAAGGGTTTGCGCGACCTTGTTTCGGTGTCCTCCCCATTTTGGAGGCCACCGGAAATAGTCCTGCCCATTCAACACGAATAACCCGGAGGCGCAGCCTAACGGACGCTGGCCCTTACGGTTTGGGGAATCGCTAAAGCTTGACACCGCGTGTTCCCCAACATATTATCGCATGGTGAGGCGTTCGAACTCCTTTGATAGTCAGCAATTAGCGTCATGGATAACCCACTCGTCCTGCAGATAGTCGGCGGTCTGCTAGCCGTCTTCTTCATATTCCTGATGGTGATGTGCTGGAAGACTTGGCGCTTCACGCACATTTTCTTTTCTTTCCTGGTGTTCGCAGGCACCGCCGCGTTTCTGTGGATCGCGTCGATGTCGCTCAAGACGCACCACGAATGGCGAACGCATTTCGAAGCATACACAAAGGCGATTGCCAAGGCGGAAGCAGAGAACGAGAAGTATCAACACGGTGACTTGAACGAGGTGAAGCAATCGGACGAATCGATCCGCAGCCTGCGGGCGAAACTCGACAGGTCGTTAGTAGAACGTGGACGCGTCTGGCGAGAATGCACGCCGACGCTGCCCGCGTCGAACCGGGCCCCCGAGTCGTTCACGCTTCAAGTTCGCACGGTTCCGGCAAGCCTGCCGCAAGGCACGACGCCCAGACCCAGTGGAATCATCCTCAAGACGCGCCTGTATGCCTTTGCCGAGGCGCAGAATCCTGACGGTTGGAGAGTCCCGTCGGCCTACCTGGGCGAGTTCTCGGTCGCCAACGCCACACCAACCGATGTCGTTCTTACGGCGGTTACTCCTTTGCTACAGGACCAAATACAGAAGATCACCCAGGGCAGAACTACATGGACCTTGTACGAGATCATGCCTCTGGACGGCCACGAGACCTTGGCGGAAATGGACGAAACCGAGAAGAGGATGGTTGGTTTGGAAGAAACGGAATTGGCACGATACATAGCCAACCCGGGTTTGCCTCAAGACAAGTATGACGAGATCCTCGAGCAGATCCATCGCTACAACCGTGAGGCCACCGAGGACGATCCGCCCGAAAACACGTGGGTGTTGGTGAAGTTCGTCAAGGCCCATTCCATTGTAGTGGACAGCACCGCTGACCCACGGTCGCTGCTTGATGATCCCGGAGCATACTTCGACACCAGGGGCCGCGCTGAAGAGAGTCGTGTGCGACTCGGTGAACTGGCCGAGAAGTTTTCCGATTTCGGCCACGTGATCGGCGAGGAAGGATCTGTCGACTTCGAGGTTGGCGATACAGTCGTATTCGATCTGGAAACGGCGGAAAATGAGCTTATCGGGAAGGGCATCTGCGAGAAAGTGAAACTTGTCTACCGGCGGGACCTTCACGACTACGCGCGATTCTTCCGTCAGGCGCGCGTCCGACACAAGGAAATGGACGAGGAAATGGCTCGCGCGAAACGGGAACTCGATGATTACTTGGCGATCAAGACGAGGGTGGATGCGGATATACTCACCTACAATGACGAGAAGGTCAAATTGGAGCAGGACTTGGGTAATTTCCAGCGAGAGCGAAACGAAGCGACGGCCTATGCACAGGCGCTCGACGTGCAGTGGCAGAAGACCCTCAAGGAGTTGAGTACTCTATATCAAGTGAACAATCAGTTGGCGGCCGAACTGACCAGGCTGCAGCGCCAGATGGCCATAGATATCAACCGTCGGGCTGCGGAAGCGACCGCGCGGGCCTCTTCGACGTCCACTCAGTGACCCACGCTTCCCAGTGCTTCCGCCTTGCCATTCTTTCCTCGATGTGCCAACGGCTACTCGCCTTTCTCCGCCATTCCACGTAATATGTCCGTAGATTCGTAGTGAACGGACCAGGAAGGCGGATTCCACGAGGCCTGTCATGGGAGTGTACGACCGCGACTATTATCGCGAGGAACAGCGACCGTCGGGGATCCAGTTCGGCGGGCAGATGATGGTCACCAAGTTGGTTATCGTCACCGCAGCTTTGTACCTGGCCAACAAGTTCGCCGGCTCGGACAACTGGCTGATGATGGATGCATTGGCCGTGGAACCATCAGTGATCGCCAAACCGTGGTTGCTGTGGAAACTGGTGACCTACGGCTTCGCACACCATCCAGTTCAGATCGGGCACATCTTCTGGAACATGTTCGGCCTGTGGATTTTCGGTCGCGATGTCGAAATGGTCTACGGCCGCTACGAGTTTCTCAGGATCTACCTCTTCGCGCTGGTTCTCGGATCGTTGGTCTGGTGTCTGAGAGAGTACTTTCTCGGAGAACCCGACATCCCGTTGCTGGGCGCCTCGGGCGCGGTGACTGCAGTCATTTTGCTGTTCGTGTTCCACTATCCCAAGCGGACAATACTGCTGTTCTTCGTGCTGCCTGTCCCGGCGTGGGTTCTGGGTGTAATCATCATCGGCGGGAACGTCTACAATACCCTTCTTGCGTCCGGTGAACAGAACGTGGCGTTCGACGTTCATCTTGTCGGTGCCGCATTTGCCATCTGCTATTATCGATTCGGCTGGAATATCGGCCGCTTGATGCCAAGGGGCGGTGGCATCCGCTCTGCTACGTCCCGACTCAAGCCGCGCCCGAAATTGAGAATCCACGATCCGGACAGGCGGTACGAGAAGCAGGACGAGGAGGCCGATCGCATTCTGGAGAAAGTCAGCCGAGAAGGAATGGACAGTTTGACATCCAAAGAGCGTCGGGTCTTGGAGGATTACAGCCGCCGCATGCGCCAGAAACACCGGTGAGCCCCGCTTGCCCCACCGCTTTCATCCACGCGCCGCACATTCACTCCGGCCCCCTATGCCGATCCGTCTTGTGACTACGAGGAGAATACCATGAGGGCCTCTGTCCTGATCCATTTCGGACTGTCCATTGTCGTTACGCTGTCGGCCTGCCAAGGCTTTGCACCTGCCGACGAGTTTCATACAAACTGGTCCAAAACCACGGATCGCGTCTGGGTCGGCCCCGAGTTCTGGGCCAATCGACTGCACGACTGGGAGATCCGTGACGGGCGGCTGGAATGTGTGGCCGATTCGGCGCGCCTGCCCATGCGAACGTTGCACCTGCTCACGCATCGGTTGGGTATACGCGGCGGCGAGTTCGAGATTAGCGTGCGGACAGGTGTGATCGGCGACGACCTGCCCACGGTGAATGCTCGTTCTGCGGCTGGGTTTCTAATCGGTGTCGGCGGCCTGAAGATGGACTATCGCGCCGCGGCGCTGGTCCACGCCTTTCACGGTCCCGGCGCTGGGATCTTTGCCGGGGTGAGTGGCACGGGCGAGGTGTTCATTCGCGATGTCGAAAAAGTAGCCCTTGCCGGCCAATCCGAACTGCCGATCGCTGTGCCAAGGGATGTACTCGTCACGCTGAAGGGAGTGCCCGCGGACGACGGTCAGATTCGCCTGGAATTGTCGTCTCGGAACCCGGAGACGGACGAGGTCCTCGGTCGCGTTTCGAGTATCGTCGCTCCACTGCAGGTGGCTGGGAATATTGCGCTGGTTTCGCATCCGGGAGGCACGCACGGCACACGGTATTGGTTCCAGGATTGGACGGTGAAGGGCACGAAAACCGACGCCAACGACAAACGCGTGTTTGGGCCGATCGCTTGTACGCAATACACGCTCAGCCGAAACGTCCTGAAACTGACCGCCCAGATGACACCCATCGGCGACGATGATTCCAATGCGGTGCGTCTGGAAGCCAAACAAGGGGAGAAGTGGCAGACCGTCGCGGATACCACCATCATCAAGCCGGGATATACAGCTCCGTTTCGCGTCGAGGATTGGGCGTCGTCCGAAGACGTGCCCTGTCGCGTGGCCTACGACCTGAAAGATCGTGCGGGCGTTGTGCAGACCCATACGTTTGAAGGTACCGTTCGGCGAAATCCCGTGGACAAAGACACGATTGTTGTCGCGGGCTTCACCGGAAACCATAACAACTCGCACAAGATCAACCGCCGGCCGTTCGACTGGACCAGCGGTATGTGGTTTCCTCACCAGGACTTGACCAAACAAGTTGTCAAACATCGCCCGGACGTATTGTTTTTCTCGGGAGACCAGGTCTACGAAGGCGCAAGCCCTACGTTCCCCGATACGGCCAACATCAAGCTGGACTACATGTACAAGTGGTATCTGTGGTGCTGGGCTTATCGCGACCTGACCAACGAAATCCCCTGCGTCACCATCCCAGACGACCACGACGTTTACCAAGGCAATATCTGGGGCGAAGGAGGACGCAAGACGCCGCGTGACCATTTTGGCGGCTACGTTCATCCGGCGGATTTCGCGAAGATGGTCGAACGCACACAGACCAGCCATCTGCCTGATCCCTACGACCCAACACCGATCGAACAGGGCATCGGCGTGTATTACACAGGCATGACGTACGGCCGTATCAGCTTTGCGATTATCGAAGACCGCAAATTCAAATCCGGCTGCGCCGGGCGTTTGCCGCCTACGGGCACCGAAAGGCCGGACCATATCAACAACCCGGATTTCGACGTTCGCAAGGCCGATGTGCGCGGAGTGAAACTGCTGGGCGACCGTCAATTGGACTTCCTTGCCGATTGGGCAGCGGATTGGCGTGGCGCGGACATGAAGATGGCCCTGTCGCAAACCGTGTTCGCCAACATGGCCACGCATCATGGTGCGAACCTGCAGTACCTGCTGGCCGATCTCGATTCGAACGGGTGGCCCCAAACGGGCCGCAATAAGGCGCTGCGGGCGCTTCGCAAAGGATTTGCCTTTCACCTGTGCGGCGATCAGCACTTGGCAACAGTCGTGCAACACGGCATCGAACAGCATCGTGACGGACCTTGGTCATTTGCCGTGCCGTCGATCGCGAACTTCTATCCTCGAATGTGGCTTCCCAAAGCGGAAGGCAAGAACCGACCGTCCGATTCGCCTCCGTGGAAGGGCGATCACTTGGACGGTCTGAAGAACTTCGTCACCGTCTACGCTGCGACCAACCCGGGCGAAGCAATGGGACACGAACCCGCCGACTTGCACGACAAGATGCCGGGCTACGGAATCGTGAAACTGAACAAGAAGGAACGTACAATCACTATGGAGTGCTGGCCGCGGTCCGCCGATCCACTCAATCCCGATCACAAGCAATACGGCGACTGGCCAAGAGCGATCAAACAGACCGACAATTACGCCCGTCCGGCAGTTGCCTACTTGCCGACGATCAGAGTCGAAGGGTTGACCGACCCGGTTCTGCAGGTCATCGACCAATCCAGTTCGGAGGTCGTCTACACACTGCGAATCAAAGGCACGTCGGTCCGGCCGAAGGTTTTCAAACAAGGATACTACACGGTCAGAATCGGCGATCCCGATTCGGGACCGATGCGAAGACTCAGGGACATACCATCCTTGCGGAAAGGAAAATCAGGCACGATTACGATCGACTTCGCAGAGAAGAAAGAGTAGGTTCCGTCTGCCGGACGGGACCTTGCGGTACTGATCGTTCCAGCAAATGATCATCCGGAAACGCCATCAGCTCGAGGATACGCAACTATGCTCACACCCACAGTCTTACCTCGCCGACGTACCCCACGAACCTTAACCGGACTCGTCTTTGTCTTCATCCTTTCGAGCTCTTCCATCGCTTGGTCGGCCGATGTTTCCCCCGCTCCCAACCGATTCACCGGTCCCTGGAAGCTTGATCAGTTGAAACAAACGCCTGGCCACACGTGGGGCGAGACAACCGATCTGGTACGCGAGGTGTACTACGAAGGCGAACCGCACGAGGGCAAGCCAACGCGCGTTTTCGCCTACTATGGCCGCCCGCGGGAAGGCAAGGGGCCTTTTCCGGCGATGCTGCTAGTTCACGGCGGCGGCGGAACGGCGTTTTCCGAATGGGCGACACTGTGGGCCAAACGCGGTTACGTGGCGCTGGCCATGGATCTGTCGGGTTGCGGCCCGGAGAGAAAACGGCTGCCCGACGGCGGGCCGAACCAGAGCCACAATGAGAAGTTCGCGGAATTCACGGACGAGGCGTTCGGGCACATGTGGACGTATCACGCCATCGCCGCGGTGATTCGCGGCCACTCGCTGCTGGCAAGCCTGGACGAAGTGGACGCCGACCGCATCGGTGTTACCGGTATCAGTTGGGGCGGGTACCTGACATGTATTGTCGCCGGCGTGGACGATCGTCTGAAGGTAGCTGTCCCCGTCTACGGCTGCGGCTTCTTGCACGAGAACAGCGCCTGGCTGTCGATCCTCGGCGAGATGTCCCCGGCCATGCGAGAACGCTGGGTGCGTTTCTTCGATCCGTCGCGGTATCTGCCCGGTGTGCGTTGCCCGATCCTGTTCGTGAACGGCACGAACGACTTCGCCTACCCGTTGGACAGCTACCAGAAGTCATACCGCGCCGTCCCCGGTCGCCGCGAACTTTGCGTCACGGTGCGTATGCCGCACGGGCATCAGGCCGGCTGGAGACCCGTCGAGATCGGTTTATTCGTCGACAGCATACTCGCCGCTGGTAAACCGTTGCCGCAAATCGGGCTGATGGAAATCCAGGAGAACGCCGCCTCGGCATCGTTCGAATCCCAAGTCCAAATCGCCACGGCGCAACTCCGCTACACCCTCGATTCCGGCGACTGGAAGAAGCGGAACTGGACATCTGTGGACGCAGCGATGGAGGACGACACGGTCACAGCCCGATTGCCGGACCAAAGACCGATAGTCTGTTTCATGACAATCAAAGACCAGCGAGGCGCCGTCGTGAGCACCGAGTACATCGAGTTGGCGGACTAGTCGGACATCGCCACTTTGGCGTCGGGGTTCGGTGCTCAAAACCGTCTAACGGCAAGCCGAAGGCGACTGTGTTTCCGGCAATCGCAGACGCCTTCGGCTTGCCGTTAAACGCCCGGTTGCGGCTCTGCTGTGCCAAGTCCTTCCATTCTCTGCGTTGCAGATTTCCTTGGCTACAGGAGGTCGCGAACAGTGAAAGAGCTGAGGTTGCCGGTCAGCGCGTTGACTGCCCTTTCTGTCACCTTCGTGTGCCCGTCCTTCCGGACCCATTCCGAACGACCGAATACCGTAGCAACGACTCCGATTCCGATTTCTTCGGTTTTCTCGAGTACGTCCCGAAGAAACCGTTCGGCCGAACGGTTTACCAAGACGTCGCGGCCTTCGGCGACGAAGTGAATGACGAATTTGTCCTTCGGCATATCGAGGCTCTTCGCCAGACGCATCAATGCGTAAAGATGGCTCAAGCACGAATGCACACCGCCTTCCGAGCCGAAGGCGATGTGGTGAAAGCGGAGATCCTCGTTCGCGATCACCCGTTTCATTCTTTTGACGATCAGCCCCACTTCCTCTCTTTCCACATCGAACACGCCCTCGTGGATGGGGCGGCCTTTGATCAGTCCGTCGATCAGGATAATGGGCTGCTTGACAAGCCGACCGGAGAACAGGTGTAGATGGCCGATGTCCGTTTGTCCCGGCTGGGGCCTTGGATCGTAGATAGTCTTTCCCTTCTTGTCGGAGTTCTCCTCCTGTTGCTCGGCGAGTTTCTCCCGGAGTCCAATCTCCTTTCCGCTCGCCGCGATGAGCGTCGACGAAGCGTGTTGCATAAGCCAATCGTATGTGGGTGTCGATGCCGTACGAATCGCATCGTGAGCATGTTCCTTGCCTTCGTTGACGCCCCAACCGTCCAAGATAACGACCACGAGCCTGCGCGGACGACCCTCGAAACCGTCGGGCAGCAGACTCTCTTCGTAGACGCTGGGAATGGCATCTTGGTATCCCAGCAGATGAAGCAGCGTCGCAGCATTGTTGCGGATGGTCTTCTGCTCTTTGAGCGGGCTCTTCGAAGTACGGAAAGGGTCGTAGACGATATAGGGGACCCTGTTTGCCGTGTGCGAAGTGCTCGAGTCGACGGGGTCTGCCTCCAGCCCGGCTTCCGATGCACCGTGGTCCGCGGTGACGACCAGATACGGAACGGCCATACTGTGTTGCTGACATTGGTCCGCGAACGAAGCGTCTTTGGCAGCCGTTTCGGCCAACCATGCCTCGAACTCCTGCTGGCGCAGCGAGAGTGTCAACGACTCCTTTCCAGCCCACTGTGCCGCCTGCTCCACCTTGTCGAAGAAGGCGTCGCGCAGGTTGTCGATCTTCTTCTTGACCCTGCCCAAAGCGTGATCCGTAACCTCGTTTCCCCATTTGGCTGCACGATAGTCCCCCGTGTGTTTCATCATGTCAGACGACAACATGTTGGCGATGATGTCACTGATCCACGGCGTGTCGAGCCATTTGATGACTTGATTGGCCACACGCTCGGTGTTCATCTCGGGTACGTTGGCGTATTCGCACTTCGTTTCCTTCATCGGGATGGATACTTGGCACTCGTTGGGCCACAGTAGCTCTCGCCGTCCATGCGCGTTTCTGCCGACATGTTTCTTCTTCTCGTCCTCCGACACCAGTCGAACCACGCGCCGTTTGTCGAATAGGATCTCAAAAAGATTGTTGTCCACTATGCCAATCGAGCTTTCAGGAAGCACGAAGGCGCCTCCGTCGTTCGCATAGTCGTCCGAGAACTTGATGTAGCCAGTGATTCTCTTGAGGTCCTCAACCTGGAGCCCGCGGGCGAAGTACGATGCCCGATCGTCGCGAAAATGGCCGATGAAAATCTCGTCTTCCTCGCAAATGCGATAAAGGGGCTCAAAACCCTTGCCCGTTGTATGTCTGGCGACAACTATGTAGTGCAGATTCTGATCCGTGTGTCCTTCCCCTAATGCGTCTTGGGCACTTTTAACCTCTTTTGGGGTGATCGCCCTGACGAGATCCATGTTCGTCATATCACACAAAGCTACAACTCCCGCTAATAGAATCACTTGAGAAAACACTAACCCTGGCCAATAATTACTATGGCGGCAACTGGGGCGGGTCAAGGATCCACGGTTCGCCAGTGTTCAGCCCCGTAAGTCAATAGCCCACCCCTCTGGCAACGAACATAAGGTACGCCGAAGGCGTATACCCTTGTAGCCGGAGTTTGGCGTTTGCGCATGGAACAGAAGCATTCGACACTTGGCATGTCGCGGCAACGGTTCGGAGAGTGAGGATGTCGGAGTCCAACCAGGATGCAGTCCACCCTGATGAGCCGTCAGGGGCTGGTCCGGAGGAACCCAGTCTCGATGTAACCAAGGCCTGGCAGGAAGGTCAGGGCTCCGAGGACGATGCGGATCAGGCTTTTTTTCTCTTGCCGCTGGACAGCACATCGCTGCCGGCAGGATTCGGCCGTTTCGAGCTGCTTTCGATCATTGGCAAGGGTGGATTCGGTACGGTCTACCGAGCCCACGACTCGCAGTTGGACCGCGACGTGGCCGTCAAGATCCCGCGACAAGGCGTGTTGGAAACGGAGGAAGACATCAGCCGGTTCTTCCGTGAAGCCCGATCCGGCGCAAGGCTGCGGCACGCCAATATCTGTCCCATCTACGACGTTGGGGAGTATCGCGGGCATCACTACATCGTGATGGGATACATCGAAGGTCACTCGCTGGCCCGGTTCAACAAGCCGGTTGGCATGAAAACAGGGGCGCTGATTACTCTGAAGTTGGCCGACGCGCTGGTCGAGGCCCACGAACAAGGAATCATCCATCGAGACCTGAAACCCTCGAACATCATGATCGAGTCCAAACGTAAGGAGCCGGTCATCCTGGATTTTGGCCTGGCCAGGGACTTTGTTCAGGATTCAAACATAACTCACGATGGCCAGATATTCGGCACGCCCACGTACATGAGTCCCGAACAAGCGCGGGGGGCGACTGCTGACATCGGCCCCAAGTCAGACCTCTTCAGTCTGGGAGTCATTCTGTACGAATTAGTCTGTGGTCGGCCGCCCGCACAGGGATCAACTGCGGATATCCTGGTTCACATTCTGACCAAGGAACCCGATCCCCCGTCGAAACATCAGCCGGATCTTGACGCCGCCATCGACTCCATTTGCCTGAAGGCCATGGCCAAGGATCCAGCGGGCCGGTATGATTCGATGAGAGAATTGGCGACGGCGCTCAAGGACTTCCTGATCCGCATCGAAGCCAAGGGAACGGCCGTTTCCGAGCCGGAAGCGGAGCTGAAACCGGAGGAAACCAAGCGGCCCGTTGATGCGGCCAACGAGACGCTCCCATCAGACGAGGCGCCGACCGAAAAGAGCAAGATAGAATTCTCGTGCCCCGAGTGCGGACGTCCCGTGCGCACGCCTGCATCGACGGCTGGCAAGAAAGGCATGTGCCCGAGTTGCCGGGCCGTTGTACATATCCCGCTGCAGTCGACCAGGAAAGCCCCTGAACCACTATCCGGGCTGTCGGGCCTCTCCCTGCAGACCACAGAGAAAGCTCCGGATTCATCCATCATCCGGATCGAATTCAGTTGCCCGTACTGCCACCGGCCTGTTCGGACCCCTCGCGGCGCAGCCGGCAAGAAGGGAAAGTGCCCCAGTTGCGGGGCCATCGTGGACATCCCCATTGTGAAAACGATGTGATCCCCGTATGACCGAAGACTGGCGCACTCTGTATCCGTTCGCGTCTCACCATCTGCAGCTTGACTCGTTGCGCTATCACTACGTGGACGAAGGCGCCGACCAACCGATGCTGATGGTGCACGGGAATCCAACCTGGTCGTTCTACTGGCGGAATCTGGTTTTGGCTTTTCGTGATCGATATCGCGTCGTGGTGCCGGACCATATTGGCTGTGGACTGAGCGACAAGCCTCAGGACTATCCGTACCGGCTGTCCCAGCACATCGAGAATCTGGTCCGACTGATCGAGCATCTAAATCTGTCTGACATCTCCCTGCTGGTGCACGACTGGGGCGGCGCGATCGGCCTGGGAGCGGCTTTACAGGTTCCGGATCGTGTGGCTCGCATCGTATTGTTCAACACAGGTGCCTATCCGCCGCCGTATTTCCCGTTTCGCATCCGAATCTGTCGAACGCCGATTCTGGGCCAATGGGCGGTTCGCAAGCTGAACCTGTTCGCGCGAGCGGCGTTGCGCATGGCCGTGAACAAGCGCGAACGCATGACGCCCGCGGTTCGGGCCGGCCTGCTTGCACCGTACGACAGTTGGGAAAACCGGGTCGCGATCTATCGGTTTGTCGCGGACATCCCAGCGAGTCAACGGCATCCCACATGGCAAACGCTGTCCGACATCGAAAGCGGCTTGCCCACGCTGGCCGATCGGCCCATCATGGCCATTTGGGGAATGAGAGACTGGTGCTTTACGCCGGCTTGTTTGGATCGTTTTCTGGACGTGTTTCCGGACGCCGAAGTACACCGGCTACAGGATGCCGGGCACTACGTCATCGAGGATGCCCACGAGGAGATCGTTCCGCTGGTAGAGCGTTTCTTGAGTGAACGTGCCTCTGAGTCGTAGAATCGCGAACGGAGCAACTTCCTCGTTTAACGGAAGCCGAAGGCGTCGGCGAATCCGGCACGCAGTCGCCTTCGGCTTGCCGTTAAACGATATCAAGTGACTTAAACGTCGGGGACACTCTATCAGCCGTCGTGAAGATACGATCTCCAGGTCAAATCCGAAGCACGAAATCCGAAATACGAAGCAAATTCAAAGTCTCGAATGCTGAATTCTCATAACGACCAACCTGCGTCGGCAAGCCCACCGTTGTCAGTCGGCCAGTGCGCCACGTTGGCGTGCTTGCTGGAAGTGACGGCGCCGAAGCCGGGGAACGTACATCGGGGTGCCGATTTCGATGACATGACGTTCATGGACTTCGTGGCGAGCGCGACTGTGATCGGCCCCGTCATGGACACGGCCACGGCGAACGGCGTTGGCGAGACGGTGTTGCAGGCGGTGAGAGCGACTCGGCAGATGGTCCATGTGAACACCAACTTGGGCACGGTTCTGCTGCTGGCTCCGCTGGCTTGCGTGCCCCGCGAACTGTCACTGGAATCTGGCATTACCGCGGTGCTTGGAAGCCTCACAGCCGACGACGCCCGCAAGGTCTACGAAGCCATCCGTCTGGCCGAACCTGGCGGACTTGGCAAAGTCGACGAAATGGACGTGGCCGACGACGCGCCCAGCGATCTGATGGCGGCCATGCGATCGGCCGCCGACCGGGATATGGTCGCTCGGCAGTACGCTCGGGACTACGAGCACGTCCTACGGTTCGCAGCCCCCTCGCTGTGCCGCGGTACACAGGCAGGCTGGTCGCTGACCGAAACGATCATACACACGCATTGCCGGCTCCTTGCGCAGTTCCCTGATAGCCTGATTGCCCGCAAATGCGGTCCCGATGTCGCCCGGCAAGCCGCCGACCGGGCTGCCGCGGTTCTGGACGCTGGCGATCCGGGTGACGAGGAGTATCTCCAAGCCTTGGGAGACTTGGACTTCTGGCTGCGAAGTATCGGCCACCGTCGCAATCCCGGCACGACCGCCGATCTGATCGCGGCTGGCCTATTCGTAGTGTTGAGGGAAACGCTGATTGCCGCACCGTTTCTTTGATATCCGTGTGTCTCAATCCGTGTGCGTTTCGCCGAATCTGCTTTCGCACACGGATGGGGCACCGGCCCCAACCCGACTTTTCCGGGAAAAGCCGCCGTATTCGGAACTCCATTACCCTTTGGTAGTCGTCTAGTAGTGGTATGAGGCAGGCCGGTGAATCTGCGCGCAGTCGGTGATTGTGCGGCTTTTCAATTGGGAGCAGGAGCATGATTTCTACAAAAGACACCAAATCGCCCAGAGCCTTCACGATGGCCGCACGAATGCCCATTTCTGGGCTCCTGATTTGGACTCCCTTGACGATTCTTCTCGTCACCACAGCGAACGCGCCGGCGGCCGACGCGTACGGCCGCGCGGCGGGCGAAGTGTTGGATACTGATGGGCAACCAGTGGCGGAAGCGGAAGTCTTGGCCTACTCCGGGACCCATTTCGAGAGGAAGGTGAAGACCGGCGCCGACGGATCGTATGCCATCGGGAAGTTGCCTCCCGGCAAGTACCACCTGAAGGCGCGAAAGGGCAAAACGTTCACCAAACGTCTGCCTCAATACGACATCACCGTGAAAACTGAATCGAGTTTGACTGTGGACTTGACCCTTATCTCGGGCGGGACGATCGAGTTGACGGTGATCGACAAGATCAGCAGGAAGCCGGTCGCCGGGGCGAGAGCCTGGTTTGATTGCGACGAACCGGGAAAGCGGACCACGGACAAAGACGGCAAGACAAGCACCTCGGGATTCGACTACGACGAGGTGGGATTCCAGGTCAATGCAGAGGGATATGCAAGGCAGGACCGGCACTCCTACCATCAAGCGACCACCGAGCCGGGCAAGACGTCGGCCGTCACCGTGGAATTGGAGCCCGAAAAGACCATAACCGGAACGGTCGTGGACCGGGAAGGGAAGCCACTGCCCGACGCTGTCGTAACGATCGACTCCCGGTGGCAGGGACGATGGGGCACAGCGGGCGCGGACTGGGATCCGGCAATGACCGACGAGACTGGCGAATTCTGTCTGGGTGGCCTGGGAAAAGGCGAGTACACATACAATCTGACCGCCACCAAGGAAGGCTTCGCGCCGGGGCACGCCAGCGTCCACTCCACCAAGATGTCGGGCGCAAAGATCGTCCTTCACCCTGGCGCGACCGTGGTGGGAGCCGTGCGGGACGCGAAGGGCGCGCCCGTCGCCGGCGCAACCGTGATGCTGGGAGAAGATGTCTCGACACTGTCCGACGCCGAAGGCCGATGGAGCCTGGCACGTATCGAAGAGGGGACTCATACGCTTGTGGCGGAGAAGGGGGATCTTCGCAGCAAAGAGAAAGAGATGGATATCCGGTGGACCGATCGCATCAAGGCGGTTGATCTGGTCCTGAAGAAAAAGGAACAGGATGCCTTCGACGTTTCCGGCGTGGTCGTGGATGACATCGACGGGACGCCGATTCCCAACGTCCGCCTCCGATTCTGGAACCTTGGCGATAGGGGCGAGAAAAGGACGGACGGTTCCGGCAAGTTTCGTTTCAAGGACATCCCAACTGGCAAACGAAGGCTCTATTTCCGTGGCATGCCGGATCGGTACGTGGACCCGATCGAAGACGTCGAATTCCCCGTCGAACGCGACATCGACAACCTGGTCATCAGACTACCCAGGGGCACAACCATCCGAGGCAAGGTGCTGTTGCCGTCGGGCGAAGGCGCTTGGGAGGCCAAGATTCGGCCAATCCATCCTACGTTCGAGCGGTCAAGTCGCGGCCGGCGTCTGAAGTTGACGTCCGATTCGGAAGGACGGTTCGAGGCCAAGGGCGTGCTTGCCGGGCTTGGATATCGAATCAGGGCGGAAATGGACGGGTACCCGCCCGCTATCAGCGATCCCTTCAATCTCAGGCAGGGCGAGAGTATCGAGGACATCACGGTACGGTTCAAGAAACCTGGCAGGTTGTCCGGCAGCATCAAGGACGATCAAGGCAAGCCGCTCGCAAAGAACTACTGGCTGACCGCCCATTTCCCGGACGTGGAAGATGGCGCATGGAACAACTCGTGGATGGCCGGAAGAGTGAACCCGAATGATGCAGGCCGCTTCGAGATAGCCGAGTTGTCGCCCGGCAAAGTGATCGTCCAGTTGTGGCGCGATGGTCGGGGGCTGGATGGCAGCCCTGGCTGGTCCGGAACCGCCGACCGGAAGGCAGTTCAGATCGTTTCCGGGAAAGAGACCAAAGACGTGAACTTCGTCATTGGAACGGCGGAATATGCAGAACCCCAAAAACTCGAAGGCTACATTTCTGGCCGCGTCGTCAGCATCGCAACCGACGACGGTATCGCCGGTATCGACGTCTACGCGCGATTCGCCGAGTTCCGCATGGGAAGCGGATGGTCCGGCAAGGCCGCAACCGGTCCAGATGGAAGTTTCCGTATCGACGGGCTTCACGAGGGAATGTTTGAACTGAGAGCCAACCCTGGGCACGAAGCCGGCTATGACGAACAGGAATTGAGCGGCATCCCTAGCCGATCGGAGGACATTCCGGTCGTGCTCCGGCGGCTTTGCACCGTGGAGGGGCAGGTCATTGAAAAGGGATCTGGCAAACCCGTCACCGAATTTGCGATTTGCGACGTGGGCTCGCGAGAGCAACGAATCAGAGACGCACAAGGGCGATTTCGCTTGGCAAACCTGCAGCGCGGCGAGTGCCTGGTGCGTGTTGTTGCCGATGAGGGTGTGGCCCAGCGATGCATCGAACTCGAAGAGGGCGAAACGGTTTGTGACGTGGTTTTCGTGCTTCATGAACCGTGGAGTATTGGCGGACGAGTCATTCGCGCCGAGGACGGAGCGCCCGTCGCCGGCGCGGTGGTCAGCGCGGCTTCGCTCGAGAAGGACGCGCAGGCCAAGTCCACCACGGGTCCCGATGGCCGGTTTTCGATCTCGGGTGTTTTTCCAGGCACCGATA
The DNA here is from genome assembly GCA_964623055.1 of uncultured Pirellulaceae bacterium. GTDB lineage: Bacteria > Planctomycetota > Planctomycetia > Pirellulales > Pirellulaceae > JADHUC01. The sequence continues at coordinate 20,943 of CAZURK010000175.1, forward strand.
CCCTGTTCGTCGAGCATCCCGATTTCGGAAGACCGTGGTTCCCGGATATCGAGATTCGAGAAACCCTCACGCAAGACGACGTGGTCCTGGAACTGCAGCAGCCGGCCACCGTCAAGGGGCGCGTCTTGTTCGAACAAGGTGTTCTGTACGAAGGCATCGAATTGCGTATCGCGCCTGGCGACGGCGGTTACTCGCGCCTGCTTTGGGAAAAAGCGGTCACGAACTACAAGGGCGAGTACGTGTTCTCTGCGATGCCGCCGGGCGAGTACACGGTTGTCTGGAACATGCGCGATCCGGAGATCGGTCGCGGTGGATACTGGGGCCAGAAGATCGATTTGGCCCCCGGCGGGACGGCAACGGTTGACTTTGGAACGGGCGGGGCGATCGTGTCCGGAACGGTAACAGATCGAGGACAGCCAGAGCGTTTGGCAGTGGTGACATTGACAGCGGAGGGAGTCAAACGCCGAGTGCAGACCAACGACGAAGGGAATTACCGTGTTTATGGACTCGAAGCGGGCGATTATCATGTAACGCTCGAACTACCCGGGCAACGGGACACAACGCTGGCTGAAAGAGAAATCAAGATGCCGGCAGATGGTCAGGTCCGATTGGACTTCGACATGTCGGCCGGCACATCCAGTGAGACGGAGACGGGACGATGAAGACGAGACTGACGGGCTTGGCCCTCGGCGTGTTACTCGCGGCGGTAATCTCTCCGAAAGCCGAGTGCAGGTGAGGCGGCCCTTTGCGCGGCACGTTGGCCGCCACCAAGCTCGATGAACTCTGGGACGGCTGGGCGGAAACGCTCTCCGGCAGCTATGTCCGTACGCTCCAACTCCAGGAGTCGGGACGGACCGACGAGGCGAGCGTCGAGTTCCAGGAGAGGTTCTTCACGGAAATCAAGAAGGTCTACAGCGAGGCCGCCTGCACCGCACCGAAACGGTTCGTGGACAGCAAAGACTGGAGCGCTTGGTTGCGGCGCGTGTACGCGTTGTCGGTGAAAACCAATAAGTCGTTGCGCGCTGCTGCCAATCCTCCTGAAGGATCCTCCGAGGCGATCACCAAAGCTCGCGAGGATGCCGCGAACGGCCTTCGCGCACTTCGCAGTTGTTTCCATGTCCTTCACTCGGATACGAAGACCCTCAAGAGCAACGACTACATCTACGGCTTCTACGAAGAGGTCATGAAGGAAACACTCGAGGTCGGCGAACTGAAGACGCTACGAGCGGCAATGGACAAAGCTGAACTTTCGGTCGCGGCCAAAGCCGACGTCGAGGCCTACCAGAAAGCCAAGGCCGAGTGGGCCGCCGAAGTAGATCCTATTTTTTCGGACGAAAGAATAGACCGGTCAGAGCGCGATCTGTTGCGAACTGCGACGGAGGCGTTTCACCGTGCATACGGCGAGCGATTCGAATAGTACCTATGCCAGCAGCGCTGCACGATACGATTGCCGTGGGCGTGGATGGGGAGTGGAGGGCACGCTCACATGATGGAGCTGACGCCCAATCGAATTGCCGCTGTGCTTGTTGCTTCGGCGTGGTTGGTTTACGCCGGTTTTCAGAACGCAGGGGCCGGGTTGGTCGCTGGAACAGCCATTTATACACTGCTGTGTCTCTTCTTCATCTGGTTTGGCAACGAACTTGGCGTTATCGCACGATCTATAGGCACGCGCTACGAGGAAGAGCCTGGTTGCTTTATCATCGGCATGGGATGGGTACTCCTCCTAATCACGCCGCTCCTGATTCACTGCGCGGTGGTTCGCATGGAGTCGCACCGGGGACTCCTTCCATAGCTGCTGCCCGCGCGGGAGATACTAATTTACTTTGGGACAGTCCGCGATCTGGATTTGTCCCAGTCCTCCCTGATCCGTTGTGCCAGAGCACGACGCTAAGGTATCGCGAAGATCAGCCCCGTTACCACGGCGGCTTCGACCGCTGCGGCCCTCAGGCTGAGAGGCGGATAGTGAAGGCGATAGGGGGCATAGGAGCCGGGCGGATAGTGTCCCAGCGTGTAGACGCAATCGCGGTGCGGTTCGGCCGTCATCAGGTACGGCAAAGCGGGGACCTTCCCGAAGAAGTGAGCCCCCGACAGGAACGGTTGGAGGCGACCGTATGAGTAGCCGTACCGTTCCAGATTGACTTCCTCGAAGTACAACGGCCGGTGGCATACGGCCGGGGCTTCCCACCAGAATTCGTACAGCGGCCAAGGGCGGTTGGTTCCAGGCAGATGCCGGACCTCACCCGCGTCATGGAACTTGGCCGCCGCGAGATCGCGCGGCAGTTCACCCTCTTCCGGCCGAATATCCAACGTCACTTCGCTTATGGGCTTCAGCCCGTCCTCGTTCAAGTCTGCGGACTGGGATGGCTCGTCGCCGTCGTCTCCCTCGTCGGTCCGCGGGATATCCGCGTCATCCGGCGCTGCACTCGGTTCCTCCATGGTCGCCTCGGCGGGCTCACTGGGCTGCACTTCCACCGCGTGGACGATCGTGGGTTCGACCGGCTTTGGACTCTCTTGCGGCTGTTCGGCATCTGTGCGCGCAGTCTCGTCGGATTCCGGAGTCGGGTCTTGAGCCACGGCAATCGATCTCACTCGTATCACCGATGCGACGGCCGGCCACTGTTCCTCGTTGTACGTGGCATCTCGCAGGAAACTGATCAACACGCCACGCGTATCAGCGTGGGATGCTCGGTGTATATTCGAGTTCGACGCGTGTTGAGGCTGCTTCGAGGATGCCAGTCGCTGGAGTCTGTCGACCTCTCGACGTACGAAGCGTACTTTCACTTTGCCCGGCTCGGTGTCTTCCGTCCCGCTTTCTTGTGGTTCCGGGGACAATTCGCGGGGCGGATCGGCAATCCTTCCGGCTACTTTGCTGCGGAACTCAAACGTGCTACGACCGGCGTCGTCCGAGGCAACTGGCTGAACGACTGGTACGTCCTGCTCGCCGCTAGACCTTGACCACTCGGAAGACGTCAGACGAATCTCCACCGGCACCACGGGAGCAGGCTTCACGTCCGTAATTCGAGATGTCACGGGTTCGACTCGTCGGGGTATTGCTTCGGTTTCAGCGTCATCGACGCGTGCCGTGGCCGCCGAACTAGGAGCAGGCAGAAACGGCGGTTCTAGGCGTGATCGCTGCCTGGTCGCGGGAGTCCGAACCGTCTCGGGCAGTATCCTTCGCAGAAAGCCGGAGATGCCGGTCGTCGGTGAAGACTCGGGCGAGGCGTTTGTACTCGTCTGTGGACCGTGCAGGCCATGCTCCTGACGTACAGACGTTGTCGACAGACGCACTGGATTTGTCGCTTTCACAACTGGGCTGTGCGGCCCAGGTGCAGAGTCACGCTCTACAGGTGGAGGTACTGTCTGCAGACGTACCGGACTTGTGACCTTCACTACCGGGCCGTTCGACTGGGCGAATGCCGAAGCGGCAGATAATGCTAGCAGTGCTACCAACCCGCATGAGACCGAACGGGGCCGGAATTGCTGATCTCCAGTGGCGATCGTACGCTTTGCCCATCGCATGAATCGTAGGGACGCCTTCCGGTGTGAGATGCGACTGTCCATTCGTTTGGCATTCCCGCGATTATACAATCCGCGCGTAGATCCGTTAGAATCTTGTCGTCTCCTACCAGCCACGTTCTTTACACTTCCGGCCAGTCGGTCGGGCTGCTTCAGAGAGCCGACAGGTTCGCATCCGCACAAGAGACAAAGTCGCCCTCGCTTGCCGGCTTTAGCGCCGACTGAGCCAAACGACGATTCGACGAATGACACTCACGACGACCAACAATAGAATCGGTGCCGCAAGCGTGAAAAGAATGAAGGTCAAATGGGCCGAACGGTCCCTTTGGCCAAGACTTCTCACAAGATAGTAACCAGCCGCGCCAGTAACGCTGAACACGAGCATCACCATCAGCAACGCGCCGATCCCAAACCGGGGTCGCCACGGCTCGGGAACGTTTCGCTCTGGCTGATGATCATGCTCCGACATCATTATCCCCCGAACAGTCGAGGCTTCTGGGAATCCGACACAGCCAAGTTCGGCGTTTGTCGGGCGGGCGAGGCTCCAGCCGAGCCGAGGATTGACGCCACGCGAACGGCTCAGCGGGAACTTCGCCCTCCCAATCTCTAGAGGTCCTCAAATAGTCAACGGCGATTCTCCATCACGGGCGCTTCGAACAGACCGTAACGCACCGTATGGTAACTGGCGCCGGCCGGTGGCCCGGCGGGCGGCGCTTGCCGGAAGTCCCAGGGCCACGCTTTTCCAAGTACGGGTCTGCCGTGATGGGGGCCCAGGGTGTTCTTCAGCGTTCCAATCACACGTACTTGAATCGTGTTCGTGCCAGGCTTGACCTGATCGGTCACGTCCACTTCCCACGGCCGGCTGACCACGTGACCGGCGGATTGGCCGTTCACGAGTACTTCCGCCACGCTGCCATACCACGAAGGCAACCGCACTGCGTAACGACCATCGGGCCGAGCGATTTCGAACGTCTGCGAGTAAGCGACTCCTTCGGCATAGAATGGCAAGCCCTGCTCGTTCCACGCTCCCAGCGACACCGGCCGCGCCGGCACGATCGCGCAACCGGCATCGGTCGGCCGAAGTGCGAATTGGCCGAGAACGTAGGCAGGCTCGATTTCGTGGAACACGGTCATCGGCGAAGCCTTGATGCTAACCGCGTTCTCGCCCACACGGGCCACGCCGGCCAGGTCGATCCGGCCGAACGCTCGATCCAACCACCACTGGCCGGGTTTGGCACTCACCGGCTGGCCATTGCACGTGATCTTGTATAGGTCGGGCCGTTCAATGACGATCTGTAGCCCGTCCGGAATCCGCCGTTCGATGTTGAAGCGATAGGCCGCCTCGAAACCACTGTCCTCCGGAAACTTGGTACGGATGATCTCGTCGCGGAATTGCACGGCGTGGTCCCAAGGATTCTTGTCCACGCCGTTCTTCTGGAAGACGAATTGAGTGGCGTTGTAGCAGTAGTGTTTTTCCTTGGTTTCCCCGCCCACGGTCACATCAACGAAATCCAGCGTCAGCACGTTCGGGCCGAGTCGCTCGATCGCCATCGGTCCGGTGGGCTTCAGAGCTGTTGCCGTCGTCTCACGGACTTCGGCCGGTGCCAGCGGTTCGTTGGAGAGCAGCAGCAGGAGACTGCCGCAAGGCGGCAGATCGAAATCCAAGCTGATGCCGTCTCCATCCGCGGAAAACGGATAGGCTCGCGCACCACCGGTTTGCGGCAGCCACTCTTGGGCACCTTTCAACGCCGATCGAATTTCGCCCGAACTCGCATGCTCGATGCTGGTGTTGACCAGCAGCAGCAATTGGCCGTCGTTCAAACATCGTCGCTGGTGGAACAGGATGCCTTGGTCACCTTCAGTGCGATGAATCGCAAAATCATCACCATCCAGTTCGCCCAGGATCCCTGGCAACGCCGCCACGTCCACCTCTTTCCAGCCGGGATTCTCGGCGGTCCGCTTCACGCGGTCGCCAAGGCGGCCGTCGATTCGCTCCGGGGGTGGTCCGCAGCACAGCACTCGTCCGCCGGCGCTGGCGTATTTCTGCAGAAGGTCGACGGTCGGCGAGTTGAGGCTCTCGGTCAGTGGCGGCAGTACGACCGTATCGTATCGGCACTTGCCGACGACGAACCATGGCGTGCCGGAGGCCGATTTCGACGCAGCGCGTCCTTCGCGTTTGACCGATCCGTGTCTGGCGATGATGTCTTCGCATCCCAAGTCGTATTCCACCTGGGCTCGCTCCAAGTCGTTGACCAATTGCTGGAACCGTTCGCCCACGTCCATCATCTGCTTTTGCGTGGACCTGTCGGGCTGGTACATCCACGCGGTTGTGGTCGGCTCCAGCACAAGGATCCGGTTGACCTGCCGGCCGTGCGATGTGGCGGCCGACAGTCGCGTGAAGTACTGAGCCATGACATGATACGAGTTCCACCAAGGTTCATGGTACGAGAACGACTGCGGGTGATCTCGTTTCCGTGTCCCACGGATAGTGATGTAGGAAAGGTGTTCATCCAGAGTGTTCACGCCCAGCACAACCAGCCAATCCCCAATCCGTTTCATGTCCTCGAATCGCAGGTCCCAGCCGCCGGCACCGTAGGCTTCGCACAGCGTCCGCCGCCGGCCCATTTGGTTAGCGACGCTGGACAATTCCTTCACCGTGCGGGAGTTGCCGAATTGGCCGTCGACCTTCTCGCCGTACAGGTTCATCAGATTGTCGATGGCTGGACGCTGATGCCAGGCGTACATGGCCATGTTGTCGCCGCCATGGCCGGCGCGCGGCCAGCCGTGTTCCCAGTAGTGGCCGGTGAAGTCCAGGTTGTACTTCTCGCAATACTCGTAACACGGCTTGGCCCAACACGCGATGAACTGTTCCAGCAGCAGTTGGTAATAGTTGTGACGGACGCGTTTCCAGTCGCCTATCGGCAAGTGCAGGCTGGGCAAATTGGCCACCAGATCGTAACCCCACCGTTTCTGAAACAACTCCGGCAGATGGTCGGACCAATGGGGCGCGCCGCCGGCAGGCGAGAGGTGCGGCTCGTCGGTAAACCAACCGGGAATCCGTTTTCCGAAATGTTCGCCAAGACGCTTGCGGTACGCTTCCATTGTCACTTCGATGAATTTCTCGGTCACGCCGGGATGCAGCAGGTCGACATAGCAGCGCCCGCCGGTCCAAGGCGAATCGCCGGCGCGTTGGATACGTACAGTCAGGAAACGCGTGACGTCGTTGGTCGTACCATCGTCCAGAGCGTACACGCCCAGCACGTCGTCGCCCACTTTCTCCGGTTTGCCCCCGACCTCGAAACGAAGTCCCCGGCCACGAGCCTCCGGCATCAGTTCCGGCACCCAACCGCCCGCAAAGCCCGACGGGTAAGAGTTCTCGTCGTAGATCCAAATGTTCATGTCCAACCGTTCGGCCTCGTCCAGCGCCACCTTCCACAGCCGGAACCAATCGTCGGACAGATAGGGCGTCATCAACCCCGGTCTCGGATGCACAAACGCCTGCATCACTTTCTGCCCAGCCAAATCCCGCAGCGTCTGGCGTATCTGTTCCTCGGTCAACATGTCATTCCAGACCCAAAGCGGCGCGGTACTGTACTTACGCGGCGGATCGGCAAACACGGCCTTGACCGTCGCCGCATCCTCCGCCCACGCCGAAGGCAGCGCTGCAAACAGTGCGTTCCAGGAAAGGGAAATAGCGATCAATCCGACGAGGAATCCAAATTTCATGGTGCTCTCCAATGGAGGAAATGGGATCATGCAAGACGTCGCTTGAGCGTTCTCATCCAATGCGTGAGTATACCCATTCGCGGGCAGTCGTGCGTCGTTTGCTGTATAAATCGCACGCTATGTTCTGGTTGCCACCGCCAGGGCAAATCATGTGTACAAGACCATAGTGCCGCCGGTTCATCCTTGTTTAGCCCGAAGCCGCAGGCTGCTGAAATACTGGCAAGAATCGACGTGGGATAGGCTTTCAGCCTGTCGAATACGTAATTCGGGAAAATCTGGGGTTCAAACTGCAGAATCCTGACAGGCTGGAAGCCTATCCCACGGACTTTTTCAGCAGCCTCCGGAGGCGACGGCGAGTGCTACGTGTGGACGATCCATCCCACTGCACGCTATCTCGGATTACTCAAACCCGCCGCGCAAGTGAGGGAAACCGCGGCGACTCCTTCGCTTGCGCTTCAGGCTTCAATGCGCGGCGCTTTGGGCAATAGAGACGCCGACTCGTGTCAAACAAGCTGTGCGAGCATCTCAGACTAGCGGCGATATAGTCATTTATGCCCGGATACACACGGTCCGCTGGCATACGGCTCGATAGTGTGGTAGAAAGACGGCTCCACACTCGGCCTGATTGACTCGAGTCAAAATCCGTTCGTTTGGACGGGATCTGTCCATACGCTCGACTATCATCCTGGCAACCAAATACACAGCGCAAGAACGAAACTCGCCTATCAACTGCTTCCCCATAGTCTTTCCTCCTTCGGGGACAAGACTGCAACGAACGTGGGAGGACACAAGTGAGTACCGATCGGCCGCTTGTTCGCCAATGGATTCTGCTCTGGTCCCTCTGTTCGCGCGAGCACGGTATGACCGTCCGCGAACTGTCGGACGAGTTGGAGGTCAGCGAGAAGACGATACGTCGTGACTTGGAAACGTTGCGATCGGCGGGAATCGCCATTGACGAAGTCGCCGGGGCCTTCAACCGCAAGTCTTACCGCATCGACCCGCGCTGGGCCAAGCCGGACTTGGGCTTCACGATCGACGAAGCCTTGGCCCTTTGCCTGGGCCGCCGTTTCCTCCAGCCCTTGATGGGCACGTACATTGGCGAGGCGGCTGAGCGCGCCTATCGAAAGATTCGTTCCCGCTTCGGCGATCAAGCGGTCAGGTACATCGACAAGCTGGGCAGCGTGTTCCAGGAAAGCCGGTTCGGATTGGTGGACTACTCCCGGCACGCCGAAATCATCGACACGCTCCAGATGGGCATCGAAGAACGCCGAGTCGTGTTTATCACCTACCACTCGCTGGACACGACCGAGCCGGTCACCTACGACATCCACCCGTATCGCTTCGTGCGCCATCAAGGCTCGCTGTACCTGCTGGGATACAAGCCGGACGAGCAGAAACGCAAGACATGGCGAGTGGATCGCATCCAGCAAGCGGACAAAGAACAAGTGCCCTTCAACATGCCGCCGGACGAAGAGCTGGACAAATGGCTCCACGATTCCTTCGGCATCTACGAAGGCCAAGAGCACCTGTGCGTCAAGGTCCACTTCGCGCCCGAGGCGGCCCGGTTGGTCCAGGAAAAACACTGGCACAGCAGCCAGGAGTTCACGCCGCAAAAGGACGGCAGCCTGATCGCCCAATTCCGATTGTCCAGCACCGTAGAGATCAAAGCCTGGATCCTGAGCTTCGGCAAACACGCCGAGGTTTTGGAACCCGATTCGTTGCGACGCCAGATCGCCGAAGACTTGGCGGAACTACTCAACATCTACTCGAAGGCCAATCTGGAAACGGCAGAATCATGAATGGCAGAATCATACCCGAACACCATCTCCGTCCCCAAATCATTCTGCCTCACCTTCTCCGTCGCCTTTCACAGGAGCCCACCAATGACCAGCGTCGATTCACGCCGTCGCGCATCGACAACTGGACCAGTTGCCGAAGCCAAACAACCCAGAAGATGCAATCCTCACGATTGAATGGATTCTGCTAACTGGCCAACAACGCCTTTCGGCATCAACGAAAAACCGTCCACTACAAAGGAGTTACAGCAATATAGTGAACATGTGCTCAACGCCTCTCGGCATCTACGTGTCACAGAGACTGGACAGGAATGCGTGTGCTTTTCTCAAGAATTTGGGAAAAACCCAGCTTCATCTGTCCATTATATCATGGACTCACTATGATGTTAACTATATTGCTAACGATGGCGGCGAAACGGTTCGATGGAGTTACAGTATGACGACTATCCCGGAATTAATCGAGCGTACCAGCACGTTCGAAGCCCGAAAGAATCCTCGCCTCGATCCCCAGGACCTTACGCAGGAAGTCTGGGCTGAGTTACTGGCTGATCACGGCGCTCCCAAAGAAGCACTCGCCTGGATAAGACGAACGATTTCCAAATGTGCCAGCCGGCACCTCAAGCGGTTTTCGCGGGAAAGCGACCACCTTAAGAGACTTTGGCGTGACAAATACCGCTGCACTAGTTTTGTGGGGCAAGAGCCGTGCATGGCCAAGTCAGACGATGTTCCCGACTCAACTGGATGTCGCGAGAGCCTGCAGCTCACAACCTCAACAGAGTTTGAGCGCGAGATGCTGGCCGTTCTGATGGGAGACCATCCTGTATTTGATTCCTTTAGCGATTTCGCAATCTCGGAGAAACACTGCAGCCAATCCGAAGCGTATCGGCGACGCAAACGATTTCGTGAACGGCTGGAGCAGCATTTGGCCGTTTCGGCCTCCTAGCCTTCGCAAGCCGTCTGTTCAAACCGCTCGTTGGTATATCTCACGGAGTTAGGAAATGATGACGCCTGTCGACCTCGCCTTTCCCCTCCAAGCGACGCATCCAGTCCCGGCCGACCACGGCTACCACCTGTACGCCGCACTGTCGCGCACACTGCCAAGCCTGCACCAGCAGAACGGCATCGGAATTCATCCGATCCGTGGTCAGCAGATCGGCAACCGGCAACTGAGCCTCAACGAACGCAGCCGCTTGGTGCTCCGGACCGACACCGAAGGAATCGGCGACCTGATCCAGATCGCCGGCAAGCAATTGAACGTAGCGGGCACAAACGTACGCGTCGGCGTGCCACAAGTCTGGTCGCTCTGCCCCGCCGCCGCACTGCGCAGCCGCTTAGTCACAATCAAGCTGAAAGAGGGCCTCGACGAAGAGTCCTTTCAGGTCGCCGCGC
>CAZURK010000176.1:0-31331 GCA_964623055.1 uncultured Pirellulaceae bacterium
TCCCACTCGGCCGGGCAAAACAGCGACTGGCCCGCCCGCGTGCCATCGTCTTTCCAATGCATGCCGTAACTCGTTGGCGGTTAGGTGTTTATGCCAGAGTTGCCGTATCCGGAACACCAAGCCTCTACAGAATCCATCGGAATCCGCCCGAAAAACCGGACACGAAATCATCCGTGATGTGCAGAAAAGCGAAGGAATCCCCAGAGCGTCCCCACGCGCTGCCAAAGAGAGCTGAAAGGCCCGCGGAACTGCCCGTAGAAGTGATTTGAAGAAGGTGGGCTGCGGGGGCCCGTGTTTTGTCTTCGCGCGTCTTACTGATAGATGTCGACCAGAAAGACGACTGCGTCGCCTCGGCCGATGTTCACGATGGCGTGGGGGACGTCTGCCCGAAAGCTGGCTGAATCGCCGCGGCTGAGTTCGACAGATTCGTCGGCCGACTCGATGCGCACCTTTCCTCGTTCGACCGTCAGGTATTCGCGAGTTCCATCGAAATGCGCCGAGCTGCGCAACTCGCCCTCGGGGTTCAACCGCAGTTCGTAGAATTCGACATCCTTTTCCAGGTGCAGCGGCGATAGCGTACGGATCTGGCAATCCGTGTCGGACCGGAAGCGAAACGTCGGATCCTTCGCTCGAATCACTTCGATGGCGGAAACCGGCTTTGGGGCCTCGACCAACTCGTCCAGCGACATCTCGAAGGCATGCGCAATCTTTAGTGTCACCGCAAGCGTCGGATTCGCCTGGCGACGCTCGATCTGGCTGATCATCGATCGGCTCACGCCGCATATCGACGAGAGCTCCTCCAGCGACCAGCCACGCGCGGTGCGCAGCTCCCGGACTCGACGACACATCTTCCCGGTGATCCCCTCGACGGAGACCCGATTGGCCTGCTCGTCCGAGTTTTCGGATTCGTTGGACACGCGTTCTGTCATTTTCCGATAAATTGGAAAGAAGTTCTTGCAAGCTGGATATGGCGATTCTATTATATCGAATGCGCGTTCCAATAAAAAGGAACCCTCCCATTCGATGCGGATTAGACCCCTTCGTGCGGGGTGGTAGCTGCAGCTAATGGCTGCGCACAGGAGACATGAAAAGCCGATCTGGCGATACAAGATAGCACACCAGAGGCGAATCAGTCGACGATTCGATGGACCGACCGGTACATTCGCGACAAGGATGATTGAGCATGATCCAGCGATTCATCGAGGAGGTCAAAGGGAAGTCGTTGTCGGTCGTTCTGCCGGAAGGTAGGGACGAGCGTGTGATCGCAGCGGCTCGTCGGATGAAGGACGAAGGCGTTGCCGAGCCGATTGTGTTGGGCACACCTGCCCAAATCGAGGACGCTGCTGCCGCGGCCGGAGCGGCCATGGACGGCATCGTCGCCATTGACCCCGCCAACAGCGCAAAGCTGGATGCGTATGCCGAGGCTTACATCCGGAAACGCGATGTGGAACTCAAGATCGCGCGGCGCGTGGTGAAACGTCCGTCCTGCTATGCCGGAATGATGGTGGCCGAGGGCGACGCCCACACGATGGTTGCCGGCGTGGCCACTCCCACGTCCCTGGTGATCCAGGCCGGTGTGCTTACCGTCGGCTTGGCCGAAGGTATCAGCACTCCGTCCAGTTTCTTCTTGATGATCGTCCCCGAGTTCCTGGGCGAGAAGGACAAACAGTTCATTTACGCCGACTGTGCGGTGAATATCGCTCCCACGTCGGCAGAACTGGCGGACATCGCCATTGCGTCCGAGAAGAGCGCTCGGATGCTTCTGGAGGAAGAGCCCCGTGTGGCCATGCTGTCGTTTTCCACCAAGGGCAGTGCAGCGCATCCGCACGTAGAGCGCGTGACCGAAGCACTGGCGATCGTCCGAGAGAAAGCGAACGACATGAGGATCGACGGCGAGTTTCAGGCCGATGCCGCCTCGGTTCCGTCCGTGGCTGCGAAGAAAGTGAAGGGGGCCAGCCCGGTCGCTGGCCAAGCCAACGTTCTGATATTCCCGGACCTTAATTCGGGCAACATCGCCTACAAGCTCACCCAATACATGGCCGGTGCGACGGCAATTGGGCCATTTTTGCAGGGATTCTCCAGACCCATCAGTGATCTGTCGCGTGGGGCCAGCGTCAGTGACATTGTTGCCGCTACAGCCATCTGCCTAGCTCAAACATCCTCCGGAGCCGAAAATGACCAACCCAGACAATCCCATGAAGGTACTGGTGATCAACTGCGGGAGTTCGTCGATCAAGTACCAGTTCTATCAGATGCCTGAGAAGGGCGTCATTTCCAAGGGACTTGTCGAACGCATCGGCGAAAGCGGCGCGGCTCTGAAATACCAGCACAACGGTCAAAAAGAATGCGTACAGTGCGAGATTCCAGACCACCAGCGGGGCATGGCCCTGATCCTGGAAACATTGGTTGGCGCTGATTCCCCGCTGGACGACGTGACCGAGATCGAAGCGGTCGGTCATCGCGTGGTGCACGGCGGCGAGGAGTTCACCGGTTCGGTGTTGATTAACGACGTGGTGATTGCGTCGATCGAACGGTTTGCCGACCTGGCGCCGCTGCATAACCCTCCGAATCTCACCGGCATTCGGGCTGCCATCGACAAGTTGCCGGACATCCCGCAGATCGCGTGTTTCGACACAGCGTTTCACACGACGATTCCGGAAGTGGCCTATACATACGCGCTGCCTTACGAGCTGTACCAGCAGTTCGGTATCCGTCGTTACGGCTTCCACGGCACAAGTCACCGGTACGTCGCCCGTCGCGCCGCGAAGCTGATCGGAGTCGACAAGTACGAGATCAACTGTATCACCGCGCACCTGGGAAACGGCTGTTCGATTACCGCCGTGCAAAACGGCCGCTCGGTCGACACGTCGATGGGCCTGACGCCGCTGGAGGGGCTTGTGATGGGCACGCGCAGCGGCGATTTCGATCCAGCCATCCTGTTCCACTTGGCCGAACGCGGCCACGGCATTGCCGCCTTGAACAAGCTGTGCAACAAGCATTCCGGCCTGCTGGGGCTGAGCGGCGAATCCAACGACATGCGCACGCTGACCGAACTGGCGGCCACCGGAAATCGTCGGGCCCAGTTGGCGATCGACGTTTTCTGCTACCGCATACGCAAGTACATCGGCATGTACGCCGCGGTGTTGGGCCGTGTGGACGCAGTGGTCTTTACCGGCGGGATCGGCGAAAACTCGCCCGAGGTCCGGACTGCGGCTTGCCGCGATCTGGAGAACCTCGGCATCGTTCTAGATGCCGATCTCAATGCCCGCACGGTTGACCGCGAGGAGGGCCCGATTACCACGAACGACAGCCAAGTCAAAACGCTGGTGATACCTACGGACGAGGAGGCCGCGATTGCCGGGGACACTTACAGGATCGCCAGCGAGGCAATACAAAGCCGTACGGAACTGTCCGTATCTCGCGCCGGCTGAGTGAAGTAGGTCCCGCTTGCCGAGCGGGACCTCGCGCTTGTGACGACCCGGAATCCGAAGCCCCGCTCGGCAAGCGGGACCTACTTGGCCGCGACTCCCAAACGGGTCACTTCTCCCACTGCTGCAGTTCCTCGATCCATTTGGTGATCTCAGGGCGTTTCTTCTCGAAGAAGCCGAACAGAATCAGGATGCCAATGCCCAGGCTGATGCCGAAGGCCCACCACGGCCACGTGTGGTCGATCGCCACGTGCGCATGCCAAACCATGCTGACGATCGATAGCATGATGAAGCTGGAGCCCAGGTACATGAACGCTCGTACGCGCAACATGATTCCCAGGAAAACGCCCGCCACGGACAGCCCGGCCAGGATCATGGGCGGCCACAGGTGCTCGCCTATACCGCGGATGAAAATCTCACTGGTCGAACTGAGATAGATCATCAGAATGCTCGCATAACGCAGGGCCGTCAATTGAGCCGAATTCAAGCGGTGCCGATTGATGTGGCCGGCCACCAACACGGACAAGGCCGGGGGGATCAACCAGAATTGCGGATTGCCCCACAGCAACAAATCCTTCTTCGTCAACAGTGACCATAGAGCACAGTTGCCGGCAAGGGCTGCCGCCAAGCCACAGGCCACGGAGCGCCGCAGGATGCTCAAGATCAGATACATCAGCCCGATAAGGAACAGTAGCGTCGGGTAGTCCGTCTTTTCGGCGGTGATCACCCACATCCCCAGGGCCGGCACCAATGGCAGGAAGACCCCAGTCCGATGAAACGGTTCGGCAAGCACACGTACGTTGCGACGGTGAAACCACTCGCCGAGCCCCACGCCAAGCGAGGCAATGCCCCACATGATGTACGGCCAATAGGGCTGAATCCGGCCGGTGAACAGTTCGGGGATGCACAGGTATATGTGAACGAACAACAACGCGCCGACCACTTCAGCCGCGTACACGTAGCCCATTCGGCCCTTTTCGGTCAGCGCCAATGGATCGCGCCCCGGCAGCAGAGCCAGCGATATCAGGCCGGCGATCAATCCTATCAGCACGACGCAGACGGCGGCGATTTCGATCGCATTGAGCGGGGCCCCGGCATCCGAGTCGAAGTACACCGCTTCCAGCAGCAACACGCCGAGCAACACGGCGATCGCACCGATTCCAAAGGTTACAGCAATCCTGCGCACGGCTGCCAGCCAATCGCTTTCTGGCGAAAGGAACCAAGCGACCACCACGCTGTAGATGAAGGCCAACCCGGACAACACTATGAGCAAACGAACAACGTAATCCAGCACGATCTCATCCGACCACTTGGGGTTCAGATCGGCCCAACTCAGATAGACCGCCGCCGCGCCCGTCATCAGCAGCGACATGAACTGAAGAAGCCTCTTGCGTTCTTTCTGTGCCAACGCGGCCAGCCCCACGGCCAGCAACACCGGTGCGAAGCCGCTGCTGATCCGCATCCAGCGCTCGTCGAAGAACAGGACGACCACCAGTCCGATCAGCATCGCCATCGTGGCCAGCAGCATATTGACCACGGGCAACCACGTGGCGGTCCGCTTCAGGCTGCCGATCGCGTCCGTGATGGCCCAGCGATCCGCGACCGACGCCAACCACGCACCCCGTCGCCAGATCATCCCGGTCAGCGCTACGTATCCGGCGATTGATACCCCCACCGCGAAAAAGGCCTCCCTCCAGCCCAATTCCAGCCGATCCAGCACCAGCGTCACAACAAGCGCGCCCCAGACGTACAACAGCGGAATCGCAAAGTAGCCTCGCCGATCCCACAATGATCCGGCCAGCAGCAATCCCAACGTTCCCAGAACCAGCACTCCGCCCGTGCGGGCGATGTCGATGGCCGTGGATCCGGACGCAATGACATTGATGCCGAACGATCCTAGCAGCAACATTGCCGATACCACTGTCGCCACAAGCGCGACAAGAAAGTGGACTCGCGCGAAGCGGAATCTGGGGGAAAACGCGTCTTGCCCTCTCTTTCGCTGGAACCATATCTCGACCGCTAACCAGAAACCGGCGGCCAGCACACAGGCGATCAGGTCAGCCTGCACCAGGTTGGCGAACGTCTGCGTTTCGTTGCCCAACCGTTTCAGCAACGGGGCAATCCAGTAGAACGTTGTCGCCAGGCCGACCAAGGCCACCGAAGCGTAGGCAAACGACTGGCTTCGCAGACGTAACGCCAGGCTTCCGGCCAAAACGGCCGCCGCTCCTGCCGCGCACACCGACCACCACGGTGCCAGCGAATGGGGATCGGACCAACCGCCTCGCAATGCCAGGACAGCGACGAGCCCAGTTACCACAGCAGCCTCGCGACACAATCGCTGCCAACGCCAGGTGGCTGCGGTAAGTGCCGCCGCCACAACCAGCCACCCGTACGTCAGCACGTGGTACGCGAGCCAGCCGGGTGAGGGATCGCTGGGGTCAACGGTTGTCGCGATCAGAGCCACGAGCGCCGCGGCGAACCAGCCAGCCAGTCGTACGACGTGTTCCAGTTCCTCGCGTCGGAGAAGACCACGCAGCACCGGTCCGTCCTCTTCCACCACGAAGATCCCCTGGCGAAGGCAGAACCAGAACGCGGCCACCAGTGCCAATCCCCACGCAACGTAGCTGAGCACTTCGCCCAGCGGCTGCTCGTAATCGGTCACATTGCCCGGCGTGAAAAACACGCATAACGCGCACCAGACCGCCAAGGCCGTGATCGCTACTGCGGCCGCCGACATTTGAACTATCAGTGGCGTACGTTGCGCCCCGGGTCGTTGGATCCGGTGGTCCAGTGCCAACCACACCAGCGCGTAGCCGGCCAGTGCCGTCGCGTTCCATTGCAGCAGACCTGCCCAGAACCCGTGTGGATCCGGCAACGGATGCAACAAGTAAGCCAAAGAGACAACGTACTGAAGCAGAACCGAACCTGCCATGGCGTACGAGGCCAATCGTTCCCGCAACGCATGCCCAACAAAAACCGCAACCAGCAGCACCAGTGGGCCAGCATACGAGAACGTCGTGTCCAGCCCACCGAACAGCGACTCGGGATCCGGTCGGCCCAGCGTGAGATCGGCCGCTGAACGGCACGCAATAATCGTCGTCAACAGCACAACGGGCAATCCGCCGACCAGTAGGGAGGTCTCACGAGCAACACTGCTCGTCCGACTCGTGAATCCACTCCATCCAAGCCAAGGCAATCGGCAGAGACTCTGGCCGATCGGCTCGCGCAGCCAGACGGCTGCGGCGGTGACGACCGCGTAGATCGCAAACGACCATCGCATGGCCGACGCGGTCGCCCCCGACGCCTCGAACGGCGCCGAGACCAACAGCGGGACTGCAGCAGTAGCCAACAGAACGCCGCCCAGAGCCCAATCGCTGAATTGCTCCCAAAGCGACACGAGCAAAGCCAGTACGATCAACGCCGATGCGATCCATGAGCCGACCTTGTAAGCAGATTGATACCCAGTGTCAGCCGGCAGAAGTTCCGCCACGCCCAGTTCCAACTGAAGGCCGGGCCAGCAAGCTGTGATTGATAGGATCAGAACGACGGCCACCAAGCCACCCAAGACAACCTGGTCCACGGTCGGCCACGCCGGGCGGGCGAGCCCGCCAGCGATCGGCCAGCGCCGGATAAGTCTTCGCGTCGCACTCCATCCAGCGCACCAGACGGCCAGTATGGCCAGTTGCGATTGAACGTGCCGCGGGTCGCTCCACCATCGCTCGCCCCAGCCTTGCTTCTGACACACGGCCGCAACCAGGTAAGCGACGCCGATCGTCGTCAACCCTTGCACGACCGAGGCGGCGGCTTGCCACCTGAGCACAATGGCCACGATCAACCACGCCAACGCTATGGCGAACATGTATGCCGCGTGATCGGCGAACATCTGATAGCGGACCCAAAGGGCCGACGGCACTGCGAAGGTCGAGATCACCAGAGCGGACCAGCCAAGCGGATTGACCAGACCCTGCCACAAGGCCGTGGTACGTTGCGCGATGGGCGTGCGCAGTCTGTTCCATGATACGGCCAGGGCTATCAATGCGCAGAGATTGGCGTGCAAGAGAGCAGCCGCCAGCACCGGCCGCTTTGGTGCGAGCCCCTGTTCTGTCAGCCACAGGCGCAGCGGCTCGTTGAGCCAGATTGCCTGAACCAGCGTTGCTAATAGTAGGCCAATTCCCGTCCACGAGAGGATCTCGCCCAACGTCGCGTTCTGCGACGAAAAAGGGGTCAGGTCCAATTTGTGCGAAGCACCCTCCGGGCCGTTCCGGCAAATTGGACCTGACCCCTTTTTCGTCGAATCGGTTCTGGCACAAACAACGATCGCGCTGGCCAATGCCCCAACTGCATAGAATGCCAGGACCGGCGCGGCCACTGCCGTGTCGCCACCTAGTCCGAATCCCGCATTTGCTGCAACGAATATACTGACCGCCGCCACCCCACCACATGCCTGCAAATAGGCGATGGCGTCGCGTGGCCGTGCCATGCGACTGAGGGCAAGCCCCACGCCGGCGCACACAACTGCGAAGACCGAAAGAACGACACTACTGCGCCCGGCGAAGAACAACCCGAGAAGATGCCGACCGAAACGACCGGCGCCGTCGTCCAGACCGCCCTGCAACACGTGAAAACCCACCAATGCCGCAAGAGCCAGGCAGCAGGCCGCAGCGACGTGTAGGACCGGGAGTCTCCCCGCGATCGCCAGGGCGACAAGCACTACGAAGTTGGCTAAGCCCACCGCGATCAGCAGATTCGGCTGCGGCCACGCGAGGACCATGGCCGCGCCCATCAGCATTGCTCCGGTGACGGCCAAGGCCGTACCCGCGGTGCGCATCGGAGCAACCTGCCGTGCCACAGCCCGACGATGAACCAAAAGCCCTGTTGCGAGAACGGCTGCCGCACACAGGCTGGCCGACGGTGCCAATCGTGCCAGTGCTTCACGGAGTGAATCGCAATGCGAAACAAACAGACCCAGCGGTGCTATCAGAGCGAAGGTCGATATACCCAACACGATGAAGATCTGGTCCGCTCGCCGAGTCGAGAGCTGGCGCCAGCCGGTAGCCCGGTGGACTTGCGTGAGAGTGGCGGCCAGGTACCCACCCACGGGTAAAGCGACCAGCAAGAACGTCTGCATCAACGATGGATTGTCCGGCGTCGCCCGATCGACGATCAGTTGCCCCACGCACGTAGCCAACACCGCAGCGCTCAGACGCCACCAGCCTTCCAGCATTAGCGCCCGCCCGCCCGAGAACGTGATCCAGCCGATCGACAGCACACCCACGGCTACGGCCGCCATGTATTCCGGGTCGGTCGGTTGACGTTCCGGGCCGGACATAACGATTGCGGCAACGAAGACCAATGGAGCCAGCAGCAGCGCGATGATCAACAGCCCGCGGCTGGTGGACCGCAGATTCCATCGACGCAGCGTATAAATGCCTGCCCCGTGGATTCCCAACGTGATCGTCATGAAGCCGAGCGCGGTAAAATATGGGATCGTACTGAGCGTAGCATGCAGACTGATCACGAGCCCCACCGCCGATCCAACGATCAACATGCCGCTGATCAACTCGCCCCAGCGAATGTTCTTTTCGGCCATGAACGCTTTCAGCAGATCCGCGACCGTCTGGCGGACGGCGGGCTGGGCAGGTGGCGTTGCCGAGTATTCCCGATCCAGCGCGTGTGCAGCCGGCATTGCAGAAGGTTGCGGCGCTGGCGCGAAGGGGGAATCCGACTTCGGGCCGGAGACCTCGCGTGGCGGGGGGCCCGCGACTGCGGCTGGTTCTTCGACCTCATCTTCCACGACGATCGCGTCGATGATTTCCGCTTCTTCGGTGGGCTGTTCCGCGGGGGCGACCGGCTGTGGTGGCGGCGTGGCAGCATCGGGAGTTTCGCGTAGTTCTGGTTCCACGGTGGGCTTTGCTGGCCCCAGCCCCGTTTCGCTTTCCTGCAGGATTCGTATCAACTCGGCATGACGATCGGCCCCGATCAAGCCGTAGCTGCGCATCCGATTCAACTGCCGGATCGTCGCTTCGATATCGGCCTTCAGGGTCGGAGTTGCATGGTCCGAACGCTCGAAGCCGCAGGCCAGGCATCGGCGATCACCTGCACGCATCCCAGCACCGCATTGCAGACATCGTTGTGGGGCATGCGTCTCTACGACGCCGCTTCCAGACAGCCAACGGAAAAACGCCGCGACTGCCAACCAGAAACCGTGACCGACCACAGTGACGACTGCCACTACGATCCCAATCACACACAGGACGCTGAACACATCGTCCATGGTCGAGTCTCTTGGTGGTGGAGCGAAAGGAAAACAGGAGGCCCGATGGCAAGTTACGCGAATTCTCAGCGCGACGGGGCTAACGTTCCATTCTATTGTGCGTCACGCATGGCGCATGATGAAACGAAAACTAGGAGAAATCCCGAGGAATCCACCGTAAAGAGGTAGGCCCCGCTTGCCGAGCGGGACCTTGGAGCGCGTAGGGCCGGTTCCTACCGGCCGGTGACATGAACACAAGTCGTGCGGCCGGTGGGAACCGGCCCTACTCGTGTGCCAACGACCGTCACGGTCTGTGGGCACTGCGAGGTCCCATCCGGCAGATGAGACCTACTGAGATGAGACCTGCTGGGTTGGCTGGACCCGCACTATGATTTCGCCCTGATTGTCACTCAAATCGGCGGCGGACTCGTTGATCTTCAGATAGAGCGTTCCGGTGGATTGCGCCGCGAAGCTCTTGCCCAGGCCGATCGTTCCCGGCTCAAGCAGCGGTGTCCATTCGCGCAGAGGCTCGGTGTCATCCCGCACCGCTCCCAGCAGCACGCCCAGTGGGCGTTCCTGGTAGTAGTGGATTGTCACACCGCCCGGTTCGCACCACCAGATCTTGCTCGTCTCGGCAAGTTGGTATCGGCCCGCAGCATCAATGCGGTAGTTAGATCCCTTCGTCAGAAGAATGCCCGTCGACTGCCAGCCGCGATCGGCGGCAATGGTCGCGGTCGCTCCCGAGGGTGGCACGGCTTGGGCCGTTTTGCGCACAATGGCCGAACGCTCTATGTCGTAACCATACTCGATATTCTCTATGAACAGTTGCCAGTCCTCGTAGAGAAAGGCCCAGTCGTCTTGCACCTGCTGCCGAAACCACTGCGTTAGGTTTGTGGTGCGAATCCTACCGCGAAGTAGCGGAAACACTTTCTTAGTTCGTGGATGAGAATCGAAGAAAGCGGCCAGAGCCCAGCACCATCCGTATGGCTCGTTGCGGCGATGGGCTTGAGGGCCATACTTCATGATATCGTCTGGCATCATCCAGCGTTCGGCGGCCAGTTCGTCCTTGACGATCTTGATCCGTCCCCATCCGGGTGTTTCTGTTTTCTCGCGGGGCATGTACGCGAGGGTCAACTTGCCGTCTTGCCACTGATGGGTCCCCAGCAGTTCGGCCATCCCCTCCGCATACCACGGCGGCCCGAGTCCGCCGACGATCAGATCCATAAAGGCGTGCGTGCCTTCGTGCAACAGCAGATGACGGCGATAGTACGCGGTCGATTGGTCGTACAGCCAGAGGTAGCGTCCGCGTTGGAAACCGTTGGGGAAGGGAGGTAGATCCGCCGGGAGCATTCCGGCACCTTGGAAGCGGGATTTTTCCTGCATTACGAAGCCGGTCATATGCCAGCCGGTGACGCCTGCCGGCGGGACCCTGAAGTACTCACGCCAAAGGGGCACTGCGGCATCAAATGCGTCCGGCAGGTCATCCACTTCCGGACTTGGTGGCACGTCGGTGTATAGGGTCAAATGCTTGCCCGTCAGCTTCCGAATTCCCGCCACGGCGGCCTTCGTATCGTCAATGGGCAGGTTCTTGCCTCGTGGAGTAACCGTCAACACAACGGGTTTCGCGGTAGCGGCGTCCGGATCGTCGCCGGGATCCTCGTCCAACAGATCGGCCAGCGATCGAGTTTCGTCCAGTTTCGGTGTTGGCAGCTTGCTGGTGACGGCGGGCGGCGAGTCGAATTGACGTGTACCGCTGGCTGATTGCTTCGGCTTGGCAGTAGACTTGGCCGCCGCCTGTGTCTTCTTCGGCGGTTTGCGGGACTCTGCTGTGCGCGTGCCATCGCCACCGTCACCGCAACCGGCGATTGCGACGACTGCAAGCGATACCACGAGCGTGAATGGGAGCAATGGTCTTACACACTTGTCCGATTGGGAGTTCATGATCTGCATGGCGACGAATCGATTCGATGTCTTGCTCGGTAGCTTCCGCACGCCTCGAGCGTCAGGGAAGGGCCGTCTACATTTACCTCCATCATAGAGGAATCGCGGCAGACAGGACAACAGTTTCAGCGTGGCACCGGCCGAAGTTGTCCGGGCGGATAGATATGGCGCGGCGTTGCGAGTTCAGGCTCTTTGTCACCCGAAGGAATGGGCAGAACATGCAGCAGCTGATACGCTTCGGGTGTGGCCGGGACCTGCTCGCCGTTTCTGGATGCCAGCGTGCGCACCAACGCGACCACTTGAGCAATCCGCTGCGGATCGTCCGCCAACAGCGGGCCCTCGTCGTCGGCCATGACCACACCTTCGCCCACCGAATCGCAGTGCCCCACGATGTCGATACCTTCGGCGTTCAGGCTGAAGCCGAACTTCAATTGGCGGTAGGGCCACAGCGAATCCGCGACCACGGACCGTACCCGCGCGTCGGCCAGCAGCCCCAACGACTCGCGAGCTTGATCCAACAGCGACCAACTGACGAAGCCGCCTTCGCACGTCATTTCGCCGGTGGCGTCGACTAGTTTCCCGTTGGAGAACGAGACGCGTCGAAAGGCAACCTCGGCCATGCCGCTCAGTTTGTGGTCGTATCGGTTCGTCACCACGCGGTCCAGATCGACTTGCCGGAAGCAGCCCGTGATTTCGCCTTCCCAGCCGCGGCCGGTGCATGTCATTTCAACGCTTCCTTGAAACATCGCTTCGTCGCCCAGACTGGCCAGGATATCGACACGGTCGGCCAACAAAGCACAAGGAAACGCGGCAGAACCAGTGTGCAATGTCCATCGAGTCGCAGGAGGGGAAACTTGGCGGTTGCGCGTTGCCTGTAGCTGAACCGGCTCGGCGGTCTGTCTGTCGGCTTCGCGGAATTCGATCGTTGCGTGAGGCCCCTCGGCCGTCGGCACCAGCCGACAGCGCACACCGGCCAACGTCGAGGCCCCCTCGTCATCCGCTCGGTGAATGGTGAGTTCGCTGGCTACGATTTGTGCACGCAATTCCGACGACCTGTGCCCGCGAAGAACGCGATCGTGCAGCACTTCCCAAAGGTGCCAGATCTTCTGGCCGTGAATCTCCGGCTGCGATACCAACAGTACCAGTTCGTCGCCGTTCCGCCCCGTTTCGATTCGCCGCACGCGGGCGACGGGATCGCCCGTTTCGGGGTCGGCAAGTTCAACGCCTTCCAACTCCGTGACGCCACGAACGGGGTATTTGATTTTGTCGATCGAAACGATCAGCCCCAACCCGTCGGACAGTGACCGTTCGAAAGCTGCCTTCTGGTACGCCAGGTAGATCGGAGAACGGACGACACAAATCCACCCCGTCACGAGCAGAGTGGGCAGGACGCAAAGCGCCAAGAATCCGATTCGACAGAAGAATCGACGCGTACGATCGTGCATGACGAACATCCGTGTTCCTACCGCGGCATCGGGCCGGCTGTAAGTAGGACGGATTGCCAATCCGTCCCACGAAATGCAAATATGTTGTGTCCGGATATTCTACCGCTGGCCGGCCATCTGATGGAACAGATCCCAACGGGCTTTCATTTCCTCCAGACTATCCTCGCCAAATTTCTCGACCAGAGCACGTGCCACCTCGAAGGCCACCACGTTTTCCACGATTACGCTTGCAGCGGAAACCGCGCACACGTCGCTGCGCTCGTATGCCGCCGCTTCAGGCTGTTTGGTTGACAGGTTGACTGACTCCAGAGGCTTCGCCAACGTGCTGATCGGCTTCATCGCCGCTCGCACAACCAGCGGTTGGCCGTTGGTCATACCGGCTTCCAGGCCCCCGGCGTTGTTCGTCGGCCGGACATAGCCCAGTGTCGGACCTTCCTTCAGGCTTTCGTCATATTGGATTGGATCGTGTACCTGGGAGCCGGGCCGCCGAGCGGCTTCGAAGCCCATGCCGATCTCGACCCCTTTGATTGCTTGCACTGCCATCACCGCATGCGCAAGGCGACCATCCAATTTCACATCCCACTGAGCGTGCGTCCCCAGCCCGAAAGGCACACCTTCCACACGCACCTCGACCACTCCACCCAGCGTATCACCTTGCTTCTGCGTTCGGTCGATCAGCCCCTTGATCTCTTCATCACGGCTGGGATCCAACGAGTAGACGATACTCTCGTCCCGCAGCTTCACCTGCTCTTCCAGCGAGGCCGTGCGTGGTTCGATGACCACACCGCCCAATTCGACAACGTATCCGATCGTACGGATATCGAACTGTTCAAGCAACTGTTTGGTCAACGCGCCCACAGCCACTCGGATGGCGGTTTCTCGAGCGCTGGCACGTTCCAGTATTGCCCGAATGGGCCCCAGGTACTTGATAGCTCCGGTCAAATCCCCATGACCGGGCCGTGGCCGATCGAGATCCTCCAACTTTTCCAGCCTGTAGTCCTTGTTGACCACTTCCAGGGCGATGGGACTGCCCAGCGTCCGGTTTCGCCAAACGCCCGACAAGATCTCGACGTGATCGGCCTCGATCCGTTGACGTCCCCCGCGCCCGTAGCCGCCCTGCCGGCGACGCAGTTCGGCGTCGATCGTCTCGGTTTCGATCTCCAATCCGCCGGGAAATCCGTCCACAATGGCGAGCAACGCCTTTCCGTGGGATTCCCCGGCTGTCCAATAGCGTAGCATCTCTACTGATCAACTCCGGTGCCGCCGATTTGGGTGCCAATCACCGGTTTGGGATTCTACTCACACCGATCATTCGGCGATAGTGCGGTTGAGACGCCGGGAACCAGTGAATTCGCCATTCTGGGCGACCGTCCGGCGAAGGGCATATTCCGGACGATCATCTGGCGCTAACCGTCAAACGGTCGACCGTCGCGCAAGCCTTGTCACCGTGTTCTACACCGCTGTTGCTCTTGAGCAAGACACGGACATCGAATTCGCTCAGCCCAGCGAGATCGTTCTCGGGAACTTCGACTTTGAGCGGCCCGCGGTGCAGCCCCTTTGTGCTCGTTTCCCACTTGGGGCTGCCGTCGCGTGGCGCGATCTGAAGTACGGCGGCGCCCCCGAGGTTCTTCCCGTCGGCGTAGCAGTCCACGGTTACGCTTAACTCCTTGAGTTCTCGGGGTGATGAGACGCGCTGCACGAACTCGGTCGAGGTCGCGTAGCCACCGACCATTCCTACCCAGAACTTGCCTTCGCGGTAGCCGCCATGATCCTCGTGGCGAGCCTTCACGCTGCCGAAGTGACGCCATCGTGGTGTCGAGAAATCATCCTCGTAACTCAGGTTGCCGTAGGCGTCCTCGACCAGGCTGGCGGACGCTCCCGATGGCGGCGGCTTGTGCACGCACTCGACTCGCAGGCGGTCCAGTTGGTTGGCCAACTTGTCACCGGGGGACGGATTGGCAATCCGTCCTACGTGGTCGGCGTGGTTTTCCATGCCTACGCGCAGGTAGAAGGCCTGACGTCCCTTGAGCTTTCCGTCGTCGTTCAACACCAGCGACTGAATGGTGTCGACGTTCGACTGTACAGCACGAAGCGGCCACGATTGCCCAAGCTCATCCGTGGACATCGCCAGTTCGTTGCGGCACCGGATGCCGGCAGGAGCCGCTGCGTCCAGCGTTACGGTGACGCGTTCAATAGGGAAATAGGACTCGAAACGGTAAGTCAGAGAAGCTTGATTCTTGGCTTTGTCTGTTGTCAGGAGCAGGAATCCCGGCTCATCAGGACGGCTCGTTAACTTCAAATTGAGAAAGCCGCGAATATCGGCGTCGTGAATCCACGAGAACGCTGAGAAGCTCTCCTCGTACACGCTCGGAGCATCCGCATCGCCGCCGACGGGAACACTGCGATCGCGCGCGGAAAAACTGGCGGATCTCAGCGGCAAGTCACCCTCCTGGAACGCGTGCATTTCCTCGCGTTTGGTGCGGAGCCAGTTGCGCAGTTTGATCATGTGCTTCGTCTGGCTGCCCAGCCAGGGGTTCATGGCGCCGGGGCCCGCCACTGCGAAAACGGCGCACGATACGTCGAACTCCATGCACGTCTGAAACTGATGCCACTCGCGATTGATCATGGTCGCGGTGTCGGACGACTGTGCCCACCCCTTCCAATGTGGATCACTTGCCCACGGGATACAGACGACGGGCTTGTCCAGGACGACGAACTTCATCAGGTGTTTTCGGAATTCGACGTTCTGCCAGCCGTACGCATCGAATACCCAACCGTCGGCCATGAGGCCGGGATTCGGCGGGAGTGGCATAGAGTAGAACTGAAACACGGGGATTCCGTAAGTGTCGCCGATATGACACGCCAGACCGTCTAAGACCGCGTTACGGCTGCCGACGTTCTCTTCGCCGATGCAGATCGCCGGGATGAGTGACGGATACGTAGGGATGTCCGGCTCCGCATTCAGCCATGCATCGACGCGTGCTCTGACGGTCGCGAGGTCATCGATTCGTTCGCCACAGTAGATGAAGTAGATATCGTGCTGACGCGATTCGTTTGGTCTATCCGAACGAGCCTTCACGCCGGACCAGAACTCCTTTTTGTTCGCGAACGAATCACCAAGCCTCAGCTTCACGAGGCCGTAGTCGAAATAGCTGTCCGGCCCGCTGGCATAGACGCCCAGTTGGCCATACCCCGGATCGGGATAGGGCCGCACCTCCTGTGCGTGCGTCGTCTGAAGCAAAAGCAGCGCGAATAACAAACCAGAAAAGACGGCGCGCGATGGTCCCCCATCTCTCGCCATGAGTGGTGACGATGACATCTCTCAGCGACTCCCTTTGTCGAGCGTCTTCGGGGCTCAGATCGACTCGATATGCAAGCCGCGGCGACGGCGTTCCTTTCGGCGGGTGTCGTCGATCATATCGGCGACGTTCTTGACGTTCTCGATGCCTGCCAGCGACAGTTTTGGATGGGAGCGGTCGCTGGAGGTGACTACGATGGTGCCCACACGGATCATTCGCTCCACAACGCCCTGCTCGACCTGAACATCGTCGATGTCGATCACCTCGATCCGATCGGTGATGCGTTTCAGCAATCCCGATTCATGAAGGAAGCGCTGCGTCGTCAGGCGGTACTTGAACGTGAGCTTGCGGTAGGCGAGCTGCATCGCAAAAAAGCCCCACATCAGGACACAGACGATCATCCAGGTCAACCACAGCCACCCCTTGCTCTCCAAAGGAATGAAGATGACACCGACCAATAACGCCACGGTGACGAAGCACGCAAGGACCCATTTGCCGATCATGGCCCGGGACGAATAGCGGCCTGCCCAAAGGTCCTCTTCAGACTCGTCCTCGCCTTCCTCCTGTCGCGTCTTGGCCGTATCTTTGAAACGCTCTGCCGGCGTTGCCGGAGTGGCAGGTGCTTGCTGAGCGTCATCCGATTCCCATGGGTCGGAGGCTCCGGGCGACGAGCTTTGGTTCGGTTCCATTCCGTAGTCATCTGGCGGTGTGGTGCTCATTTCGACAACTTTCGCAGGTTCCAAGGGAGTCGATAGTAGGGAAACGACGCGGTATTATAGCGGGAAATCGACAAAATTGTTAGCGCGCATTCACGCCGAAACCATAGCTTGTCCCCTGGTGATTCGTGTATACTTTGGGACTATTGGACACTTGCCCGAAATCTTTTAGGGGCGGTGGTGGCTTATGAAATGCCCTTTCTGCCAAGTCGACAACGACAAAGTCACTGATTCGCGAGCAAGCGAAGACGGCGGTGCAATTCGTCGCCGGCGAGAGTGCCTGGGTTGCGGGCGG
This sequence comes from uncultured Pirellulaceae bacterium, assembly GCA_964623055.1. GTDB lineage: Bacteria > Planctomycetota > Planctomycetia > Pirellulales > Pirellulaceae > JADHUC01. Next base: position 17,378 of record CAZURK010000176.1, read on the forward strand.
AGATTCACAACCTACGAACGGTACGAGCCGATCGCGCTGAAGGTCGTCAAGAAGAACAATGTTCGGGAACCGTTCGAACGCGACAAAATCCGCCGCGGCCTGGAGAAGGCGTGCTGGAAGCGAGCCATCAGCGACGAGCAGATCGAAAACGTCGTTGGCGCGATCGAACGTGAAGTCTACGACCGGTTTGACGTCGAAATTGACAGTGGTGATCTGGGCGAGCTGGTCATGAAACAACTGCGGTACCTGGATCAGGTGGCGTTTGTACGCTTCGCCAGCGTGTACCGCGAGTTCAAAGACGTTCGCGACTTCGTCGACGAACTCCAGCCCATGCTCCAACAACCGCCTGCGGCCGAACGCGACCGGCCCGAGAATAACCCGCGCTAGTACATCGCGTCATTCGATTCTGTCAGGAATGCGTTGTCCATGAATGTGATACGCGCATCCTGAAATGGCAAGCGGATTCTGGTGGGCCTGCACTCGCGTTACGGTGGTGCCAGCTCACAGTACGTGGTGGGCTTTCTCTCGCGTCGTGCACGTTTCCTATTGGCCCGTTTGTCACACCCTACACACTTCGCACTGGGCCTTCAGTCGCCGGCCCGATCATAGACTAGGAAACTGTACTCGTACTCGTTTCCCTCGTCGGCCGGGTGTTGCGATTGTTCGACCGGTTGCCAATCGTCGAGCTGCAGTTCCGGGAAGAAGGCATCGCCCTGGACTTGTGTGTGAACCAGTGTCATGTATATGCGATCGACCGCAGGCAGTGTTTGACGGTAGACTTCACCGCCGCCGATGATGAATGCCTGTTCGTCGCCCGCCGCCAAGCGCAGTGCCTCTTCGACGCCGTGGGCTACCATTGCTTCGCCGGCCTGATAGTCCGTCTGACGCGTAACCACCACCATCGTGCGCCCGGGCAACAGCCGCCCGATGGACTCGAATGTCCTGCGCCCCATGATGATGTGGTGTCCCATCGTCAGGCGTTTGAACCTTCGCAGGTCTGCGGACAATCGCCAAGGCAACTGGCCATTGCGACCAATCACGCGGTTTTCGGACATGGCAACAATCAATGAAAGTCGCATGGCTGCAAACGGAAACTTGTTCGGTTGACCCCACGCCTCCGCAGGTTGCTGAAAAGTCGCCATCGCGGCGAAAGGTAGGTCCCGTTTGCCGAGCGGGACCTTGAATTCCGAGGCTTGTCACCACCGCCAGGTCCCGGACGGCAAGCGGGACCTACTATCAGCCCGATTCCTTTGGCGACCCTGTCTTGAACGATACCGTGACCGGCGCAAGTGGCTCGCCATCGGCGCTGCGGAAGTTGGTGAAGCGATTCGAATTGAGCATGAACTGGTATCGCCAGTTCGGCTTCAGCTTCACCGACACCGTCCATACGGTCTTCTTTGCATCGTAGGATGGCTTGTCTACGATCTCGGGAAAATTGGGTCCGCCACCGACCATCGACCACGAACCGTCTTGCATCGGCCGATCGAAGACCACCTTGATTGTCGACAAGCTCGGATCGACGTCCACAGCCCCGTTGGCCGGCGTCATCTCGACAACCTTCGGGTGTTTGTCGTCGAGTTCCCCCTGCTTGCCGGCCATGCCCTTTGGTTTCTTTGATGCCCCAGTCCTGAACGTTACGCTGACCGGAGCAAGTGGCTCGCCATCGGCGCTGCGGAAGCTGTTATAGCGTCCCGAATTCAGCATGAATTGGTATCGCCAATTCGGCTTCAGTTTCACTGATACCTTCCACACCGTTTTCTCTGCATCGTAGGATGGTTTGCCCACGATCTCCGGGAAATTTGGCCCGCCACCGACCATCGACCATGAACGATCCTGCATCGGCCGGTCGAAGACCACTTTGATCGCCGCCAAGCTCGGATCGACATCCACAGCCCCGTTAGCCGGTGTCATCTCAACGACCTTGGGGCGTTTGGCGTCGAGTTCCTTCTGCTTCTCGGCAAAGCCCTTTGCATACTCGTCGAAGAACGAGACGATTCGTGGTCCGAACTTCTCGAGGGTCGGGTATTCATCTCGCGCCTCCTCATATTCACCCAGCAGATCCGATAGCTCCTTCATCCACAGAAACTGTCGCTGCTTCTGTTGCTGAATCTCCGACCATGCTGAGATCATCCCGTCATGCTGGCGTTTGTATCGCACCACGCAGGCTCGGACGAGTGATTCGTACATCATGGTCTTCCAGTTGCCATACGCTTGCCGTCTCATGGCCGACGAGACGTGCGGAAAGATCTTCTGGCCCGCGTCGCGCAACCCCGCTTCGTGACTGTCGACGATTGGGTTGGCGTACGAGTGGCAAAACTCGTGGATAACCGTGCCCAGCACGCTGCGTTCGAACGTCGGCTTTCCTTCATTGTCAGTCTGCCAGACGCCCAGGACACAGAACAGTTCCTCTTTGCCATCGCTGGTCCGGCATCGCGGTCCGTAGCACTGGCCGCCGTTGACCAGTCCCAAGATCACCGTAAAGCTCGCCTGCGGGCGCCGGCCGAAAAACTGATCGAACCACTCCAGATGCGCGTGTTCGTCCAACACTTCCTTCATTCGCGACTCGGTCAGCCGGTACAACGACTGGTGCTTCTCGACGAACTCTTCGAACGACGTGTCCTCGACGAACTGGCGAGCCTTCTGAAGGAACTCGCGAGCCTCGGCGACCTGCCATCGTCTGTCCAAGTTCGCCGGCTGCGGGTCAAACGGTACCTTTTCCTTCAAACCGGACGCGTCGGAAACGTGCACCGCCATACTCATGCAGGCGTCGTACGACACGCCGCGCGTCCGCCGGAGTTGCCGGGCCAATTCGACGACGGGATGGTCTCGAAAGGGACCAAAGTGTTCGTCGACATCGCTGATGTATCCGGCAACTCGCCCCTGGCAATACTCCGGGTTGCCGGCCAAACGAAAGATGATGCTGATCAACTCGACACGCGGGTCGACCGCAACACGAACCGCCGGCTGGCTGGGATCGTCCTGGTCCGACTGTGCGTGTGTCGCGAAAATCGGACCGGGGCACAGGACGCCACAAAGCAGCAGGCTGGCGATAGCGATTCTTCGACGCATGGCTTCTCCTCCTCCGTAACCGTTGTGCTTTGGCAGGATGCCTAGTCAACTATACCAGTGCCATTTGGGGGCGGCAAGTTCTCGGACACGGCCTTGCTTTTTTGGCGTGCGCCGGCCAGAATCGCTATGGATCTTGAAAAGAGCAAGTGGGGTGCCCGTCCAGCTTAGTGGTCGGGACTTACACAGATGCGGAGGAATCGGCGCAATGGACACCGAGCATGTAGAGAAGCTCAAGAGGGAATACACCGGCCAGTATGTCATTGTCGACGAGCAGCGGCCCGAGTTGCGAAGGTTCAAAGGCATGACTGGGACCGTGAAAACGGTCAATATGAACGGTCGAGCACTGGTTGAGTTCGACGGCAATAACAACCACGGCTGGTATGACATCGACATCGATTTTTTGAAGGTGATCGACGAGCCGCTGCCCAAGGAAGAGAAGCCGGCAAGGAAGCGAGCACCCAAGGCCAAGAAAGCCCCCTCGGAGTTAGAAAAAGCTCGCAGCGAGAAAGACGCCAAGGAACCCGAAGGAAAGCAAGAAACGCCGCTCAAGGTCGCCTCGGCCCCAACGCCGGACGCGGAACCCAAGCCAGCGCCCGCAACGGAGGAAGAATCGAAACCGCCTCCGGCGGCGACTGCAGACAGTGAAACGCCCCCCGAGGCGACTGCGCCGGACAAAGCGCCAAGCGACCCGCCCGCAGAAGCCCAAGAGTAGTCGGACTGCGCCACATCGGTCATCGCTTGAAGCCTGAAGCGCAAGCGAAGAAACGAGTTGCGTCGTCGGACCTTCGCTTGCACTTCAGGCTTCCATTTCCGCACTCTGTCATTCGTCGTCCGCGGCCGCGGCGTTCAGCCGTTGGATACGCGCGGTGATCTGTTGGTGCGTTATCGTGCCCCCGGCAGGCACAATCAGATAACAGGCGTTCGGGCCGGCACAGTCTAGAATGACTTGCCGATCGTTCGGAGTGGCGAAACCCTCGGCACAGGGCTCGTGACCGTGAATGAGGATATTGGCGCCCACCAACTCTGAAAAGGCATCGGCATTCTTCTGCCGGAAGTCGCGTCCCCAGACCAGACGAAATGCCGCGCCGTCCGGGCGGAGATCGTCTTCTGTCAATGGTCGCCGAAACACGTCCGTGTCGAATCCGTGGTCCTCAATAAGCTCTGGTATGCCGTGACAGACGAACACTCCGCTGGCCAGACGAACCGACAAGGGGCACGTCGACAGGAATTCGACAAGGGCGTCGCGGACTCGCCCCATGGCGTCTCCGTACATCTTCTTCAGCCCGGCGCGGAACTGCAGGTTCAACATGTGGCCACCCTTGGCGATCGGAAAATCGTTCAGTTCGGCCAGCTCGTGATTGCTGAGCAGGAAGTGGAAACGTTCGGGATACTGCACCTTCAACTGGGCCACGTCCTCAAGCAACAAGTGGGACATGCAACCCGAGCTGGACGGATACAACGGACCGCCATGGCAGACTTCCTGCATCACGAGATGGCGCCGCGGCTTCGACTCGAGATTCGCGGTGCGACAGAGCTTGTTGAAATGAACTCGCTGGCCGTGAAGATCGCCGGTGATCATCACGTCGTCGGCCACGTCCGCGGAGAGCGAGACGACGTTCCCGTCGCGCACCGGCGTATCGCGGTTAGCTTCAGCCGCTTCGAGATACGTGCTAACGACGAGATCGATTGTCTCAGAAGACGCAGCCATAGCCCGGCAGGATAGCAGCTATGACTGCTGAAGTCCAGAAACGTGTGACGCCAGGTGCGACTGAGACGTAGGCCGCTTTTGCCTCGTTGTGCGCGGGTCTCCCGACCCCGCACCGCGTTCGACCGAAGGTCTCTCGGTTCGACGCTCGTCAGGAGACCTCCGGTCGCTGGTTTCGGCGGGGTCGGGAGACCCGCGCCGAGCATGGTCCAGCCCCCGCGCCCTGACGAGTTCGGCTACTGGTCTACGTAGACGCGCGTAATCTCTTCCTTTGCCACCGGTACCGGCGTCTCGTCGGTGACCAATTGCACCTGGATTCGCTGTACACCCGCGTCCAGCCCGTGCACCTTCAGCTTGTACACAGCCTGCTCGCCGGGGGCCAAGCGGGCCAGAGGATCAATCGCCACCTGAACGCCGTCGACGACGACTCGCGTTGGTCCGTCGCCTCCGACCGGTTTCAGCGACGCGGGTAGCCCGATCTGCAAGCGGATATTGGTGGCGGCGCTGGAACCGGTGTTGCTCAGGGTGATGATGTACGTCGTGTCGCTGCCAACTTCGATAGGATCGGCCACGTCGGCGATCGTGAATTGCAGTTCAGCCAGACTGTCCACTTGGACCACCTTCTCATGCGAGTGCTGAATCCCCAATTCGCCTCGTCCTTCGACGCTCAGCTTCTGCTCGCCCGTTTCCAGAGGCAATAGCGTCAGCTTGGCGATCCCCATCTCGCGCGGTGGCAATTCCTCAAGACTCCAGTAGACGGCGTGATTCTGAGGCTCGTACTGGCCTTTGTGGTCGGCCGAGACGAACTTCATGCCTTTTGGCAAGTAGGTAACCAACTCGACCTCGCGGGCTGCCGCAGTACCGGGATTGGATACGGCGACCTCGTAGGTAGCTTCTCGGTCAAGGAACCGCAGACCTGGACCGCTGAGTTCCACTTGCAGTGACGGTGCGATCACCTCCAGCGGCACGCTGTCTTTGGCGATCAGATTCCCGTCGCCCCTGGCGATCAAGACGTTTTCGATGATGCCGGCCTTGTCCGCCTTCAACGCCAACTGCATCCGGCGCGTTTCGCCTGGTTTCAGCGTACCTACATCAAGCGTCAGTCCGTTGCCTTTGATGTGCGCCAAACCCTCGGGGACGTTTTCCTCCAAGACGACGCTAGTTGCCGCTCCGGTTCCCGGGTTCGAGACGGTGATGTCGAACGTAACGGCCTCGCCGATCATCACCCGCTGGGGGCCGGTGTGGCTGAGCGTAAGCTCCGGCTTGGTGCAAACCGTGCGCACCGAGGCTTTTGCGCCAAACAGCACCTGTGCCACGCTGCCTATTTCGCCTTCGGTTGTCGGCAGCAACTGGACGGAGATCACCGTCTCGTCGCCCGGTTGCAGCGTACCCAACTGCCACATCAATTGGCCATCGGGCGCGCGGTTCGATTGTGGTGTGGCATTGACGAATCGTGTGCCACGTGGCACGTGGTCCAGCACGATCACGTCGTGCGCCGCAACGGAACCCACGTTGCGGACTTTCAATTGGAACTCGGCTTCCTTGCCAACCTGAATTTCATCCGGAGCTGTTTTCTCCAAAGTCAACGCCGGCGATTGCAGCCCCTCTAGCGAATTCGCACCGGGTGTCCCGTTACCCTCGAACGGCCGAGCATCACCCACGGTCGTTGATTCGAAAGATGGCACCGAAAAAGACGCACTAGGGGAATGAGCGGCGCTGGATGGCAATCCCGTTGACGGGAGTTCCCTTGGGGCCGCCATGGGATCCACCACGGGTACCGAATCGCCGTATACCGAACCCCGGCTGTTGTCTGCAGGAGGTGCAGCAGTGATTGGCGCAACAACTTGTGGTGCGGGGGACACGCCCACAGTCGTAGCGGCAGCCGGCGGACCAGTGCCGTAGATGCTGGTTGCGGGGGGGGTGTCCGCGATAACATCGCGTGCCGCAGCGCGTAGGCTGGACGTCACGTCGGCGGCTCCTGCCTCGGCTGCAGCAGTCGTTTCCGGTGTTGGAGGGCCATCGAGCGGGACATCCGTAGGCGGCGGCGCTAGGGTTGGCTGTGCCGGAGGCTCGAGTTCGGTCGGAGGCGGCCCGGAATCAGTGACGTTGCCAGTGACTGAGCTATCGTCGCCAGAGGGCGGTGCGGTGACCGTCGTTGTGGCGTCACCGTCGTTCGCGCGCAGGATGGTGGTGCCCGGAGGCGGAAGCAGTAACTCGTCAGATGGCGTTTGCTGTCCGGACGCACCTGTCTCGTAGGATGCAAACGAGACGTCTTGGTCAAGACCGTGCCGGCGTGCCGCAAGCAGCGAATCGGGTGGTCCCATTTCCTCGGCAGGCAAGGGGATCGGTTTAACGTCTTGCGGTTTCTCGGGCTTGTCGGCTGGTTTCTCCACGCCGTCTGCCACTGGCTCCTCCGGGAAGAGTTGGTCACGCATGAGAGCGAATGCGCTGAGTCCCCCTACCGCGGAAAACACCGCCAGACCAAGGACAACACGTTTGGTGAGCTTGATTTTGGGTCTTGACATTGCTTGCATCCCGCAAAAGACGAGAAAATAGACAATCCTCCGTCCAACTAGAGTAGGAGCCGGGTACTTACCAAAATCAGCGGCATGCCGGAAGATCAGTTGTTGTTGCGGGTGCTAGCACCGAGTCTCCCCGATTCACACTTTCGCGCAGCAGGGCTTCGCAGACGATTGGCGATCAGGGGATTTCGGGCATCACGGTTTTTTCTGGGAGAGACCGGCCACGAGCGGTGGTTTCATTGCAGTGACAAAAAAGGATCACAACCCGAACGAACGTGTCGGGCCCGAGCTATTGGGCCAGTTGATCGATCGGCATGCGGCGACGCTGGAACTGTTTGCCGGTGGGTGGTGTGACTGTCCAGAGGACGTGTTGCAGGAGGTGCTGATCGAACTGGCTGCGCATCCTGCGCGTCCGGAGAACCCGGTGGCTTGGCTGTATCGGGCCGTGCGTTATCGGGCGATCAATGCGGGCCGGGCGCAACGGCGGCGCAAGCATCACGAGACAGAAGCGGCCAAACGACGCCCGATTGTTTTGACGCCGTCGCCAGACGAAACGCTCTCGTCCGAGGAGATCACTGCGGCCATGAGTTCATTGCCTGACGACGAACGGGAGGTTGTGGTGGCCCGGTTGTGGGGTGAGTTGAGCTTTCGCGAGATCGGCGAAGTGACCGGGACTTCCGAGAGCACAGCCCATCGACGTTATCAATCCGCCTTGGTGCGGCTACGTGAGAAAGTGAGTCCATCATGCGAGAATCCGAGCAAGAACGTGACCTAACGGCCTGGGAAGCACGTCTGAGTGCCTTCCGTCCGGTGCCGAGCCGGTTGGATCGCGATCGCGTTATGTATCTCGCCGGGCGTGCGTCGGCCGGGAAGGAGCCGGCCAGCGGCGCAAAGCCGGCGTCGACCTGGGCCTGGCCGGCGGCGTTCAGCGTCATGACGGCGATTGCCGGTTGCCTGCTGGCTGTGTTAATCGTGCGCGGTCCCGAAGCCGCTCGCACGGCGGTGACCGATGGGATTCGACCAGCGGCAGAAGTGCCCACGCATGCCTCGGTGCAAGAACCCAATGACGCCGGGGAAAGTGGGAACCGCGAACAGGAACCGGCACTCAAGCCCGAGCGCGTGTTCTGGCCGGCCACGGTGCGGCCCGAGACACTGACCGCCACACTGCCACGTTCCATTCCGATGATCGCGCGGTTGGAGAACAGTCGGTCTCTGCGACCAACACTAGAAATCGCCCGCACGGTGAGGCCCCTGCTGCAATCGGGCGGACCAGTCCAACCGTCCCGCCCGCGGCCCTACGTCGAGCATCGCCGTATGGTTTTCGAGGAACTGATTCCTTCTCGCAAGACGTCGGCCGAAGCCGGCCACCCGTCAAACGGAGCCTGATCCATGAGACCACCTTCGCACATCACGCTATCATTGTCTGCCATATTCCTATTAGGCAGGTGTCAGGATGGGACTTGCCGTAGCCGAAGTCGTGAGACTTCGGAGATGCTGGGCAAACCGAAGTCTCACGACTTCGGCTACATTTCTTTGGTGAGTCTGCTTCTGCCGCTCGCTTTGCTGTCGTCTTTCTGGGCGATGGATCGCGCCTGTGCTCAGGAGGAGAAGCCGGTGCGGGTCGTGCTTCACGCGGCTTCCGCACCTCGCCCCGCGTTGAAGTACCAGCTTCTGCCGACGCTGTACGAGCAGCGTCCTGGTAATGCCGCCGTCTTCTACGGCCGAATCAAGGCCGAGCAGAATCGGTTTTTCAACAGCAGGGAGGTCTGGGACGCCATTAACGCTGTTTGGGATGCCACGCTGGACGAAATTCGCGACATGGAGCACATTTTGCGCGATCACGAAGGCAGCATCTTCCAGAACCTGGAGCGTGGCGGCCAGTGCAGAGACTGTGATTGGCAGTATCCGGTCGAAGAAGATCGCTTCAATACTCTGATCCCAGACGCCCATGAAAAGCGACAATTGGCCCGAATGTTGTGGGCCGACGCCCGCAAGCGAATTGCCCTGGGCGATTACGACGGGGCGCTCCGGACGATCAAAGCCGGCTACGCCATGGCTCAGCACACAGCCAATGCACCGTTCATTGTGACGGGCCTGGTCGGAGTGGCCATCAGCGACATGATGTCCGAGTGCGTGCTGGAGTTGATCCAACAGCCCGGCGCTCCGAATCTCTATTGGGCCCTGACTTACTTGCCCGATCCCTTTTTGGATCTTCGGACGAGTTTCGAAGGCGAGATGCTTTGCCTGACATACGCGTATCCTCAGTTGAGGAACGTCGACCATTCGATATCGGATCCCGATTACTGGCGCCGGCAACTCATAGAATTGGGCGAGTTGCACCAGGAGTACTACCGCTACGAGCCCGACAAGTTGGCGCGTTTCCAGAGGCAGATGGCCGTACGCCTGGTACGAGGCTATCCGCTGGCAAAGCGGGCCCTGATCGAACAAGGGATGTCGCCGGAGGAAGTCGAAGCTATGCCTGCGGGCCGAGCGATTCTTCTTCACGCTACGCAGCAGTTTGAGGAGATGCGAGACGAATGTCTCAAAAGTGTATTGTTACCTTACTGGGAAGGCCGGCCCCATCTAGTCAAAGCCGACGAGCGCATGGGCTCGGCCCGGCGTCGGTGGGAGAGTCCTTTACCAGTATACGATGTATACCCGGCCATCCGAGCCGGACGCGCGGCGTTCGCGCGAATGGATCGCCAGATTGCGATCCTCCGGATCCTTGAGGCGATACGACTCTACGGGGCTGCGCACGCAGGGCGATTACCCAAGGGGCTGCAAGAGATTGGGGTGCCTGTGCCGAACGACCCGATCACAGGCAAGCCATTCGAATACCAAGTCCGCGACAACGTGGCTCATTTTGAAGGACCGCGGTTGCCCGGCAGACCTTGCCAGTACGAGATTTCTCTGGTAACCGAAGACAGACCGAAGGGAGAATAGCGATGCGAGCGAGTTTGCCCTTGCTGCTGTTGGCCGCCACGGGCGGTCTGACCGTTGAGGCGCAGGAGTCGGCGGGCCAATCACCGGCAGAAAAGGTCGCGCCCTTCATTGACGACTTGACCCGGGGAGTAATCCACATCGACCTGAAACGTGCCGACGTTGAACCGCTTATGGATCTCGCCGTCCCGATCGTTCCCCAAGCAGCCTTCTACGAGGCGCCGTTCCGGATCGAGTTCGAGCAGTTGTGGACGGCCTTACAGGCGGCTGGTATCGAGGAGATATTCGTCGTCCTGTCACTGGCAGAGCTTCCGCAGCAACTGTGGTTTGTTGTAGCTCCCTGCCCTGGCGATCTGGATTCAAAGAAGCTGGCTCCGCAATTGCCCGCGGGCTTGCCCGTGCGTTTGGACGCCAAGCAACGTCTCACGATCGAGTGCCTTGCCAACGGTGATTCCGGTCGTGTGCTGTTCATCGGAATTGAGGATACCTTGAACCGACTGAAACGTAACCAGCCCAAGCTTCGCCCCGAATTGGCGGCGGCCTTCGAGTCTATTGGCGATGCTCCGCTGCGCGTCGTGTGTATCCCCACAGACGACGATCGACGCGTCGCGGAAGAACTGTTTCCAACATTGCCCGACGCGTTGGGTGGAGGGCCAAGCACCGTGTTGTCACGAGGACTCCAATGGGCGGCCGTGGCCGTCGATCTGAAGCCCGAACCGAGGATACGATTGATAGTCCAATCGACGGACGCCCCGGCGGCAGAGGCACTACGACGCCACTGCATGAAGTCCCTTGCCAGCTATGGCCAGGACGAACGACTAGTTCCGGAGGCAGTTGAAGACCGGCTGGCGCTCGCCCTGGACAAGCCGGGCGGTGGCCTGAAGGCACTGCAAGGATTGACCTCGCTGCTCGTTCGTCTTGTGATCGAAAAGACAACGAGGGAGCAGATGAAGAAGCTCGCCCTGGCCATGGTGAACTGGCATGACACGCATAAGAGCTTCCCTGCTCAGGCGAAATGCGACGACCAGGGCCGGCCACTGCTGAGTTGGCGCGTTCACATCCTGCCATTTCTCGGAAGCGAGGCGAGACGGTTGTACTATCAGTTCAAGCTTGATGAGCCATGGGACAGCGAGCACAACCGTCGGCTGATCAAGAAGATGCCCGACGTCTACACGATGCTCGGCTCGAAGGCGGCCCGCGAGGGACGTACGTGCTATGCCCGTCCGGTTGGCAAGAACACCACGTGCCCAGCGAATCGAGCGATTGATTACAGCGACATCGCCGACGGCACCAGCAACACGGTTATGATCGTCGAAGTCGACGACGAACACGCGGTTTTGTGGACGAAACCCAAGGACCTGGATTTCGATATCGACAATCCTGCCAAGGGGCTGGGAGGGCACATCCCTGGCACAGCACGAGCCGTCTTCTGCGACGCGCAGACCCATGTACTAAGACACCTGCTGACCGATCCAGACCGCGCCGACCAACTCAGAGCCATCTTCACGCGCAACGGTGGCGAATTGGTCCAAACCATTGACTGAACCCAAATCTAGAGATTCTTGAGGAAATCCTGTCCCCAAACGGCGCGGTCCGGTACTCTTTACGTTCAGACGCCCAGAGATCGCGAGGATCCTTTCGTGCATGAGGACGCGGCGCTGGTTGATCGCGTAAAGCAGGGGGACGCCGATGCCTACGAGCAGTTGGTGGTTCGCTACGAGCGCGCTGCCAAGGTCCTGGCTCTGCAGATTGTAGGGGACCGCAACCTCGCCGAGGATGTGCTGCAGGACGCATTCATAACGGCCTACGAGAAGCTCGGGACACTACGCGACGGATCGAGATTTGGCCCTTGGCTCATGCAGATCGCCAAGAGGCAGGCCATTCGCTATGCGCGCAAACGTCGCTCGACTGCACCTCTTGAATCGGTGGCCGAGCCGACTGATTCCAGTGGTGCTGAACACCTGAGCGACGGGCACGAGTATCTGATGAACTTGATCAACCGCTTGCCGATCCACGAGCGATTGGTGTTCACGTTGCGTCATCTGGACGGACACCGGGCAAGCGATATCGCTGCAATGACCGGTCGGCGGGTTGACACGGTCAAGAAGCAGTTGTCGCGGGCTATGCGAAGGCTGCGCCGATGGGCTCAGCGTGAGGAGTCGGTATCATGAGCGATGATCGCGGAAGGCTGAAGGAAGAAATCCGGCAAATGGCGGAAGCACTCGACGGTTGGCACAGTGTGGCGCCGCGTGTGATGCGCGAAGTCCGCCGCCGGGCCGCCCAACACGACCGAGTCACAGGCTCGGGTAGGAAACTAGGATGGGTGACGCGTCCTGCGGTGCGCTACGTGGCGGCACTAGGCGGTGCTGTCATGTTGCTCTTGGCGATTGCCATTTGGCTTAAGCCAGTCGGCGTGGGGCCGAGCATTGCATTCGCCGATGTCCAACAGGCGATCCGCAGGATCCAAACGGCGATCGTCGTCTCGAAACATCCCGAGCGTCCTTTCTGGAATCACCGGATCCTCTACCGAAGAGATTCGAACCTCGTGCGTAAGGAGTGGCAAAACGGGCTCGTCTACATTGATGACGGGCGCGGGAAACAGTTGGCCCTGAACCCTCGCGATAAGACGGCCCAGCTTTGCGTTGGACACTTCTCCGATTCCTCTCCCAGAGACTACCTCGACGACCTAGCCAACGTCCAACATGATTCGGTCCATGAATTAGGCGAGCGCACCTTCAATGAAAGAACTTTGGTGGGATTCGCACTCAAGCCTCATGGGACGCTGGCTTATTTGGGTTTACTGACGAGGGAAATCTGGGTCGATCCAAAGACACGACTGCCCGTGCGCGAGGAATGCTTTGCCACCGATCCAGACGATTTCGTCTCGACGATCTGGCGCAGTACGACGTTCTATACATTCAACGAGCCCGTGGATGAATCGCTGTTTCACATGACACCCCCTGTGGGTTACACCATGCTGGAGGGACATCATTGGCACCGGACCATGTCGCCGCCCGTGGCGGAACTGCCCGATGACCCAAACCTCGCGTCTCCGGAAATTGATCCGCAGCGCGGAATCGGGCCGGCTCGTTTCGGGATGACCGCGAAGGAAGTCGTTCGAGTCCTGGGACGGCCGGATCAAATGAACTACGGCCTGGAGTTCAGTCCCGGGGACAAGCAGCGGTATGAGAAGATGTCCGATGACCTGCGCAAGAAGATCGCCAAGGAAGTCAAGGAGAGAGACGTCGACGCGTTCGAAGAGGATCGGCTCCGCCAGGAGATGATCAAGAAGCTCAACAGCGAGTTTCGAGCAACTGGTGTGTCTGGGGTTGACATCGACTATCAGGCTCGAGGCTTCTCGCTGAGCGTCGACCAGGAGAAGGGCCTTCGAGCCATATTCTGTCTTGCAGGAAACAACGCCATGGGGGATTTCACTGGGAAGACCAGCAAAGGAATCGGCATGGGCTCAACGCTGGCGGAGACCGAGAAGGCCTACGGGCCAGCGGACATGAAACACGAAGATCCCGATCGCAACGAGGCATCCCTCTATTACAAATCTCTTTGCATGCTGCTTCACTTCAAGGAAGACCGCCTATACGATCTGAGCATCAATCTTGCGGACAAAGACGAGAAATGAGCTCGCGTGGGCAGGACTTTCCTTGTTTCTTGGTGACCTTTGACGCGCGAAGTTCGACATAATGGCGGCAAAGACGTGGCC
>CAZURK010000177.1:0-31301 GCA_964623055.1 uncultured Pirellulaceae bacterium
GAGCCGAGGAACTCGTCGCCGCCGCGAATCAGGTCGTCGCCGTCTTCGCCGTAGAGCGTATCGCGACCAGTTCCGCCATAGATATGGTCGTCGCCCGTGTAGCCGTAGATCTCGTCGTTGCCGTCGCCGCCGTACAGGGCGTCGTTTCCGACGCCGCCGTATATGACATCGTCGCCGTCGCCGCCCCAGATCTCGTCGTCGACCGTCAACTCCCACGGGATGTCGCTTGGAATGGCCGGCTCGTAGGCGCCCGGATCAAACAAGGTAAATTGCCCTTGGTTGGCAAGTTCAGGGACCGCGTCCGCAGGACCCCAAACCATGTTCTCCGCGTACGGCATCAGTTCGGCGGTTAGTGTCGCCACCGCTAACGTGTCCCAGACGCCGGCCATCGTCTGCCATAGGGCCGGCTCGAACGCCCCGAGTGCCGGAGCCTGGCCGTCGTCGCCATAAAGATCGTCGTTGCCATCGCCGCCCCAAATGTCGTCTCTGCCTTCGCCGCCGCGAGCCATGTCGTCGCCGGCCAGCCCGTGGATCGTGTCGTTCCCGTCGCCTCCATACAGGGAATCGTCGCCATTTCCGCCGTCCAACAAGTCGTCGCCTGCCAAACCGTGGAGAGTGTCGTCGCCGTCCCCACCGTACAGACTATCGTCCCCGTCTCCGCCGTCCAACAGATCATCGTCGGCTTCACCGTACAGTTGGTCATCACCATTGCCGCCATACAGGACGTCGTTGCCGTCGTAACCCTCCATGTAGTCCTCACCGGCCCCGCCGTCCATCACGTCGTCGCCATAGCTGCCGTACAGGGCATCGTTGCCGTCGCCGCCGTAGAGGGCGTCGTCGCCATGATGGCCCAGCACGATGTCGTCGCCATTACGCCCGCGGATAAGGTCGTTCCCGCCGCCGCCGTCCAGGAAGTCGTTGCCTTCGCCACCGTCCAAGTAGTCATTTGTGCTGTCTGCCAGCAGGACGTCGTCCCCGGCTTGCCCCCAAGCCATAAACGGCACAGCGCCGATCATTTCGATCACATCGTTCCCCTGATCCCCGAAAGCCCGGACGGCATTGACCGGCTGCGAGACATTCTTTGTGTTCCCGTTCAGTGTCACGGCCATGTAGCCGCCGCCGGTGTCTTCGATGACGATGTTGTCATCGCCCGTGGTGCCACGCACGTGCAGAACGTCGTTAACGACCCATATGTCGGCAGTAAGCAGGCACCGATCCTCAAGCCGCTCGACGACGGCCATCCTTCGTCTGGCCCGTAGCCGTCTGCCACATCGGTTCTTTCTGCTCCGGTTGAACTTCCGATTCGACTTCTTCTGGCGTTTCATCTTTTTGTCCTCTCTGTTCCAAGGGCTCCCGTTGATTCGAAAACTGCCGTTCACTACCTCCGTTCAGCCGCCGACCCGCGCCCGCACGTAGTTCTACGGAGACACCAAATCGACCCTGCGCGGTGCAAGAAGAAATTTCCGAAGAGTGAGCAGCCAGAAACGGCTAGAAAGGAAAGTAGGCCGGAACAAGTCCGCGCAGTTCCGGCGTCCTTCTGCACACGTGCCGGAACTGCGCGGACTTGTTTCGGCCTACCTGCTACCTGCCAGATTCGTCCGCGATCTTATCGGTTTGGTCTACCGCCAGATTCCGAGGAGATACATCAGTTCGATCGTTTCAGGGCACAATTCGCCCTTTTCGACCTTGAACTCGTCTTCCACGGTTTGTCGTGCCGCGGCCTTCTTCCCGTTGGAGCGTAGATTGCCCGTCATTCCCAAAGGCGTTCCTCCGAGGCCACCATAGACGCGCGGTTGGACCACGGGGCCTTTGCCGCAGGGCCCTTTTGCCACGATGCCCATCGGGCAACTCCCAAGGCCGGCATAGACGCTCGGTGTGAAACCGACAATCGCACTTACCAGCACCGCCACAACCAATGTCTTGCCAAACGCATTCATTTTGTGCACCTCCGTACCCTCAGGCTTCGCTCGGCGACCGGCTGCCCGCTCACGCGGGTTCTCAGCCGGTCGCGCGAGTATGCCGTTCGATAGGATCTACGGAGGTGTGGCGGGGATCCTGCGCAGTAATCGAGAAGAATCTCGGATCCCATAGGCAACGTTGCTCACCTTCCCTGTGAGCATCCGGGCCGAAGCCAATAGACCGGGTTGTGCCGGACCTCCTGATTGTTCTTTCTGCTGTGTCCGGAGGTGTAGATCAGTCCCGGTGTCGTGATCTGATTGTGGCCGGTGGGGCGTTCCAGGCTCACGTACCGGCGGGGACGGTCGAGATCGAGCTTTGTGAGCAGTTGGCTGGTGAAGGTCTGCCCTCCGTCTTCGGATTCCAGCCACGCGATTTCGTTGGTCGACGAATGCCATGTGTCCTGAGGTGTCAAACCGGCTGGTTTGACCATCGTAACGGCGACGCACATCCGGCCGTCGGCATCGAAGGTGACGAAGCACGGCGCGTAAGGTCCCCAACCGGTCCCAGGCAGCAGGCCGGAGACTTCGCCGGAAAGAGGGCGCTTCTGCCAGTTTCCCGAAGCGTCCGGGGTAGCGATGCAGGCTTCGAGCGGAAGCTGCCCACAGGTACCGTATACAAGGTGCGGTTTGCCGGTTGGATCGATGCCCATCGATCCGCAACTCAAGCCGCCCTCGGGCAGATGCTCAACGACCGAGACCGTTTTGGCGGTAGCCGGAAGATCCACCGGCGTACCGTCGTGTCGTTGCCAGGTCTTTCCGGAATCGGGGCTTCTCAGGTAACCGATCGTGTGACTTCGCAGCGGCTTGCCGTCGCAGATGACACAGAATAAGTGCAGCATTCGATGATCCGGGCCCCAGGCAAGAGACTGATGGAAATGGGCGTAGCCCGGCACGCTGGCGCGCACCAGAGCCACGGGGCCCTGCCAATCCTTGTCGGGCGGTTTGACGTACAGGTTCATCACCCATTGCGGTCCACCCCTTTCGCGACATGCCAGGTACAGAGTGTCATCTCGTCCACAAACCAGGCTGGGATACGTACAACGCTTTCCAAACGTTGTCTCGCCGGTCCATTCCAATGCGTCATTCGGGCGGACTGAGCGTCGATAACGGAATGGGTGATGATGTGGATAATACACGGTGTGCAGAAACCCTTTACTGTCCACGGCCAAGGCGGGTCCGCCATGATTGTCGAAGGCGTCGCCAACGGTGTATTTCGGCGACCACTGTCCGCTGGCACAGTCGAGGGTACGAACCCGCACGCGGAATCCCCCGCTGTCCGAATCGATCCAGCCGACATGCGTTTTGCCGTCTACTGTGACGATCTTGTTAGCCGCCGGATGTGCCGTAGCCGCGCTGCAACCCGTGTTCGAGAGCAGGAAGCCCGTCTCGGGATTCAGCGGTTCCGCCAGAACGTCCAAAACCGTGCTTCCCGAAACTACCGCCCCAGCAGCTCCCCCGAGAGTCTTCAAGAATTCGCGTCGCAGCATATCGCTTCTCCGTTTCTTGCTGTGTCAACTGCCGTTTTCAGTTTGTAGCTGAAAACGACGCCGTCTGCAAAGTGCGCGTCTGAGTCAAGTGTCAATTGACAAGGATTCTGCCACACGTCAGACTGTAAGTGGCAAGGCACTATGGAATCCTCCACAACTACCATGTCTCGCATTGTCTTTTGCTTGCCTTGCACGTTCTTGTTTCTCGTGGCCAACCACGTTTGTGCCGCGGAGCCGTTGGACTGGCAAGCCGATTATGCTTCTGCTGTCGCAGAAGCCCGACAAACTGGCAAGATGCTGTTGGTGGTGCAGTTGGAGAGTGATTTCACACAACCGGCCGCGGCGTCGCGCGAAGCGAGAATCTATAACGTCTTCCCGCTGTCAGGACGTGAGGTACCGGCGTTCTTGCATGAGCGTCTCGTCGCTGTTCGACAGGCGGTGGGAGCGGCAGAGGTGTTAAGGGTGGTTCCCAAGGGAGCGCGTTCACCAACGCCCCGGGATGGCGCTGTCGTGGCTTGGTTCTGTACACCTCGAGAACGCGTCGTTCATGTCGTCCCCGGCTACGTATCTCCGGGCAAAATGCTCACCGAGGCACAATGGGCTCATCAGCTCTACGGCGAGATCGCCGATCTTCCAGAGCCACCCGGTGGCGGCTTTCCTGAAGCAAGGGCGGCCCAGGTTCGTCGGCAGCACCTTCAACGCGCGTTGCCGAAGAACGAAACCGCGTTCAAAGCTGAAATGGCAAAAGCCGCCGCTCGCCAAGACACCCGGACGAGATCCGTCTGGCGAGCGGCGCTGCAACTCGACGCTCAGGAACTACAGCGACGTTTCGCCAATGTTTGGCCGAGGAACCAGCACCCCACGCTCCTGAACAAGCTGGCGACGCATGGCGACATCCGTACGGACGCCGTGCACCTAGCCTTGTCCGAGATGCCGTTGGCGTCGTACCAGAGCATTCACCGAGCCGTGTTCGAGACGCTGACCGGACAGACTTGCTGGTCGGTCAGCCCGCGCCGGGCGGAAATCGCGCAGCGTTTTGCAGATGCCCGCCGGCAACAGCAGCCATTGCTGCTCGTCGTGCAGCCCGAACCCGCCGACCGCAAAGACCCACACTCGGCATTCAAGCACCAGTCGATCAACGAGCAGTTGCCGACGTTCACCGTCTTGGAAGTCACTCCGTCCGAATTGGCAATGCTGCTGGCCGACGCCGGGCTGGAAGGAATCACGCAGTGGGAAAACCAGCCTGTGCGATTTCTGGTCTTCGATCGCGAGGGGCGGAAGGTCGGTCAGCTTACCACCCGTGAAGGTGTGCGAAGTCTGGCGCCGATCCTAAAAAAGGCCGGTGCTCCGTTACCTCCATAAGGAACCAGGAAGATGCTAGAACAAGGTGGTCGATCGTTTGCCGGCGCGTTGTGCATCACGTTTGTCCTGGCATTGGTGTGCGACCTAGGTGCCAACGCCGTGGCGTACGCCCAGTTTGGCGGAAACCCGCCGGACGCGGGCCGCCGGTTGTTCGAGCACAAATGGCTACCTGGCCAAGCGGTGACGCTGGGCGGCGACGGTTTGGGGCCTGCGTACAACGACATGTCTTGCGCTGCCTGCCACCAGCAGGGCGGTCTCGGCGGAAGCGGTTCGCTGGACAACAACGTTGACGTTTTGAGCATCGCAGGCGTCAGTCCCGGTGTCACGTCGTGGCGTTCTCTGGTCAGCGGCGTGCATCCCGGGTTCTTCTCGGGGCCGTCACAGACACTGAAGCGGTGGATTGTGCTCCACCGCTACAACGTGGACCCTCGTTATGAGCCGCTGCGAAAACGTCTGCTGAACCGACCGCAGGCACCCGCCCAGCCGCAACGCCAATTGGCGAACGAGCCGGTGCGTGTGTTGACGCCCGTGCCGGGCCTGGCGGTGTACCATGCGCAACGCAACACGCCCGCTTTGTTCGGCGCTGGGTACATCGACAGCGTGCCTGCGTCGTTGCTGAAACAGATCGAGCTCATGCAGCCGAGACAATACCCCGGCATCTCTGGCCGAGCCGCTCAGGTCGGCGAGGATGTTGGCCGTTTCGGCTGGCGCGGCCAGTCGGCACGGCTGGCCGACATGGTCGCGGCCATGTCGGCCAGCGACCTTGGTTTGCACCTGCCGACATGCGATCAGGCGGTTCACCCACTGGTCCCGAACTACCAACCGCCGGGCGTCGACATGGACTTGGCGCAGGGGAACGCCCTGGTTGCGTTTGTCGCCTCGTTGCCCGTGCCCCGCGTCGATTTGCCGGAGGATCCCGATGAACTTCGCGTCGTTGAATACGGACGCCGCATGTTTCACGAAGTCGGCTGTTCCGCGTGTCACATGGAGAACTTGGGAAGCATCGAGGGACTCTTTAGCGACTTGTTGCTGCACGACATGGGCCCGGGGCTTCCCGACCCCGCGTCGGCAGAGCCGGAGCGCCGCATCATTCGCGAGTCGTACGTTGTACTGCCCAAGCCGCCCAGCGGCAATGCGCCCCCACGCCCTTCCACTCCCACGCCTGCGCCTTCGAGCCCCAGGCCAATGCGCGTGTCTCGCGGCGGTCCTCCAATTTCGATGTCGGGAACGCCGGGCCAGTTCCCCGATTTCGCCCCCATCCCGGGTCTGCCGCCGTTTCGCCTCGGCGAGCACGGCAGTCTCAAGACACATGCCCAGGCGAAACGCACGCGTTTTCCCGGCGAAAGGACCCCGCGGCCCGAGAGCCCGCTTCGCTACGACGAGAAGGTCGTCGAAATTCCCAGTAACGTGCACCAGGAATGGCGAACGCCGCCCCTGTGGGGCGTGCGCGACTCGGCCCCTTACCTGCACGACGGCCGCGCCGAGACACTCTTGGAGGCAATCACGCTTCACGGCGGAGAGGCTGCACCATCCGCCACTCGGTTCCTTGCGTTGCCCACGGCCGAGCGAGTGGCGATCCTCAAGTTCCTCGGCACGCTAGCCGCTCCTTAGGCGATTGCCAATCCATTGAAGCTGCCTTTGGGCCGGATCACTCACGTAGGCCGGATCAAGGTCGCTCAACGCGTTGCCGGAACAGCGCAAACGCAATCGAAGCTGCCGACAAGTCGTGCACGCAGGAATTCAAGAAAAGCGACCGCAGCTCCGGCACGAACGGCGTTTGCTCGGTCCGGCCTACAATCTCTTGAATAACCCAGGCTCGGTTGTTGCCGCAAAGATTTGACAGCGCGGTTCGCCCGCCCTATAAACACCCATGCGTGTCAGAATGGATAAAGGGCGAATCTACAAGAACGGGAGCACAGGGAAATGAGAAGCTGTTTTGTCACAATCGGTGTCGTCGCTTTCATCCTGCCAATTCAGCTTCTGGTGGCAGCGGACCAAGAGAAGCCAAGCCCCAAGCCTATCCTTTGCCGCGGCCACTACCATTCGGAAGAGGATGCCGTCAAGCAACTTGCCCGTATGGCCGCCACCTATTCCAATCTGAAAGAATGGAAGGCACGCGCGGCGAAGATTCGCAAACAGATCCTCGTGGGCGGGAAGCTAGATCCACTCCCCGAACGGACGCCGCTCAACCCCACGATTCACAAGAAGCGAACCTACGATGGATATACCGTCGAGTCCGCGGCCTTCGAGGCACGCCCCGGCTACTTCGTTTACGGAAACCTCTATCGCCCCCTCGGCAAGAAGGCTCCGCACCCTGGCATCCTTTGCCCGCATGGCCACGCGCGCGGCCCGGAGGGCGGGCGATTACGGCCGGACCAACAACACCGCTGCGCCACGCTCGCTCGGATGGGTGCCGTTGTGTTCTCCTACGACATGATCGGGTTCGGCGACTCCGAACATCTTGGCTGGAGCCACGGGCACAAGCAGGCACTGACCCTGCAAACATGGAGCAGTATTCGCGCAATCGACTTTCTGCAATCGCTTCCGGATGTTGACGATGGACGTATTGGCGTTACCGGGTGCTCGGGTGGCGGCACGCAGACGTTCCTGCTGACCGCGGTGGACGATCGCGTTAGCGTTGCCGTACCGGTGGTTATGGTTTCCGCGCACTTCTTTGGCGGCTGCCATTGTGAGAGCGGCATGCCCATCCACAAGACGGCCGAATTGGAAACCAACAACGCAGAAATCGCCGCGTTGGCTGCGCCACGTCCGTTGTTGCTTGTTTCCGTCGGCGGCGACTGGACGAAAAATAACCCGAAAGTCGAGTTCCCTTACATTCAGAACATCTACCGGTTGTTCGGCGCCGAGGCCAAGGTGGAAAACGCGCACTTCCAGGAGGAGGGACACGGTTACCAACTCTCGAAACGTCAGGCGATGTATCCGTTCATGGTCAAGCATCTGGGGCTTGATTCCAAGGGTGTCCTCGACTCGAATACCGGCGTGTTCGACGAAAGCAAGACTGTTCTGGAAAAGCCCGACCAGATGCGGGTTTTCGACGAGGCACATCCACTGCCAAAGCACGCGCTCAAGCCTGGCTCGACGGTGCCGTTTTGACGTTGTGAATCACGATCCAAGGAGCCAACCATGCAACGTTGCTTTATCCTCTCGGTATCCGTTGCCGTGATCGTCGTTGCCAAGGCGGGCGCTCGAGAAAAGGAAGCCACCGCCCGCCAGGAAGGAGTTGCATTCGTCAAGGAGCAATTCGCATCGAAAGTCGTGCCCAAGGCGATGCGCGCCGAACTCAAGGAAGCAATTCGCGCACATCTCACAGAAGGCGGGCCGGCGCCGCTGGGCGGGCAAATGGTCCGCAGTGACAGCGGACTTGCGTTGGCGCTCATCATGGAACGGACTTCCGAAGAAAAGCGAGAACACGCGAGAGCCCTGGCTGGTCTGCGCAACCTGAAGGCCGGCCGCGCGACAGATGCCAGGTTTATGATTGCATATGCCGAAAAGATGATCGAACAGGTCAAGGAGAGTTATGATTCACCTCCTTTGCCCGCTCGCCTGAAGGAATTCAACCAACGAGGCCGCGACACGCAAATCAGCTCCATTGGTTCTGCCGCCAAGATGCTGCAAATGATGTCGCGGATGCCGGGTGCGAATGTGGCAAGTCTGGCTGGCGTCTACGAGACGAGTGTACTAGGGACGCACCATCCCACTTATGCCGTCCTGCCCTCGCGTCGCTTGACGTTAAGAACGGATCGTTGTGGTTTGCTGTTGGTGAAGTTCGAAATCTTCGATCCGTCCGAGCAAGAGCTGAATGATCTGAGGAAGGCAACAACCGGCGCGCTGGTCATCCTCGAAGTCGTTGGAATACACGGGCGTGTGCGAGTTGACGACGAGGGGCTCGTCGAGCTGTGTCAAGGAAAGCTGAGCGACCTTTTTCCCGCAGACGAATGACGATTGGAACCACGATCGGTTTCCATTTACTTCCCTCTCCGCTTACGTGACGCGACGCGTCAACTTTGGCCGAGGAGTTTCTCGAGGCCATGTCGTATCTCCACGGTACGGGTAGCGACGCGATCGGGCGGAATCTCTTGGTAGATACTCGGCATCGAATCCAGGTTCTGACGCACGAGGTCGCAAAACTGCCTCGTAGTGAGGAGATCGCCGGTGGCCAGCCCCAGCACTTTGCACCAGCGTTGGTCGATCAGAAGATTCCACGTTTGCTTTGATCGTGGGGCCTGCGGTCGAAACGACGTGTCGATGGTATCGTCGCAGATCCCGTCGATATTGTGGATGCACGGTCTGCAAATATCGTCAGCGCCAAGTTCCATCTGCAGCATCACCTCGTGATCGGCGAGAATCCTCGCCGCCACGGTGTGGACGTCGTGTCCATACGGATGGGGCTTGAACTCGCTCGACTCGTCGCCGAGTGCACGCAAGATGTCGACGAAATGATGTGGCTTGATGATGATCATGTCAGATCCGCCGGGCCTACCTAAACATAATGGATTCTACAGGCTCAGCGTTCTCGGAAAAGCCAAGCGTCTTTTCGGGCAAAATCCGTCGAGTTGCACACACGGCGTGACAGGAAGCGTTACGATGATCAGGAGTTTCTGACTCAGATTACGAAGATCCCTGTCGCGCGAAGGAGATTCGTCATGTTGGACAGCGAGACACGGCATAGGGCAGCTATTACCGTTGGTCTGTTCATTGCGGTCTGGTGCCTCGCTGCGGCGGGCGCAGGGCGGGCGGCTGACGCCGAGGCCGATAGGCGCGCTGGACAGGTTCTCAGTCGCCTTGGGCTGGATCGAGGAGTGTGTGTGCTGCTCGATGAATCGCCGGCCGAGATGGCGGTTGCGCTGGCTCGGCGAAGCAAACTGATTGTCTATGTCCAGCTTCCCACTGACGAGGCGGTCGAGGCTGCCAGGCGGCAGATTGATCGTGCTGGTCTGCTAGGGACGCGGGTGTTTCTCGAAAAAGGAAACTGGCCCCACGTTCACTTGGCAGACAATTTGGCCGACGCCGTGGTGGTAACGCCTGCCGTCGTTTCGGTAGTCGAGTCGTTTCGCAACGAACTGATTCGGGTGGTCAATCCCTTGGGCAAAGTGCTGCTGGGCGACAAGCTGATCACCAAACCCTATCCGCCCGAGGCCGATGATTGGAGTCATCCTTTTCATGGGCCTGACAACAATCCGCAGTCCGACGACCAGTTTGTCCGCGGAGCGTACATGACGCAGTTTTTGAGCGAACCGTGGTACGTGCCGATGCCGGGTGTGAGCGTCGCTTCGGCCGGCCGCATGTTCAAGGCTTACGGGCACATTGCCTTCAACAAACGAAGTTTCCCTTGGCTGAACACGTTGGTGGCGTTGAACGGCTATAACGGCACATTGCTGTGGAAACGCCCGTTGGAAGACGGCTTCATGATCCATCGCAACACGATGATCGCCACCCCCAAGATTCTCTATGCTGCCGACAACGAATCATGCAAACTGATCGACGCGGCCACGGGCAAACTGAGAGGTGAAGTCTTTGCGCCGGGGGCAGCGTCCGGGCCGTCGTGGAAATGGATGGCACTGAAGGGCGGCGTGCTGTACGGGCTGGTCGGCAAGAAGGAAGAGACAGATTCGACGATCCGCTGGGACAGGAACAAGGGAGGCTGGCCGTGGCGGCCCATGAGCCCCGGATATGACGCTGAGGAATATCCGTGGGGTTTCGGTCACACGTTCTTCGCTGTCGATCTGAAAGCCGAACGGTTACTCTGGATACGCGGCGAAGACGATCCGATCGACACGCGCGCCGTCTGCATGAAAAACGATCGGATATATTACTACTCGCACCCCAATTTCCTTGCCTGCCTCGACGCGGGCCATGGCAAGGTGATTTGGCGCACGGCTGACCCGAAACTGCTGGAGGCGATTGGACCGCACTTCCGAGCCCAAACCTGGCAATGGGGATTCTCCAGCACGTCTTACGTCAAATGCAGCGACAAGGCGATCTACTTCGCCGGTCCGCAGCGGCCCCGTTTGGTCGCCGTCAGCACAGAGGATGGGCGTTTGCTCTGGCAGTACGAGGAAGGGAACTTCCAACTTGTGCTTCACAACGGAGCCCTGTATGCGATGGGATCCAGACAGCATCCCAGCAAGAAGTTCGATCCGCTGACGGGCAAGGTTTTGACCGAACTCACGGGCCGGCGAGCCGCGTGTACTCGGGCGACCGGCGCAGCCGATTCGATTCTTTGCCGTGCCGGTCGTACCGAGCCCAGCTTTCATGCAGGCTCGCTGCGTTTGTCAACGGCCGACGACAGTTCCATGCGGATCGCCCTGATGCGACCGCCGTGTCAGGACGGCGTCATCATCGCCAATGGTCTCCTGCATTGGGGTGCCTGGATGTGCGATTGCAGTCTGTCGTTGGTGGGCAACCTCTGCCTTGGTCCGGCAGGCAATTTCGATTTTGCGGCCAAAGCGACCGAAACGGAACGGCTCGAGTCGAGCGATTGCTTAGGAGAACTCGCACCGCTGGAGCCTACTCCCGGTGATTGGCCGACTTATCGAGCAGACAACAAACGGAGTGGTGCCAGCGCGACCGATATCGCCACCGAGGTCAAGTTGGCTTGGCAACTGGAGCCCCCAGTCGCCGCGCTGCCGGCGGCACCCGTTACAGCCGGAGGTCTCGTGTTTCTCGCCGGTACGGACGGCATGGTTCGAGCCGTCGATGCACAGTCCGGCAAACGCAAGTGGATCAACTATACAAGTGGCCCAATCGGCTATCCACCGGCTGTCGATCAAGGACGAGTTCTGGTCGGCAGCAGTGATGGCAGCGTTTACGCGTTCGAAGCAGCAACCGGCCGATCGCTGTGGAGATTTCGTGCCGCGCCAGCCGAAAGAAAGATCCTCGTCCACGGTAGTCTCGTGTCGACATGGCCGGTTGCCAGCGGTGTGTTGGTGGAAGACGGCGTCGCGTATGCGGCTGCGGGTATGGCCAGTTGGGATGGCACACACGTATATGCTCTGGACGCAAAGACCGGAAAGACCCGCTGGCAGAACAACGCATCGGGCCGACTGGCCGGTGGCGACAAGGTCTCCGGTGTGAGCGTCCAGGGCCATCTGCTGCTTCATCAAGATCGTCTGTATCTGGCCGGGGGCAACGTTGTGTCGCCTGCCGTATACGACATCAATAGCGGAAAGTGCCAGAATACGTTGGAGGACGAATTCGTCAGGGCACCGCGCGGGAGTGAACTGATCTTGACCGGCGGGAATGTAGGCGTGTTCGGGCGTATGCTCTATTCGCCGAAAGAGTATTGGCTGGGGCCTTTCCGGCTTCCGTATCTGGTGCAAGCCGATTCAGGCGAAGTGGTGATCCGCAGCACCGGAACCGACGTTTTCCGTGTCGATCCTGCGACCGCCGCAACCGCAAGGCCCAAAAGACTCTGGAACTCCAAACACATCGGGCATCCCGTAGCACTGGCCTTGGGCAACAACGCGGTGGTCGTGGCAGGTCAGCTTCCGCCGATCGACAACTCGTCCGATCCGTCCTATGCGGTTGCCGCACTGGACGTCGGCAACGGTCGACTCCTTTGGAGTCAATCGGTACCGGCTTTGCCCCTTTCATCGGGGCTGGCCTTGGACAGCGCCGGACGAATTGTCGTGGCGTTGCGGGACGGGCGAATCCTGTGTTTCGCTGGGATCGACTGACCGCGCGGCGGTGCACATGTTTAGCGCGATGGCAGGTTACACCCTCGTCGTTTAGCCGCAGTGCCCAACGGGCCGCGCGTTGGCGAAGATGATACGTGGCGTCTCTCTCCGACGTAGAGAGGTATGCCAGTTCCAACTCAACTCCCGCGCGGGCCGCTGGCCCAGCGGTTAAACGATCTGATGGCACGCCAGACACGTACGAGCGGTCAGCCGACGTTGGTCGGTGATGCTTTCGCACGTCCTTTCATGAAGTCGGGAATCTCCACTCGTGCGTTTCCTTGGCGTATCGACTCGGCCGACAGCGGGACGATGCAACTCCAGGCCGCAGCGTCATGAGCATCGATCGGCGACGGGGTATTGTTGCGAACGGCGTCCAGGAACTCCTTCATGACGAAAAAGTCCACGCCTCCGTGACCGCTGCCTTCAGCTTGCTGTCCCCATTCTCTCCACAGAGGATGGTCGAACTCTTCGGCATACTGGTCCAGCGACTCCCATTTGTATGCCTTGCTCCTTGATTCGATCCACACATCGCCCGTCAGCGACCGATATGATCCGGTCTCGCCTTGGATCGTGTGGTAGGTGGTTGTGCGGTGCGGCCTGCCCGACAGGGTATCGCAGCGCAGGTCGATTACCGCGCCGCTGGCCGTTTGGATCAACGTCGTCACAGAATCGCCCGTCGAAAATGGTATCTTCGCCTGTGGGCTGTCCGGGCCGAACCTTTTCACAGCATCCCGATGGGCACCAACCGGAGGGCTTGCCATGGCGACAAGCGAGACGAACCGATCGGTCTTGTTGATACCCATCCACTGTGCCACCGGTCCGATTGCATGCGTAGGGTACCAGTTGCCGATGTGGTCTCGGGCCAGCTTCCCTCGCCACGAAAGCGAACCGTCAGCCTCGAAATGAAGGAACCGACAGTCGTGCACGTAACCACACTCGCCATACGTCATCCGACCGAACAGCCCTTTGCGGACCATGTTCAATACCATCAACAGGTTGCGGAAATAGCACGCGTTTTCCGCCAGCATGTAAAGTCGCCCCGTCTCTTCCGCCGCCCGGACAAGGCCCCAACATTCGTCCATGGTCACCGCTGCAGCGACCTCGCTCAGCACCGCTTTGCCCGCGCGCATCGCGTCAATGGACATCACGGCGTGGTCCTGCATTGGCGTGGCAACGATCACAGCATCCAGGTCTTTCCTCTCCAGCATTCGTCGATAGTCCAGAGGGCCCTTGTCGCCATATCCCGGCGGTTTCGGCTGACCGGCCGCGACCACCAGATCCCGTCCCCGCTCGAGATGTGCCGCCTTTACGTCGCACAGAGCCGTCACACGCACGTCGGGCATTCGCAGAACGCCCCGCAACAAGCCCGTGCCGCGGCGCCCAGTCCCGATGACGCCGCATCGAATCTGGCTATTCACGTCGGCCACGGCTCGCGTGGTCAATAGAGCGGCGGTCACCCCGCTGGCCGTGCCAAGAAAACGGCGGCGATGGAGTTTCTGGTTCATGATCGAGCCTTTCGTTTCGTGAAGATGGTTCTGGTCGTCTGCGTCTTGATGTTCGGCGGTTTGTGGTCCGAACGGTTCTATCGGTGGCAGAAGTGGGTTATCGTGGTGGATATTGTAGGCTGTACAACGAGCATCAATCCAGACTTGGCATGGCTACTGTGCCACGACAGGATTGAATTGTCTGCAGACATCGTTTAACGGCAAGCCGAAGGCGTCGGCGATTTCAGAACTCAGTCGCCTTCGGCTTGCCGTTAAACAAGGACGCTGTAGATCGGCGGAATATTGAATTGGGAGAGATTCCATGATGACCAGATGGACGCTTCTGCATTCAATAGCAACTCTGCTACTATTTCTTCTCGCGACCGCGTCAATCGCCCAGGAAGTCCGTCGCAGCGATCTTGGACGCACCGAGAAGCTGCGGATCCTCGTGGACAAGGTCATGCAGCCCGAGGAAGGCTGGGTCACCAAGGAGTGGATCGTCCGCGAGACGGCGCAGGCCGGGTTCAACGTCTTCTCGCCTCGGCGCGGACACGATCGGCTGGACGAAGTTCGTCAGGTCACGAAGTGGTGCGAGCAGTATGGCATCTTCCACATCCCGTGGATGCGCGGCACGTTGTCAGCACCCCGCGGACCCGAGGCCGACGGCAAGCGGATACTGTGGGGCAGCGGCAGCGAGCAGCCGATATGGAGCGTGTGTTCGGACGAGTTCTGGGATTGGACGACCAGGCATATCGTCGAGTATGCCAAAATCAGTGCCCAGACAGACGGCCTGATCGGCGTCTTTCTGGATTACGAGAACTACTGGCCCGGCGGGCATGGCAACTTGTACCAGATCACCTACGAGGATGCGATTCTGAATCCGTTCCTCAAGGCCCAGGGAGTTGATCGCCCGCAACTCGCCCCCGCCGCGCGGAAGTCGTGGCTGGAGCAGCAGGGTCTGCATGACGCGTTCGTACAGTTTCAGGTAGATCACTGGCGCCAGCGCTGCCGGAAGCTTCGCGAGGAAGTGGACAAATACGACCCCAAATTCCAATTCTGCATCTACCCGTCGCCCGGAACGCCTTTCATGGTGCGTGCCTGTTACCCGGAGTGGTCGACGGAACGGGCGCCGATCATCCTGGCTGATCCGTGGGTGTACGGGCGACCCTCGCGATTTTTGCCGCAAAACGAAGCACTCGCGGCAAACCGGCAGAAGCTGCTGGACGGGATAAAGGTCCCGCAAGAGGCCAAGATTCCGTTCATCTACTCGGGCGGCATCGACCCTGTCGTGCGAGGCGCGGATCCGGAGTTCTGTGGAAAGAACGCCGTGATGATATCGGACGTAACTGCCGGATACTGGGTCTTCTACGAGGGTATCAAGTACGACAAGGAGCACCCGGACTATTTCCAGTGGTTCAAATGGGCCAACGATCAGATCCGTGCGGATCGCCTTCAGGCGTGGCATGAACCGCGCCAGACACCGGAACAGTGGATCGTGGACGTGTTCGACAAGACTGGTGATGGAATCAAGCTTCTTGCGCCGCCAGCGGCGGGCAAAGAGACGAAACTCGGAAAGGTTATTCTCAGGAGAGACAACCTATTGTTGCTTGCCGCCAAGCGAAATCAGCCGATCGAGGTCGCACTGCGGAACATTCCCGTGGGGGAGTACGAGTCCATGCTGGTTTGGGACTTGAGGAACACAAATCTGGAGAAGATCACCTCGGGGACAATCCCATATAACCAGCAAGGAACCATGCGTTTCACGCCCGATGCGGACGGCATCTATCTTCTGGGCGTTTCATCGGGCAGTTGTGCGTATTCGGTAACACACGCCAACGTACCGATCGGAATTCTCACTGCGGACGGAGCATCGCTGATCTACGTTGCTGATCGAATGTACTTCCACGTACCGAAGGCGGTGAAGGAGTTCGGCATCACGGCGACGGGGTGGGGTGCCGAGACGGTACGTGTGAACGTGCTGAACCCAAAGGGCGAACAGGTCGCAACGGGCCAAACAACGGTGGGCAAAGCAACCGTCGAAATCAAGGTGCCTACAGCGGGCGAAGCAGGACAAACATGGTCGTTGGTGACGGCGAAGGCGGACCAAGGTGTCATCGAAGATTACTCGATCAGATTCTCAGCCAATGTACCGCCCGTGCTGTCGCTAGCCCCAGACCGGATTTTCACCGCAGGCGGCAAGGAGTAGGGAAAATGTAGGACGGATTGCCAAATCCGTCCTGGAGACAGCAAAGCCGTCGCGGTGGCAAAACGTGTGAACTTGCGCCCGTGTTTCTTGAACAACAGCCCTCGCCGATCTCGTCCCTATTTGACGGACCGATTAGGCAATCCGTCCTACCTCTAAAACAACAACGGCGATAACTCTGAATCGCTAAGGCGATGACCTTGCGATCACTTCAGCGGGATTCCGCGCATAACCAATGGGTCAAATCGGTAAGGCGACTCGCCGGCTGCCCAGGCCATGCCGCGCAGCAGCAGGATGCGGAAGTACGGATCGTCGAAGGTCCACGTGAAGTGTCCGGGAACGCAGGCGAAGATCCGCCCCTTGCCGTGCTGGCCCGTCCAAAACATCGGCTGAGGGCTGATGTTGTCGGAGCCTTTTGGTACGCTCTCGTCGGACGTTACCAAGACGGTAACTTTTCCCAAATCGCCTATCGGGGGCCAGTACGGTTCGTCGATCAGGTCAATCGTCTCGGGTAGCCCTAAACAGATCGGATGACCGCTGGCAGCAATTCGCAACTTGATGGGCCCGTGTCGAACGATGATCGAGCGGTCAAAGGCCAGCCCGGTCAGCGCGGCCACTCGATCACCACCGGGTTGCGAGAGATCACGGAGCGTGTACGTGGCCGGATGGACGACAACGAATCCGCCGCCTCGCGACAGGTACCCGTCGAGTTCCTTGATCCGCTCGTCGCTCCATATCCTGCGGGTCGATCCGCCCGATCGGTAACACTGCATGACGATCAGGTCCGCGGATTTGAGTTGTTCCTTGCTCGGCCATTTCCAAGCGGTGGTCACCTTGACCTTGGCGGCGCCTGCCATCGTTTCTTCTGCTTCGCCTTCGGGCGGAGGACCGTACAGATTGACTTGCTTCACCGAGTCCTCCGCAGCCTTTCGTCCCCCAAGCAGAAGCGTCCATCGCTCTTGCCACAGGGGATAGTCGTGCGCACCAGGCCCGTGGTCCTTCACATCGGCAAGAAGCACAATGTTAAGCCTGCGGAGTTGGTCCTCTGCCGGCGGCCCGGGAGCCTTGGCAAGCACGGCCGCGACTTCGGATCGAAGGCGCGGCGCAGGCGCCTTGAACTCGGCACCGGTTCCTCGTGACAACATCCCGAAAGTGAGAAGCAGGCACGGTAGAAGTGCGACAACTACGAATCGTGGTGTCATCAGTCTCTCCCTGTGGATTTCTGTTACGACAACAGTCTATGCCGCGCCCGGTTTGCAGCGTTCAACGGCAAGCCGGAGGCGACTGCGTGTCGGATTCGCCGGCGCCTTCGGCTTGCCGTTGAACGAGGACTCCCCAAACTGGCGGCACTGAATTCGAGGTGGCCAATCACTCGTATACGATCTCCGTTCCAGCCGGCCACGTGTCCCGGGGTTCGTACCCCAAAAGCTCCCTGGCTGCTGTAATGTCGTATCGTGCCTTCCGTATGGGCTTACTGGTCGCAAAGACGACGCAGTAGTTTATGTCTATCTCAGCCTCGACGGCACAGGCAAAAAAACGGCCCGCGTCGGCGGGGCTGAAGTAGACGTCTTTGCCGAAGTCGTCCAGCGACAATGCGTGAGCGTGCTCACTGTCGCGCGGGCACCAGCCAAGACGGGCTACGATGACGCTTAGGCCGTGGACACGGGCGAACACCTGCCCCGCGACCTCGGCCATGACCTTCGCCGATGCGTACCAGTTCCGTGGGCTGAACGGCATTTCGGGGGTGATTGGCCACGGGCCTTCGTGCCCCATCACGACCTGCCCCGTGCTGGCAAGAACGACTCGACGGACATTGGCCTCTCGTGCGCACTCCAGGACGTTGTACAGCCCCACGATGTTGTTGGGGAGGAGTCTGCGCATGAAATCGTCCTCGTCGGGCGTTGCCGCGAGGTGAACAACAACCTCGATGCCCGCCATGGCCTTGCCTACCTCGGAACGATCCGAGATATCGCCAACCACAGCATCCTGGATACCCGCCGGCTCGCGGATGTCGAATCCGCGAACCTTGTGGCCGCGCGCCAGCAATCCTTCGCTCGCCGCCCTTCCCACACGTCCGGTGGACCCCGTGACCAGAACCGAAATGGGATTGCCCATGGTTTCGTCTTTCTCCGAATGGCTGATGCAACCGACACTCCGTCAATCCAGCCAATTTGACACATACTGGCGGCACGTCCACCCCTGCTGGCTCCGCAATTCCCGGCTTATCTCCATCCAGCGGAAGTTCGGATCGGGGGGGCTTGACACGTTGGGCCCGAGACCCTTTAGTTACGGCTCCCCAGGAATGGACCTCCCCAGGGCGCACCATCCAACCGCGGGGCGCACTTTTTGGGCGTTGGCGGTGCGACAAGCTCACTTACCGCGGGTGATTTTCCTACCTACCGCAAGATCACGGTTCCCCGTATTGGCGCGCCTGCCGAATTGCAGCGTGAAGCCGCATCGGGGATCGCACTGACTGCACACCCTTTGCGCACGATAAGGAGACACGATGCGTACGACCACTCTCGCGCTATGTTTCGCCCTTTTGGCAACTCCACTAGCGGCCGCGCCCCTCAAGTGGCACACGGACTACGGCGATGCGTACCGCCAAGCGGAGCAGACCGAGAAGTTTCTGCTGGTCTCGTTTCACGACGAGGACAAGTCCTTTGCACCCCAGCCAGAGATGCAAAAAGCCCTCGAACCGTTCGTGTTATTGAAGGTTTCCACGACGGTCACGATTCCCGTGGACCAGAAGGAGAAGTCGCTTCAAGATTTCGCGTGTTTCCGAGCGCTGAAAGACGGCCCCGGATTGGCGGTGATCAATTTGAAGTACCCGCACGAGAAGTACGGTCGAGTGGTGGCGACACTCCGCCTCGGTGATGCCCAGCCTTCAAGCGTCCGCGTGCTTCAGTTTCTCGAAGAGCCCGAGCGGAAGCTCGGCCCGGCATTGGTGAAAGACGACTCGGGGCTTTCCTGGCATACTGAATATGGTGCAGCGCACGGCGAGGCCAAACAAGCGAAGAAGCTACTGCTGCTGGCCTTCGACTCGGACAACCGCCGCTTCCAGCCGGGCAAGACGCTGGTTCCACTCCTGCGCGATTTCGTGTTGGTGCGGCTGCGAGTGGAGGATTCGCAAGAATTGCTTTCGCATCCGGGTCTGCGTCAGTTCCACGGCGACGCGGGGATCGGTGTGATCGACTTGAAGAACGAAGACACGAAATACGGCCGCGTTATCCATGTCTTGCCCGCCGAGTATTTTACCCCCAAAGGCACCGAGGCCATGCTGAAGTTGGCTCAGGGTAACACCGACCTTCCCAAGCTCGCGTGGCAGACCGACTATCACCGCGCACGGGAGCAGGCCGAGCGGCAAAACAAGATGCTGCTGATCGCCATTGATTCGGGCGACGAGGCGTTTTCGCCCAAGTCGAGGTCCATCCCCACGCTGCACGGCTACGTGCTGCTGCGGCAGAGGATCGACATCGAGTACCAGGACAAAGACGATTCCAGGCCGCTGATCCAATACGCCGATTTCCGTCCGCTGCGCCAAAAGCCCGGCTTGGTCGTGTATGACTTCCGCAGTAAAGATGCGGCGCATTATGGCCAGGTGGTCGGAGTCATGCCCTACAAGTACCTCGGCCCGAATCCGGGAAATCGCGTCTTCAGCGAGGAGGAGCGAGAACGCGAGTTTCTTGCCCTCGAACCGAACTCGCTTACTCGGAGGATTCTCACCTGGGCCATTCGCGTTAGCAAAGGCCACCGCAGAACCACACGGCTCCGCAGCGCGGACGGACGGCCCAACTCGCGGCTGATGACCTGGGCATTGAAGAACTCCCAGTTGCAGTGCCATCGCGGGTGCGGCCACCACGCTGGCGGCCCCATGCGCGCCGAGATCGCATCGACCGGGCCGGGCGATGATATCGTGGACGGGGCCCTGAACATGGTCAGCATCTGGCGCAGTTCACGCCCGCATTACGCCACGATGGTTCGCTACCATCGCGAGTTCGGCTACGACATGGCCCCCAGCAGCACCAACCACTGGTACGGCACCGGCCGGTTCTAACGTGGGCAAGACGGATCGAGTCTGCTGGTACCGATCGCGTTGGGATCGCGAGAACACCGCGTGGGGCACGATTCTATCGTGCCAGGCACGTTGGAAACGTGCCCCACGGCTATAGCGCGACGTTCAGTCTTCCTGCGATACCGAATCGTCCCGTTCGATGCGGCGCAGCGCGGCATCTGGGGCGATGCTATCGGGATCGTCGATCCCCAACTGCTTGTATAGCTGCACCAATTCGTCGCGCATGCCGGTTTCCGCCAGGCTGTCGAGTCCGCGTAGATCGGTCAGGTCGTAATTCATGCGTTTCTTCCAGATGCGCAACGCATCGGCATGGTCGCCCCCCTTGGCCGCCAGCACGGAAATGCGCCCCAGCCATGCGGGTTGCTCGTGCGGCTGGAGTCGTTTGCACGCCGCGGGCCAAGCTTCTTCCGCCGCTCGCCAGTTGCCCACGTCCAAGTACACTTCGAACAGCGCGAAACTGGCGCGGGCGATCGGCTCGTCATCAGTGTATCGCGACAGAGCGTCGGTCAGCAGCGGTATGGCTCGCTTCGAGCCGCCGTAGCGGGTCATCACCCAGCCCAGGTTCTCGGCGCGGCTTGGGTGGGCGTCCTTGGCCAGCTTTTCGCCTCGCGTCCACAGTTCGGATCGCTTGTCCGGCCGTTTGCGACGCGGCTCGGCCTGGGCGTTCTTGGCGAAGCGCATCAGCAGGCGCCCCTCGGTGTGGCCCCATTTGGGCCGGGCTTCGAGTACCGCCCACAACCGGGCGTCGTCGGGCTCCATGTAGTACGTGTTGTCGCGCTCGATGTCCAGCATCATCCGCACGATACGCGTGGCGTATGCGGTCTTCGGGTCCGTCGCCTTCAGTTCACGCCACAGCAGACGCATGCCATTTCCGTTCCGACCCAACAGTCGCACGTAATCGCCCAGAACCAGCGCCCGAGCGAAATTCTCGCCCTGGCCTTGCTCGATTTCGCGCGGCGCGGGTTTGGCCAGTTCCAGTGCCTTCTCGTACGCCTTGATTGCTTTGTCTCGATCCTTGCGACCGGCGAAGTACTGCCCGCGCCTCTGCCAATACTTGTACGAGTCCTTCTTCTCCGGCTCCGCCTTGCGAACGCGGCTTTCGATCACGCGTGCCCCCGACGCGGCCTGAACCCGCCCGGCAAACTGCGCCATGCCTGCGGGCGGAATTCCATTCGGATATCGCTCGGTCAGTTCTTCGAGCAATGCCTGTGCCTTCCTGGCATCGCCTGCCTTCTTGTACGCGTACATCAACTCGTGCCGCGTACCGTCACGTATCATTTGCTCGTACGATTGTGATTGGTCGAACGCCCGCGCCCAACGCCGACTGCGCTGCTTCATGATGCGCTGGTCTTCGTCGGAGTACTTCAGTTCCAGCGATCGCAGCAAAAGCGGTATCCCTACCTTTGGACGCAGCCGCGCCAGGTTCCGCCCCAGGTCGTAGCACGGCACTACGAATTCCGGTTTGGCCACGTCACCGATCCATGCCGGGTCGTACTTGTCAAGGCCCACCCGTCGCACCGCCGCGAGATAGCGAAGCGCGGCGTCAGCGTCCGCCGGGTTGTCGCGCACCGCTTTGGCCAACTCCTCGATCAGCGCCGCCGCTGTACCCTTACGCTGCCGGAATCCCAGACGGATAGCGAACCAGTAGCGAAGTTGCGATGGG
Source organism: uncultured Pirellulaceae bacterium (assembly GCA_964623055.1). Lineage (GTDB taxonomy): Bacteria > Planctomycetota > Planctomycetia > Pirellulales > Pirellulaceae > JADHUC01. The sequence continues at coordinate 21,930 of CAZURK010000177.1, forward strand.
TCCAGGAAATCGAGGTCCTCCTCACTTGACGAATCGTCGCGGTCGCGCGCCGCCAGCCACTCGTCCGGCAAAGCATCGGCCTGCCGCTCTTGAGCCCCCAACACCGGCATCGCGACCAGTGTCAGCATCCACGTCATCCCCCACGACAGAAACGCACGCCCTAACATGGCAGATCCTCCGCCGCCCAGCGACAAGTTGGTACTCATCCTTGATTGTGCGCGCCACGTATCTCATAAAGCAAGCCGATCCGTGTAACAGCCGCGCAACGAAACCACAGCCTCCTGCCCGCGGGAAGCGAAAGTCGCCGCACACGTAAAGACAACTAAATCGGTGTTCTCAATGCGCTGAGCGGCGGGCTTTTGGGAACTGGTGACCGAGAGTACAATTCTGCTTGTCGAGGAGTTCTGCGTCGTCTGTGGACAACGACTGGAGAATCGGAATTCGTTCAACGTGGCAGCCCCTGGCGGCAGCCTGGTGTTGGTTGGAGGTTAGCTGTAGCTGCACGAGATGATCCGAGCAGTAGTGATTGGCGACGACGACTTGAGGGTGGGAAGGCTGCCGGGAGAGCAGGCCGATATCCTCATTTCCCTCGGAGACATCTTTGACCTAACCATCGAGACGGCAGCCGCGCGATATGGTTGTCAGAAGACGTTCGCTGTGAAAGGGAATCACGATTCCAACGGTCCGTTTCCTGCGTTCGTCACGTCGCTGCACTGCACGATAGAACACTTCGGCGGCCTTGCTTTCGGCGGCTTCAACGGAAGTTGGAGATACAAACCGCGAGGGCATCACCTGTTCGAGCAAGAAGATGTTTCACGCGCGCTTCGCGCCTTCCCGCGAGTTGATGTCTTTGTGGCTCACAACTCGCCGCGGGGTATTCACGAAATGGATCCTGACGTACACCAGGGCTTTGACGGATTCCTGGACTACATCGAGAGAACACAACCGCCCTATTTCATCCACGGCCACCAGCACGTGAATCAGACAACAATCCTGGGGCAAACCAAGATAATCGGCGTGTTCGGTGAAGCGGTCATCGATTTAGACACGAGCACATAGCAGCCGTTTCCGTTCTCGGATGTGATTCCTCACAAGCTGATTGCTATGCGATTCTTGCCTTTCTCGATTCGCACTTCCCGCAAGGTGATTAGGCCAAATTCGTCCACGACGGCCTGGCCGGTTTGAATTTCGCGGCCGGTGTCGACTGATGTGTTGGTCCAGTTCACCTTTGCACCCGCTTTCGGTTTGAATTGCTGGATGCGTCGCGGTGTGATGTCTGCCGTGCAGCCGTCCTGCGGTGCTTTCCCTACCAGTCCGACGGTCATCTGCCACGAGTCCTTTGTGTCGACTACATCGTCGGTTTCCCAGAACAGATACAGGTTGCTCTGCCCTTCCGGATCGCCGTCTTTGGGATCGCCGTTCCCGGGATCATCGTCCAGGCTGCAGTCGGTGAAGGCCGGCTGGCTCTGATCGGTGCGCAGGTCCATTGGCATGTGGCGGTCGGATAGCGACACGGGCAAGCGGGCCCGCTGGCCGTGCCCGGATTGTCCCCAGACGAAGATGTGCGGTCGGCGTGTTTCCTGGAGCGCTCGGTAGAATTCGGCCGCCTGCTCCCAGCCAATGCCGCCGTCGTTCTTACCGTTGGAGAAGCAGATCAAGCCGATCTCCTTCTTTGGATACTGCTTCAGATGCCACGTATCGTCGAAATAGTCCCAGACCGGTGTGCCGTCTTCGAAGCGAATGTTCCACTCGGGCCGGCCGTAGACGTTGGCGTACGAATTCTTGAAATTCGGCGTTTTCATCGGGATGTGGACGCCCACCCAGCCCGTGGCCCAGGCGATTCGATCCGAATGGCGAATGGCGAACATTGGAGCCCCGGATCCGCCCATCGAATTGCCGGCCACGTGCGTGCGCGTCAGGTCCACGTCCCACTGGGTGGCCACCCATTCCAGGAACGAAAGCGTTCGGCGTTGGGAATAGGGATGGACAACGCCTTCTTGCCACTGTTGCTGATCGGGAGGACCGTCCCAGTAACGCTCGTGATAGCCGGTCCACCAGTCGTACGGAACCTGGTTCGAGGCGATCAGGATGTGGCCCTGCTCGGCCTGATACCACCAACCGTAACCACCGTTTAGCGATCCGCCCCAGCAGTGCAGGTGAATGCCGACCGGTGCCGGCTTGGCCAAATCCGGCGGAATGCCCACCAGGTAGTCGATCGGTTTGCCTTGGACCGAGCAGTTGGGCGGCGACTCCCAGCGAACGTAGTAATGCAGTGTCGGATTGGCGACATACGAAAACCGTTCGGGCTTGACGGTGCGTTGCAGGACAGGCACTCCCTGTCCAACCGTCTCCTCGATCGGTGCGGCCAGCGAGTTGCCGGGGCCGATGTTGGCGTTTTCCTTGCCGGCAATCCCCGTTGTCACGGCATAGTAAGCCTTGCCCGCCTGTGGCGGATTGTATGCGCATATGCCCGTACCCGGCGGCACGGGATCCTTGCCGTCCTGGACGACGTATCGCAACGCCGTGTGTTCGGGTCGGATCGAACCATAGTAGTCAATGTTCCAGCACGTCAACGGCGGCAACTCGGCAATCGGCTTCAGGCCCTCGACCGATTCGATCGGTTCGTCGCTGCGGTAGATGCGATATCGGGTTTTGCCTTCTTTCTCTAGCGTTCGGCGTAGATCGCGAAGTTCACGGGCCGGGATCGAGTCCGCTGTCACGGGCGGGTCCACTTCGGCAAACGTCAGCAACGTTTGCCCGGCCTTGTGACGGGTCTGCAATTGTCCGGCCTGTTTGTCTGCGGCGCCAGCCGCGGCGGTGAACAGGGCAGCGGCCAGTGACAGGAACCACGCCAGAGTTCGTTCAAGCAGCGAGCGAGTCATCGTCAACTCCTTCACAATTGGCAGTTCGGGCGACGTACCGAGGAATACGCTGAAGACGATTATAAGCGGTTTCACACCGCCACGTGATACCGTGGTATACTCTTGAGCTGAGGGTGGTACCCATGACCGAGACTTGCCCAGAAGGATCGTCCGGACCCAACCGGCCCAGTCGGTTTCAGTTCGGTCTGAAGGCGCTGCTGGGCACGGTCCTGTTGTCATGTATTGTGGTTGGACTCTGTTCGCAGTTCGGCCTTGCCGGTGTGGCGTACTCGTGGTACGCGCTGCTGACGTTGGCAGTTATCGTGGCAGCTTGTCGGAGGAGACCTTGGGAAGCGCTGGCATGCGTTGCGTTGCTTCTTTTCTCCTGGTGTCTACTTTGGCCGGCTGTCGAGAGCGTGCGGCGGCCCCGCGGACGATCGCCGTGCAATAGGAACCTCTGGATGATCTCACGGGCGTTGCAGAACTACTGCGCTGAGCACAGTTCGTTTCCGCCACCCTATCTCGCGGACGATAACGGCCAACCGATGCACAGTTGGCGAGTTTTGATACTGCCCTACTTAGACACTTACGAACGCGATCTGTACAAGCAGTATCGCTTCGACGAACCGTGGTATGGTCCCAACAACAGAAAGCTGATCGAGAAGATGCCTCCGGTCTATCGCTGTCCCAGTAGGAAGAGGAAGCCGGGCGACTTCACAACCGACTACATTGCGGTGACGGGACCGAACACCATGTGGCCCGTCGACCAGACGGTGCGGATAAGTGACGTTACCGACGGCACAAGCAACACCTTAATCGTAGTCGAATCGGCCAACTGCGGAATCTGCTGGCTGGAACCGCAGGATTTGGACGTGGATGCCATCCCCATGGAAATCAATCCAAAATCCAAACGGGGCATCTCCAGCGGTCATCCCGGCGGCGTGCTCGGCGCTTTCGTGGATGGTTCGGTCCAATACCTACCAGACTCGATGCCCTCGAACACGGTGAAGGCGTTGCTGATCCGCAATGACGGGCAAAAGGTCGACTGGTGAGACTCTTGATGCAGTCGCAGGATGCTCTAGGAACATCAGTTTCCGACTTCACCGTCTGCTCGCTGTCCCCGAGATCTTTCACGCCGCTGTCGTGAACGCTGTGCAATCTGCAAGACTCCCAACGTAGCCAGCATCACGACGATGATGCCGGGCATGGTCTTCAACATCCCGCGGGAATCCGCCGACCAATTCAAATCGACAAGGTCGTCATTGTGTTCAAGTTGTCGTGACCACGCCGTCTTGCGTATTCTTGATCCCGTGGCGACGGACTCGAATACGGCCTTGTCTACCTGCAGGGTACGCTGCTGATCCAAATACAACAGATGTACATCGTCTACGCCGCGATGCTTTTCCATCAGCCGCCGCTTCGATTGGACCTCTGCGTCAAGACGTAACGGGATCGTCGACCTTGCTGCTGCAAACCAGATATTGGCGGCTGCAAGCAGGCAGGCCATTACAAGCAGAGCGACTATCGTCAATAACCTAGGCCACTGCAAAACACGCTCCGACTGAAAGAAAGATGATGCCCACTATGATGCCTGTGCTAAGAGTTTTGTCGGCTGGTTGTGTCCGCCCCACAACGGCGAGCGCGGATATGCCTGCCAGCACGGCGCCGATACTCTGATTGCAGAAGTCGATTTCGTCGAATTTGGCGACACGGAACGCCGTGGCCTCGGCGATACCACCGAGCAAGATGCAGGCAAGACACATCGGCACGACTCCCCACGTGCTCCAGCGGGCAAATCGCTCCTTGGATAGCATCCCGAACACTACCATCATGGCAGAAAGCGTCCCGCCATAGCCGGCGGCAAAGTGACCGACATAGTCATGCCGATGACCGAGGTACAGTTCATACAGCACTCCCGCGGCCACTGCTGGGACCGCCGTGACCAGCACGGTGAAAGTGGTTGTGCGCGGCTCTGTCATCGGCGTTACTGTGTCACAGGAAAACGGGCCGGGATACTGGGTGATTCTACCATACCGCCCGTATCTGTTGTCCGATCATCAGCAGCGACCTACAATTATGTATAGGCACGCCAGGGGCTTGGCAGACGCTTCTTGTGTCGGATTCTTACAGAAGGAGCCAAGCCATGTCCACCTGGTTTGCTACCCGCCCGTTCTCCACGTTGATCGTTGGACTGACGATGGGATTGCTTGTCGGCATCGGGATGATGACCAGCTCTCCCGGCACGACACCTCGATCCGGACCGGCCGTACTCCAGATGCCGGAGACCCTGTTGCACGCCACGGCTTCGCACAGTGGCGATAGTCTGGTCATGGCCACCGGCTGGATGGACGCCGAAATCGAAGGGCTCTTCACGCTGGATTGTCTGACAGGCGACCTGCAGTGCTTCGTTGTCAATCCGCAGGTGCGAGGCATTGGCGCCGTGTTCCATCACAATGTGATCGGCGATATAGGAGTCGTGCAGGGAAAGAAGCCGAATTACGTGATGGTGACCGGTCAAGCCAGCTTCGCGAGGGGAACTACCTTGGCTGCGCCGGCTCGTTGTGTTGTCTATGTGGCGGATGCAAACACTGGCAAGTTCGCGGCCTACACGCTGTTGTGGAATCGGACCATGTTCCGAAACACACTTCCAGCCGGCGGTTTCACGCTGCTGGGAACAGGCACAGCGAGGAACGTGCCGATCCGGTGAGGGCGAGTTAGACTTCTCGATCGCTTTGACCGTCGAGGTCAACTCCTGAGAAGTAGAGAGATGCGAAAAACGTCCACGACGAACGAAACAAACACGTAAGCGATCATGCCTGCCGACAGGATGGCCCCCGTCCAGGCGAGCGCGTGCAGAAGCCAAGTGCCTTCACCACGCGCACCCGCACTCTTGCCAACAGCGAGCGAGATGACCGAGATGACAAAACCGGCGATGCAGCAGAACAGCAGACCGTAGCCAAGGATGACAGCTCCGTAATACGAGAGAGCAGCGACGGATAAGATCATCGAGCCGCCGACTCCCAGGCACGACGTCGTGAACCCTAGGAATGCCAGTACGCCTGACTCGAGTTCGACGGCGCGGACATTGTCGCGACCGTCTGAGACCTGGTGAAGCCGCCGCGAGTATCTCCATGGGAGGCAAGCGAACAGTGCCAACGCAGTGCCGAAGACCAGCTTGGCGATACCCCGAGTCATGGCGTCGCGCGAGAGCGCGTCTTGGAAGTCGTAGTACCATTCGCTGAGAAACCATAGGCCGTCGACGTACGTCGCTCGCGCGGTCATCAGTGCGACCGTCCCAGTAAGCAATTGAAATGCCGAACACAGCAGGACGACGATCAGGACAGCGAGTACCACCCGATCGTAGCGGCGCGCTCGTGCGGCCCGGCTCGAAACCTGACGGGCCGCGTCACCGTGTTCGGGAGAACGGTACGGATTCGGATCGCTCAACGCTTGGGGATCACTTCGAATGGATTCACCGGCTGCGTCCAAGTTGCGAGTACCCCCGATGAACTGTACCACAAACAACCCTACGGCATCGGAGCAGGGCGGAAGTACTGGTCGATAATATAGAATATGTATCCGGTGCTATCTGAACGCACGCCAAACACCGTCTTCAGAAAGGATCTCGGATCCGTATGGCCGCAGTGTCGGGCGACTTGGGCCTCCAGATTCGAAAGCAGGTCTTCGATCTCCTTGGGATAGAACTGAAGTACCAGACGACGCTCCGTATCGATCCCCGCCTTGGTGAGCAGTTGACGGTCGAATTCCGCCATTGGGCCGCTGTCCTTCCGCCAACTCATATACAACCGATCCTCGTCTTCCGGCTTGCCCGATCGCCGGTCAGGCTTTGATTTCGTGAAGTTGTAGGCATAGTCGACTTTGGGCGAACCGCCGCCGGCCGCTCCGAGTTCGATCTTGAAGAAGTCCAGTTGCCGTGCATAGGTCTCGATTCCCGACGTCGAAAATCGAATCTCCCAGCGCTCGTAACGCGGAATGACACCATCTATGACTCTCTTGCCAACCATAGGTCCTATCCCTCCTCTGTCGTCCTGGCCGCCGCCAGGAGGACTGATGGCGGCATTGCGCTCGATCGCAGCAAGTACGGAAGTTTGGCTTCTTACGAGGTGCTTGACATCGTTCAGCGTGTCCTCGATTTGGGGCTCCTTCAATTCCTCCATTTCCTCCACGCCCGGTTCCTCCATGTCCGGCCCAAAGCCAGGGGCGCGATCGCCGCGGTCCTCGCCCGGCAGCCAATCGACGGCTATCGGAGCCTGTGTCAAGAACAAGCGTCCCGTCAGCCAAATGCCAAGCAGCACCAGCACAGAAAAGCCGATCACGATCAAAGACGCGATCAGCATACTGGCTACCTTGTCATACGCGGACACTTTCAATTCGGTTTCGGTCGCCGTACCCTCGTGCCTACCTTCATGCGAATCGGATAACGTAGTCATCGGTAAGACTCCCAGAATACGCTACTGACAAGGATTCATCTCTTAGCCTACCAGTTTCGGGCAGCGGGGCCAAGGTTTGGTCCTGGTCACGATACGTTGCTGAGGCAAAAGTCGTTTAACGGCAAGCCGAAGGCGACTGTGTTTCCGGCCATCGCCGACGCCTTCGGCTTGCCGTTAAACGACTTTGGTTGCGGCTCTGCAGCGCCAATTGCTTACCGCAACGGAACTTCCGCGACGGTCACCGAACGAGCGGGCAAATGGACAACGAACCGATCACCTTGGATGGCGAACGATTCGGTCCGGATTCGTCCAGGTGCGGGCGATTCGCCTGCGGCTGGGGCGTTGTTCAACCGACCTTCAAGGATGTGCAATGTGCCTTCTTCTTTCGGCTGCTGTTCGAGAGCCGAGGCGTCGACGCGTAGGGACAATGCCTGGTGAAATTGCCGATTGATGGCGTGCAGGTATAGCGTTGTCTCGTTTCGTGTTGCCAGCACATCCACAAAAGCAACACGCTCAGCCGGCCGGATTCCCGCCATGCGATAAGGCTGCTCGAAGTGAGGCATGTTCTCCGTGTCGATCACCAAACGCCGGTCGCCGTGATGCTTGCAGTACAGCATCGTGACTTGGCCGCTGGGAACCATGTACGGACGGGATCGGCCGTGGCGATCACAGTAGATGGCGTGAATCCCCCAGCCATCGCCGATCAGCATGGACTGAGCGGCCATCTGGATGACATCCCCTTGTCGCATGATCGCGTGCAGAATGCCTGCTGCCCCAACCCCCTTGGCATAAAGCGAATTCAGCGCGACGCGATCGTGAATCGCACGGCCCCACCAACCGTTCCAGTTCCATTCGGTCATGGCAACCCTGCATTTTGCCTTGCGAGCCAGGTCCAATTCGAGCCTCGATAGAATCGATTGCCCGTTCGTATCGAAACGCGGCACGCTCACCCAGGCGTACCAGATGTCTTCGGAGGACAGATCGTCGACTTCGACCGTTTGGTTTGCCCGCTGCACCTCGCGAATCTGCCACGGTTGATAGTGATGGACGGCAAAGTAGGCGATCCGGTCGCCCAATCGGCGGTACACTTGCGTAGCGAGTTCCACTGGTTGGCCGTCGGCGATAATCTGGATCGTCGGATCGACTGCGCGAATCGCGTCGATGTACGTTTCCAACGTCTTGATGTAATGCTCCAGACTTGCCTTGCGCCAAAAGGCCCAAGTCTCGTTGCCGATTTGGAAATACTTGACGCCATATGGCTTTGGATGGCCGTTCTCGGCACGGAGCTTGGCCCACGTTCCGAGATCGCCGGGCAAACGGGCATCGGTCGCGGCGTTCGAGTAGGCTGCCAGCTTTGCTGCGTGTTGCGCCGCACGTTCGGGTCCATCGTTATCGAGCAGCCCGTCCCGAAAGTTGACCACCAGAATCGGTTCTATCTTCAATTCCTCGCACAGCCGCAGGAATTCGTCATACCCGAAGTAGTTGGTCACCCGGTTACCGGTGTGTCCGACTGTGATCGGCCGTTCGGCACCACGGCCAGGCACGTTGTCGATCATGTCGAGCCAATCGACGTAATCGACATCGGTTCCTCCAGGAAATCGTGCCAACGGAATCTGCATGTCGCTGAGCATTCGTTTGGCCTCGGGCTGCAATTGATGCGTGCCCGGCACCACCGCCGCTTCCGCTCCGATCTCCGAACCCCAACTCGGGCGCTCCATGAACTGGCCAAACAGCCGTGAATCAATCGGATTCGCGACCTTGTTGTGAATGATGACGTCGATCGGCGTCGCCAAGTGATTATCAGCCGCGTCGAGCGGAGTGTGCATGACGACGAGTGTCGCCGTGACGAATATCAATCTTGCGAGAACTTCATTGATTCTCACGGGAATCGCTCCTCAAGTCTGAAGTTGCCACGCGCACATAGGTGGGCTAACCGATTGTCCAGAGTATCTTGCTCGGCCAGACCCCCGTGGGTAAGATGCAGTGCAGCTAATCGAGGGGTGCAGTATTAGTGCCTTGCCCCGAAACTTCGCGCAAAAAAGCGAGAAATCTGATGGCAA
>CAZURK010000178.1:0-1575 GCA_964623055.1 uncultured Pirellulaceae bacterium
GCAGCCACTCGCTGATGTCGTTTGGCTTCCGGCTACGATCGGCGATTCTTGCCAGATCCGCATCGCCCAGCAGTCCGTAACATGATCCTATGCAGACAACTCACCGCATGACCGTCGGTGTGCAGGCCGCCGCGATCACACTCCCGTCCGGTGAAACGGTCACCGATCGCGCACCGAGAACGGCGGTAATGATAGTCTCCAAATGCTTTCCGGTATTCGGGTCCAAGAGTATGATGATTTGGTCGTGATAGACTGACGCAGCCAGAAATGCCCGTTGTGGCGACCAGGCCACCGAAAAGATGCCTCGGTTCCTTAGCTTGATGTCGGTGACCTTTTCGCGCGTCGACATGTCCCAAATATAGATTTCACCGTTGAAATTGTTTCCCGCCGCGAGCTGTTTGCCATCGGGAGAGAATGCAACGGACTGGACAAGCTTCGGAGTTTCAAACGTATGGACGGTTTTTCCCGTCGCTAATTCAGCAATGCCAACTCCACCAGCGCGACTTCCGAAAGCAACCAGTTTTCTATCCGGAGAAATCGAGACGCCGTAGGCATAGTCCTTTGGCTCGATTTCAGTCACCTTCTTTTGAGTCGCTACGTCCCAAATCGTGACTTTCCCCCCAGCATTTGAAACGACGATTTTTCCATCGCCAGACACGTCAAGAAAACTTGCATAACCATCACCGAGTTTCGCAGTGGGCTTGCCGGTCTTCTTTGAAACGAGCAACGTGCCTTTGTGTGTTCCAGCGGCCAACGTTTCGCCGTCTGCCAAGAACCGCAGAGCTTTGACCGCGCCGTCAAGTCCGGCTTCGCCAATTCGTTTTCCGGTCTTGATATCCCAGATGTTCAAGAATCCCGTTCCGGTATTCGTTCCGCCTCCAGATACCAAGGTTGATCCGTCGGGCGAAAACGCAACCGAATAGGCCATACCCTCTTGCTGCATGACACGAATTTGTTCTCCCGATTTGGCGTCCCAAAGGCATACTTCCGTCGTGTCTTGCGCACTGGATTGGCGAGCCGACACGGCCAGGGCCAACATGCTGAACGTCATTTTCAAGCAAAGGTCTCGGTATCCCACGTTAGTCTCCTCGTTCGTCAGAAGTTCCGATTTCGTCGCCATGTAAGAGGTCACTGTCGCGCCGGGGCATCGGCGGCAGTCGGGTCAGGGTAGGTCAGGATCCTCAGCAACGCGTCAGCGAAGTCATCGGTCGATTGAATGGTCACGTGGAAGTTGACTCCCTTCAGCGGATACGAGATTAGCAGAATTTTGTCCTTGCGGTAGGCCAAGTGGACCGGCTGACCATGGACGGTTTGATGGCACGGAAGTGAATTCAGTCCCATGGCATACGGTTGTCTGTCATCCGCTACGAGTATAACGTTGCCCGCCGCCGGTTCTACGAAAAAATGCCTCCATTTGCGTAAGCTCAAGCCATGATGCATGGTTCGCTTCGCGCATGGTCTCCTTCATCCAACCCTGAGCCTGGTCGACTCTCTCGCGTTGGAATCGTACGACCAGATCGCGTGGGATGCCCGGGCGTAGAGCAACGTGACCTTGCCGACCGGATCGAAGACATA
>CAZURK010000178.1:1675-31241 GCA_964623055.1 uncultured Pirellulaceae bacterium
TATGGCCCGCCGCAGTTGGACGACGTCTGGACGCGATGGAAGTTCCTGCCCTGGGCAAATCACCGCGCCGTGATTTCTTCAAACGGTTAGCACAAGGACACCGGCGATGACAGGAGGATAGCGATGAGACAGGTTCTGCGAATCTGGGCGCTCCTCGGACTGTTCTGCGCGGGGAGCGTCGCCTCCGCGACGGCAGAGGGCGGGATCCGGCAGAGGTCGTGCGAAACTCCGGAGAGAACGTCGCGAATTCTTGACAACGCCCGCTTGGCGGCGGCGGTCGTGACGACAGTGTGTATCAGCGTCGGGAAGGTCCCAGCCGCGGAGCCCGGCGGCAGGGCGGCGACGACCGTGCCCGCCGATGCGATTGACATTCTCAACGCCGGAAGCTTCTGGCGCTATCACCTGACGCTGAAGAAGCCGATGGTCGGCGACAAGCTTATGAAGCGTGCCGTCAACGCCGGCTGGGGGCTCGGTACCGATGCTCTCCAGAGCGAGTTGCTGATGGATAGGGACTGGTACGAGCCCGACTATGACGATAGCGCGTGGGCGCGCGACGCCGCTGGTTTTGCTTTCCACGGCAAGACCGCCCGCTGGTCCAGGTTCCGTTACTGCCTGCGGGGCAGGTTCCACGCGGATGATCTCGCCTCGGTCAGCGGGCTCTACTTCACGATGCAATTCCGCGGCGGCGCCGTTGTGTATCTCAACGGCAAGGACGTCGCGCGGCTGCAGCTTCTGGCTGGCGAACTGCTGCCCGAGCAACCCGCCAATCCCTATCCGGACAAAGTCTATGTCCAGGAGGATGGGGAGTGGCAAATCGGCGACAAACTGCGAAACAGGATCCGGCCGGCCGCCGAAATCGAGGCCTTGCGAAACCCCACTCTGGGCCCGATCGAACTGCCCCGCAACCTCCTCGTAAAGGGAGTGAATGTCGTCGCTATAGATGTCCGGCGGGTACCGTTCTCAAAGCACGCGCTCACGTGGAAGAAGTGGAACTACAGGGGACCCTCGCCCTGGTTCCAGCACATCGGGCTGACCAAACTTAGATTGCAGGCCGGCGGCGGCGGGATTCGCCCCAACGTGGCGCGCGAGCCCGGCATCCAGGTTTGGGCGGTGGACCGCAACGACCGGGTAAGCAGCATGGATTTCGCCGATTCGCTCGGCGGCCGCATGGGTCAGCCGGTTCGGATTGTCGGCGCGCGTAACGGTACGTTCTGCGGACAGGTAGCTGTTGGCGCCGAAGAGCCTGTTCTGGGCATTTCCGCAACCGTATCGGACCTCAGGGGAGACAACGGCATGATTCCCGCGTCGGCAATCAGCGTCCTCTACGGCCAGACCGATCAGGAAAACCACAACGAACTGGTGTGGTCGGACGCCCTCTACCACAAACCGCCTGAGAAACCCAAGGCCGGCAGGGCCGGATTTGCGCTACCGATGGTACTCAGAGTCGCGGTACCCGAAGCGGCCCGAGCGGGACTCTACGAAGGGACGATCTCCGTCAAGGCCGGAAGCAAGACGGTCGAGATCCCCCTGCAACTTCACGTTTTGGAGTGGTTGCTGCCCGATTCCAAAGACTGGAACATCCACACGAGCATCTATACGTCGCCCGAGAGCATTGCGGCGAAGTACGGAGTCGAGATGTGGAGCGAGAAGCACTGGGCGCTGATGGACAAGAGCTGGCAACTACTCGGCCGAGCCGCCAATGAACTGGCGGTGATTCCGGCGGTTGACGAGACCCAGTTCGGTAATCCGGAAAGCATGATTCTCTATCGCCGCACAGGGAATGAGTGGGAGTACGATTTCTCGCGTTTTGACAGGTACATTGCCATGGCCGAGAAGCACTGCGGCAAGCTCAACCACGTTGCCCTGCCGATCTGGCCCGCAGGCGGCTACGGCCCCAGGACGGTCAAGGCCGACGTCAAGTGCACGGTCTCGGTTGTGGACGAAAAAGGCGCCGTGCAAGAGCATTGGCAGGTACCAACGTTCGGCACTGACGAGAACGTTGCGTTCTTCAAGCCCCTGCTGGCGGCCGTTCAGCAGCGCTTGACCAAGATGGGAATGCCCGATGCGCTCTGCGTGGGAATCCTCAGCGACACGACAGCGCCAGACGAAGTCCTGGCCGCATTCGATGCTGCCTTCCCGGGAGACAAATGCAGGTGGATGCGCGGCTGTCACGCCTCAACCCGCGAGCGAGGTCCCTACGGCCTGCAGAACGGGCGCGGCACGGTGGTGCTCCATGAATTCTGCTACGGGTCGCCCACCGTGAACCCGGACGAACCGATGCCACCGCTATGGGACTACGCACGACGCCCGGGCGCCTACTACAACCGCGTGCCTCTCATCAACGGCGAACGCCATATGACCCTCGCAGCCTATCGCACATTTGGCGAGACCGCGTTGTACAGTTCCACACGTGGGATTGGCAGGATCTGTCTGGACTACTGGTTCCTTCCCGACCAGCAGCGATCTCACTACAACGCCGACAAAACGCCGGACCTGTTCAACCGCTATCCTCATTCCTGCTGCTACCAGCGGCGGCCGACCATCACCCGCATGGCGTGGCCCGGCCCGGAGGGCGCCGAGTCGACAGCGCGTTTCGAGGCCATGATCGAAAGCCTCCAGGACGCCGACACCGTGATGTACCTGAGCAACGCGGTCGACAACCATGCCGCGAGAGTTGGCCCGGAACTGGCAGACAGATATCGCGACCTGATGGTGAACAGGGTCAGGATGGCGTTCAACTCGATGGGGCTGAAGGGCAACTCGAGATACGGAACGCATCTTCACGCCTATCCGTTCAACTGGCAGCAGCAGGCCAGCGAACTCTACGAGCTGGCCGCCGACGTCAAGAAGAAACTGGGAGACGCACCGTAGCGGAAGTCGCCAAGACTTTCGGCGGATCACTACGAGTAAGCTCTCTTTCGCCGCCCACCTAAACCACTAAGGAAAATCGATGAAGACCCAACAACCATGGGTACGCGGCATCTTGACGATCGTCCTTTTGACGCTTACATCCCGGTACGCTGATGCACTGATTAACCCCAACTTCACGCCGAACATGCTCGTCGACCAGTCCGATAGGATTCAGGTCGTGAAGCTCGTTCCCGCTGACGATGGATCGCACTTCAAGATCGAGGTGCTTCAGACACTGAAGGGTACTAAGGCGGCCGACGGTGTTCTTGATCTGGGCACGGCGGTTCACAAGGAATGGGCGAAGTTCATCCACCAGCAGGCGGTCCGGCGCAAAGGTGCGCCCGTGCCGCTTTTCGTTGGCAAGCACCGGGAGCAGAGCGCCGACTCGGGCATGGACTTTGGCGTCGGTGCTGATCGGGGGAATCCCGGCGAAGATGCCCGTGACGCCGGTCCGGAGGAGGCCCTGCTCAATATCGACAGAGCCTGGGTTCGCCTGTTCAAAGGCAAGACCGGCCATTGGGAAATGGCCAGCGTTGATGAAAAGCTGCAAGGCACCTGGGATGGCGGTTCGGACATGCTCATCGCCGCGACGCGCTGGCTGCTGAAGCATCCTGACGAGGCGTATATTCCCGTGACCGTAGGCTATGACTGGGAAGAGCGCCTCTCCGTGGCCATCCTCAGCGGGCGTGCCACTACACTGCAGGCCGTCGACCTGACGGGGACAGGCGACTGTTTGTTGTTCGTCGGCGCCGAATCGGGTGACCGTTTCTATGCGTGGAACGATGACAGCTTCGTCGATGTCACGGACAAGCGTGGCCTGGCCACCAAGTCTCGCATGGCCGCGTGGGGAGATTTCGACGGCGATGGTCGACTCGATCTCGCATCGGTCGGAAAAATGGGACTCCACGTCTCCTTACAGTCCAAGCCCGGTACTCTTCAGCCCGCCTCCGACAAGGCCCCGGTCGTGTTTGAGGCACCGTGCCTCGGGCTCGTCCCGATCGGTGGGACGCGCGATGGACGGGCTGATCTTCTCGCAAGCGTGGGCGCCACACCCGTCGTTGTCACCCTTCAACAAGACGGAACATGCAAGGCGTCCCCTGTTGCGTCTGTCGGATCTGACAAGACGTCGCTCGGGCAGCCGAGTGCCTGCCTGGTTGCCGACCTGAATAACGATGGGCTGCCGGACATCCTGCAGCCCCTTGAACAAGCTGCGCTCGTCTACAAGGGCAAGAGCCCCGGGGAGTTTTTCCCGCCGGTCAGGACACCAACCGGCACTGGCGGGGGAAGAGTGGCATCGTGCGTGGGTGACTTCGACATGGACGGTCGGCTCGACATCGTGATGGCCGGCGCGGCGTCTTTTCGCTTCTGGAACAGTCGAGGAGACTTCCGGTTTGTGGACACGTTTGCCCACACCGGTGAGATGTCCTACACAGCCCAGGCAGGCGGTGTAGTCCCGCAGGCCTGTGACATCAACAACGACGGCGTGCAGGATCTTTTTGTGGCCTATGCAGAAGACATTGCACATCTCTACTTCAACAGAGGGTTTCGCAGCTTTGGGAAAGCACTCAGTCTCGTGTGGCAGGACCATGACGCCAGTCAGCTCATGGGTTCCGGGCAACAGGTAGGGCTTGTTGCCGACCTCAATGCCGATGGTGCGCAGGACATGGCCTTGATCACGACCGATGGCGACCTGGTGGTACTGCTCAGGGAAACATTTGGAGAGGCCGATACTCTGAGCGTTCAAGCACGGTTGCCGCTTGGCAAGGGGTTCGCGGGGCCGGTAACCGTGACAGCAAGCTCGGACTGGTTGGATATGGGGGCGCGAAACGTAACGGCCGGATCGTCGCAGGCATTCTTCGGGCAGACGGAGCCGGGCGCTGAAATCACGTTGAAGTGGAAATCTGCTGACGGAAAAACACACGAAAAGATCGTTCTGTTGGAGGACAGATGCCTGAGGATCAGGCTGGGAGATTGACTGCACGCATCTCTTAACCTCCCCTGTGGGGAGGTCGGACGCGGTAGCGGCCGGGTGGGGCAGAAGAGGATATACCGGTAGCGGAACTCGAAAAGAATTTCGGCCGACATGGTGGATCACCGAAAGTCTTGGCGACTTCCGCTACGGCGGGTAAGACCCTCCCCGGGCCTGAGAGCCCGAACACGTCGGAGGAAACACCGGTGATTACGACAAGGTTGCTGATTCTATCGACCCTTCTGGCGGCTGGCCCCTGGACGTTGACCGCAGGCGAGGCGACTCCTAAGGTCGCCAGCGGCCCAACCGTGGAGCGTGACGGCGATACTCTGAAGATTGGCTTTGCCGTCAGTGCCCCAACCGATGTCGAGGTTGCGATCTTGGACGGCAAGGGCACCGTTGTCCGTCACCTTGCCGCCGGAATGCTCGGGCCCAATGCACCGGTTCCACTGAAGAAGGACTCGCTGACCCAGGAGCTTTCCTGGGACGGCAAGGACGACAACGGGGCACCTGCCCTCCGACGCCTTGGCGAAAGGGGGCAAGTACGTATCCGCCTCGGCATGCGCGCCCGATTCGAGCGGCTCCTCGGCTGGTCGGGCCAGAGCATAGACGCAACCCGAGGCCTGGTGTGCGGCCCGGACGGCAAGCTCTACGTCACGTCCGGTCTCAATGACGTCAGCATTCACAGGGAAACGACGATCATTACGGCGCACAAGCGTGACGGGACTTACAGCCACCAAGTGTTTCCCGGTCCCGCGAACCTCCCGCCGGAGAAACGCAAGGGCTGGCCGCCTTCGTAGTAGATCGTCCTTTGCATGTCGGAGAAAATCGAACGAACGAAACGCCAGTTGACATCCATCGTACTCAGGCGCGAAACCTCTTCAACAGCGCGGCCCGACGCGGCGAAGATCACGGTGCGTCCATCGGGAAGGGCCACCATGACTCGATGGTCGATCACGCTGCCACGCGCTTCGGGTGCCGGTTTGTCGGCGGTTTGAAACAACTCCGCCCGCTCGCTGACGGCAAAGCCGCCCTCGAAAGTCTCCACGCGGTTGGTCTTCGAACCGACTTGCAGATAGCTGCGGCGTCCTCGCTTGTCTAAGGTCCAATAGTCCGGTACGAGGCTGTCATCCCATTGGGCCAAGTGGTCGCCTAAGCCGTGACCGCTCGGAAGGACCAGCCCCGTGGAGTTATGCTTGCCCGTGGAACGATTGCGGCGCGCTTGCCAGCCCCAGGATGCGAATCGCTGTGGATCGCGAACGGAGACAAATCTCGAATAGGGGCTGTGGAAGACCTTGCAGTGGGCTGAATCGAATTCCTTTTGCGTCACAGGCTCCGCGCAGCCGTGGGCCTGACGAATCCAGCAAGTGAAGCCCATTCGTCCCGCATCGTTCACGTTGTGGATGTACTCGGCGCATGGTATCACTCATCGAAGAATCTCCGGATAATCATGTGGACGTATCGAGTTTCAAATGCAGCACCGTATCGCCCGCGAGGGGAGGCTCGAACGCGATCTTGCCCGTCTTCGTTGTCCGCTTGCCCGTGCTTGTCTCTCCCGTCTCGGGATCGAACCACTGCGTGACGAACGCGGCGCCGCTGGGGCTTTCAATACGCACGTAAAAGGCGCCGCTTGCCGGCTGGTACACCAAGTACTCTTTGCCGGGAGCGGCCAGGCAATAGCCCGTACTCGATAACTCGCCCCGTGGCGTCATCGAACTGAGATCGATCCGATCGGCGAACTCGCTGGTGTAACCCATGTTCCTGCGGACCGTGTCGTGCTGGCTGATCCAGTTGCCGACGAAGCGGAGTGATTTGATCTCTTTGTCTCCGATCTTCGTCGCGCCGTAGAGGTCCATGAAGGCTGCGTTCAGCCCGCGTGTGAAGCTCTTCCACACCCACTGCCGGTACTGCTTCGGCCAGATGTGATCCACGTCGGCGATGATGACCTTGCGGCCATCGGCCGCGGGCGGGTTTGTGTTGTAACCGTCACGTCCGGTCGGCGAGATCCAGTCGGCCGGACTATCGAACAACGCCGCGTTCGCGATCGGTGCGCCGGTCATACCGATCGGGTGCTGCTTGGGTTTGCCGCGCTCGTAGTCGCGGATGAACTCGATCATGCGGTATTGCCACTGAACCGATCCGCGGTGCATTTCGTTGCCAATCTCGTAGAGCACGTTGTCCAGATCGTTGACGGTGTCGATGACCCGGCGTACGTAGGCTTTCTGAAATTCGGTGATCTCTTTGGGCACCTGCAGTGTGTGGATTTCCGGTCCCTGGCCGTCGCCGTTCAGATCGCCGTTGATACCGTTGACATTGTTGGCCTTATTGAAGGGATGCCCCTGCCAGGGATTGCCCACCTGTCCCTTCTTCTCGACACTCCAACCCTGAAAGAGCATCACGGAGACATAGATGCCGCGCGCCTGGGCCGCTGCGACGTACGATCGCAATCGCTCGAAATACGCGTCGTTGAACTTCGTGACGTCGTACCGCGGTTTGTTATCCAGCGCGTTTTCAGGACCCGTGCGTGCGTAGGGAACCGGCCCGACCACGACATGTCCCGCGGCCCAGGGATCCCAGCCTCCCTGCTCCCAAGCCCACATGCGGATGAAATTGTGGTGATGCTTCACCAGGAAGTCGAGGTATTCATCGAACTCCACTCGCGGATAGACGCCGTTCTGCTGGAGGTTGTTCCAGGTGTGTGATCCGGTTAAGTACACGGCCTTGCCCGATCCGTCCGCGAAGTAGCGAGGATTGGCAGGATGCACCGTTAAAGTTCCCCGTATTTCGCTTTCCTCATCGCCAAGGACGTGTTGCGCAGACGGGAGCATGAACAGCATGCTCGACAGCAGAATTCGTGCGATTCGGCACCCAGTCATGGCTTACCCTCCATTGATGATCGTTCTTACTTGTTGCGCACGTGCTGAGGACGAAAGGCGGTCTACCTCTGTACCGGTTGATCATGGAGCCCTTACAGCAACCTCGCGTGTCTCTTCGGGAATCAGCCCGATATGCTCATCGCCCGTGACGTAGGCTCCGCAAACGGGGCCGTGTTCGCTGCCCGCGACGTCTTTGATCTCCTTTGGATCACCCTTGCGTCTGAAGTCTTCCTGCCGCGAACCCGTCGGGTTGACAAATCGGGGGTCTTTCCACACGGAGTTCTTGTCCTTGCCGGAGTAGTCCCACCAATCGTCAAGGTTCGAGGCTCGTCTTCGGTAGAGATTGTACCAGTGCGTTTCGCCGGCCGTCGAAAAGAACAAGTTGTGGTCGGATCGGAGATTCAGAAGCTGCGGCTCGTCGTGTTGGACAAGGTGGTAGAACTGGGCACCGCGGTCGCGGTGGAAATACAGATTGTTCGAGAGCGCCACTCGCACGTTCTTAAACCACTGAGAGACGTCCATGTCGCAGTCGACAAAGGTGTTGTTGTAGGCGAAGGTCCCTTTCATCGCCGGTCCGTCCCACTGGACTCCGATTTTCTTGCGGAAGAAGACGTTGTTGTGGATGAGGATGTAGTCGATCTGACCGTCCTGGCTGAGGCCTTCCACGCCGTGGTTGCCCTTGGGGTTGATCGAAGTGGGCCGGAAGAAGTTGTTTCTGACAATCGTGGTCCTGCCCTGCTGGCCGCCCGTGTCCTTGAGGCGGATGTCCGCGCCGTAGTTGTCGTAGAACTCGTTGTTCTCGACGATGCAACTGAAGTTGTAGCCCATCAGCGCCGCGCCGTTCTGAGTTGACTCGCCCCAGCAGCTATGATGGATCCGGTTGTTTCTGATGACGTTGTTGTAGCCGCCCAGATAGACCACCTGACCCTGCGGGACGCGCCCACCGCCTCCACCAAGGTCGCAACCTTCGACCAGTACGTCGTGCGCGGGCACGCAGATTTGGCCGTAGGTCTTCAGCCCGACGACATCTACATAGTTGGCGAAGACCGTGATGGCCGCCCTGCCGTAGTAGAAAGCCGACTTGCCGAAATCGGTGTCGGCGGGATCCGAGTTGTAGTTGCTCACGCCGGGCTTGGCCTGGATCACGACCAGTTCGCCGTTGTACGCAGCCACGCGAGTGTGACTTTCCGCTGTGCCGTCGGCGGTTACATTCAGGGCCCCTTGCTGGTACCTCTTGGCGCCGGTACCGCGCGTGTCGAGATGAAACTCCCCCGCATACGGCCGCGTGTAAGTACCCACCCTGATATAGAGTGTTCCGCTATCCCGAAGCGCCTTGGCGGCCTCGCCGAGTTCGGTGAACACCGTGTACCTGCCGTTGCCGCAAGTTCTCGTTTTGGGGTCGTAGCTGCTTGAGCCGTTGACAATTCCAGACTGGTTGTCCAGAAATATGACGTTCCGGGCCGCTTGCGTCTCCGCATCCTCACCACCCATACCGACGGACGATCGGCCAGCCCCAGCGCCGGCAGCCAGAACGAGAACCATTAGGGCGACAATCCGCGTCTTCATCTGGTCCTCTCCTTCGATCGTCGCACCTTCACTTGCCCTTGCGAATCGGCTTGTCCGGATCACGGAAGTCCAAGGTCAGTGTACCGATTCGGTCGTTTCCGATTGTGATCAATCCGGAGCCAAGCGCGGCGTTGATGTAAGGCGATTCGTACAACGCATAGTTCCTCAGTGGCCAGGGCTGTCCGTTTACCGTCGCTCGACCGCGTGTGTATTCGACGCGGTCGCCCTGTGTGCTAGCGTACGTCGTTTCGAGGCCAGTGTCTCGGCATGAACTTGGGTTGTCTCGAATGTCGCGCCGGAAGGCCACGAAGGAATCGTGACTCCCGTCGGATGACACTTCGAGGATTCCTCCGCCGGCCTTGGCGTAATGCGTGATTCCGATGTACACGGGGCCTTCCGGGGTCGGGATTTCCCAGAAATGGAACTCCCGTTCTTTCTGCCGCTCCGACGCGTACTCACCACCATCCGCCGCAAGGTTATCGTTGTAGTCCATGAATGTCCCTTTGTAGAACACGACATTCTTGTACTGCATGTCGGCCGTATTCGGGTTTCGTTCCTCAACGAACTGCCTGTTCTTCTCTCCAGTGGTCACGCGTAGCTCGCGTTTTGGTCCCAGAATCTTCCAAGGATCCGCAAACGTCAGTTCCCAGACCTGCGTGTTTTTGAAGTCGCGCGTGAGTCGACCCGTCACGTGGTTGTCCAACTCGACGCGATTCTGCAACGAAGCGAGGCTGTACGATGGCGTGACATAGTAGTACATGTCCCAGTCAACGGCTCCCGGCGACGGCTTCGAGTTGACCGAGCGCTGATGGCTCTTGAACTCATAGCTGCCTCGGCTCTTGCGGTTCGCTATCTGAACAATAACCTCCGGTGGCCGATAGCTGGTCGTCGTGATGAATCCGTAGCTCAGAATCTGGTCTGTGAAGGGGTATGCGGGGAACGCCGAGTTTCCGAAGAACTGATACCCGACCACGTAGGAACTATCTTGCGTACCGTTGTTGATTTCTTCCACGCCGGGAGAGTGGTTCTGATGGGCGCGGCACCACGGACCGCCGCGTACGTTGTCGAGGCTCAAGACGGCGAAGTCAGCCATCATCTGATCAAGGGCCATCTGCGCCCACAGCTTCAGTTTGGGATCGTCGATGAAGTCGTACAGATTCAACAGCGGAAGCAGCGAACGTTCGAGATAGTGAGGCGAATTGACCTCGTCTCGGCCGTATCTCCCTTGATACTGATCCCACTTGATGAACTTCTCCCCCACCGCGTCGTGCTTCTGAGCGTTTCCAAACTCCTGGTCTGTCAGCAGGTACATGCTGAAATTCACGATCGAGTGGTTGCCGTTGGTCCCGAACCGCTCAATCGACTTGCTGCGCGGAGCGTTTTTCTTGTAGTCCAACAGGACATCCCCCAGTCACTTGCGAGCCGTCTCACTCAGCACCGTCTCCTTGAAGGCGAAGTACGTGCGAAGGTACAGCAGCACGGGCCATTCGTCGGCCGCCAATTCGTCCGACTGGGCAAAATACTCATTGGCTTCGTCGAGTCTCACTCCTTTCGCCAAGCAAGCGTGGTAGTGCTGCCACCGTCGCCGGTATGAATAGCCCCCGGAGTCGATATCGCCCTCCAGCATCTTCGGCGAGGTCAGCATCGCAAGTAGTTTGGCTCGTCGAGCCTCAATTCCGTCCGAGATACTATCCACCTCGACAGGCAATCCCGCACCGCGGGCTTCCTGCTCCGCAACCGCCACATTGCCGGGGACCAGGGCCGCTGCACAAACGACAACCGCTCCGCAAATCCCACTCGTTCTTTGGCTGGTCATTTGTCGACTTCCTCTATCTCTCTTGCCTCATGTTCACGCGACTCTTGGCAAAAGGGGCGGCCGCTTGCCTCCTTTGGATACACCAAGAACAACCCTTCGCCGTGACAGATTCCTCCTCATTGAGATCTAGCGCGATCGCGGCATTGCTTTGCGCCAGCCAGCTTTCATCATTTCCACATGCTCGGCCAGGACGTCCGCGTATTCCGACTCTGCCGCCAGGTTTGCCGTCACGAATGGTCCGTCCGACTGATCGCATAGCTCTTTTTCGAGAATCTCGCGGGTGGTGCGATCGACCCATTCGGTGTATCGCCAGCGCTCGGTTCGCATGCTGTAACCCATCTGTTTCTTTCCGCGAATGCTGGCTGAACGCGGCTCGTTTCCACGGCCGGTCTGGATCGTCCAGTAGCGGCACCATACTGGTTCCTTCGCAATGCGTCGGAACGTCTAGACCGCACAGCTGGGCCAGAGTCGGATAGACGTCGACGAATTCGACCAGCGCCGACGTGCGCTGGCCTGCTGTCCTGCCTGGCACATGCAGTATCAACGGCGACAGCACGTCGTATTCAAAGTTCGTCTGCTTGCTCCATTGACCGTACTCGCCGAGCTTCCATCCGTGATCACCCCAGAGGATGACGATGGTGTTGTCGGAGAGACCGAGTTCGTCCAACGTCTGCAACAGGCGGCCGACTTGTGCGTCGACGTAGCTGACACAGGCGTGGTAGCCGTGGATCAGCTTGCGGGTCCACTGGTTATTGAGCGTTTCCTCCAGGCTGTTCAGCTTCGGAGTCCGTACTGCGATGCCAGCGACCGTTTGCCTGCCGCCGAACTGCTCGTCGACGCGTACGCTGAATAGCTTGCGGTCGGGCCAACCAACGTCATGACCCAGAAGCAACGGCGCGAGGCTCTTTCCATCAAGAGTTTTGGTCGTGGGTGGCTCGATTCCACAAAGCTCGACGAGTGTGGGAAACAGATCAATGTGCGCGGAAATGGGCCGGACGACCGTACCCGGCGCAATATGGCCCGGCCAGCGAACGAACAAGGGCACGCGCACGCCGCCTTCGTCCACCTTACCCTTGCGGCCGCGCATGTTGGCGTTGTAGCGTGGCCCGTTGGGACCGTTGTCTGTCAAGAACAGCACGGTCGTCTTCTCGGCCAGCCCCAACTTGTCGAGCCTGGCGAGGATGCGTCCGACGTTTTCGTCCATATTCTGGCACATCCCGTAGACCGCCGCCGTTTTGTCATCGAGTCCACGGGCCTTGTACTTCTCGAAGTAGTGATCGGGAAGCTGACTATTTCAAAGATCAATTCGGCGAACGGAATCAACGAGCCAGGATGATCTTCGAGTGCGTCAATCAGACAATCGGGATCGTCGTCGAATGCTTCAGTGGTCAGAAAGGACTTGAGGGATTCGGCACTACCGGGAGTAGAAAGGACCCGTTCATCATGCAGGGCTTGTGCCACCTTCCGTCTCACGTCATTTGACGGGTCATCGCACAACTCAAGAAGAATTGGCCGGCACTTCTCCGCATACTTTTCGTCGCGGACGAATTGGGCGACGATCGCTGCCACGCCCTCTCGCTGCGGTTCACTTCCTGATCGACACTTTGCTACAAGATCGTCAAATAGGTCAAAGAACAGCCAACGGGCCGTTGCCTCCTGTGCTCCCTCTTCGGCAATCTCCGGTATCTGCGAGTCGCACATAGAGTGAATCAACGGTGAAAGCTGCTCGGCAAACGCAGGAAAAGCGCAATTGCAGAACCGCTGTGCGTAACGGCCGCATGCGGGCCTCAAATCGTTGGTCACGGTTGTCAGAAACCAACTTACGGCGAGCGACCGATCAATGTTCCAGACCGGCAAGCACGCCTCAACCATTGCCGTTCGCACTACGGGATGAGGATCGTGAAGCAGTGGTTCCAGGGCAGGACGAAATCTAGGAAACAGGTTCTGATGGTCGTAGAGCAATGATCCGATCGCAATTGCGGTTAGACTTCGAACGCAATTGATGGCGTTAGTTTCCAGTTCATGCACACCAACCTCGGCTGCTGCCTTGTCACATCCGACAACAAGCTTGTCCAGTTCAGGGTGTGCGTGTCGTGTCAATTCAATCAGCCGATTGACGACCCGGTCTGAGGACCGAATGTCGTCGCGACCACGTAGGAGCCACTGTTTGTCGCTGATACGGCTCAACTTTTTGTGGCCCAGCGGCGATCGCACAAAGCCACCACTTGGTTTCACTCCGAGGAGACTTTCCAACGAGTAATCTGCAAATTCTCTTTCCAGAACCCCAATTCTGCCTGTTGTTTCAGTCTTTCGGCTTGTTTGGTCAAGGGCAGGCAACAGGAATCTTTGTGCTGCGAGAAATTGGTTGCGGTAGTAACCATCACGCGTGTCACGCAACCAATAGGAAGCAAGTCGCTTTTCGTCTGGATCTCGGTAGTTTAGGAGCGTGTCCTCTAGGCGACCGAACAGGTCGTCCGAGCAGTGCGGTGACATCTTACGGATCAGCCGAGCGGCGGCACACCATCTCGGTTTGCGTTTTTGGGACCCACAACGGAGTCGACGTTGATCGGACAACAGCCAGTCGATAGCAGCATTGGCGGATTCGGTCGCCATGGCCGACCACCCACGGACGAGCAATGCCTGCACTGCGCGCGATGGGATGATCCCCAGTCGCCGACTCAGTCGCTCAAACCGATCCGGACAAGTCTGTGCGAGCGTCACTGCAGCGGCTCGGACTACAGTGAGCAGCATTTTCGGATATCGTGTCTGGGGATACGTGACCAGCTCGTCGATAGATGCACGGTTCTTCCAGTCTCGATGTTCTTTCAGTATCTGCTTTGCCGTCGACGTAAGAATTGGAACCAGCAAGCGAAGTGTAAGCCGTGGACAGCGCCTTGCCGCATTCACTAATGCCTTAACGTCGTCGCTGCCGTCCATTTCTAGACGACGCGCCGCCGGGTTTGCCTTTCGATTCATTGACGGTTGTGCAAGGAAAGCTGCGAGCAACCGCATTGCTCGATCCGGACGGCTTTCTGCCAGTCCTTTCCAGGCGACGTACGGTGGCTCGACCTCGCTGCCAAGACAGGCGAGCCGAAAGTCGAAAACGTCGTCGGGCTCTTTGTTTGGTTGGGAGTACTGCAGGGTTTCGCGCAGGAGTTCTCTTGATCCGGCTTCATCGGCAGCAGCGATTGCAGCTGACAAGAGCGCTGGTACTGTCCCCGCGACTGAGGTTATTAGCCACCGGGCAGTGTTCTGGCTCTGTTCGTCGGATGACAGCAGCCATTCGAAGAGTCGACCGCTCTTGTGAAATGCCTTCATCCAGTCCACATTTCCGTACAGCACGTCACGGATGACGTGCTCGCGCCACTCGTCGTTTTCCGCCATCGTGATGACGCGCTCAACCGCAGCGAATCCCGCCTTCTCAATTTCCTGACGCCGATTTGACCAGAATGCACGCATCAGTTCAGTACCGGAATCGAAATCGGGAGAGGCATCCTCCGACTGAACGACCTCAGCCCAAATCGCGAGGTTCTGGACGGACCTCAGTAGTGACTTGCGGCGAGGATTCATTCGGCTGAAGCTAACGTCAAACGACTCGACGAACTCGCGGACTTTGGCCTCAGGCAGTTCGGTCACTGCGACTTTCTTAACGGATAGATCTTGCGACGGCTTCAGCCATGTGCGGATTTGCGGGTCGTGTTCGAGGTCGAAGGTGCGGCAGCAAAGCACGACCGAGATTCGCCGTCCGACCAGACGCAAGGCACGTACTTCACGAAGCAAAGCCTTGCAGACCTCCAGCCCTTCCGTGGCGTGTCACGAGGTCCACCGCAGTGCGTCGAGTTGATCCAGGATCAACACTGCAGTGCGACCGCTAGACACCGCATCCAGGCAATTGACGGGCGACTCAGGCAAACCGAGATCCTGACCGAACTGTCGCGCACTTCCTGCCGGGTTCTTCCGATCGAGTCGCAATGCGAGAAATGGCGTTCCGCGCTCATGGAGTTGACGCGTGAGCTGGTATAGAACACCACTCTTGCCGTGCCCCGCAGCCCCGTGGAGAACAATCGCATCAGCGTGAGAGTCGTCGTCCAGCAATGCGAGCACTTCGTCAACTTCGGACCTGGGAATCATCTTCCCACCAGCGAGATGCGGCTTTATCGAGTCATCGAAGTCATCTCGAAGTTCGTCCAACCTCGGACTGATGCGATCGTCTGCGAATAGCTTCCTCGTCTGGAAACCGGATTTTTCGAGATGCCGTCGTACGTCAGCAGAGATGATGGTTCTACGGAGATTGTCGACAGCAAATTCAGCTAGGAGAGCAAGTACGGCATCCGGATCACCTACCACCGTCTGCCGTGCCATCCATTTGAGTTCTTCCCGTGTTTCGTGCGTGTCGGAAAACTGGTGGAAGCCGCTTCGTGTCAGCAGATCGAAGGCGACCGCTCGATCCTCGACTTTGGATTCCTCTAGTCCGAAAATGTAGCACCAGTCCGAATAGCCGGCCTGTCTATCGCGACTACCGGCCTGAATCTGGTCGGCGTAGAAGGAATCCGAGTCGCCTTGGGAATCCTGTGCGCTGCGAGAGAGGTCGCGAAGCTGCGGCGCAGGAGAACCCGACACAAACGTGAATCGGTATTGTGGATCTCGGTCAAGTTGAGTGCGAAGGTGATCAAGGACACCTCGATTCTTCAGATCGTTAAGTGTCCACTTTGCCTTTGTCCCGTTTTCGGCCTTGCACTGTTGTGCTTCACGCGCCTCATCGTCACGCTCAATCCAAAGATCAACGCCTGTTTGGTCATCACCGACTGCCTCCAGCGTGACTGAGCGGAGTTGCTCGTCCAGAAGGAACAGACGCTGGCGCGCGATCCAACGGCCTTCAAACCGATTTCCCAGCTTGTCGGCATATCTGCCAGGTTCGAACGCCATGGATGGTCTCCAATCTGTTGATAGATTGTACAAGAGATGATCACGCTGAACGACCCGAACAATGATCGGGAGGCGTCGAAGAAACCGGACTCGCTTCGAGCGAATCTAGGTGAGCGACCTGCTGGAGATGGAATACCGTTACGAGCAGGCGATGGACGCGGCCTTTGCAGCGGGCAACAATGCGTTGGAGACATTCCAAAACCTGGGGTCGGCCATGGACGGTAACCACCGCACGGTTCGTCAGATCGATCGTTTCGCCCGGCTGGATACCCACCGCGATTCCAGTCGCCGGAGGCCATCGAGCAGGAAACCGCGCTGACGGTAGTGGTCGGTACGAAGCAAAGAATCGGTGATTTGATACCCATTTCTCGCATCGCGTCGATTCGGGCACCGCCCTGATCCGATTGGCCGGTTCGTCGGACACATACGCATTCGGATTAGTTGCGGAACCGTCTGCAAACGCGGTGGCCAACGCGGCCTCGCTTGCGGCTGACTTCGTCCGTCGTCAGGTCGACCATCGTCAATCGGAGTGTGTACTCTGACTCTGCGCACACTCGTCTAGCCGCTTCGGCACCACTGATTATCTGGCGCGAGGTCGCGCCACGTGGTGTTCCAACCTTTATGTCTCAACCGTTCCAACCTTTATGTCTCCCATCACTCGAAAACGAAAGTGCTCCAGGCAGAGTCCCACTGGGCGCGGAGGTCCTGCTCCGCAAGCGAGACCTACTGGTTGTTCGCCGTCGCTACGGTTGTTTTTGCTGCTTCTGTTTCGCACACGACTCGGAAGCCGACGTTGTAGACCGGCTTGTATGGCTCGTATCGCCAGCGGGACGCTGAGGTGGCGAAGCGGAGTGTATCGTTCCAGGATCCGCCGCGAACCACTTTCGCATCCGGGGCGTTCGGGTCGTCGCGCCCATCGTTGGCGTCGTAGGGATAAGAACGGTAA
Source organism: uncultured Pirellulaceae bacterium (assembly GCA_964623055.1). Classification (GTDB taxonomy): domain Bacteria; phylum Planctomycetota; class Planctomycetia; order Pirellulales; family Pirellulaceae; genus JADHUC01. The sequence goes on from CAZURK010000178.1 coordinate 18,685, forward strand.
CTGCTCATGCACCATTCGGCCACATTGCCGTGCATGTCGCACAGGCCCCACGCGTTGGGCGCAAAGCCGCCGCCCGTCACCGTGAACATACGGCCGTCGTTGTAGCCGTCCTCGGCGCGGCCGTGGTTCCAGCGGCGAGCCGTCTCGTCGGCGATGTTGGCGAACGGTGTGACGCCGCTCTCGAATTCGCCCACGTGATGCGGCGTAGCTGTGCCGGCCCGGCAGGCCCATTCCCATTGAACTTCGGTCGGCAGCGTGCAGCGAATCCCGTTCTTGGCCGACAGCCAATCGCAGTATGCCATGGCCTGCTGCCACGTGATGCGAACCACCGGCACATCCGGCTGGTTGATCGGTGTGCCGCGGCGTTGCCGGTCCTTCCATCGTTCGTTGATCACGCCGTTGTCGTGGTCTGGGTCGAAACAGGCGTATTGAGCATTGGTCACCTCCAATCGTCCCATGTAGAACGGTCGTTCGATCGTTACGATCGACTGTGGCGACTCGTCGGCGAAGCCCTCGGCCTGTCCCATGACAAACTTGCCGGCCGGGATCAATGCAAACTGCATGGTCACGCCACCGCCCAGATCTAGTTCTCTCTCGACCGTTCCGGCTTGCTTCTGTATTTGCGCGGCCTGTTCGGCCGAAAAGGGCCAACCTTCGATGGTCGGGGCGATGGATCGAGTCGGTTCGGGTTGCGGAGATTCAAACTCGGCGATCGGTGGCAGCGGTAGCGGGTCTTCGTCGTGATCGTCGATGTTGGCAAACAGCTTCTTGTACGCCGCACGAAGTTCGACCTGTTCGTCGCGCGGCGGTCGATGGCTTTCGCGCCAATTGGCCGGGTACGGCACGTTGAAGTCGATCCACGTATACAGCCGCTCCCACTCCCCGGCCGTCAACCGCACGTTGTGATGTCCTTTCTTCAGCATCTGCACCAACACGCTCGTGTCGGCGTTGTATTCCGCCGGTTTGGGCATGTGATAATCCCCCTCGTAGCCCGGCCGTCGCACGTATTGCTGCAGCGCTACGTACGCCGGGCTGTATTCCTTTGGCTGCAAGTCCCGTGTTTTCGGCTTAGCGTTCGGATCTTCCTCCTCGCCGATGGCTTGTTCATCGTTGCCCCACACAAGCCGTTTGGCACGCAGGTCGGCTATTGCCACCGTCTGCCCATCCGATTCGTACGGTTCGCCGTTGTGGCAACCGGCACAGCGGCGGTCAAGGACCGGCTGGACTTCACGATCGAAGCTGAACCCGCGCGTCGGACCGTGCCACGGCTCGATCGTGTCCGGCTGGCGGTCGAAGGCCGCGACGGTGTACTTGCTGGGCGGGCCGTCGTTTTGACGTTCGTGGCAGCCCACGCACGCGCCGACTTCGCCGGGCATGCCAACGTACCAGCTTCGCATGACTTGCTGAGCTTTTCCTTCGGCGTCCAACGGTTGCACAAAAATCGGTGTGTTTGCCGGCACCTGAAACACTGCCGACCCGTCCTCATGCACGGGCACGGTGCCAAGGATTTTCTTGACGTCCCAGCCGCCTTCCAGCGACGACGCTCGCGTATCGCCGTTGCCCGCGAATCGGTAGTGGTGCGACCCGATTCGTAGCCGCTTGATCGTACCCCTCGGAAAACCTCTTAGTCCTGGACCAGCATAGACGTCGGCCAAATAGATGGTCGCCTCGTCGCTTGCGGGGTCAAGACGGGAAGGGATCACCGGCGGTTTGGGCCGCGGTCGAAGCGGAACCGGCGTCATGTAGCCGCCGGTCAGGATGGGCGTGATATTGTCGAACACGTCGGCCAGACACAGATCCCACGAGGACCACTGGTCGTGTTGCACGCAGGCAAGGAAATACTTGCCCGCGCCCAAATCCGTGCCGGGATCGGCCAAAGGCCACGGTGCGGCGAACTTCGGCCAGACGTCGGTGACAAGCTGATCCTTGGTGATCGCCTCGACCTTCTTGCCGTAGCCGGGGATTCGCTGCACGGCCCCCTCGGCTTCGTGACGACCGCGAGCCGGATCCAGCAGCAGTAACTCGCCCGAACGCGAGACGCCATGGTGGCCGGAGACAACGCAGGAAACCATCGTTGGATGACCCGGAATGGGCCGCGGCCAATACATCGAGTTGGGCCAGTAGGAATTGCTGCCATAGTATTCCATCTGGCCCGTGCCGTCCGGGTTCATGCGAAACAGCAGCCGACTGAAATAGTGCGGCGCGTCGGTGTATTCCCACCGCGAGTACAGCACACGTCCGTCGTGCATGATCGTTGGGTTCCAGTTATGGTCCTGGTCGAAAGTCACCCGACGTTCATTCGTACCGTCGGCGTCCATGACGTGCAGATTGCCGACGTTCGCCCCGCCCGTACAAGGAACGGCCTGTTCGCAAGCATTCGACACGCACATGATTCGTCCGTCGGGCAAGTAGCAGGCGTCGTAGTGCGTGACGGGAGGATCTTCGGCGGAAACTCGCCGCAGATTTGTACCATCTGCATTGATCTCCCAGACAGCCGATCCGTCCGAGAACACAATTCGCTTTCCGTCCCAATTCAAATCCATGTCGCTGACGTTGCCCTGGTGGATCGTCGTCAATTCACCATCGGGCTGGACGGGCGATAGGACAACCATCTCGCTGCCCAGGCGGTTCGGCCCGCCCCAGTTACTGGCAAAGCCGGCTCGGCCTTTCACAAGCAGCAATTTGTCAAAGTCCAGCAGAGGATTGGCCAGCAGAATCTCCTGTCCCGCGTCGTCGGCGCTCTCCGTAAGTTGACACCAGTCGCCAAACGCGCCGAGTTTGTCCGCCAAGAGATCCTGCCATGCCGCGGCAATCCGCTGTTCCAGCGAGCCGACTCGCTTCAGGTACTCACCGCCCCCGGCATAGCGGTCGCCAAACATCTCGCGTTGATCTTCCACGGCCAGTCGCATCGAGCGGACTTGTCCCGAAGTGGCGATTGCTTGTTCGAGCAAAGCCAATTGGTGATACTTCCCTCGGAGTTGTTCGAGCGTCAGGTCCGCGTCGATGGATTCCTGCACTGATTTCACGTACTCTGCGATTTGTTCTCGAAGCCCTGCCAGAGCCATCGCACGGACGCCGTCGTCACTGGCCAGTTCCTGCTCGAGGCTCGCAACGCGTCGATCGATGGCAGCCTGGTACCGCGGCTTAAGATACACCTCAGCGTGTCCGGGCAGCCAGTCTTCGAGGTTTCGTTTCCGTCCGCTCTCCCAGATCGCCTCTTGCGCTTCCCAATTCATTTGCAGCCTGTCCGCGCCACCATCGAACGACTCGCGAACTTGCGAGTAGAGTTGGCGACGCCGATTCTGGCGCGTCCCGGGACTTCCGGCGCCGGGCTGCGACGTATCCGGTTGAGCCATGAAGCAGAAGCGGCACTGTCTTGTATCGCCGGCCTTCAACTCCATCAGCAACTGATACTCGCCCGGTTCGCCGGTCAGCTCCGAACCGCCTTGCAGTTTGCCCAGTGGGCTTCGCAGGGACAGGCGGCGTCGCTGTGGCAGCAACAACAGCGACCCCTTGTCGGCGGACGCCTCGACGTACAACTCTCGCTGCTCGACCGTGCGTCGCAATCCGATGGTCCGGCACAGAAACACGACATCGCCTTTGTCCATGCCGGAGCCGTTTGTCAGATCGTTGATCTCCCAATCCTTCAAGTCCTTACGCTCGCGCCAGCCGATCGCCTCGCCATTTGCGCCTTCATACTTGCAGTTCAAGTCGATCTTCGTGGCCTTGCGGATTTCGGCAAGATCCTTGCTTTTTCCCGAGATTGGCCCAAGCACATGCCATGTGCCGAGGTCGACACCGAAGACGGGTAGCGCGAGGTAGTCGTGCAAACACTCCCACCGGTGGAGCGCCTCGCGGCTGGCGATCATCGTATCGAACCACGTGTCTTTCTCGACAGGTTCCGGCTGCTTTGGCGCGTTGCGCAACGCCTCGCGATACGCCAATTCCTCGGGCGTCGGGGTGATGATGTCGTTCTTCGCGCCAAGCACCTCCAATTCGATAACCACCGATGCGCTGATGGGATCTGTTGTTCTGGCAGGGTCCCCCGCGTTGCCTTGATAGGTCCGCCAGATGCGAAACTGCACCCAGTCCACCTGGCCGGAAACCAACGGCTTTCCGTCGGAACGAACGAAGCGGCTGTGAAAACCGCCGCGGTCTTGTCCAATGATCTCCGGGCCGGTTGTCAGATCGGGAGTTACGGCGAATTCGGGCATCACGCCCGGGTCTTTCGCGTTGTTGGCAAGTCGAACCTCGTAGTCCTGGTTCGCACGAGTGTCAACATTGAAACTGAACAATCCGACTTCGGTGATCGTTTTCGGCTTGCCCAGATAGTAGTTGATCACCGTCGGCTGCCCGTTCACAAACACGCGGCCCTCGGCCCCCAGTCGCCCGGCATCGCCGTCGGTCAGCAGATGCACGCTGCGGAGCGAATTGGGCGGATCGGCCGTGACGAGCACGCCGCGCCTGGCGAGCAGATTACGCGAGTTGCACTCGCGGATCCGTTCATTGCACTTCGCAAACGCGTCGTTGGACCGTTCCCACGCCTCGGTCTCCATCACGACCCCATCGTCAACGGCCGCCGGTTCGGCACCGCAAATGCTACTCGGAGACGGGAAAAAGATAGCGGTCAGGGCCAACAAACAAAACACGGTAATCCTTCGCATTGACGATTCTCCTCTTACGGCACAAAGCATGCTGCACGGCGTTAAGAAGGGTACTCAAACGGTAAAGAACTCGTGGGTGGCCTCATCAATCTGCGTGTTCTCCGGCCACCGCTGGGGCTTGTCCCGCGGAGCCATGTTCAAGACCAGACGCGTCATCAGAGAACGAACCTTCGCCCTCCGCCCCACGCCGCCTCCGGCGGCGTGGGGCGGAGGGGACGGAGAAGTCCGTGTTTTTCGGCAGCGCGATCTGGTTGTGAACACCGTTCCCCGCTGGCAAGCAGCGGGGTCACGGGACTGATCCACTCACCGTTTGAGAAAGGTAGAAAGGCGGGTTGATTCTTCTCGCGGGTAGGTGGCTCTTGTTGTGTGGCATTTGCCCTAACGCACGTCAGGGTCCCAGTATATCAAGAACCGCCAAACAGTGCACTGTCTTCTGGCTGCCACTCTCGCGACGGCGCAAGTAGAAAGCCAATCAGACTGGATCCGATATGACCCAGGGTTTGCGATACTCTTCGCGACGCAATAGGGCGTTGCCGGCTTCGCTGTTGGTGAATCGGTCTGTCTTGGGGTCGACCAGCAGCTTTTCGCCACCCAGCCGATAGCTGATGTTGGCGTATTGCGGCAACAACGTGCTCAAATGGCCTTCTTCGATATCGGCGTTCGGACGCCGCCGGTTGCGCACGGCGTCCAGGAAATCGTCGCGGTGCGGTTCGTCGGACCAGCGGCCGTATTCCTGCGCGACCACCACCGGCTTTCGTTGATGAGGCCGGCCGAACACCTGCCAACCCATCCCGTGCCGGCCGACGATCATCAGGCCCTTGGTGCCGTACAATTCGATGCGCGAGGCGTTCTGCGGCCAATGAGGAAAGATGTCGCCGTCGCGCAACGCCTGATCGGCCAAGAGCATGTACGGTGTGAAAAGAGTCATCTCGAAGGTCATCACCAGTTTGTCGAAGTCGTACACGGCCATTTGCGTGTCGGGAGTGTCAAACACTCCCTCCTCGGCCCAACGGCCGCCAGTCGAGTAAACCGACTTGGGATGCCGCACGTTGCACAGCCAGCGGGCCAAATCGTACTGGTGGATGCTGTCGTTGATGCTGTCGCCGCCGGAGTAGCGCCAGAAGTGGTTCCAGTGTTCCCAATAGTTGAAGTTGTACCGCGCCTCCGGCGCCGGGCCGTTCCACATGTTCCAGTCCAACTCCTTGGGCGGATCGCTGTCGGCCACCGCCGGACGGTTGCCCCAGATCTTTTGGTTGTATACACGGCACATGTGGATGTCGCCCAGTTCTCCGCTTTCGATGTACTCTTTGGCCTTCTTCATGTACGGTGCGCTTCGGCTTTGCGTACCAAGTTGAACCACGCGCTCGTATTTGCGCGCCGCCTCGACCATCTTTCGCCCTTCCCACGGGTTATGCGAAGCAGGCTTTTCCACATAGACATCTTTGCCCGCCTGGCAACTCCACACCGTCACTAGCGCGTGCCAATGGTCGGGTGTTCCGGTGACAATGGCATCGACCGATTTGTCGTCCAGCACACGGCGGAAGTCGGTCACACATTTCGGCGCGCGGCCTTGGGCCTTGGCCACGCCCTCCGGCCGCGGCAGTGCGCCCAAATCTGGCGGCGTGAACCGCATGTAGCCCTTCGACGCCGAAGTGCCGAACACCCGCGAATCCACGTCGGCCATGTAAGCGATTTCACAGTCGCCGCGAAGTGCAAAGCCCATCGCCAACAAATGCCCTCGCCCGCGGATCCCCACGATTCCCAACACGGGTTTTTCATTGGGCGAAACGGCCTTGGCACGACTTGGATGTGCAAGCAACGTCGCTCCGACCGACGCGCCGATGCCAAGTTGCTTTGAATGCTGGAGGAATTGACGACGGGTCACCTGGGTCATAGGAATGGCTCCTTGGCGGAAGACGTTGAGTTCTTGCGTGGAAATCCGTTCGCGGATCCCTGTAGGGCGGACCTTGTGGGTTCTGAAACCGCTTTTCATTATAAGAGACTTCGCGAGCAAACACGATTCCCTAGCCGTCACAGATCTTTACAGGAGGGACGCAGCAAGAAACCGCCTTTGGCTCATTCCTGCGAATCTGAGGCGGTTGGCTGATCCGGCCGTGGCGCAGGCAGCTCTTCGCTCGACGATGGTGGGGCGGGATCTGTTTCGAATATGATCGCCTCGCCTGCCGGGACGCCGAGCATGCGTTTGATCTTGTGCGAGTGCCAAGTGCGACGTGGCAGATCGCCGTAGACGGGACGGGCAAAGAAGGGTATTTCGTAGTTTGGCTCGGGCTGGAGTTGCGTGTCGTAGAGCATGGGCCAGAATCCGCTGTCGTCCACTTCCAGCAATTCGAGATCTTGGAAGAGTCCGATTCGGTCCAGGATATAATCAATGTGGGCCCGCGCCAGTGCAATCAATGACGTGGTATAGTCCTGCTGGGACTCCAATACATCGCGGGCAGTTACATTGTTGATACTCCTGTCATATTGCTCCTGCGTGCTGACCACACGATCGTATGCCAACGCCGCGCTGGCCACGGCGATCTGATACTGCTCACGATCCACCTGCAATTGTCGCAAGTCGTTCCGGACCGATAGTTTGATGCTGTCCTCCAGCGCCATCAGACTGCGCAGGCCCGCGTTATAGTCGATCAATGATAGTCGAAACAGGTTGCGCTGGGCTTTGCGGTTCAATGGCGCGTCAAACGTCATTGCCAGTTGCGTCTGGCTGTCGTCAAACGTGAAATCAAAGGGGCGGTTTACGTCGCTGCGAGTTCGAATCTGTTCAGTGGCCCTGAGATTCAAGATGGACTTCAAGTCGTCGCCAGCCAACTTGATTTGGCGCCAAACGTCGGCCAGTTCCCCGCGCTGGTTCATCAGATCGAATCGCAGTGTCAACGCAGTCAGCATTGCGTCGTCCATTTCGATCGAGACCGGTGCCAGACCGCCGATGTCGTCGTCCAACATGCGCCGGCTTGCGGTGATCAGTTGGTCGACCTGCGCGAGCATCTGCTGAAGTGCCTCCGCGTCGGTCAATGGCCGTGCAGGCATTAGCGCGGCGGCGCGAACGGCCAAAGCCTCCGTATCAGCGAGCAAAGTCCTGGCCACCGGGACGAGTCCGGGGATGAGCTCCAATTGGCGAGTGTCGATCGCTTGCTTCAGTCTATCCTGTAGTTGTTTGTGACGCTCTTTCAGGCCCGGCAATTCGCGGCGAATCCCGGCAATCGGACGCGCAGAATCACCAAGCCTCTCGGCGAGCGTTAGCTGCCGAGCCATGAGGATAAACAACGAATCCACCAGATCTGACGACCGCCAGATGATGTCCAGATCCTGCGGACGCGGGGCCGTCTGTTCCTCCTCGATCAACACCTGTCGCTTGAACTCCACCTCGAGCTCGGCCTCGTCCACCATCAGTTTATCCAGCAACTGATTCTGGAGACTCAGTAGAGCATCGGCGTCATCATTTCCTCGGCCCAAACGCGCGCGAAGCCTGATCAGATCCAACATCCTTTGAACGAGGTTGATGGCTGCGTTTGCGAGTATTCTACGGTGCGGCGTGGGATCATCACGCTCGGTCTGAAGATCGCGCTGCCAGCGTCGCACGCGGGCCGCCGCGGCTGTCGCCTCGTCGCGACGCGTCAACTCCTGCAGCTCTGCCATATCCAAATTGACCGGCAGCTCGGGCGGCAGACCGATTTCGATCTTCAACTCGTCCAAGCTTCTTTCAAGGTCATTGCAGCTACCGATCAGGCGGCTACGGCTGACCAGCGTACTTTGTTCAAATTGGTCAACCTGGAAACGCGGAAACTCGTGAGGGAGTAGGCGATGTCTTTTTCGGAACTCATGGAATCTACGCAGATTGCTGAAGTAGTCCTGGGCGTCGATTTCGATGCCGCGGTAGGCGAGCAACAGGCGGTAGTACCGGCTGGCCAGGCCGGCAAACAACTGCTTCCGAAAACGAACGAAGTCCCTCGCCGCGTAGACGACGTTTCGCTCGGCCTGTGTTAATCCCTCCAAGACGTCATCTCGCTGAAAAACGCTGTGCGAAATGTCCAGCAGCAGGTCGGAACCGACATCGGCGGCAAAGCCGTTAGGACCGTTGAACGTCAGCACCACGTCGTTGGCGAACCGGGCCAGCAAATCGCCGCCGGTTGCCAGCAAGGCGTTCTCGGTAATCGTCGTCGGTATGCCAAGGCTGTCTTGCGTGATCCCGGCAGTGCGGTTGTGCGAGTGGTCGACGGCGCTGCGATTTCCGCTAGTGGAGAACTTCATGTCGTAGTCGAATCGTTCGAGCGACAATCGCATAGCCGTACGATACAGGACCTCCTTCTGCGTTTGGTACTGGCGACTGTTGATCAGCGCCAATTCGACGATGTCTTCCAGGGCCAAACGCTGCGAATGGTCTAACTGATCTGCAGACGGCTCGCGGCCGAACGTGCCACGGTATTCCTCGCGCATCGAAGTGAATTCAAACATCCTTGTGAGACAACTCGTTGGGAGCGAGTGCCAGACGTTCTCGGGGATGGCGTCAGCGTCTTCGTCGGCCAAGGTCGGGTGATCAGTAGAGGCTTCATTCTCGGGCGTAAGCCCCGCCGGGTCGGCCTGATAGACGACCGGCCGAATCATAGCGGTCGCGTTCGACGGTGACGTGCGTGGGCCCAAAACATCGGTGAGATGCCGGACCACGGCTTCTGATGTTTCGAATACAGAGTTGGAGAGACAGGGCGAAGTAACCCGAAGCGCAGGCGAGGCAACGGTTTGCGATCGGTTGGGTTCCTCGCTTGCGCTTCGGGTTATGGTGTCAGTTTCCCGGCGAGATGCGTCGTGCGCAATGTCGGTCGACGCAGGCACGGGGCCGCCGAATCGGCCGGGGTCACGCTCGGGCAAATCCGGCAAAGAGTAGGCGTACAGTTGCGGTGCCGGCACGGGCAGCCAGGGATCGTCGGTCGGCGAGGCATCGCAGAACCGCGATCGCGGGTCGGGTTCGACGCTGAAGCCGAACGGAAGCCGCCACGGGGTGCTAGCAGACTTCTCGGTGAGAATCGAATAGGCTTCCGCGTCCGCTCGCAAGCGGTAGCGAGTGCGCGTACACCCAGAAGCCGCCAACAATGCACACAAACACAACGAAATACGAAAGACAAGCGAACTCACACCGCCCCCCTGCTTGGCCATACTCTCTGCGCAGGCCGCAAGACCGGAATAATCGATACGGTTAGGGGAATCGGCAACGGTGCCCGATGCGCTCAGTTTTTCCAAGCCAGGGCGAAGGATTCGCGGTGCTAGCGGTCCTTACTCGTGCCTCAGGGCCTCGATCGGGTCCATCAGTGCGGCACGGCGTGCTGGATAGACGCCGAACACCATGCCGATGACGACGGAGAATCCAAACGCCATCAGTACGGCCCACCAACTCAGGGCCGTTTGGATCTCCGACGTCGAGGTGACGACGATCGGGATCGCGATGCCCACGAAGATCCCCATTAGTCCTCCGGACGCGGACAGGACGGTGCTCTCGACCAGGAACTGCACGATGATGTGAGGCCGTGTCGCTCCCAGCGCCCGCCGGACGCCGATTTCCCGCGTGCGTTCGGATACCGTAGCCAGCATGATGTTCATGATCCCAATGCCCCCGACCAGAAGGGAAATGCCGGCAATGGATCCCAAGACAAGGTTCCAGATCCGCTTCTCGCGTTCGGCCTGCCGGAGCAACTCTAGCGGGACCTGGATCTCGAAGTCTTCCCCACGAGGGTGATTGTGCTGGAGCAGCTTTCGTGCCATCGCGGCCGTCTGAGCGACAAGGGTTTCATCATGAACTGTCAGCGTGATCTCGCTCAGTTGCGTCCGTTCGTAGTCCCTGCTGCCGGAGCTGATGATCACCTGCAATTCGCCAAAACGGCTTCGCGCGGCGCTCAGTGGAACATAGATATCGTTGTTGAAGTCCTGGTGACCAATGGCGCCGGGTATCGCGCTGCCGCTGTCCTGGGTGTCCATGACGCCGACGACCTGGTACGCCCCCGTGCCCAGCAGGACGGCCTTGCCGATAGGATCTTCATAGCCGAAAAGCCGTTCTGCCGCTCCGGCTCCCAGCACCGCTACATTCGCGATGTTCGTCAGATCCAGATCGCCCAGGAAGCGTCCTCGACGTGTGACCAGACGCTTTACTTTTCGGTAGTTCGGAGTCGTGCCCAGGATGCGCGCATTGGCGATGCGATGGCGACCGTGTTGAGCATTCCTTCGCACCAGCGCCGACGGGACGGCTCGCTTGACGGTCGGCAGCGTCGCCTTCAACAGGTCGAAGTCCTTGTATCGCAGGCCGTACTCGATCACACGGCTGGTTTGTGTTTGCGAGGAGCCGTTTTCCGCCGGCTCTTCCTCGTCGTCCTGACCCGGCTTGACGCTGCGAATGATGACGTTCGAGGCGCCAAGTTGACGGATCTGTTCCACAGCGTGCCGCTTGGATCCCTCGCCGATGGCCAGCATGGCGATCACCGAGCTGACACCCAGGATGGTGCCGAGCATGGTCAGGAGACTGCGCAGCTTGTTCAGCAGAAGGTTTCTGATCGAAAGTTCGATGACCTTGAACCACATGAGCTTTGTAGGTGAGTCAGTGCTGGCTCTGTAGGTCAGGCTGTGCCTGACGAGACGGGAATACTACTTGCCCGAAGTCTCCATTTCGGACTATGGCTTCGGTGGCGTCCGGGGGCCGGACTTCCTACTTGTCCGCGGCGACTTCGACTTGCGATTCCCTTTGGCCGGGGGCTCTTTCACCACTTCCGGCGGGATGTCGGATGGTGACTCCAGGAATTGTTCCTCTTCGGCGAGTTCCTCGGCTTTCTTCTGCTCCTCCTCGTCGATGATGGCCATCGGGTTGAGCACCACTCGCGCACCCTCGCCTAGGCCCTCGGTAATTTCCACAAACTTGTCGTTAGTCCGTCCCAACCGCACGTCGCGGCGTTCCACCCGACCGGCGTTGTCCACATAGCACCAAGTCTGTCGCCCGATTTGCACGACGGCTTGCACCGGCACGCTCAGCACGTCCTCCAGCCGTTTCACGTGAATCTCGGCTACGGCCGTCATGCCCGGTTTGAGCTGTTCGACCTCGTCGTCCAGGGTCACGATCGTTTCGTATACTTTGGTGTCCGATCCGAAGTAACTGCCCTGGTCCGGCAAGACACCCACCGACTTGACGGTGCCCAGGTAAACTCGGTCCGGGAAAGGCTCGACGCGGATGGTAGCCTTGAGGCCTGGCTTGATCTGGTCGAGCACCGATTCGTGTACCGCCGTTTTGACCTGCATCTTCGCAAGGTTTGGCAACTCCAGGATCTTCTGCTGCGGCCGAACAGGGGCCCCTTCGCGGATTTCTGCGCTATAGTAGCGGCTCCGCGAAACGGCGTAGGCGACCATGCCGTCCTGCGGCGCATAGATTTTGCACTTTTCTACCTGATCGCGGTATCGAGCCAGACGTTCTTCCTCTTTCCGCAACGATTCATTCGCAGCGTCCAAAGCGGCCTGGGTTTGAGCAAGAAACGCCTCGTTGTTACGTTCCACCTGTTCGAGTTCTCGGCGAACCGTCTCCTGCCTGCCTTTGAGCCTCAATTCCTGCATCTGCTGCTCGTACGTGTCCTTCTGTTTGAGGCTGGCCACCTCGGTGTTCAACTTGTTGATTTTGGCCGTGAAGCTGCTCTCGGCTTGCAGAAACTCCAGGCGGCTGCGATCCAGTTCGCTCTTGCCGGCGTATCCCATCTTGAACAGCGACTCGATCCCGCGCAGATCGTTCTTCCTTATTAGCAGGGTCGCCTCGGCCGCCTTGATTTCGTTGTTGATGTCGTCGATCCGACGCTCGATCACGGCCATTTCAAGCTTGTGCGTGCCCATTTCATCGTCCTGGAACATCTCCAG
>CAZURK010000179.1:0-31037 GCA_964623055.1 uncultured Pirellulaceae bacterium
CCGAACATGACGGTCGGTCCGAACAGTGGGTCGTTGTTGACTCCCACAATAGCCTGAGTACCAGCGCTGACCCATTCATGGACGAGAACACCGTTCACGCGAGCCGCCGGATTGTAGGCATGGACGTTCTGTAGGACCTCGTTGTACGCACGTATGAGTTCGGCTCGAGTCTGTATGTTCAGCCTCAGCCCGCCGGCTTCCGTCTTGTGCAGGATATCGGGCGAGTCGATCTTCAGAACCACTGGGTAGCCGATGGTCTCGGCAACTTGTATTGCCTCTTGCTCCGTCTTGGCAACGTCTTCTTTCGTGACGGGAATGCCGTACAGGCGGAGCAACTCTTTGCTCTGATGTTCGGTGAGGCTCCGATCGGCGCTGGCCAGCAACGCAATCGCCGCTTCGCGAGCCATGCCAGTCGTCGTGTCGGCGTGTTCGGCGTGATCCGTCGCCAAACGTCCGTTCCGGAACACGCTGTAATTCATCAGCGCCCCCATCGCTCGCACGGCCCTGACCGGGGATCGGTAGAACTGAACGCCACCTTCGAACAAGATGTTCAAGTTGTCGCCCATCACCCGATCGCCCGCCGTCCACGCGACGGTGATCGGTTTCCGAGTGCGCCGGGACATGCGGACGATATCCTCGGCCATCTGCCGGCCGGGCTCCCCGACGATCATCGTGACCACAATCACTAGCGCGTCGATAGCCGGGTTATCCATCATGGCCTGGAGCACCCGCAAAAAACCCTCCGCCTCGTTGAGCACTTGGGCAGTGACGTCGACAGGATTTAGCGCCGAGCCGTACGCGGGGATCACCTCCATGATCGCTTTCTGGGTTCCGGCATCCAACTCCGGAATATCCAGCTTCAAATCGACCGCCTCGTCAGCCACCACGATGCCGCCGCCTCCGGAGGTGGTCACGATGCCTAGCCCTTTGCCTTCGGGCAGTGCCGGAATTCGCTGCATCAGCGCAGCCACGTCGATCATTTGCTCTAGGTCGTCGGCTCGGATAATCCCCTTCTGACGAAAGAAAGCGTCGCACACCGCATCCGATCCGGTCAGCGACGCCGTATGGGAGGAAGCGGCTTTTTGACCGATTTCCGTGCGCCCTGCCTTCAGGGCGACGATCGGTTTGCCCAGTTCCAGCGCCCGGTCGGCCAGGCGGGCAAACTGTTTGCCGTCTTTGATGCCTTCCAGGTAGCTGATGACCATCTTCGTGTCGCGGTCCTCCAGCAGGTACTCCATGAAGTCGAGCGTGTGGAGGTCCACTTCGTTGCCCGTGCTGGCGACACAACTGAAGCCGACGCCCGATTCCTGCGCCAGATTGAAGATTCCGTAGCCCAGAGCACCGCTTTGTGTGACGTAACCGATCGGGCCGACTCGCAAGGGTCGTACCTCGACCGAAGCGCTGAAACCTCCGATTACGCCTTCCTTCACGTTGATCGAACCCTGACAATTGGGACCGACAATCCCCATGCCAGACTCTTTGGCCAGTTCAGCGATCTGTTCTTGGAGAGCCTTTCCTTCGTCACCCGCTTCGGCGAATCCCGAACTGAAGATCGTGACAAACTTGACGCCTTTTTCTGCACACTGTTTCAGCACCGGCAGAACTAGTCTGTAGTTCACCGCGATCAGAACCAGGTCGACTGGCTCGGGGACGTCCAGGATGCTCCCGTAGCACTTGTATCCACCCAACTCTTCATATTTGGGGTTGATAGGGAAGATTTTGCCCTCGTAGCCGTGCTCTTTCAGGTAACGGAGCGGTTTGCCGCTGATGCTGCCGAAGTTGCCCGACGCCCCGACGATGCCGATGGAACGGGGGCTGAAAAAGTACTTCAGGTCTCGGGCTGCCTGGGTCATGGAGCGATTCAGACGTTGGTCAGAATGTACTCGAAACGGCCTGCCTTCAACGGGGCGTGAATACCACCGGACAGGATCACCTGCCGAAGTAACAGGCCGCCGACAAGGCCGCAAAGCGACGCGATGATGACGGTGAATTGTGCCATGGCACCGTCCGGGTTGGCCACGCCCAAGGCCGTGATCACGACAGGAATTAGCAGTCCCAGCAGGACCACGCCAAGCCAGAACGCTGGTGCCACAGATCCGATTAGGACAAGCCTCGCGGAAGCTCGCGACTCGGTGACCCGGTGCGTTGCCTGGAGGAAGAAGCCCAGGACGAGTACCTCCAAGACGATTAACACGATATCAAGCTTCTCAAGGACAATCATCGCGTCCTTGCTCACGCCTACTATTGATCCGATAAGGGCGATGGCCATGACACCCGTCGAAAGAGCGGACACGAGAAACAAGGCGGGCAGCACAGCGGTACTCCAGAAAGCGATCGGCCGAGAAGCCCCGAGCAAGATCCCCGTGTAGACTACGGTGGCCAGCGCGAACACTGCCCCAAGAATGCCGAGGGCTGGAGGCGTGCCGCCGGGCTGCGAGAAGATCAAGAAGGCGCTGTGAATGACTGCTAGGAGCATGAAGATCGAGATAATGATCGTACCGCGGGCCATCCACGACGTGCCGGGCCGCATGAAAGCTCGCCAGAAGTTCTTGGGCGATCCCAGGTCCAGCAAAAGGAATACACACCCGACAGCAACACACGGGAAACCCAGGAAGACGCCGATCTTGGCAACGGCGCCCCATTCCTCGCCACCGAAGTATTCGGCCAAGACGCCCGTGATGTAGGCGCCGCCGCCGACTCCGGCGAGAAAAAGGTACGCGGCGATGATCCATGTCCATCGGCTTTGTGCTTTGGGTTTGACTAACATGGTTCGTTACCTCGGTGGCAAGTAGTAGACACACGGATTGGTTCCAAGCTCGGGGTTGAGCTGAAATCCGCGTTCACTCCTGATCAAGACCGAAATCTCGCTTTCCGGATCGTTCAAATCGCCAATGCAGCGGGCCTTGGCCGGGCATGCCTCGACGCAGGCAGGCTGTTTGCCCTCCCGCACGCGGTCTTTGCAGAAGTCACACTTGGCCGCGATGCCGTACGCGTGCTTCTCTTCCCATCTGTCCTTCGCGTACGCTTGGTACGCGTCCAGATCCTCGGCCTCGGCATCCGGAAAGTAAGTCGCCCATTCCGGCACCGTGTGACGCTGGCCGTAAGGGCAGGCCTGCATACAGTACTTACAGCCCATGCACAGGTCGCGGTCGACGGTGACGATACCATTTTCGTCTTGTTTCGTGGCTCCCGTGGGACACACGTACAAGCATTCCGGCTTCTCGCACTGCATACACAGCGTCGGCAGCATCTGGCGAAGTGCGGATGGGTAGGTGCCGATTTCGGCTTGCAGGCATTTGGCAAAGTCAATGCCCTGCGGCGTGTGGTTCGCCGCCTTGCACGCCGCAGTACACGAGTAACAGCCATAGCACCGCTTCAAGTCGATAACAAATCCGTAGCGTATCGTAGCCGTAGTCGTGCTCATGCCGCGTCCTCACGCTTTGTAGATCTTCACCTTTACGCAGGCATCCTGACCTTGCGTCAACGGATCGGTGTGTGCCTCGTCGATGATCGTCAGGTCGTCGAAGAATTGGCCCTTGCCTTTCGCGATGGGTGTTCCCTTGGCCCAGTGGCCATGACATCCAGCGATGCACACGTGCTCGGGGTGCACACCCTGAACTAGCGTGACCGCGCCCTTGATCCTCTTCCCGTTTGGATTTTCGACCCAGACGAGGTCCCGGTCCTTGAGTCCCTTCCGCTTTCCTGTCTCCTCGTTGACCTGGATCAGGTAGACGAACGGATCATTCACGGAAATCTCGTCCAACCAGGGGTTGTTTTGTGAAGAAGACTGTGTATGGAACGAGGGTCGCCAGCAAAAGGCCCACATATCGTAGTCCGGATTCTCCTGCGTGTGCGAGGGGCAGGGGTGCCAACCCGGCAATGGCGTGAAAAACGAGTCGATGTCGAACATGTCCTCGCGCCCGAACTGTCTGAGAAGGTCCTTGAGCTTCCTACCTCCCTCAAGAAAATACTCGAAGTAGATCGGCACCCTCACGGGCACGAACCACCGCCAGTACATCTCTTCCACCTTGGTGGGCCACTTCACCAAGCCCGTTTCCTTCAACGCTTCCAGCCCCTTGTCGTCACCTAGGCGGTCTCGCAGCACGCGGTCGCAAATGTCCTGCCACGAGTGGTCGCCGTTGGGGTCGAGCTTGTACTGTTCGCCCATTTCTCCGCCGTAGCGAACCGGGATGATCTGGTTGATCGCGTCGTAGTACTTGCCTTTGATGCCCAATCGGTCCGCCAGTTCGAGCATGACTTCGTTGAAGTCGCGACGCTCATACAGCGGTTCGAGAACCGGCTGGCGAATTTGCCATACCCAGTGGTCCATGCCGGTAGGATGGCAGAAAACGGACGGGAAGGTGACACAGGGCGTGTACCGTTCCAGGAAACATGCATCGGGAAGAACCACGTCGGCAACCGCCTCGGTGAACTCGTTCTGAAAGATGTTGAACGAGAACACGAACTCGAACTTCTTCAGGAAGTTTTCGGTCACCTGCTCGGCATTGCCCATCGTCATGACCGAGTTGGAACCGAAGTTGATCAACACCGACGGGCGATAGTCGATCTTGAACTGTTCCAGGTACTTCTCCCAATCGGGCGAGCAAATGACGAAGGCATTGTAGACCGAGCACGGGAACATGTCCTGGAGGTCGAGTCGCTGAGGCGGCGCGGGGTCTCGCAGTGGATAAGGTTTGTGATCATATACCCAGCCTTTGACGATCATCAAACCGTCCGGGCACGGGTACGGAACGGTATTTGGCTTGCCTGTGTCGGGGTGCCCCTGCGAAACCGGAGGCCCGTGCCCCATGGCCCCGCCGGGTACGTCGGATGCTCCCACGACTTGGTTCAGAAGGTCGATGCACAGACACGTCCAACCCGAGTCGCGGTGCCCCTGGCTTCCCCTGAAGAAAATCGCGGCAGCCGGTCGCAGCGGCAGTTGTTTGCCGTCAATCGAGATCGTGCTGCCAATCCGCGCCTGCTCGACAAACTCCCTGGCAACGCGGCGGAGTGTTGTCACCGGGACCGATGTAATCTCCGAGACCTTATCGAGCGGATACTCTTTCTTCAGGTGCTCCTTCACCAGTTGGAATGCCGGCGTGACCGTCGAGCCATTGACCCGATACTCGCCTTCCAACGCGAAATCCTTGATGGATTCGTCGTCAAAGGTCTTCGCCTTTCCGTCCTCGGCGTCCCAGACGAGCGGCTTGTTAGACTCCGCGTCCCTCTTGTAGTGGCCATCCGACTGAATCAGGTAAGCGGCGTTCGTCTTCAGTTTGAGGTACTCGGCATCGTAGGTGCCCAGTTCGTTCACAATCACATTGACCATGCCCAAAGCCGCGGCTCCGTCCGTGCCGACTCGAATCGGAACCCACTCGTGGCCCTTGGACGCTTGCGTGGAAAGATACGGATCGAAAACGACCGCCCGCATCCCCCGAGCACGGGCGTCCGCGACGAACTGGGCCGTCTGCAAGGCCGCGTGCCCTGCACCGTGGCCCTTCGAACAGCCGAAATACAATGTGTAATTGTTGTAGTTCCAGTCCGGGATGATCGACCAGGATGCGTGCGTGATGCCGTTCATGAAGTGCGCGCCGTTGCCGCACCACAGGCCGCCGCCGGAGACCCAATAATTCTTGAAACCAAAGGCCCGCATGAAAGCCACAACGGCAAAGCGGATCTCGCTGGTCTGGACGGTCGTGGCTTGGAAGTAGACCCCTCGGGGGTCCTTCTCGTAAGCCGCCTGCAGTTTCGACACGATGGTGTCAAACGCCTCTTCCCACGAAATGCGTTCCCATCGTGGATCGACACCCACGCCCTTTTCGGGATTGGTCCGTTTCACCGGGTAGTTGACGCGGTGCGGATCGTACAGCGTCATAAGCTGGGCAACGCCTTTAGCGCAAATTCTGCCGCTGCCGGCCGGACTTTCGGGGTTCCCAACAAGGTCGACAAGCAGGCCGTCGACTCGGTGGGCCTTGATTCCGCACTGCCCATAGCAGCCGCCGCACGAGGTGTTAATCCAGACGTCTTCTTTGGCGTTCTTCGACTGTGCCGTCATCGTCACCACGCCTTTCTCTGAAGCACCTCGGGCGTTGGCTACCGCCCGTGATCGCCGAATACCGTTTCCATTGCGCTAGATTCTATCCGAGCCAAATCCCGCCAGCAAATCAAACGATGCCGATTTTGCATTGAGTGACATTTCCCGATTCCGGCCAGTCGCCTCGTGCTTAACGAGGCGTATCCCGATCGTCTGCGGTCAACAGACTTTCATTCTTGTCGCCAGCCGGTTAAGATTTTGGAGAAATCTACACGTTTAACCGCAAGCCATACGTGGGGCACGATTCCATCGTGCCGAGGCACGTTGGAAACGTGCCCCACAAATGCCCGCGAGAAGACAAGAAGCCGACGGATGGCAGTACGACGTGCTGGGAACGCAATGATTTGTTAGTTGGAAAGTAGAGAACTCATGTCTGTACCGGTGGTGAACCTGCCCGATCGAATGAATGCGGCCGCCGTTCTGGTGGATGACAATGTGGAAGCTGGTCGAGGCGAGAAGACTGCGATCTTCGACGCCGGCGACGGCTCCGCCTATACGTACAACGATGTGCTGGCAACGACCAACCGTGTCGGCAACGCCCTGAAAGAACTGGGCGTGCGCATGGAAGAGCGGGTAATGATCCTGCTGCCGGATTCGTTCGAATTGGTGTGCAGCTTTTTCGGGGCAATCAAGGTCGGTGCGGTACCTATTCCTACTAATACGCTTCTCAAGTCGCACGGCTACGAGTACATGCTGAACGACAGCCGGGCTCGCGTGCTGATCATTGCCGAGCCTCTGCTGGAACAGATAGAACCGATCAGAGACCAGCTACGTTACTTGCAGAAGATCATCGTTGTCGGCCAGGCCGGCCCGAACGACGTCTCGTTTCGTGATTTCGTTGATGCCGGCTCGCCGGAATTGGCGCCGGAAATGATGAGCAAGGACGACGCTTGCTTCTGGCTGTACAGTTCTGGGACGACGGCATTCCCCAAGGGCGCAGTGCACCTGCAGCACGACATGATCGTTTCCGCCGATCTATACGCCAAGCCGACCCTGGGCATCAGCGAGAATGATCGGACTTTTTCGGTGGCCAAGCTGTTTTTTGCCTACGGGCTCGGCAACGGCCTGTATTTTCCCTTCCGTGTCGGCGCGACAACGATCCTGTGGCCGGGCAAACCGAACCCCGAGAAGTTTTACGAGATCATTCAGGAATTCAAACCGTCCATCTTCTTCAGCGTGCCGACGGCTTACGCCAGCATGTTGGCAATCGAGGACGCCGCGGAACGTTTCGATACGTCCAGTCTGCGACTGAGCGTTTCAGCCGGAGAGGCATTGCCGGCTGCCTTGTTCGACCGCTGGCTGGAGCGATTCGGTGTGGAAATCCTGGATGGCATCGGATCGACCGAGATCGTCCACATCTTCATCTCGAACCGACAAGGCCGAGTCAAGCCTGGCTCGACTGGCGAAGTCGTGCCCGGTTATGAAGCCCGGATTGTTGATGAGAATGGCCAGGAGGTGCCCACAGGCGAGATCGGCGACTTGCTGATCAAGGGAGATTCGACGTGCGCCTACTACTGGAACAAGCACGAGCAGACCAAGAACACCATCCAGGGCCAGTGGATTCGCACCGGTGACAAGTACTACCGGGACGAAGACGGCTACCTCTGGTATCAGGGCCGCTCGGACGACATGCTGAAAGTCGGCGGTATCTGGGTATCGCCCATCGAGATTGAAAACTGCCTGATCGAACATCCGGCCGTGCTGGAAAGCGGCGTTGTGGGTGTTGAGGACAAGGAGAACCTGATCAAGCCCAAAGCCTACATCATGCTCAAGGAGGGGTATGAAGGGTCCGACGAGTTGACGGAGGAATTGAAGAAGTTCGTAAAAGAGAAGATTGGCGTCTACAAATTCCCTCGCTGGATCGAGTTTGTTACCGAATTGCCGAAGACGGCAACGGGGAAGACACAACGGTACAAGCTCAGAGAATAACCCCGCAGATAAGTCCTTCCTGCCTGACTCCCGCTGCTTCAACCGGAGGAACAGCCATGCGTGTCAAATCCTGGATGGTCCAATCGCCTGGCGAACCGATGGTCCTGGAAGAGCGGGGCGAAGTAGCGGAAGCGGGCGAAGTGCTCGTGGAGGTCGCCGGATGCGGCGTGTGCCACACCGACTTGGGGTTCTATTACGACGGCGTGCCGACGCGTCACCCGTTCCCGCTGACCCTCGGCCACGAGGTCAGCGGTCGTGTGGTCGAGGCTGGCGATGGGGCCGAATCCTGGATCGGCCGCGAGGTGATCGTCGCTGCGGTGACTCCTTGCGGGGCTTGCGAGGCATGTGAATCGGGCCGAGGGGCGATTTGTCCGAAACAGATCTTTCTGGGCTGCGACGTCCACGGAGGGTTCGCCACTCACATGCGAGCGCCGGTCCGTGGTCTCTGTCCGGTGCCGGATCTGAGCGATCAAACCAAGAACCCACAAGGCTTGGATCTGACCGCATTGTCCGTGATCGCCGATGCCGTTTCCACGCCGTACCAGGCGATTCTACGCAGTGGTTTGGAAGCTGGCGATTTGGCGGTGTTCGTCGGTGCCGGAGGGATCGGCGGATTCGGGGTCCAGATCGCGGCAGCTTTGGGAGCGGTCGTGGCTGCATTGGACATCAACCAGGAGCGATTGGATCTCTTAGCCTCGCATGGGGCTTCGTTGACGCTCCGGCCCGACCAGTTGGGTTTCAAGGAGTTGCGCGGGCAAGTGCGCAACCTATCCAAAGAGCACGGGATTCCCACTTGGCGACAGCGGATTTTTGAGACATCAGGGACACCACAAGGCCAATCCACTGCATTCGGCCTGCTCGGACACGGCGGCTACCTCGCCGTAGTCGGATACACACCAGCTAAAGTGGAATTGCGGCTATCCAACCTAATGGCCTTCCACGCGACGGCTGAGGGGAATTGGGGTTGCCTGCCCGAACACTACCCGGCAGTCCTCGATTTGGTGCTTTCGGGCAAGGTGGCCCTGGAGCCGTTCGTCGAACGCCGGCCGCTTGCCACTATCAACGAAACGTTCGAGGGCCAACACGCCCATCGCGTGTCCAACCGGGTAATTCTTGTACCGGAGGCGTGAACCGATGGAATTCAAAAACCACAACCTGACCGAAAGCTGCGAGTGCCCAGGGATCCGCTATGAGGAAACTCCTTTGAAGGACCCCGCGGGCGAGGTCGTCCAAGGGCTGCACACAGTGCAGATCACGCTGGACAACCCCAAGCAACTGAACTCCTACACCACCGATATGGTCAAGGGTGTGATCCTCGGCATGCGGCGGGCCTCGAACGACCGAGCCTGCGTCGCCGTGGTCTTCACCGGCGCAGGGAATCGCGCGTTTTGTACCGGCGGGAACACAGCCGAATACGCCGAGTACTACGCGGGTCGACCGCAAGAGTACCGGCAATACATGCGTTTGTTCAACGACATGGTCAGCGCGATCCTGCATTGCGACAAGCCGGTCATCTGCCGCGTGAACGGGATGCGAATTGCCGGAGGCCAGGAGATTGGTATGGCCTGCGATTTCTCGATCGCCCAGGATCTAGCGCTGATCGGCCAAGCCGGACCGAAACACGGTTCAGCCCCCGACGGCGGCAGCACCGACTTCTTGCCTCTGTTTGTCGGAATCGAGGCTGCCATGGAAAGCTGCACGCTCTGCGAGCACTGGAGCGCACACAAGGCCTATCGCCTCGGTCTACTGACCAAGATTGTACCCGCCCTGAAAGTGGACGGTGCGTTCGTCCCGAATCCGTTTGCGATCACCGACCGCTGGATCGACGATCAAGGTCAGATCGTTTATGGCGAGTTCAAGAAGGGAGAAGAGCGAGCAGCCGGCAAGGAGTTGATGTCGGGAGGCGAAGTGGATCTCAGCCCGTTGGGCCGCGCAGTGGATGCGATGATCTATTCGCTTGCCATGACCGTGCCCGGCTGTCTGACCAAGACTATCGAAAGCGTGCGCAAGCACAAACTGGATCACTGGAACAAGAACAAAGAAAGCAACCGGGCCTGGCTGGCACTGAACATGATGACCGAAGGTCGCGCCGGCTTCCGCGCTTTCCACGAAGGAACCAAAGCTTGCCGCGAGGTCGACTTCCTGCTGTTGCGGCGACGTCTGGCCGAAGGTCAGGTCTGGGGCGACGAACTCCTCGAAGAAATACTAGCACGCGCCCACGGGAAAACGGGCGACGATGAGTAGTCGGCCCCGACGAGAACAGCCTTCGTTAAAGGCATTTCAAAACTGATTCTCGGGAGGGCGAAGCTCCTGCTGAGCCGTGTCTTCCCGTGTTTTCGGCTCGGCGGGAGCCTGCCCTCCCGGTTTTGAAACCGCTTGTTGGCTGTCCTCCAATCCTCACTCGATACCCGGATCCAATTCGCCTTTGGCCTCTTTGACCCGATCCTTCAGTTCTCCGAGTTCTTCCTCGCTGGTGATTTCAACACGCAGAATCTTGGTCTCAGCGGCAATTGCCGGGTTCGATGCGGCGCTGACGAATTGCTTACGGCCGACAAGAACCTTCGGTGCCTGGCGATCACCCTGCCCGATCGCCATGATAACGTCCGCCTCTGCGAGTTTTTCTGCCGTTGCTTCAGCGAACGGTTGACTTTCGACCATGTGAGCGCCCCCTTGGGGTAAGAACTTCGTTTGGCTCGATCCAGTGAGAACCTGTGAGCTGTGTGGGCGATTTTAGGCGAATGTCAGGGCATTTCAAGGATAGACAGCGGCGGTGTGGCATAATTCAATGTGTTTTCAACTGCCCAAATCGACGGTCCTTCTCGGCCGCCGACGTTCTTGTTTGCGAACGGAATCTTGAACATCTACAATGACCCGACATTGGGGTTTGGATTGGCAGGTGGAGTATCTTGGACGAACCTATCTATGTGTTCTCCATCAACCGAAAAGGAGCAAGCGATGAGATTCGTCACCCTTGTTTTCATCATTGCCGTAGCACAATCCGCAGTTGCGGCGGAAGAAGACGCCGAAGCGCGAAAGAAGCTCGTGGGAACGTGGAAGGGACGTGTGGAAAACGGCGCAACAGGTCACAAACTCACCATCACTACTGATCTCATTAAGGGCAGGAAGGACGAGAAACGGGACCTTGGCGAAGGAACGTTCAAGCTGGACCTGACGAAGAAACCATGGAGAATGGATGCAGCTCACTCCAAAGGTCGCAGAAAGGGCCAGACTTACTTGGGGATCTACTCGCTGGAAGGTGACACTCTCAAGTGGTGTGTAAGCACACCGGGAAAAGAGCGGCCCACCGAATTCACCAGCAAGGGCTCGAATTTCTTGTTGGTCTTGAAACGGCAAAAGGACTGAACGCCGGCCTCCGACACATCTATTCGGTCTGTCTGCGCACGTAGATGGTCTTGTATCGTTCCGGCTGTTGACGCATACATTCGGCGCAGTCTGGTTGGTCGGTGGGGTCGAACGGCTCGATACGTACTTCGAGGCCCAGTTCTGCATACATCTCGGCCATTTCGCTCAACCGCGGTTCGTCGTACGTCGTCCGCTTTTCCCAGCCTTGGCCGAGAAGTTCTTGTTCCCGTGTCATGGTGATCTCAAAACAAGTCGTCCAACTCGTCATCTCCGCCGCCGGGTAGCTCTCCGTGCTCGTGGAGGTATTGCTGGATGAGTTCACTTTCGCGTTTGGTGTACATGGGTTCCTGCTCATAGACGAAAGATCGCGCCCTTTCGTTATCCTCCAGGACCTCCAAGAGGGCTTCCTTGAGGTTCATGACTCCCTTGATGGCGAGGACGTTCTTCTCTTCGTCGAAGAGCTGATAGACGCCCTCCAAATCGGGTAGGCTTTCGACGACTGCAGGCAGGAGTTCGAGGACGGTCTCTGTGCGAGGCGCCGGGGCGACGCTTTCTAGGGCAACTCTTAGATCGCAGGCCAAGCACCGGCCCGCCTCCTGTACTGCGTCTTCCTGGCTGAAGGCTTGCTCGATCAGGGCGAACGAGTCGACGCATTCGGCTATTTCGGCTCTGGGAGGAACGACGCGGTCGAGTTCGGCGAAATGCTCCACCTTGCCAACGTGGTGGTTCGGCGGTTCGTCGTCCAGAAGTTCTTCGTCAACGTCCCCGTCGCCACCGAGGGCCTTGTCGATTTCGCTGGCCGACTTGCGGCCCATGGCGATCGCCTCGATCACGCTTGCCGGGCCGCTGACGACGTCGCCGGCCGCGTACACCTTGGGCGTCTTCGTGGCCAGCGTGGTTTCATCTGCGGTGATGGTTCCGTCGGGACGGAGGCCGCACGCCTCGAAGGCAACCGATGACGGATCCTGACCGATGGCGAGTATGACCGCGTCCGCAGCCTCCTCACGGATTTGGCTTTCATCATACACGGGGCTGAAACGCCCCGAGTCATCGAACACGCGCGTGCATCGTTTCAGGACCACACCGCTGACCTTGCCGGTCTCGCCTTTGATCTCGTTGACTCCCCAGCCACTCAAGAATCCGATGCCTTCCTCGGCGGCATCTTCCACTTCCCATTCGTAGGCCGGTAGATCTTCGGGCGGCTCAAGGCTAACGACGCGCACGTCGTCGGTCCCTAGACGCCGGACCACACGCGCGGCATCGACGGCCACGTTCCCACCGCCGATCACCACCATACGTTGGTCACGGAATGCATCCGGCTGGTACTGTCCTAGAGCCTGCTCGCGCAAGAATTCCACGCCCCAATACACGCCTTCGAGGTCTCTTCCTGGAACGTCGATGCGTTTGGGTAGGTGTGCGCCGGTTGCGAGCAGCACAGCGTCGTATTCGCCAGCGAGTTCTTCAAACGCAGTACCATCGGCAATCGGACAATTGCATCGGATCTCCACGCCCGCGGCTTTCACGTCGTCGATGTCCTTCTGCAAAAGCTCGCGCGGGTAACGAAACTCGGGAATCCCCACGCGAAGCATGCCACCCGGTTCTGGGAGCGACTCGAAAACCGTCACCGCGTGCCCTTGCTTGGCCAGGTAGAAGGCGGCGGACAGACCTGCGGGACCTGAGCCGACTACCGCGACACGTTTGCCGGTCGCTGGCAGTCTCTCTTGTCGGGCATGCCACTGGCCGGTGTCGTGATCGGCAACGAATCGCTTCAACTGGCAGACGGCGATCGGTCGGTTGACCAGCCCTCGACGACATTGGTCTTCGCACGGGTGGAAGCAAATGTAGCTGGGGGCGAACGCAAACGGGAGTTTCTGCCGGATGACGGCAATGGCCTTGTCGTACTCCCCGCGGGCGATGTGGCGGACGAATCGGGGAATGTCGACACCCGCCGGGCAGCTACTGCGGCACGGGACAAGCACGCGATCGCGTTCGTCGCCCACCGCGCGGGTCTTGTCCGTGAGGGCACCGGTTGGGCAGACTTCCACGCAGGTACCGCAGAAGCGGCAATGGCTTTCGGCTCGTGACGGGGCATCCGTCGTGCCCACGATTGGTAGGCCGTCCTTCATCACGAAGGAGAGCGTTCCCACGCCGCGCAGGTCTCGGCACGCCCGAACGCAACGCAAGCATCCGATGCAAAGCTCGGTGTTCCAATCGAATAGCGGCTCGTCGGTCACATGCGGCAGCCCGCGCGGCTGGTACCTCGGTAAGTTTGGTGGTATCCCGACAAACTGAGCCAACCGCTGCAACTCGCAGGATCCAAGTAGCTCGCAGCACCGTTCCTCTTCCGGCACGTTGGCAGAACACTGCGTCCGGCTGCAGCCTTCCTGTTGCGCGCAGGTCAAACAGGCATGAGGGTGATCCGCGAGGAAGGAGGATAGCTTCTCGTGACGGTGGGCCAGAACTTTCTCGGAGTCGGTGATGACGACTATCCCGTCGGCGACCTCGGTCGAACAGGCTCGGCACAAGTCCGGTTGACCAGCGAACTCCACGGCGCAAATGCCGCAGCCATCCCACACTGCCGCGGGATCATCGCTTTCAATACGTTCGGTGCCGCGGTAGACGAACGGCGCGCCGGTTAGCTCCTCCGCGCAGGCCAGTTCCGGGTGGTGGCAGAGCGCCGGGATGTAGATATCCGCTGCGCGAGCCGCATCAAGAATCGAAGCTCCCGCTTCTGCGGTCACATCATGGTCGTCAATGGTGAGACGGATCTCTGTCACGTTACCACGAGTGGTCGATCGCTCCGGGCTCGCAGGCTTTCACACACGGCAGGTCCGCCGTCGTGTAGCCCTGTGCGGGTTTGCACGGTCCGCATGAGTACTTGATCTTCTTGGCGTGCTCGTTGGCCACAGCGGCGATCGGAGTCTCCGCCTCGATGTCAAACTCGTCCTCCACCATCTCTAAGACACCTGCAGGGCACACTTCGACGCAGTCACCGCAGCCCGTGCATTTGTCCGTATCGACGGTGATGAAGAAATCACCCGCACCGTCCTTGTAGCCGTAGTTGGCTAACATCGCTCCCTCCGGTATTTCAGCGAGCATTTCGTGGGGCACGTTTCCAACGTGCCTCGGCACGATGGAATCGTGCCCCACGTTCGGCTGCGGCTCGTGTCACTTCTTCTTCATTTTCTTCTCGTACAGTGCTTTAGCGAAAAGGGCGCCGCCAAGGGCACCGGCGATCTGAGTGTCCATGTCGGTTGTGAGCGGTTCGACGTTCAGTTCCTTGGCCAGACGCGTGACCACACCGCGGTTTTTGGCGATGCCGCCGGTAATGGCAAACTCCTTCTCGACGCCAACGCGTTCAATCAGAGTTACCACTCGGTGTGCCATGGCAGAGCAGTAAGCCGCAAGGACCTTCTCCTTGGGCCAGCCTTCGCGCAGCAGCCCCGCAGCCTCGCTTTTGGCGAAGACCACGCAAGTGCTCGAGACGGGTGGCGGTTCTTCGTCCACTTGGAGACTCATCTCGCCCACTTCGTTGATGTGGACGGCAAGCAGGTCAGCGAAGACTTCCATGCCTCTACCCGTGCCGGCGGCGCATTTGTCGTTCATCAAAAAGGCCGTTACCTTGCCTCGCTCGTCACAATGAATGGCCTTGCAGTCCTGGCCGCCCATGTCCAGGATGGTGCGGACGCTGGGGCCGTACATGAAGTTGCCGCCGCGCGCGTGACAGGCAATTTCCGTGATCGCCTTCGTGGCGAACGGCACGTTGACTCGGCCGTAGCCTGTGCCTACCGATGCGTGAATCTTGTCCAACGAAAGTCCGGTGCCTTCGAAGGCCCACTCGATGGCCTTGTTCGCGCTTTCGGGCGAGTCGCTGCCCGTTCGCATGTTCGAGTAGCTATACAGTTGCCCATCGACCATGACGACAGCTTGAGTGGAAACACTTCCGACATCCACACCGGCGGAGATGACTTCGGCGTCCTTCCAGTCAAGATCGGGGTTGGTCCAGCGGGCTTCGGTCCATCGCCAGTACTCGGTACCTTTTGCCGTGTCCGTTACCATCGCGTCGTTCCTTGTCGATCCAGCGGTTGCCTGTTGCTCCCAAGGAAATCGTTTAACCGCGACCCAGCGGGGAGCGCGCGGCGGACACGCTCCCCGCTGGGTCGCGGTTAAACGAGGTCGGCGGCCACGATCGCGGCGCCTAGGGCACCGACAAACTCGGGTTCGTCGGGTATGAGTACCGTCGTCTCAAGGTCTTCTTCCAGGGATTTCACGAAGCCGACGTTCCTGGCAACGCCACCGATCAGCGCGATCTTCTCCTCGACGCCCACGCGCCGGACCATCGACGTGATTCGGTCGGCAATGGCGTCGTGAATGGCTCGCGCCATGTCGGGTTTGGAGGTTTTTCGGTGAACCAGGCTGACCACTTCGCTTTCGGCGAACACGGCACACTGAGCGTTAATGGGAATAGCCTCGGTGCTCTCCAGGCTGAGTTCGCCGAGTTCGTGTAGCGGAACTTCCAGAGCCCGCGCCATAGCTTCGGTGAACGCGCCGGCACCCGCCGCACATTTCTCGTTGATGGCAAAGTCGGCAACCTTTCCCTCGGCAGTTACCTTAATGGCCCGCCCTTCCTCGGCTCCCACGTCGACGACCGTGCGAACATCGGGATAGAGAAAATGTGCCCCACGCGCATCGGCTCCCACCTCGGTGACAGTATCGTCGTTGAAGTGAGCTTCCGGCCGACCGGCTCCAGTGGCCACAACCTTCTGAACCGCGTCGCGCGCCAAACCCGCCTCGGAGAGAGCTTCATCATAGGCTTGTTCGGCGGCAACCGAGGCATCCATCCCCGCCAGAACCGTTGCTTTTCCGACAATCTGGCCTTCCTTGAGGATGACCACTCTCACGTTCTTGGACCCGCAGTCCACTCCCGCCGTGATCATACAGGTATCTCCTTTTCCTCCGTGGTGGACGGAGTTCGCTAGTCCTTCCGGACGCCAAGTGTCTCCATGAACGCGTCGATGCGGGACACGGTACGCGCCTCGTCGAACTCGCGCTCGTCGCCCATGTTGCCCTCGAAGGTCATCACGGGGAATCCGGCAGCCTGCAGTGCGAGCCGGTTTTCGGCGATGCCGAGCGACAGGCCTTCGCACCCGCGATTGTAGTGGAGCATGATGCCGTCCAATTGCCACTCGCGAGCGACCTTCAGCATCATGGCGCTCTTCAACGCCGGATGGTAGAAGTGTTGCCACTCAGGTTTGTTGAACTCCCATTCAACATACATCTCAAGCATCGCTTCGCGGTCGGTGGGGATGGCGTCGATCGACGGAGGCATCGTCTTCGCTCCCCACGTGCCGTCCGGTTTCAGCTCCCACTGGCCGATCAAGCCAAAGGTATACAACGAGCCGATCGAAACGCACCCGTATTGTTCGAGGTAGCGAAAGACCTTCAGGAAGCCCCACGGCGGCTGAGTGTCGCTCATCACTCGCGTGTGTTCGTTCGCACAGGCCGCGATACCGCGCTCGACGCGGTCGGTCACCTCCTCCAGGATTTCGTCGTAGAAATCGGCGCCCAACTGGCTCGCTTTGCCGAGCGTGCCGAAGACGTACAGCGAGTACATGGTCTTTTCGTCGAGCGGAGCGGGAATACTCTTCTGCAGCTCACATATCTTCGCCCAGTTTGACGTGGATCGCATGTGGTTCCAGATGGCTTTGCGCAACAGTTCGTCCTGGTACGAACGCCCGGTAACCTCTTCCAGCCACTCGATCCCGTCCAGGCATTGGCCGACAACGTAGTCGACTGCATGCTTCGGTATGGGGACGTACTGGAATTGATCGCCGTCGGCCTGCATCGCCGGGGCACAGCCCACGTCGATACAGAACATGGGAAGGCCCGGCTCCAGATCACAAACCACTTGGTACCACTTAGCATGGCTACAGCAAATGTGGTCCTGGAAGACGAAGTCGGGTTTGGGGAACTCCTTGGAAATGTCAGGGAAAACAAACTCGTTCAGCAGGATGCTTCCCCAGTAATTTCGCATGTACGAACACAGGTCGCGCACG
Organism: uncultured Pirellulaceae bacterium; assembly: GCA_964623055.1. Lineage (GTDB taxonomy): Bacteria > Planctomycetota > Planctomycetia > Pirellulales > Pirellulaceae > JADHUC01. The sequence goes on from CAZURK010000179.1 coordinate 17,443, forward strand.
TAGCCGGCCTTCTCGGTTGCCTCCAGACAGCGCATCGAGAATTCTTTGTCGAAAGAGACAGAAGCACCGTAGGGCTCGGAGGTGATCGACCAGACGTCATCCCCCAGACCACGGGGGATGGCGTCCAACGTCCAAGCGCCGCCGGCCCACCGGAGTCCGCCCCTTTCGTGCGCCCTGGCATAGTCCTCGTAAGCCCGGTGACGCAGATTCTTGGCCCTGTCCCAGATCTTCAGCTTTTCCGTTTTGTACTTGGCCATGGGAAAAGACTCCCTCCTACGCGGCACAGCCGTGCTGAATCAGGCTCTAAAAAAGGTCATCCTCGGCCAACATCTCGAGAAACGCCTCGACGCGGATTTTGAACTGTCCCACCGGCACGGTCACGTCTAATTCGAGGAACAGCGTCTTGACGCCGGAATCCTCAAGCGCCTTGCGGATAGCGGGTATATCCAGCTCATGGGGATCACAGAACTTCTGCTGGATGATAATCGCGCCTTCCACGCTCCACTCTTCGGCGAGTTGGAGTATCCGCTCGATTCGTTGACGCTGGGGCCAGTCCTTAGTAGGACAGGGAACCCTCGTCACATAGCGTTTGGCAATCGCCGTCATCGGATCGCCGTTCGGCGTCACTTCATCCCAGAAATACCGCGTGCCCGTACAATGGTCGTCCTGGACGATCGTCGCCTCCAGGCTTTCGACCATCGCGACAAACTCGGTATCGTCATCTTCGCTGCCCAGAATCATCAGACGCGTGCCCGTCGAGCGGTCGATCGACCGGGTCTGCAGTTCTCGCAGGACTCCCTCCACAATGCGAGCGTGTTCGGTCTTGTCTGTCATCTGGCTCGATACGACCATGTGCATGGCTTCGAGCCCCGTCAACGGAACGCCGTCTTTCTTGCGCAACTCGTATACTTGCTTCATCAGGGCCCGATCGCGGTTGACGATCTCGATGCCGCGTTTCAAGTCGTCGTCGGTGATCGTTTTGCCGGTCCATTCTTCGACCTTGTTCTTGAAGATCTCAAACTCGGCCCGAGCGAACGGCACTGCACGCGCGCTCTGCACGTGATGAGGCATTGGCAGGTAGTAGCTGAATTCCGTCGGGATGTGGAGATCCCAACTCGTGTACGCTTGGCGTACGTGCAAACAGCTCTGGGCGATCATGATTCCGTCCAGGTAGTCGTAACGGCCCTGCAGCCCTTGGGCGAGACAGTCCCGGCAGAACGGACAGAACATTCCGAAGATGTGCGGTTCGGTCACGTTCTGTGGCTCGTGGCTGCCGAGTATGCGGACCGGCAACACGTCGGCGGCGTATAGGATCTCTTCGGGTACGTAAGTACAGAAGTAGCCGAGTACCTTTCCGCCGGTCTTTGTCTTCCATTGCTTCGCGTACTCGTGGCGGACGTCGTACCATTCCTTGAACATCTCGATCATTCCTGACGGCCCTCCTTTGCGAATCGACATGCTGCCCGCGGGCGGGATTGCCAGGTGTGCGGGAGGCTTGGGCGCGGCTGCGCGTCGCCTGTCCGTGGTGCGCGGTAGTCATGACGTGTAGAGGCGTCGACTACCAGCGAGAATATTATCGCGTCCATTTTGCCATGCTACAACCCTCGGGGATTCACTTGGCGATTTTTGCACGTTAACATTGGCGGTTGACAGGTGGCGGTCATACTGATGGAAGGCGGGACTACGAACGGTATGCCCCAAGAAATCGGCCCTAAACGTCTAGGCAAAAGAAAGGCAGCATCGTGGACCTCGGACTGGCCGGCAAAGGGGCGATCGTCACGGGCGGCAGCCTGGGAATTGGGCGTGCCATCGCTCTGGAACTCGCCCGCGAAGGCGCCAACGTCGCCATCAACTACCGCCGACACGATACGGAAGCCAAGGCGGTGGTGGCGGAGATCGAAAGCATGGGCCGTAAAGGCCTGGCTGTGAAAGCTGATGTCTCCAGCTATGACGACGCGGAAGAGATGGTATTGCAGGTGGCGGAGACCTTCGGTGGGCTGCACATACTGGTCTGCAACGCCGGGATCACCTGGGACGGCGTGATCTGGAAAATGACCGAGCAGCAGTGGGACCAAGTGATCGCGGTCAACCTGAAAGGCTATTTCAACTACAACAAAGCGTCAGCTTTGGTCTTCAAGGAGCAAAAGTACGGGAAGATCGTCAATATCTCATCCATCAACGGCCTGCGAGGAAAGTTCGCCCAGGCTAACTACACCGCGTCCAAAGGCGGGGAGATTGCCCTCTCGAAGACGCTGGCCAGAGAATTAGGGCGATTCAACGTGAACGTCAATGTCATCGCCCCAGGCATGGTGCTGACTGAGATGATGAAGAAAATCCCCATGGAATTCCAGGCCAAGGCCCTGGATGAAACCGTGGTGGGACGTTTTGCCACGCCCGAAGATGTGGCTCACATGGTAGCGTTTCTCTGCTCTGACCTGTCCCGGCATATCACCGGCGAGGTGATCAAGATCGACGGCGGACAGTACATTTAGGAAATGCCGAATGGCCAAGCACCAATGACCAATATGTGAATGGCGGATGCATCATGGGAGTAACGATAAAACGGGCACGACGCGGCGAGTTCACAATTAGCGAGTTGTTCCAGGTTTCGTAGTTCAAGTTTCCAGATTCTCTGCCTGTTGGTCATTGGTCATTCACCGGAGGTGGATTTCATGGCACGAGTCGGCGTCATCGGGATTGGACACGGAAGATTCGGCCGTCGCAGCGATGCGACGGTCCAAGAGCTTGCCTTTGAGGCATTCCGCATAGCCATGAGTGACGCCGGCATTTCGCGTGACGAGTTGGATGCGTCGGTCATCGCGGCCGTGCCCGAGTACCACAAACAGCGCTCTGTAGCTGGAGTGGTCCAGGAATACCTGAACCTGAACCCCAAACCCACGTGGCTGACCGAGGTTGCGTGCGCGTCGGGCAGCGCCGCTATCCGCACCGCATACATGGCCATCCAATCTGGATTGCACGAAGTGGTAGCCGTGATCGGCTGCCAGAAGATGACCGAGTTGGAGACTCCCGAAATCCTGGCTCTAATGGGTCGTGTTGGTGATGTGCAATGGGAATCGGTCTTCGGCACCACGTTCCCCGGCTACTATGCCATGTTCGCCAATCGCCATATGCACAAGTACGGCACTACGCATGAGAACTTGCTGCAGGTGGCGATCAAGAACCATCATTTCGGTGCCATGAATCCCAACGCGTTGTTTCAGAAAGAGATCACGTTGGAGAAGGCGTTGGCTTCCGATCCCGTGGCATCGCCCTTCTGCATCTACGACTGCTGCGCCAACGCCGACGGAGCAGCCTGCCTGATCCTGGCGTCTGAGGAGAGGGCCAAAGCCGTGTGCGACCAGCCGGTTTGGTTGGACGGAGTGGGCTGTGCCACGGCCAGCATGTCCGTACTCAAGCGCCCCGACCTCACCGGCCTCTCGTCAGCACAGGAAGCTGCCAAGCAGGCCTACGAGCAAGCGGGAGTCACGCCGCGGGACATCAAAGTGGCCGAGGTCCACGACTGCTTCACCATCGCCGAAATCATGGCCTATGAGGATCTGGGCTTCTGTGAGAAAGGTCAGGGCGGGCCATTCATCGAGGAGAAGCGATCGTACATCGGCGGCCAGACCGCAGTGAATGTGGATGGTGGTCTCAAAGCGAAAGGACATCCCATCGGCGCTACGGGCGTGTCGATGGCCTACGAAATTGTGTCCCAACTGCGCGGCCGTTGTGGGCAGCGTCAAGTGCCGGACGCGGATGTTGGGCTGACTCACAACGTAGGCGGCATCGGCCAGTACACCTTCGTGCACGTTTTCCGGAGGGAGTAGACCGTGTTCAGTTGGTTCGGAAAGGTCAGTTTCGTCCCGTACTCCAAGGTCCAGGACTTTGCCGTTCACTTGAAGGACGGACGGTTAATGGGCTCGGTCTGCCAGGATTGTGGGTTTCAGACGTTTCCACCGCGGGCAGACTGTCCCCAGTGCATGTCCGACAACTACGCCTTCAGAGAATACAGCGGCGAGGGGACGCTGTACACCTACACGAGGATCGACGCCGCACCCACGGGGTTCGACAACGAGGTGCCTTACACTGTCGCCGTGGTGGAACTGGCCGAAGGCGGCCGGGCGTTAGGCTGGTTCGGCGACACAATCCGGGACGAAGAGATCCAAATCGGAATGCCGGTCCAAGTGGTCCCTCGCGTCCTCGAGGACACCGAGGATATCAGAGTCTACTACACGGTGGAAAAGCCCGGCACCACTTGGGGCAAAGCCCCACTGCCTCACTTGGGATGAGGAGCGGCGCTCCACATGCCTGCTCTTACTGGTTCTTCCATTCCGGTCTGCGTTTTTCCATGAACGCGGCAAGGCCTTCGTGGATGTCCTCTGTCTGCATGAGGTCTCCGAGATAGATCTCCTCGACTCTCGATATCGCCTCGTCGACGCTCACATACAACGACCGGTCTACCGCGCGTTTTGCCAGTTTCAGCACCGGAGCGCTCATTGACGTGAGCTTGGTGATGAACTCGTCCACCTTCTCGGCGAAGCCTTCGACCGGGAACACGCGGTTGATCAGACCAATCCGCTCCGCCTCCTCGGCCTCGATCACCTCGCCGGTCAGGGTCAGTTCGAGCGCGCGATTGCGGCCGATCAAGTAGGGAAAGATAACCGCGGCGATGGGCGGGAAGACGCCCGCTTTGATTTCCGGCTGACCGAACGAGGCCTTTTCAGAGGCAACGACCATGTCACAAAACGTGGCAAGCTCACAGCCACCGCCCAGAGCCGCTCCTTTGACAACTGCCAGCGTGGGCAATTCCAGCGCGTTGAGCAGCCGGAATATTCGGTGGAAGACATCAATCATCTCTTCCACTTTGTCGGCGGTGTGGTCCTTGATATCCACGCCGGCCGAAAACGCCTTCCCGTCGTGGTCGATCACCAGCAATTTGGCGTCATCCCTCGAATCGAGCGACTCCAGCGCCGAGTTGATCTCCTTCATCATTACGATGTTCAGAATATTCAGCGGCGGTCGATTCAACGTAATCCGAGCCACTCCGTCCTGGACATCACAGGCAATGCTTTCATATTCAGCAGACATCTCCCACCCCCTTCCGGCAAATCAGAATCGTGGAAAGTTGGACGTCATCAACCGGCCGGGCAAGCATTCGCACCGGGCATTCTAAGTCCCGGCGGCACATTCCGGAAGCCGACGCTGAAGAATCCGACGCAACCGGCGAACGAAAGACGATCCCCATGCGCCCCAACTCCGCCAAACCGTGAGCGGGCACTTATTGCCGACCTACTCCCGGTACCAGAGCGGCTGTCGGGCGGCGGACCGTGTTGTCGTGGACCAGGATCTTGTCGCTGCCGACGAAGAAGCAACGGAAGTTTTCCACCATCATATTATGGGCTCTCGACTCGGGGCCTTCCTCGACATGGGTGATCGTGCGCGACCCGTTTGGCGTGTGCAGTCGCCAGCCGGGTTCCAGTTTCCGGGCCATTCGCCAGCCTTTACCCACGACCCAAAACGGGTGCCCGTTGGTCGCGTAGATATCCTCGCCGTCCACGCCCACACGCACCGTTTGGCCGATGGGGCGCACCGTTGTCTGCAGAACCAGCTTGTAGGCAAGCTCGCCGGCTGTCGGGTCCTGCGCGAGGACTCGATCGCCAACGCGTACCTTCTCGATCGGCTCCGGTCCGGTTTCCGTCCACACAGGCGTGCCGGGCAGGAAGCACTCGCATGTGGTCACGGCGGCGGTGTAGACGGTCTCGTTCTCGCTCTCCACAAGCGGCTTCTCCTCGGGGACGTACACATCGTTGTACTCCTGCCACCACTGCCACCAGGACTGTGGTCGACCGTCTGTCTCGTGATCGGTAATTTCGCGCAAGACTTCGTCGATTCGCTCGTTTCGGGACTCTGCCTGAGCATTTGCCATGGCCACTTGTCGTTGTGTGCGGCTGGCTGCCATCGTAGCCGCTCCGAAAGCGGCCACGGTTGACATCGCGCGGCCACGTGCTCCCCGCCCTCGTCCCCGGAAACCGTCGCGTTGCGAGTATTCGGCGAGTGGGCCCTCGCGATAGAGGCTGATACACGCGTACGTGCCATCGGCCATCGGCGTGGCCGAATACGACATCTCGATCGGAGTGGCCAACGCTCCCATCAGCGTCGGCACAAACGTGAACCACGATCGTTCTCTGAGACACGCAACGGCTGCGTCGCGCGCGGCGACAGACTCGTGCATCACTGCATGGTTGACCAGCAGATTCGTCGTCCAAGGATTCTCGATTCGGCCGAACAGGGCAATCAACTCCAACGTCAGTTCATCCGATCTGCCCGAGAGAACCTGTTGGGCAAAGAAGACCGCCCTTGGGTCGTCGATCGCGCGGAGTTGTTCCAACGCGTCTCGGCATTCCTCTGTCGACCCCTTCTCAAGCGCTGTCCTTAACGCGGTCAATCTGGGTCTCCATTCGCCTCTAGCCTCGCCCCACTGTTTCTCCTCTGCCTCCAGTTGGTCGATTTGCTCCTGTGTCAACAGCGCTCCGCGATAGGGCAGCAAGCCCAAACATCGAATCGCCTCGATGTTTCTCGGCTGAGCTTGCAGGATTGCGTACCAGTGCAGCCGTTCCCGGTCCTTCAACGCGTTCTTGCGACAGTAGCGAGCCAGCAGACGGTGCCCCTGTAGACTGGTGGCGTGGATGTCCCGAAGCTGTCGATATCGAGCAATTTGTCCTTCGGATACCGCCTGCAGTTGGGCGTCAGCCAGGTCCGTCCATTTCCCGCCCACCTGAAGCTGACCGCTGTGCCAGCGCGCGAGTGCATTGTCTGGTGCGATACGTACGGCTCGGCCTAACGCAGTGTCTCGTTGCTCGCGTTGGCCACGCATGTCCGCTTCGATTGCCTCTCGCACCAAACGTTGGGCGTCCACTTGATCATCTGCGTTTGCGCTTGGAACGGCGTATGTCAGAACAACTATGGCAGACCATACTGCCGTGAACTGCAGGGACCGAACGCACAGTCTTTCAGCTTTCATCAGTATCTCCCAATTGGGTGCGGTTTGATTCGGTTTGGTTATGTTCAGGCTAGCGAACATGGAAGCGGCTTGTCAATAATTTCCATCTTCCCGCCCGCCATCACCTTGGACTCGATGGACCTCTCGTGGCGGGTACTGCCCCGGCAGGTCCTCGGCGTACCAACGGTCCAAAGCGCCATCCCAGTCCTCGCGCGATCGGATTTCCGCAAACGCCGTGCGTACCAACTCGTACTGAGGGTGCATCGCGGCGTACTTGATACCAAACTTCCTCATCAACGGCCCACAACGACGTGGGCCATACAGTTCCTCGGCCAAACGATAGTGCTCACGGATGATTTCTCGCTGCTCGTGAAGACTGGGCGCAGGCGGCAGCGGTTGGCCGGCCGCCAACGCCCGTGCTTGCTGGAATATCCAGGGATTGCCGATCGCGCCGCGAGCTGCCGTGACGCCATCGACGCCCGTAACGTTCATCATGTCCAGGCAATCCTGCGCCGAGAACAGGTCGCCGCTGCCAAGGATCGTGCGGTCGCCCACATGTTGCTTGACTTCGGCGAGAAACATTGTGTGGCTGGAACCAATGTAACGTTGCTGGACCGTGCGGGCATGTACGGTTACGGCCGCAACGCCAAGGGCAAACGCTCCGTCCAGTATTTCGAAGAACTTGTCACGGCTTTCCGGCGTGTCGTCAATTCCGCGCCGCATCTTGACGGTCACAGGAATACGCGCGGGGACAACGTCTCGTGTCCGGCCCACGATGTCCAAGGCGATTTTCGGCTGGCTCAGATGGTAACCGCCACGACAACGGCCAACGACCTTCTTCACAGGACACCCAAAGTTGATGTCGATCACGTCGAAGCCCGTATCGACCAGCCGCAGCGCACCACGAGCGAACTCGCCGGCCTCGGCGCCCATAAGTTGCCCGCCGACCGGGTGATCGTCGTCGTTGGTGCGAAGGATCTGCTCTATGCGACTGCGTTTCTTAATCGCCACCAAGAACTGATCCAGCATCACTTCGCACGACGCGTACGGCGCGCCCAGCCGGCGCGCAATCACACGCATAGGCCAATCGCTGTAGCCGGACAACGCGGCTTGAACGACGGGAAAGCCGATTTCGACCGAGCCGATTTGCAGATGTGAGGTGCAGTCCATAGGCGGCGAATCATGTATCATATTGGCTGAACTACCGTTATGAGGTCTCTGGCTGTTTTTCGCAAGATAGCGAGGTCGTGATGAAGGACCCCAAATCGTCATTTCCACATCGTCGCGCGTTCCTGGCCTCGGTTCTTGGAGCGGCGGGCAGTTCCGCAGTTTTGCCGTCCCTGCTGGCCGCTGAGAAAGAGAATGTCGGCGGGCGCGGATCCTCAAACCGGGGCTTGCGCATCACCAAATTAGAAACCATGTTGATTCAGCCAAGGTGGCTGTTCCTGAAGGTCCACACCGATGCAGGGATCGTCGGCTTGGGCGAACCGATCCTTGAAGGCCGACCGCAAACGTGTGCCGCGGCGGTCAAGGAACTGGAATCCTATCTCACCGGCAAGGACCCGCGCGCCGTGGTTCATCATTGGCAGGCCATGTATCGGCACGCGTTCTATCGTGGCGGGCCCATTCTGACCAGCGTGATCAGTGGCATCGACATGGCGTTGTGGGACATCAAGGGTAAGGCATTGGGCGTGCCGGTCTACGAACTCTTGGGCGGACCAACGCGCAACCGCGTACGCGTTTACGCACACGCGAGTTCGCCAGATACTATTCGTCAGTGCGCAGAAGAGGGATTCAACGCATTCAAGACAGGCGTGTTCAAGAGACGTCCTGCCAGGATTGTGGAAACGCCGGACTTCATCGAGCGAGCCGCCGAACACTTTGCTTCCCTGCGTGATGCCGCCGGTAAGGAGGCAGACATTGGGATCGACTTCCACGGCGCGATCAGCCCTCAGACGGCCAAATTGCTGATCAAGGCATTGGAACCGCACCAGCCGATGTTCGTCGAGGAGCCCATCCAGTGTCAGAACGTCGACGTGATGGCAGACATTGCCCGAGGCACACATCTGCCAATCGCCACCGGCGAGCGCATCTTCACAAAATGGGGTTTTCGGGAGATCCTGGAGAAGCGAGCAGCGTCGATTCTCCAGCCCGATCTGTGTCACGCAGGCGGCATCACCGAGGTGCGCCTGATCGCGGGCATGGCCGAGGCATATTACGCAGCGATCGCGCCACACAATCCCTTAGGGCCGATATCGCTGGCCGCTGGAATCCAGTTGGCGGCTTCCATCCCCAACTTCCTTTGCCAGGAACAGGTGAGTCTCGGCGAAGGGTACTTGAAAGAGCCATTCAAAGTGCGCGACGGGTATCTCGACTTGCCGCGAGGTCCCGGCCTGGGCATCGAGTTGGACGAAGATGCCCTGGCCGGCAAAAGGGGCCACACCTGGAAGAACCCGGAATCCTACGACGTAGACGACGGATCGGTTGCCGATTGGTAGCAACGGGCGTAGCCCTGGCAGGCCCCGTCTGCTGGACGGGACCTCGAACCGCGAAGTAACCCTCCATCCGCAAAGAAGGTCCCGTCCGGCAGACGGGACCTACAAAACGCCTCTTCCTTTCTCGCGCAACGCGTCGAGCAACTGATCCAGGTGATCCGGTGAAGTTAGCGGGTTAATGATCGTCACTCGCAACGCACCGACGCCTTCGATGTTGGTCGAGACGATATAGAACTCGCCGGACTCGATCAATCGTCTTCGCAAGTCCAACTGGAACTGTCCCAACCGCTCCGGCGACGCGTCCCGCAGTGAATCGGGCACGTGGCGGAATACGACGATGTTGCACTGAGGCTCGTGTACCGGTTCAAAGTCGGGGGCCGCACATAACTTTTCGTGCAGCGTCTCTCCCATCTCGAACGTGACGTCAACCATATCGGCAAAGATCTGTGGGCCGAACATGGACCACACGCCCCACAGGCCATACGCCGCTGCTCGTTTGGTGCATTCGATGGTGCGCAGGCCACTGTCGAATTCGGCCAATCCGGGCGCCGATGGGTCGAACAGGTAAGGCGCATCTTGTCGAAACGTCTCGAACTTGTGCGACCTCTCCCGGTAGAAAACGAATGCGCACAACGCCGGCACGAAGAGCATCTTGTGCGCATCCCAGATCAGGCTGTCGGATCTGTCCAGCCCTTCGACCAGATGACGGTACCGACGACTGAAGCATGCAGCGCCGCCGTGCGCCGCATCCACGTGCATCCACACGTCGTGGCGCCGGCAGACGTCGGCAATGTCACTCAGCGGATCAAAGGCGCCAATGGGCGTCGCGCACGCACAGGCGACGACTGCGACGATGGGCCGATTCTCTGCACGCAGTTGCTGGAGCACATCGTCCAGACGGTCTGGATCCATGCGGCGGCGGGAGTCTAATCCGACTCGCAGGACTTGATTGGTGCCTAAGCCCACAATGCCGGCAGCTCGCGATACGCAGTAGTGTGCATCTGTGTGCACGACCATCGCTGGTGCAGGGCCGTCGCGTGGTACGCCGCGTTCCCAGGAGTCGCCCAACGCGACGTTTCGGGCCGTGAGCAAGGCCGTGAAGTTTGCCAACGAACCGCCGTGTGTCACCAGCCCGGAGAATTGCCCCGGGGGCCAACCAATCAACTTGCCTAATTCGTCCACCATTGCCCATTCGACGGCCGTGGCCCACGGGCCCATTTCGTATATGGCCATCACTTGGTTGGTTACAGAACCCACGGCGTCGAATAGACCGGCAATCGGTATCGACGCCGGCACCTGGTGACCGATGTAGCGTGGATCATGCAGGTTGAGACCGCGGTCCAGCATCGTTTTCGCGAGGCCGGAGAAGTGAGCCGCCAATGCCTCGCGACCTGCATCCTCGGGCAGCGACGTCCGGAGGACATCGGAGGCGCGTCCCACATTGGCCGCTGGGTCAATCCACGGCAGGACTTGTTCGCCCACCAACTCGACCGTCGACAGATGGTCTGCTAGAAGATCGACCAGCCGATGTCCGGCCCCACGCAGAAGTTCAGGATCGTAGGCCGCGCGAATTCGCTCGCGAGCCTTCTCCGTTGCAGATATCGAGCACATACGTGTTGCCTCTTGGTTGCCCTCTTTTGTTTGGGTTGAGGACGTGCTTGGGAGCTTGCAGTATTCTTGAACTAGCGTCATAGTGAGCGGCGTGAAGGTTACCACTCTAACGCGCAGCAATTTCTCCTGAAAGGCGATAGTTGACGGTACTTTTCCACCGTAAAGGAGGCGGTGAGATGAACCTGCGCGACCTCGCAAATGGAATTACTCGATGCGACTGAGCACGTCACTGTGGATTGTCCACCTGTCCGTGGCGATGGCGGCTTCGGCAGCCGAGCCGAGGCTGGCATACACCCGAAACGTGTCTGCAGACGCGAGTTCCGCCTTCGGCGATTCCACGCGCGGAAGCGATTGGCCGACATTCCTGGGCCCAACCGGCGACGGCAAATCGTCGGAGACAGGCATCTTGACATCGTGGCCCGAAGGCGGGCCACGTGTGGTCTGGCAGCGGCGACTTAGCGAGAGCTACGGGATAGGGTCAATCAGCCGCGGTCGATATTACCAGTTTGATCGCTTTGGCCCCAATGCGAGTCTCACATGCATGGAAGCCAGGACGGGCAAAGAGATCTGGAAGTTCGAGTATCCGACTGACTACGTCGACATGTACGGCTACAACGGCGGGCCTCGCTGTTCACCGGTTGTGGACGAAGACCGCGTGTACATCTTTGGCGCCGAGGGCATGTTGCACTGCCTGCAAACAGCCGGTGGCACGCCGATTTGGAGAGTGGACACAGCCGAACAGTTTGGCGTCGTTCAGAACTTCTTCGGCGTCGGCAGCTCGCCGGTTGTGGAAGGATCGTTGCTGATCGTGATGGTTGGCGGCAGCCCAGCGGAGTCACACGACTTGCCGCGTGGGCACCTTGATCGAGTCGTCGGGAACGGATCGGGAATTGTCGCGTTCGACAAGATGACGGGGAAGACGGTCTACAGCATAACGGACGAGTTGGCCAGCTATGCATCGCTCAAGACGGCCACGATCGACGGGCGCCGCTGGTGCTTCGCATTCGCTCGCGGCGGGTTGCTCGGCTTCGAGCCGTCGACGGGCAAAGTGGATTTCCACTATCCGTGGCGATCCAAGAAGCTAGAAAGCGTCAACGCAAGCGTGCCGGTTGTCGTGGGTGACGAGGTCTTCATCTCCGAGACCTACGGGCCGGGCAGTACCCTGCTGAAAGTGAAACCCGGCGGCTATGACATTGTGTGGCGTGACGAACTCCGTACCCGCCACAAGGCGATGCAAACTCACTGGAACACGCCGATCTACCACGAAGGCTACTTGTACGGTTGCAGCGGACGCCACACCAACGACGGCGAGCTGCGATGTATCGACTGGAAGACAGGCGAGGTCATGTGGAGGATCCCCCGGTCGACCCGAACGTCACTGATGTATGTGGACGGCCATTTCGTATCTCTGGGTGAATTCGGCCACTTGCTGCTATTGAAGGCCAATCCGGAGAAGTTCGAACTGGTCGCGGCGGCGATGTTGCGCGACGAGGAGGGCGAAAGTCTTCTTGAATATCCCTGCTGGGCCGCCCCGATTCTATCGCACGGATTGCTGTACGTGCGCGGAAAGGATCGACTGGTCTGTTTGGACTTGACTCGATCCGATGGCGAATGACCTTCAGCGCTTCTTCCGTTTTACGGCGCCGCGAGTTCTGGTCGCGCCCCTTGTTTGGCGAGCACTGTCCCTCGATGTCGGGTCATCCCACTCGAACGTCAACGCCGTGCGCTCCGTGTAAAGGCACACGAGATACTCGTAAGGCACAAGTCGTCCGGCCGGCTGATAGTAGCTGACGCGACGCTCCTCGATCAACGGAGTGCCCGTTCCGACCCGCAAATAGGTCGCTTCGTTCTTGTCCGCCCGAGTCGGACAGTAGGTGGCCAACACGTGTTCGCGTTCAATCCCCTGGTCGTTGTACACCTTTGTGAGACCACCTGGAGCCAGGTTGTCCAACGACACGTCGGGAATCAGCTTGGCCACCACCACCGCCCATTGCAGGGCTATCGGTTCGCCGTTCCCATGGCGCAACCGCAGAAACCAATGGACTTTCGTGGTTCGTTTGATCTCCAACGAGTCGATGACGTGATCGCCCAAGTCGAGTCGAGGCTCTTGGCTCAACGAGTAACAGGGAACGCCGGTCGCGCTGCGCAACACGACATCCGACGCTTTCATCCCCATGCTTTCAATGTACTTGCCAAACGAAGGCGATCGCCTCTTGGCGCTGCCTTTCGTACGAGAGGGCAGGTTCTTCGAAGAGAGGTTCATCCTTTCCAGCTTCAAAGGCTGCCGCCGCTGTACGACACGTTTGCGTCCCTGCCCGGCGCGGATATACCCCTCGTCAGCCAATCGCTGCAGAGCCTTTCGCACAGTGCCGCGAGACAAGTGATGCTGATCGCACAACTCCGCCTCAGTCGGCATCTCCTTATCAAGCTCCAGCTTATTGTTTTCGATCTCCGAACGCAGAATCCGGTAGAGCATCTCTGACGACATA
>CAZURK010000180.1:0-31025 GCA_964623055.1 uncultured Pirellulaceae bacterium
AAGGTCGAAGTTGTGATACGAACGTTCTGTCGCTAGAAAGGAATTGTGGGGCACTTTCTCTGTCAGCGAACCGGCTGTGATCGTGCCGTCGACCACCTTCCACAAGTAGGCATCGTCCTTCAACGTCTCCCAGCCGTCCAGCGACTTCCCGTCGAAAAGCGAACGTGCCTCGTCCTGCGCGCCCACTGGCGCTGCCAGTAGAGAAACAACAACAGCAATTAGCGCCGCGCTCCGGCAGTGCACTGACCGAGACGGCTTGGCAGATTGGACTTCGTTCATACTTCGCTTCCTCCATCAAGTTGTGAGTGTCTCGGCCGCTGTCGGGGCTACCCTCTCCGCGACATAGGACGGCCGTTGCGCATGCATTCAATATACAATGGAACAGATCCTCATCCACGTTGACAAGGTGATGAGGACTTATGTTTGGATGATCATGCAGACCAAGGTACCACGCCACCCCACCCGAGACGAGATGACGCAGCACAGTGGCCGGGAGAAGTTGAGCGTCTTGCAGCGCGCAGTTACGGCGAGCACAATAGGCGCGGTTGGCTAACACAATGTCGCGAGACAAGTATCATGCAAACCAGGTTCACCTACTGTCCACGTGCACTCCAACTCGCACTGGCGCACGCCCTGATGACGGCCTGCCTCTGCTACTCTCGCCCAGGAGGATTGACTTCAAACGAAGACGCCAGACGAGAACAACGTGAATCCGTGGAACGAGCGACGACTTCAGGATATCATTAGCCAAACCGGTCGCCACCGAGGGGATCGAGTTCAAAACGGTGGCATCGCTCACGCATCATCGGATGTGTTAATCCAAGATGCGATTTGCTGTTCACGACAATCACTCTATCGGGAATCCTGGAATCGAATGAGATCAACCTCTGTCTTTCCGAAATGCGACATCTGGCTCATTTGCGTTCTAACTGTCCTGTCCGCGGGGTCGTCGAGGGGCGACGACGGGACAGTGAAGCCCGCGTCGCGATCGCGCCTCGAATTACGTCCTGTTCGAGCCGAAGGAGTCGCGGCCGATTGGCTGCAGGGAACTCTCCGCGTGTTCGAGAACCGCAAAGAGAGTCGAGGCCGCATGATCCCGCTCTACGTTGTGGTCTTGCCCGGTGGCCCTGGCGCGGCGGCAACATCCCTCGCTTCGAGTTTGTCTGGGTCATGGATACGCGAAGACCGTGACATCGTGCTGGTCGATCAGCGCGGAACAGGACGATCAAACCCGTTGCGTGTCTCCCTCCCTGGCAGCGATCATGATCTGCAAGGCTATCTTGATCCGATCTTCTCGGTCGAAGCGTTCCGCAAGGCGAAAGCACGCCTGGAGCAATCGGCTGACCTACGCATGTATACGACACCGATTGCCATGGATGATCTGGACGAGGTCCGCGCGGCCCTCGGCTACGGGAAGATCAATCTGGTTGGCGGGTCGTACGGGACGCGCGCTGCGCTGATCTACATGCGACGGCACGAGCAACACGTGCGCACGGCAACTCTATCAGGCGTTGCTCCGGTTTCTTTCATCAACCCTCTATATCACGCTGCCGCTGCCCAAGAAGGCTTGAACCAGATCTTCGCCGAGATCGCCGCGGGCCGGGCCAAATCAAGGGCCTTTCCAGATCTGAAGAAACAGTTCGAAGAGGTGCTAGCGCGGCTGGAAGAGGAGCCGGCAAAGGTGACGATCAAGCATCCGCGGCGCGAAGAAAACGTCACGGTGATGCTCAGTCGCGACGCTTTCTGCGAAGCGCTTCGCGTGATGATGTACAAGATGCACACCAACCGGCAAGTGCCTATGTTGATTCAACAGGCCGCGGAAGGCGACTACGCACCGTTCGTACTGACTGGCATTGAATCCAACCGCCGCATCCGAGGGATGCTCGCGATGGGGATGTTGATGTCTGTCGTCGGCAGCGAGGACATTCCGCGAATCACGAAGGAAGCGATACGTCGTGAAACCATGGGTACATTCTTGGGCGACGGTCGCGTCCGCAGACAAATGGCGGTCAGCAAGATCTGGCCGCGCGGCGACATCCCGGCCAGTTACGCTGATCCCGTGCGGGCAAAGACGCCGACGCTTCTCACATCGGGCACCCACGATCCGGTAACGCCACCACGCTGGGGAGCAACGGCGGCGCGGCATCTCGCGAACAGTCTGCATCTGATCGTGCCGGCGGTTCACGGTTCATTCGGCGCGCCCGTAGAGAAGGTCAAATGTGAATTCCTGCGAACCGGAAAGGTTGATGGTCTCGATACGACCAGCGTGAAGCAAACCCGGCTTCCGCCTTTCTCCGTACGGGCAAAGGGGGCCTGATACATAACTTGCTCGACCGATCGCCAATGCGGTTGGAGCACGACACGTGTGCGAAATGTAAACATTACCTCTCAAAAGCACAGTCAAGGAGTACTGGATGATGATTGGGCGGCAGGTCTTCTCTTTGTTTGGTGTCTTGCTGTTGACAGTGTCGGCGTTCGGGGCTGCGGACGGAAGGTACGATGTTGTTGTTTACGGCGGTTCGCCGAGTGGTTTGGCGGCGGCGGTTCAGGCAGGGCGATTGGGATCGCGAGTCGTGGTTGTCGAGCCTTACCGGCATATCGGTGGGCTGATGGCCGCGGGGCTGACGCGGACCGACCTGGGTGACTCCAAAACGACCGGTGGGCTGTGTCGCGAGTTCTTTCAGCGGGCCGCGAAGCAAAGGACGAGTTCGGCGAACCCCATGGACTGGAGAAGGCCGACAAGCTGTTGCAGGCGTACTGCTTCCGCCTGTCTGTCACGGCGGATGAAAACAATCGCGTGGCCACCCAGAAGCCAACCGGCTATGACCCGAAAGAGTTCGAGTTGCTGTCAGAGTACGTCAACAAGAAACAGATCAAGCAGTTCATACCGGACTGCCTCTACGCCCGGGAACAAATCCTGGGCAAGAGCGATGGCAATGCCCAGTGGCACTGCTGGGTTTCGACCGATTGGGCCGAGATCAACGCCGACTATCCGGGAGGATCGTGGTCGCGTCGGCAGGAGATCTACGACGAGTACAAACGGCTGACGCTGGGTTGGTTCTATTTTCTGCAGCACGATCTGTCAGTGCCCGAGGTGCTTCGCAAGGACTCCCTGCGGTGGGGGCTGTCGAGGGACGAGTTTCAGGATACGGATCACATTCCGTTCATGCTCTACATTCGGGAGGCGCGGCGCATCATGGGCGATTACGTCTTCACGGAGCTCGACGCGACGACGAACACGGTCAAACCCGACAGCATCGGCTGTGGGGGATACCCGATCGACAGCCATCACGTGACCAACTTTCACCGTGGGATTCTGAATCAAAGCGTTCCGCCGGGGAATATCCGAGTCCGCGTGGTCCGGGGCTACCAAATCCCGTATCGCATCCTCTTGCCAAAGAAGGTGGAGCAATTGCTGGTCAGCCTGTGCGTTTCGTCAACACACCTGGGCTATTGCACGCTGCGGCTGGAGCCGGAGTATATCAAGATGGGCCAAGCCGCCGGGGCCGCTGCCCATCTGGCCCACACCGACGACGTTTCTCCACGCGAAATCGACGTTGCGCGTCTGCAGAATACGCTCCGTCGCGCGGACGTAATCCTCGAAGGAAATCCTTGAAAATAAACTCAAAGGCACGGCGAGGACTTAGCGATTGACGGTCGTTTCACACCGCACGATCCGCACCGGGCCGAGAAGGCCCGATGGCATCAGCCGACTGTCCTTCCTGTAGTGACGGGCAGTGGTGAAGGTGTAGCGCCCGGTGGGGCTTGGGTGGCCTTCCTTGAACCAATCCGGCCAACTAACAAGCGTTTCCCAGTCTTTCCATTTGGCGTCTAGCGGAAGTTGCTCATCTCCGATCATGCGGTTGACCCAAGTGTTGACGACCTCGATTTCCAGCTCGTTGTGCCCTGCGGTAAGTGCATGGGTGATGTCTACGCGATACGGCGGCCTCCAAGTGATACCGCAGGCTTTGCCGTTGAGCCTGACACGAGCCATGACCTCGACGCGGCCCAGGTCCAGGCACAGTCGAGACTTCCCATCCGAGATGTCAGATTCGGTGACATCAAAAGCCTTCCGGTAGGTGGCGGTACCGGAATAGTATTTCACCAGCGGATCGGAATGCTCGGACCAGGAACTCAGTGCATCGAGAGCCACAGCCTCTTTCGTCCCCCAGTCAGGATCAAAGCTCAGACTCCAACTGCCCGTTATGTCCTGAACCGTTTTCCAAGGAGGCAACACATTCCTTTCCGATTGCGGCACCGTCGGCTTATCCCGGAAGACCACGAACCAGCTCTGTGCGGGTTCGAAATGCAGAACCGCGGTTGTGCGGTTTTCGGTTTGCCGAACGCCTGGGAGAGCGAAAACCTCCCCCGTTTCCGGGTCCCAAAGTTCAGGCGCCTTCCCTGCGATTCGGAAGGAGCACTCGCGTTTGTTGGGTTCCGGTTTCGTGTTGGCGACGAAATACAGATCAACGTGCCCGGTATGGCGGTGAATCCATTTCAACCCTTCGCCTTCAAAGTCAGGCTTGAGCTTGTCTGAGGCAAAGAGTTCATTCCAGCCTCCTTTCGGAAGCACGGGCCACAATTTGGCCATCTTTCTCACCTCTTCATCCGACTCCGGATACCCCTCCAGTCCGGGTGTTCCGACGATGCGGGATTGCAGGTAGATAGAAGCGCCGGCTCTGCGCAATTCTTCGATCTTTAGCGCGGTGGCCAAGGTCAGCCGTCCCGATTGAGGCAACACAAGATAGCGGTAGTTCACGCCGGTAGGCAGGTGGATCAATCCATTCCTTACTTCCATGCGCCGGATGATCTCGGGCGAACAGAAGTCGTAATCATAACCCGGAGGCATTTGAAACCGTATGTCATTGAAATTGAGCGGCGCGCCCTCGTGATACAGGCAAGCTGCATCCACGACCCTCCTACCCTGCTGCAAAAGAAACTGGCAACGAGCGACGTAGTCGAAGTAGGGCTTACTGAGATTCCACCAAGTCTGGTGACGGTTGAAATGCTGGCCCCATCTGCGGTGCGTCATGCCCGGCTTCATGTGGTCATAAGGTTGATGCGCGGAGCGGTGAATGATGTAGTGACTGACACCATTACAGAATGCTTCGTCACCCATGCCTTTGAGGAGATAGGGATGATCGATCCAGCCGCGTGAGCCGGTGAAGGCTTCGGCCCCAACCCGGGCCTTCCCGTAGGTATTGGCCACGGAGGCGAGCCCTTTCATGGATGTATACCAGTAGTCGCTGAAGGTCGGAAACGGTTCTGGGTTTTCCCTTTCCGTCCAGAACTCGGCAATAGGCAAATCGCTTCGGCCTCCGTAGGTCAGATTGTCAACGCATAGACGCCCGTAGGGTTCACAGGAAAACTGAACGCCATAGGGAGCTGTCAACTCGCGGAGCCGGTCAATATAGCGAGCCAGGATGACCTCGCTCACGGTTTGGCGCAAGTCCCAAAGGAATCGGTCGGTCTTTTCGGCACTTTCCACCACATATCCAGTCAGGACAGGCAGCCAGGGCCGGATATCGTAGCGGCGCCTCTTCCGAAACTCATCTGCAAAGGCCGCGGCCCAGTTCTGACCGTGAGCCTCCCAACTGTCGATGTGTATGTATTGCAGCGTGCGTCCGCACCTCTTTCCTGCCGCGTCGAGAATCGGTCTGAGCCGGTGTTCAAAATGCGCATCGATACCGCGCTGATGCAGCCTGTCGCATTCCAGCCCCACAGCGGCATATGGCGAGGGACGGGTCATCTTGAAATTGCTGGCATGACCGAGCCGGATCACGGTCCAGTCACCCTTTGGGGCTTTCCAGCGAAGTTCGCCGTTGCCCGTCATCTTGTCGGAGATATCGATAATGTCCCCACGAGGCAATGAGGTCAGTTTGCTGTCCTCACTCAGCGAGGGCAGGTGTGTCTTCCATCCCCGCCCGTCAAAGTCCTCAAGATGGCTGATGAGCGGCGCTTTCTCTTTCGATGATGGGACGGCAAAGACATCGACGTCTCGATAGGAGTCGACTTCTTTCAGCGCCCTCATGACTACTGGATTCATTTCTTGTCCGGGACGCAGCCAGACCTTCTTCAACGCTGACTGGTAATCCACTATGGGCTTCTTGAGCTGCAAGGTTACATTCGTTCCACCCGTGACGGCAGTTTCACTCCATACCAGCTTCTGCATGGAGAGATCCGGCGTAATGTGCGGCCCTCCGCTTCCATACCCGAAATCGACGCTCAGCCCAAAAGCCATTCCCAGGCGGTCGGCCTCTGAAATGGCCCATTGCAGGGCCTCATGCCACTGTTTGCTCCCTGCCTCAATCGTACCCTGCGGAGCCCACCATGGACCACTCACCTCCATCCACAGTACGCCGCCGACACCTACCCGCTTCATCGACTCCAGGTCTTTGGTGATTCCTTCGCGGCTGATGTTCCCATTCATCCAAAACCAGTACACCCAGGGTCTAGCCGTGTCAGGCGGATTGCGGAAGGAATGCCCGATATCTTGCCCCTTGAGGTCGGTAGAGGCCAACGCAGCGAGCAAAGCGATTAGAAGGATTCTCTTCATCCCATGCTCCAGAAGGTAAGCACTTGATCGTACTCGTGTTCGTTGTCCTGTAAACCACAAACAGCGTGTCAATCTGGGCCGATGCTGAGCACGTCCGCTCCGGCCACGACGCGTCTTGGCGATCGCGGATCGCCGTCGAAATCAGTGTTCGTGCACTCAGTTTCCACTCCGACTCCAATTGCCACGGTGTCGGCCGGACTGAGATGAAGATCGCCCTCCTCGACCGCCACGAATTGTGGTGTGCCGGTCTTCGAAGCTGCATCCTGCCCCGTCGCGCCCTTCCATCTCGCGAAAGACAGCGGCGGTTTGCCGCCCCACTCAAATGTGCCTTCGTTGTAGACGTTGCCGTCGCAGTGAAAATCGGTTGGACGATAGTTCGTAACGATCAACCGCTTCCGGTCGGAGGTGGAATGAAAGACATTGCTGCAGATTACGAATCCGTTGTGCTTAAACGAAGTCTGGGGCCTGATGACCAACATCCCTTCGGTCGGAGAACCGTACATCGTGTTGCCGACGATGCGGATCGTCCCCTCCTGAGGGGCCTCTTTGTTGCCCGCCGTGCATCGAATCACGGCGGGACTCCACCCCACTGCCGAATACATCATATTATTGCTGATGGTCACATTCTTGACGGATTCCGTCTTGGGCGCATTGATATGACCATCGATGTTGACAGCCGTGGGTAGTTTCTTTCGGTCGGCAAAGGACATCCAGAAAAGGTTGCGGTCGATGATGATATTGTCGATGGGACGACCACCGGGGTAACCTGCGGCAAACGATTGGAGCCCAACGCCCAAGTCAATCAAAACGTTCCCACGGATGACCCAATCGCGAGTACCTTCGCATACTTTGATACCGGTTGCGAAACCCAAGGTGCTCCACGCCTGGGCGTTCATGTCCACGACGTTATCAAGGATCTCGCAGTTGTTGAATCGGCCCCACAGCTTCCATCCCGACGCGGATCGTCGCCGGCCTGTTTCTTTCCCAGGATCCATGCTCAGCGAATTGTTCTGAAACCGGAAACGGCCACCATCTTCCCAAATGGCGCCGCGACAGAAATACGCGCCGAAGTCCTGCACCTTGTTGTTGATGAAAGCGACGTCCGTGAAGGGTTGCCCCCAGAAACTGAGCACAATCGAATTCGAGTGGTTTCGCAAGCAGCAATGACCTCGGTTGATGTTGTACAACTCGACGTCGTGTATATACACGTGGCTCTCCAAGCCGCCGTTGTCGAACAGTCTGAACCCTCCCGACTTCACTCGTTCCCGATACCCGTAGTTGCGAATCGTCAGATGGGCGATTTCGATATAGCTGTTGTGTTTCGCGGGAGGCGTATCGACGGCCACATCCAGTACTCCCTGACCGTCCATGACGGCAATGTCATCCTTGTCGTAGGGCGGGTATTGCCCGTCGCCGTCTTTGTCCCAACCGATGATCATCAGCGGGTTCTTGGGAAACTGAAAACCATCCCGTTCGTAGTGTCCGGGGACACCACCATGCGGAACCGCGATCGTCTCGTGAAAGATGCCCGATATACGGACGATATCCTCCGCCCCGGCACGAGGCCCGTCGAGAGATTCGAGGGCCTTTCCGATCGTTCGATAAGGCGCAGCCGGAGTACCGTTGCCCGTTTCGTCGCTACCGTCGTCCGCGTCCACGTAGATCAGGTCTTCTTCGACGCCGTCGCCATCCGGATCGACAGTACGACCATCACCCACTCGACGGTCAGCCGCCTCGCCAATGACCCCATTGCGGTCCATGTCGAATCCGCACGGCCGCACCTGGTAGCCCTTGCATTGCTCATTGATGTAGGTCTGCAAGAACCCCTCGGCGGTGACCGAAGTCTGGAACAATATAGCCAGAGCAAGTCCCATCGCCCAACGAAAGCCACAGCTCAAAAAGCGACCATTGCGTCGTCTCACCGCTTGGTCTCCCTCAGGGTGCACTTGACATAGGCAATGTTGAATCCAAGTATCCGTCCTCGCGCGCGTACTTTCTCTGGATAGCCGCCGGGTTCGCAACCGTTGAGGGGTGCGAGAAAAAAGCAAGATTGCGTGAAACGGTTGCCCCTCGGGCCCCGGTAGCGATTCAACCAGGAGAGATCTTGGCCGGTTGAATCCCACGTAACAATTTCCCCGTTGGAGTAGATCTTGGACGACGTCGGCCAGCGTTCAGCGAGTGCTTTCACGCCATTGGAACGAAGACACAACTGGCATCTCAGGTTCGTCAGCGGCCCGTCCGAGCCGTTCGTGATGCCAAAGCGGACTTCGACCACGCGGTCATGCGCGCTGACGCGAAATCGCTGCACATACCTTCCTTTCAATGGCACGTCCAGGGCCAGAGAACCATCGCTACTCTTCTTCCATTGAGGTGATTCCAGCGAAGGGTAGCGGATGATCCAATCTTTGATCAAGCCAATCTGGCGACCATAGAAAAACGGATCACCGTTGTTGGGATCTCCCGGCACGTGTGCCCAAGAGTACTCCGGGACCTCCAGCCCAAAGGCCCCGGCGGGACGCCACGGCGCTTCGACGTAGAGCAAAGGCGTATGTCGGCGCGTGGATATCGGATCCTCGGATAAGATACGTGGCGTAAACGAGCGAAGTTGATTCACGTCTCCCGTCGCGAGATCACGAACCTCCTGTGAGGCCGCCGCCATCTCTTTGAGCCCCTCGTCTTCGACGGCCAGAACAGAACACAACAGCACAGCAAACATCATCAGTACCTCGATTCCTGTCAGTAACAGACGCGTACATTCTGCGATGAGTTCGACGCGAGGGCGGCTCAACAGATGATTGTCCCACAGAAATCGGCTATGAACAACGATGATCCAACCTGTTCGGAATAGACTCTGCAGTCTGGCGGTGACGAAAAGGTGATTGCGTCGCCCGATTACAACCGCCGTTCCTACGCTGGAGACACGCCATAATGACGACTTCGCAAACACACAGGGCAGGCCGAGATGCATGCACGAGGGTCCGCTCCTTCGGCTTTCACATGTGTGGTAGGGAACCGTCCTGACTGCAACGCTCTTGTCCACTTGCCTGGGAGCAATAGAACCGGCCAGGCAGCGCACGCGAATCTCGATTTGCGATGGCGGGTAGTACATTAACGATCGCGTGACGTACCGGGGCACGCCGGTTCAACGAATGATACGGAACCTACTTCCACCGACAGATCGGATTCTACGAGGAGGAACTGATGATTCAAAGAGGAAAGGACCAGAGGAGCGCTGATCGTCTTTCCCGTCTCTGGAAGGGCGATTCCCTGTGAGTCGGCTTCGCCGGATGGTCCGTGAGTTACCGGGTGGTACAATACCCCGCGTCGTTTGCCCCATACCGGAGGTGAGCCAATGCGTGTAACCAGTTTCGTGTCGTGCGGCGCTGCAGTCGTCATCTCAGGTGCGGTGACGCTTGGCGGGGAACTCGCACCGGCCGCTCGGCGGTTGGCGCTGATGAAGACCGCTGGCCAGGGTAAGGGCGCTGTGGCCGCGCTCGTCAAGGCGCTGGACGACCCGCACCCTGTGGTGCAGCACACCGCAGCCCGACTGCTCAAGGAGCAGGGCGACTCCGGGCGGTCGGCGTTGCTCGAAGCGCTGAACCACGAAGATGCGATGGTCCGGAGGATCGCGGTGCTGGCGATCGGCGGCCTCTCGCCCGCGGATGCGCTACCGCAATTGAAGGAAGCGATTGGCGATGGGCATCCGTTCGTTCGTCGCACAGCCGTCGACGTGCTGATCAACATCCGGCCCCGCACCGCGCCGGTGGTGGAGTTGCTCAATGCCGCACGCCAGAACGTGGACGACGCCTCGCGTCAAGCGATCAACAAAGCGCTTTGGCCGTTCCATCGAAACGTTGTGCTGATCCGCGACCGGAAGGACTGGGATCACGATGTGCGGATCGTCGAGACGATCAGACTGCCCAAGGAGGGCTGGAAGTTCCACCTCGACCCGGAGCGATCTGGACATCTCGAAGGATGGCATCGTGCCGACTTTGACGACGACGCCTGGGAAGACATCGCCATCGAACAGGTCTGGCAGGACGCAGGGCACGACTACATCGGCGTGGCGTGGTATCGCCGCACAATCACGCTGCCAGCAAAGCCAGATAAGTTCAACGCAATCGAGCTGCGCTGCCTGGCCGTCGACGAGTGCGCGTGGATCTGGGTCAATGGCGCGTACGTCGGTGACCACGACATCGGTCCCGAGGGGCACGACAAGGAGTTTCAGGTGGATGTAACCGGATTGCTAAAATGGGGCAGTCCGAACCAAATCACGATCCGCGCGATGAACACGCGCGGTGCCGGAGGCGTGTGGAAACCGGTGCAGATCGAGGTACTCGAGTAGGAGTTGAACGATGTTGATGCCTCCATGGATACGAAGCGGTCTCAATACCGTAGCCGCACTCGCCAGAGTGCGGGGGGATGCCGGGAAAACCCGCGTTCTGGCGAACGCAGCTACGACGGATTTGAGTGTTGAAATACCCTCGCGTCATTGCTGCCGCTGGATGCTGGTCCTCGCCTCAAGTCTCCTTGGGATGGCGACGACGGCGGCGCGCGGTCAAGATGCGGTGATCGCGCACTGGCCGTTCGATGCTGGGAACGAAGCCAAGGACGCTTCCGGTCACGACTACCAACTGGAACTCCGGGGAGAGTCGCGTTTTGTACCGGGCGGGCGCGAAGGGTCATGCCTCGAATCCCACGAGGCGCATTCCGGCAAGGATGTGGGCGTGGGCGCGTGGGTGAGGAAGCGTGAGGGGCTCACTCCCGAGGGCGCATTCACTCTCGAACTGTGGCTGAAGCCCAAGCCGCAGTTCAACGAGCACGCGCGCATGACGCTATTGGACAAGATGTACATCAGCTCGCCGACGCCGCGCAAAGACGCGAACCGCGATTACCAGCTCTACGTGTATCGGATTGGCGAGTACAAGGTGCGGTTCAACGCCCTGCTGGGGTTCGACAGCAAGTCCGTGCTGTACACGTCGACAGACTGCCAGCTATCGCCCGAACGGTGGGACTACATCGCTTTCACGTACGACGGCGCGGGCACGGGTCGGTTCTACTTCAACCGTGAGCCGGTGGGACGGCAGTCACACCCAAGCTGCGGCTCCGTCGTTGCCGGCCCGTTCTTCCTCACCCTGGGCGACCGCTATGGCAGCACCCACAGCGGCACGCCTGCGTACTTCGATGACGTGCGTATCAGCCGCGGTATTGCCTTGCCATTCGCCGAGAAGCTGGCCATCGACATCAGTAGCGATCGCCGCGCGTTTGTGCGGTTGGAGCAAGGTGCGGCATTGGCGCTGTCCGCTGCGAACGACTCCGGTCAGCCGTTGACCGACGTGAAGGTGCGCGTCGATTTCGGCGGCGCTGTCCATGACTTCGCCTTGCCTTCGCTTGCGCCCGCTCAGAATCACACCATGCCCCTAACCGTCGACACGACGGTTCGACCAGACAGCTACGCGCTGATGGCGACGATCGAAGCAGTAGCGGGCGGAGAGAAGCTTCGGGCGGAGAAAACGCTGCCCGTGGTGATTGTACCGCGTAAGCTCCCTGGTACGATGCCCGTGGTCCTGTGGGGTGGCGGCGACCTGGAGCGCGTGAAAGACATCGGCTTCACGCATCAGATGAAGTGGCTGAGCAGTTGGGGTGACGTGTGGAACGCCGGCAAGCCCATGGACAACCTGAGCGGTTCCAACCGCGCGACATACATCAAGGACTTCGACGATCATCTCATGGCGGGGGTCGGCCTGTTCGCCAACTGCCATCCGTTCGGCAACCAACTTCGCTACAACAAGCGGTTTGGCGAGTTGTACCAGCGGCGCGACCGGAGCGGAAAGGGCCTGGGAAACGTCAACGGCAATTATCCGGAGATGCAGGCCTATGCCTTCAACGTCGGGGCCTCCGTCGTGCGCACCTACGGACACATGCCGGCCCTCGAAGCGGTGATGTGTGAATCGGAAAAGCGTGACAGGACACAGGTGTCGTTCTGCGAGGTCGACGTAGCCGCGTACAAGCGCGAAAGGAACGCGGACATGCCGTCGCAGGTCAACCAGAAGACCGGCGTTCTGTACCACGACATCCCCGATTTCCCCGCTGATCGCATCATCGAGGATGATGACCCGATTCTTGCCTACTATCGCTGGTTCTGGGCAGGCGGAGATGGCTGGCCGGCGCTGCTGAGCCGCATCAGCGATGGCGTCAAATCGACTGGCCGCGACGACCTTTGGACCTGGTTCGATCCGGCCGTGCGGTGTCCAAGCAAGTGGGGCTCCGGGGGCAACGTCGATTACTTGTCACAGTGGACCTACAGCTACCCCGATCCCATCAAGATCGGCCAGGCCGCCGACGAGCTGTTCGCCATGGCCGACGGTCGCCCCGGTCAGGGCGTGATGAAGATGACGCAGATTATCTGGTACCGGTCGGGAACCGCACCCGAGGCGCCCGAAGATCCCGCCGAGCGTGCCTCGTGGGAGAACGAACAGCCCGACGCCCGGTTCGTCACGATTTCGCCCGATCATCTGCGGGAGGCCTTCTGGTCGAAGCTCTCGCGTCCCGTGCAAGGGATCATGTACCACGGTTGGGGATCCCTTGTGCCGCCGCTTGGCAAGCCTGGCGGTTATCGGTTCACGAACGGTGACACATGGCCCGTGCTCCAAGAGCTGATTCGAGACGTGATCCGGCCGCTGGGGCCGTCGCTGAAGATCATCCCCGAACGGAAGACCGACGTGGCGCTGCTGGAGAGCTTCGCGTCGCAGATGTTCGCGCGCCGCGGCAGTAGCGGCTGGGGCGGCAGTTGGGAGGCGGACTTGCACCTGATCCTTCAGTGGGCTCAGCTTCAACCGCGCGTCCTATTCGAAGAGACGATCCTTCGCGATGGACTCGACGACTACCGCGTGCTGGTCATGCCTAACTGCGACGTATTGCCGCGTGCGGTAGCCAACGAAATCATCGCGTTTCAGAAGCGTGGCGGAGTCATCATCGCCGACGAGAACCTCGCGCCCGGCATACTGGCGGACATCCACGTGCAAAGCCTGACGCGTCGAGGCAAGAAGGCCGACCAAGCCAAGGCGGATCTCCAGAAAGCCGCGGCCGCGCTGCGCAAACAGCTCGACGACTTCTACCAACGCTACGGTGAAGCATCCAACCCGGACATCATCCCGCGATTCCGTCGGTACGGTTCGACCGACTACCTGTTCCTCGTCAACGACAGGCGCACCTTCGGCGATTATGTCGGGCACCATGGCAAGGTGATGGAAAAAGGCCTGCCCAACCAAGGGTCGATCAGCATCCGGCGCAAGGGCGGATACGTGTACGATCTGGTCGCCCACCAGCCGATCGGTACACATCCGGCGGACAATGGGATCCGCGTTGATGTGTCCATGGGACCCGGTGGCGGCAAGCTATTCATGATCACCGAACGCCCCATCGCCGAGATCCTGCTGGACGCGCCAGAAGGCTCGCGGCGGGGCCAGCACGTCGACCTGAACATAACCGTCGCTGATGAGACCGGTAAGGCGATCGACGCGGTGATCCCATTGCACGTTCAATTGCTCGATCCGCAACAGCGCGAGGCCGAGTTCAGCGGCTACTACGCAGCCCAAGACGGCAAGGCATCGGTCGCGTTCGATCTGGCCACCAACGACACGACCGGCCAATGGACCATCCGCGTCACTGAGTTGGCCTCGGGACTGATCAGTGAGCGCCGCCTGATAGTCGATCCCTGAGGCGATTATGGTAGAAAGTTCTAGAGTGCGTTTCAAAACCCCACACTAGCCCGACGCGCCAGCGAGGCACCGTTTTCCGGTCCCTCGCTGGCGCGTCGGGCTAGTGAAATCAGTCGCCACACGGTTTTGAAATGCCCTCTACTGGATGGGAGCGTGCCTAGCACTGGCCCGAGATCTCAATAACCACACAAACCCACGACAACCCGATGGCAGAAGAAAAACGGGCATCAGAACAGGAGTTGCGGAACCGCCGGGAATTCCTGCGGCGGTCTGCCTTGGGGACCGCAGCCGCTGGCCTGGGCCTGACCGGTGCCTTCGCCGTAGAAGATGCCGGAAAGCGCCCGTTCCATCGGGTCGATGAGATCAATGCGATTCGTGAGGCGTATCTAGCCGTGCCCGATGAAGCGGTCTTCCTCGAAAGAGCCAGAGTGCTTCTGGAATGCCGTGAAAAACACGCTCATCTAAGCTCCGGCTTGCGCCAGGGAATGATTGTTGACGAATTGTGCCACAGAATCACGCCGGTCGTGAATCCCTGTGACATTCTGCTAGGCAGGATCCTCGAAGAAGTGCCGTCGTCGCAGGACGAGTTGTTCATCAAGGACAACCCGAGGCTTTTCGTCTCCCCCGGCGATCCCGGTTGGTTGGACTCGACGAGCATCTACATACCCGACTGGGCAAAACTGCTGAGCCTCGGAATTGCCGGCCTCGTCCGCGAGGTGGAAGCGTCGGGTGAGGCAGAAGGCCGCGTGGTGGACGAAAAAGCGCGAATCCATCGGGACTATCTTCAAGGCGTTCGCCGCTCGCTCATGGGAATCTCGCGTCTGATGAACAGGTATGCGGACAAGGCCGAACAGATTGCCGGGGAGACCACCGACAGCCGGGTTGCTGCTCGCCTCTCTGAAGCGACGGCGATATGCCGCACGGTGTCCTCCTCGCCGCCCTCCACGTTCCGCGAGGCGCTGCAGCTTTTTTCCTTCTATCACACGGTGCTGTCCTGCATCATCGGCGGCCGCAACGTGACTCCCGGCCGGATGGATCAATACCTGTTGCCCTTCTACCGGCGGGACATTGCCAATGGCGTGATTACGCGTTCGGAAGCCATCGTTCTTCTCGCCGTTGCGATGATTCGCCTCTCGCAGTTGACCGGCAGGATTGCCGTGGACTTCCAGAGCACGAAGCGCAGCCCGAACCGCTACTCGCACCACTACATCACTCTCGCCGGACGCACGCCGGACGGAGCAAGCGGCGTCAACGACCTTTCGTTCGCGTTCCTTGAGGCTATTCGGTTGGTCGATTACCGCGAGCCGAGTCTGTGCATACGCTGGTTCGAGGGCATCGACGAAGAATTCTGGCGCGAGGCGCTGCGCCTGATGCGCGACAGAATTCCGTCATTCGCCTACAACGATCATGTTGTCGTACCGTCCTTGGTGCGATGCGGAGTGCCGGAGCGGCAGGCGTTGGACTATGCCCACTGCGCGTGCTTGATCTGCTTCCTCCCGGGGGATGGAGTCGGTTCCGCGCGAGCCAATCACAACCTGCCCCGGTACGTTCTACTCGCCATCAACGGCGGACGCGACCTTCTCAGCGGCGAGCAAAGGGGGCCGGCCGCTCCCGCCCCCGATGCCTTGCGCGATTTCGATGATCTCTTCGATGCCGTGCGCACTCAGGCAAGGACGGGTCTCGAGAAGGCTCTGCAGCGACACGCGACCCAAGCCAAGCGTTATCCCCTGCCCGTGTGGCCTCTGTTCGCAGGACATCTCCAGACGGGGTATCACTACTGGGAGCATAAGACCAAGCACGCAGACCAACAGTGTATAGGCGTAGCCACGGGTGTTGACTCGCTGCTCGCCATCCGGGAACTCGTCTATCGCCGGAAGACCGTGACGCTGGCGAAGCTGGTCTCGATTCTCAAAGACAACTTCCGCGGACACGAACCCCTGCGCCAGTATCTGCTGAACCAGGCGCCATCCTACGGCAGCGACGACGAGGAAGTATTGGAGATGATCCAACTCGTCGGGGGCATGTGGGCCGAAGAAGTCAACAGGGTCGGCGCGAACAGCAATGGGATCAGGCTGCGCCCCGCGTTCCATTCGTGGCTGTACAACATCGAATTGGGCAAGCAGACGGCGGCCACGCCAGACGGGAGGTTTGGCGGCGAGCCGCTGAGCTCGGACCACCTGCCCTCGCCGGGCAAGGGACGCGCTCCAACGGAAATGCTGAACGCGATGGCTTGCTTGCCGCACCGCCAGTCGTGCTCCGGCGGAACGACGCTTCGCTTGAGCAGATCGCATTTCGACGGTGAGAACGGCCTCGATTTGCTCTCGTCCTTGATCCGTACGTACTTTGCCCAAGGCGGCCTGCAGCTCCATTTCGTGTTTGCGGATACCGCCACTCTGCAGGATGCCATCAAGCACCCCGACAAGTACGGAGACCTGCTTGTAAGGGTCACAGGCTTCAGCGAGTATTTCGTGCGGTTGTCGCCCGAAGTGCAACAGGAAATACTGAGGCGGGAACAGGCGTGTCGATGAGGATTCAAGCGTTGTTCTCGTTATCCCAAAGCCCAACGATCAAGATACTCCACCAGACGGCAACACCCTGCAACTGTCCTGGGTGTGCTCAGACTGTCTCTGTGAAAGGAGATGCAACATGAGTAGGATCACAAGATCGTGGTGTGGTTCATTGGTGATCGTGATGCTGGTGGCATCGTTAGGCCTGCTGGTCGGCAGTGCCGTGTCCCAGGAGGAACGCGAGGAGTAACATGAGCGGCAATGCAAGTTCCACGCGTGGTCGGGCGACGGGCAAGCGGTTGCCTCGCCGGGATTGGCTCAAGGCGGCGGCCATCACCTGTTTCGGCGCCCGTGCGATGGCCGCGCCGGCAGTCGATTGGCGGGCCAAGGCCAAGCAGAAACTGAGACTGGGCGTCTACTCGGGCGTCTATTCGAAGCTGCGGCTGGAGGAGGCGGTCGCAAGGATCCGGGACGACGGCTTTCGTAGCGTGCTCTCGAATTACACCTTCGCCGACGTTCGCTTCGACCCGCTTGCGCCCGACTGGGAAGCGGCCGGGAAGATTGTCGGCTGCTTCGAGCGGCACGGCATCGAGATCGTCGCCGTCTTCGGCTACGTGAACCTCGTCGACCCGATCCCGGCCCGGCGCAAGCAGGGCGACGTCCGGCTCGAAACGCTGCTGACGAACTGGAAGCGTCTGGGCTGCCGCAACGTCTCCACGGAGACCGGAACCTTCAACCCCAAGTCGGCCTGGCTCGACGCGCCCAAGAACGAGACGGAAGAAGGCTACCTCCAATGCCGTGCCGCAATCGAGAAATGGGCTAAGGTAGCCGAGAAGGCCGGGGCCGTGTTGTCCATCGAGGCGTACTGGCGTAACGTGATCGGCTCGATCGACCGAGCCGATCGGCTGTTTCGCGAGGTGCAGTCGCCGGCACTGAAGCTGGTGATGGACCCGAACAACTACTTCCGCAAGGAAGAGCTGCCGAAGATGCAGCCGATGCTGGAGGAGATGTTCCGCCGACTGGGCCCCCACATCGTGCTGGCCCACGCCAAGGATGTGAAGCCGGCCGCCGAGGGAACTGAGCTGCCGGCGTCGGGCAAAGGGGTGCTCGACTACCCGCTGTTCCTTCGCCTGTTGGCCCAGCTCGACCGCCCCCTCGATCTCATCGTCGAGCACCTGACGCTCGACGACGTGCCCCGGGCGCGCGACTTTGTGCTCGAACAGTTCGACAAGATCTGAGCGGCTGCTCACTGGTTGTGGGCCGGTCTCCTGACCGGCCCATTGGTCCAACCGTACGTCTCCGTTGATGTGAGGAGACTTGCGGTCACGCGCGTGTCGCGGTCGTAAGACCGCGACACAACGGAGATCGAAATCACCATGGCAATCGACACCGCAGTTATGACACACCGACAGCGTATGTTGGCGGCCATGCGGGGTGAGTCCACGGACCAAATCCCGTGGGCGCCGCGCATGGACCTTTGGTACACGGCCCTGCGCGCCCGTGGCACCGTTCCCGATCGGTTTGCGGGAATGAACACGGCTGAGATTGCCGACGAACTCGGTGTCGGCTGTCACGCTGTTCGGGCCGACTACACGATGGATGAACCTACCTTCGAAGCGTACATGAACGAGCTGTTCGATCACCTGGGCACGGGCACGCGGCTCATTCTGGGCGTCTCCGACAATGTGCCCCCGGATGTGAACCTGGCACGCCTAGAGCGCATCCAGCAATGGATTGACGCCTTTGGGGCAGTGCAGCCATGAATAGCATGCAGTGAAACGCGCCTCGTGCTGGGTGCGTCGGGGTTCCGCCAGTCTAGCCAAGCCGATGGCAGTCTACAACGACCTGTGGCGGTCAAGACGATTCGGCGCTCGAATCGTCGTCGCGAGGTTGGAACGACACGATCCGCTGATCGGCGACCAGGGATGCCAAGCTCACGGCGGCGGATAGGCGTCGTTAAGCAAACGGATCGAGTTTTTGACAAGGAGGGGTCGGTCGGGTAGTTTCACTGTCTGGATGCGAACTGGAATCGCTATTAATCATGGGCGGCCAATACATGCGCGCGGATACCTTGCAGATCCATCTTTTGATGCTGCTGTTTGCACTCACCCTGCCCATAACCGGCCACGCGCTCGCCAAGGGTCCACCGGACGAACGGTTTGACCTTAGACCCGAAGACAACCTGGCCTTAGGTAGACCCTACACCTTCAGCCATTGGCCTCATTTCAAGTCCAATATGGGTCGGGCCAAGGACAACTTCATGACCATGCTCACAGACGGCAAATACGCATCTGTGTATACACCCTACAACCGGTATTTTTTCAGTTTGGTACCCGAAGCGGTCAGCTTTCATACGGAAGGGGCGGTAAGCGTCACCGTCGACCTGGGCGCCGTACACCCCGTGGCCGAAATCCTGTGCCGCCATGACAGCAGCGGCAATGCCACGGCCCAACCCCGTAGAGAAGAGTACTTTGCGAGCCTGGACGGAAAGAACTTTTACAGGGTCGGACAAAGACGTAACACCTTTGACCCCAAGACCATCATTGACGACAGCTATCGGACTGCATTCTACGGAGGAACCAAGGTGTGGAGCTCCGGGCCCCTGACCCTTGAGGCCCGATACGTGAGGATTAAGACCTACCCGGTGGGCTACATAGATGTGCCACCTTTTGCAAGCAACATAAAGAAAGCGTACGTGGGATACGACGAGATTGCAGTACGCAAAGGCACCTTTGACCTGTCTGAGGCCAAGCTGGACACCTCCCTCCCGGAACCCGATCTGGAAGCCGGTTTGCCCGTTTCCATATTGGGCTACGCTCTAAATCCTCCGCCCTTTCATACGCTGTTCAAGGAGGGCCCCATGGAGGTCTTTACCTTTCCCATGGGTGTGTTTGGAGACCCGGCCTACCATCTTTCCATCGACGGCCCCTACATCTTGATGTTCAAGCAAATAACCAACGGAAAGATAGAGACCAGCGACTTCAGGTTTACCCTATGGCTTCCGGAAACCCTAACTGCCCTGGACCCACCCAACAACTGGAAGATCACCACCACCCAAGAAACGCGAAACGGCAAACCGTACCAAAAAATCGTACTGGCGTGGGAAGATCCCAGAAAGAGAAAACAAAGAGACGATCGACTGCCCTTCCTTACCCTCATGGCCAAACAGAAGACGCCGGGCGACCTTGGGTCGGGGTATTTTTCCTGGTCCTACACCCATGGAGAAAAACGTTACACTGCCAAAGAGAGGACGATTGCTTTCAAACTGGATCCCAGAATAGACGCCCCTCGGCCCAAGCGGTTTATCAACGGAGAATGGCAACCCAGAAAGACCATCGGGCACAAGGCCAGCACCATTGTCCACTTTCAAAACTTGTATAAAGACACCGGGTTCAACGCCTTGCTCACGGCTTATAGAAAAACCTCGGAGGGGCCGGCCAAGTACCAATACGCGAAGCAACTGGGCTTCTCCGTATACCACGTGAGTCTGGTGTGTCCCAACGGGCTGGCCTTCAAGTACTACAACAAGAAATGGTATGACGACCACCCTGCCCATTTCAGATTTCAATACCACCCCAGATACATCAAAAGCACGCCCGAAAACGTTCAATCGGCCATGTGCCCACATGCGCTGGCCTCTAAGGAATTTGAACCCCTGCTTGTAGAAGCCCTAAGAGGAGAGCTGGAAACAGCAGACCACGTGTACGTCAATTGGGAACCTTATTACTACATGAAACGAGGCTGCATCTGCGAAGCCTGCAAAGATTCGTTTCAGAGCTTCACCAAAATGTCAGCAGAAGAAGTGGACGAGGTTTGGCCGGATATTGTGACAGACCGACAGTCCAAGGTGCACAATCGTTTTGCTTCCTGGCAGCACGGCAACCTGGTTATCGCTTTGGAGTAGGCTACACAAAAAGCCGGACAGAACCTGGGCAAGAGTGGCACCGCACACTTCTTGATTTCTACCGCCTCCGACTTCACTCCCCACGCGGATCGCCACCAGTGGCAGGACCCCAACTTCTACCTGGACAGCGTGGGTCAGGTCATTTTATGGGGCACGGGCACCAAAGCGATTCCCCTGGGCGCGGTGGATTTGCCCTGGATCATCGGCCAGGGGTTTCGGGGCAATCAGTACAAAGACGTAAATACGCTGGCCGAGCCCTTCAGAAAGAAGAGCGGCAAGCGTCACCACCCCAAATTCATCTTCTTACCCGCCGTTTCTTTCGACGGCGAGGGGCGTCTGGTGTACCCCAAGGTGTTTGCCTTCAACACCATCCTCACACTCTTTGAGGGCTTTCAAGGTCATTCGTCCTACAGCGAGAACGGCGTGGACGCCCGTTACTTTGCCGCCCGCGCGCAGGCCTCCAGATACCTGGCTGCTTTTGAAGATGCGGTGTTGGACGGCTCGCCGCTTGCGGGCCTCGACGTAACTCCGGTCTCTGACGTACCTGCCCTCATGACCCGAGGGGGGAAGCTCAACGTGCTGTATCACAAGGCGCTGAGGCACGAGGGCCAAACCATATTGGCCCTGGGCAACGATGACGTGGTGCCCCATTACGTGAGGGTGCAACAGCGCCGTGCTACTTACGGGAAGCCTGTCTGGTTTGCCGACCCTGTCAAATGGGTTGTGCTGGGTGGAGAAAGAGGATTCTCCTCTACCCAACTTCAGAAAGGCTTTTTGGTGGAGATACCCCCGAAAGACTTTGTGGTGCTGCAAAGTGAAACTGAACCCTCCAAGGCAATGGAAAGCAGGTTCAACTTTGTATCCCAAACCCACCTGCAAAAGCGATTTGAAAAAGACCAAGCCGGCCTGACCCAACGAGCCCAGGCAATAGCCGCCCTGGCCAACTGAAAAGTGGATTCCGATTCACACCGGGTCTGAGAAGGAGACGGCCTCATGGCGAAGATTCCCGGCTTGAATTTGACCGGCGACGCTGGCAAGAGGCAACGCCATGGTGAGGGCCAGGTAGTCGCGACAAGTTGATTGCCGTTGCAGATTGCTTGATTGATGGACTGATGGATTTCGATTACGCGCCGCAACCGCGGCTGACCGCTAACTCGGGAGGGAGATCACGAAGAATCTGATTGTGGCCGGATTGATGATCACTGCGATGGTGATCGCTCAGTCTGCATTCGGTGATGAACCCGCAGAGGTAAATTGGGGACTCATGGAGCAAATGCGTCCAGCTACAATTGGAGGCCGGGACACGACCCAGACCGCGTCACCACGCCCGAGACGCCGCGCAAGCCGAGGCCCTCTCACGATCCGACTCATCCCTTGTACGCGATTTACGGACAAGACCCGCGCGAACACGCTTCCAAGGAGACGGGAGTCGCGATTGTCAATGAAATCGTCGAACGTCTCACGAGGAAGATTACCGCTGCGTTGTCAGACTGTCCCTGAGTTAGGTCGACTTCTTGGTGTGAGCAGGTGCGAATCTCGGCACAGGAAACCGTCACAGGATCCCAACCGATGAAACGCAGGACCTTTCTCAAATCTGTGGCAATCGGTAGCGTCGCCGGTTTCTGCAAGGGTGGTGAGAGCCCGACGGCCGCCAGAATCCGAACAGGATGCTCGACAGCGCTTGGAAAGCTCCGATGAGAACTACGCTTCAGATGAAAGTTTGAGTCGACATGGAACGGGTCTTCGCTGGGAGCCCTGGTGTTACTACCGATGCTACTGTCAATAGCCCGTCGTGAAGGGAACCGTCATGGAACGCTCAAAGCTCTTGGCCGCTTGTCTTGCCGCAATGGTGCTTTTTGCCCCTTGCACCGGCATCGCCGAGCCGCCCGGCTTGGCTCACGGCGATCGTGTCGACATCATAGTTGACGGTAACAGCGAGTTGGGAGAACTCTACAACTTCTGGAACGTCTTTCCGGTCACGGTCCAGGCGCCGTTCCTGGACGAGACGAAACACGCAAAACTGCGCCAGACGTATCGGTACGCTGAATACATCAACTGCGTACGACTGCTGGGCGGGATCGACTTGGAGAAAGACGACTACTTCCGGGGCGTCGATGCCCAGGGCGAGGCGATCTGCGATTTCTCCGAAGGGATCGCCATACTCTCGGGCATTCGCAAGTGCGGATTCACGCCCTGGATCGTACTGGACAACGTCCCGGCGGAAATGTGTGATAACCCCACGAAGAACCGTTACGGCAACACGGAACCGCCCAACGATTTTCGCATTTGGGGCAGTTACGTCCGGCAACTTGTTAAGGCGTTGGTCGATGAGTTCGGACGCGAGGAAGTCAGCCGGTGGCGATTTCGTGTCGGTACCGAACCCGATCTCAAACCGGGACATTGGTCGGGAACAAAAGAGCAGTATTTAGCGCACTATGACCACACGGTGGCGGCCGTGTCGAGTGTGCTTCCCGGCGCGGATATCGGGCCGGGGAACATCATTGATCCTGTGAAGAAACGGAAATGGCAGTCGTGGGGCACAGAGATTATCGAGCACTGCGCCTCAGGAACCAACCATGCCACCGGCCAGATCGGTACGCCGATGAGTTTCTTCGCGTCGAGCTACTACACGGCGGTGGACACGACGGACGAACGCTTCGACACGTTGATCGAACTGCTGCGAGGCAAGTTGCAGCAGTATCCCCAGTTTGCCGACACGCCGGTCGAAATCCAGGAGTTCGGCATTCTGAGCGAGGGTGGGAAGTGGATCGTCGGCGACGGCACCGAGTTCGGCGGTTCGTGGATGGCGCACTTCGCCGACAAGATATATCGTCTGCGCGTACGTCGAGTTTACCAATGGTGGTGGAACACCAACAAAGGAGGCGGAATCCCCATCCCACTCAACCATGTGATGGACATGCTCGAAGCGATGGTGGGCGGCACGCGGCTCAAGGCCGAGGTATCGCGTTCCAGCGAGGCGGACCATATCGGATGCATCGCCGTCACGAAGGACAGACACATCGATCTGATTGTCTTTCGCCACCTAGCTGTGCGAGATAACGGCCAGCGGGTCCCCGTCCGAGTGATCCTGCAAGGCGAAGGCATGGCAGACAACGACTGGACCATCACGCGCGCCGCCATCATCGACGGTCGCCATGCCGGCTTCATGCACGAGCAGAAGGCCGACATGAATCGAGTCCGTGCTGAGGCGGGCGAGAATGCCAATCCTTACGCCGTCGCAATCGCAGTCATGGCCGCCAACAAGGCCAAGTACCAGCGGATGAGTGCACCTTCGGACATGGAATCGCCGCCGCTGACGATCGACCCGTCAGGCAGCGTCGGCTTTGGTGTGGAACTAGATGGCCACAGCGTGATTCATCTACGCCTGGAGTAGCCTCCGAGGGAGCGGGAATGGTGTTCAGAACAGCCGGTCTTCGTCCCGCCACACGGCGACTTGCCAAGGCTTCAGCAAGTCGCTCGCCGCCGCGCTCGGGCCAAACTCGATGATGGCTGCTGCCGACGTCCCGAAATTGACCGCAACCAAGTAACGGCCCAACCGACAACTCGTGACTGCATCCTTCTCGGAGAGCGTAAGTTGTGATGCGACCCGACGTGTGGATGCATGGACCTGGTTCGGACAGACTACGATACAAACACCGTGGTTCCGCCCAGGTCGGCGGAAGCCGCGGAATCGGATTGCGCTCCTCGCTCCGGCTTGTGGCAGCAGGATCTCGGATGCGGCGTCCTCACCGTTGAGCTTGTATACAAACCCGATCCGATCCTGAAGGTTGACCCACTCGCCCGATACCACGGGCCCCGCGATTCCGTCGTCCCCCTGCCAGTTCTTCTCCCCTGGTTCGTAGACCGACGCTCCTTGTTCGAAATGCGCTACGAACCGGCAATGCGGCTTCTCGACCGCAATCCTGTTTTCAACCATCGTTACGTCAGTAAGACGGTCGGCGCTAACACGCTCGAGGAACACGATGAACTCATCGGGCAAAGAAATGAATGCCTCCGCTGCGTGGCCGTCCTGATCGTGACGGACGACCCAGAACCAGTCCTCGCCCTTTGAAGAGTGAACCTGTCTCCCTTGAAGCAGTGGCTTACCGTCTGCACTGCCCCCAAGATTCCCTTCCCGCGGCAGCAGCATCCAACTGTCGGCCCATGGCGCCACGAACCGTACCCACGCTGGGCTTCTGCCACGACCGTAACTCCGGAAACTGCCGTCGGCGCCGTAATGGGTCAGTAGTTGGGCCGACTTCAGTTCGAACGTACCGCGAACTTGCGACTCAACCATCTCCTCGCTCAGCGGATTCGGGCGTGTCTGTGGGCACGTGACGTGAAGCAAGACGGCGTCGGCGATGCGCGACGTCCACGCCTTGCCACATACATACTCGTTGTCGTAGCTGAATCCTTCCGGGAAAGATCGCCAGTAGCGAACGGCGTTTCTGAGCGCCTGAGCCTCGAGGCTATATGCCAATCGATGTTGATCCATCAGGCCCAGGTAGGCGTGCAGTGCGCAGGATTCCGTCCAATTGTGGTAACGTCGCCAGTCGTTGTCCGAGACGTAAATGAAGAACCGTTCGTGATTCATGCAGCGTAGCATGACTCGCTCATAGACATCCCGGGCGTGATGATGGAAGGCACGTGGCAGCGACCTGCCCATCAACCAATAAAGCGCCGCCCCCTGAATGTGAAACCGATAACAAGCGAATATGTAGTCGATGTGAAACTGTCCATGGTTCTCGAGGGCGAAGTCCTCGTAGATATTGGCGCCGACGATCCAGTCCCGAACTGGCTTGCCGTCGTCGCCGATACTTCCATTTCTGGCGTCCTGCGGCGCCGCAAAGGTGTTGTAGACGTATTGCTTCGCCGCAAAGTCCCACGCTTCGCGGTGAGGATGATCGGGCATCATGTTGACAGCTAACGTGCAGACGGTGCTGTTCCACGACACAGTCTCCGCCTGTGTGTTGCTCTTGTATCCCATCTTGGGCTGGATGCCGACGAATCGATCGGCCTGATGAACCAACATCTCGGCCACTGTTTCCTGAAGCCCCTCATCCAGATCATCCCACAGAAACCAAGCGGCGATTGCCGCCTCGGACGCCCAGTACGCAGCCTGCCATTCGTTCTTGAAGTTCGGGTGACGGCGGAATTCCTGCGCAATCTCCCCGACCCATTCCTTCGCCTGCCGGCGACAGCGTGCTCGAAGTTCAGCAGGCCAGTAGTCGTTGAAGGACGACAGAATCGCAGCTCCCTTCGCGCGCTCGGCCAGGTTTCGCCAGTGCGTGCCAACTCCTTTTTTGGGATAGCATCCATCGGTGACTCGTAGCACGTCGCGTTTCGCGCATTCCATGTAAAGCCCAATGAGTTCTCTCTCGTGTGGAGGAAGGGAACGCTCGCCACGCTGCAACGCTTGCAGATCGAGTCTCTGAACGTACGACGCCGCGGTGGCACGCGAGGCTTCTGCCAGGTCCGCACTCGAAAGGGAGAATATCAAGCTTGCCAGAAGGACGATCACCCCCTGCGTCCTCATGCCCATTGATACACATCCTTCCATAGGAAATCCTTCACGGAGGCTCGACAACCGTGTCGTTCGCCACGGCGTTGTTGTCCGGGCCGTGCCGATAGTGGGTCCACTCGTCAATATCCTCGGGCCACGTTCTGACCGTCTTCTCGCCTATGAGCTTTGTCGCGCCAGAAATGCTTTCAGGCTTTCACGGAGAAAATAATCCCATCCTCCTTGGCAGCCTTCGCGGCTGAAAATGGGATCGTCCTGCGGAAACGTCTCATGCCCCTCGTGAGTGAGCGTCAATTTTGTACCGCTGGGCGTTTCCGATAGTTCCCACACGACTGTTGAGCCTCCGGGGTACCCTCCGTATCTCCAGCCGTAGGCAATTCCTACCGTCTGGTTTGCGATTCGTCTGGATCACGGCCCGTAGAAACGCTTGGTCCGAGTGAATCACCGCCTGTCTTGAAGGCGTCGCCGGCAGCAGTCAAGACCGATGGTAGCCCGCAAGCCAACGACAGACTCAGGCAGCATCGCACGATGCGGACAGTGGGGCGACTTGAAATAAGATGAGAAATCATGCTTCCGAACTCCCCCGTACTGAGTTCATCTTGCTGGTTTATATCAAGGCGATTCTGCTTCCACCAAACGCGGATCCCCCGACTCTGCTACAGCCTTTGGCAAAAAGAACGAACCGCTGTCAAATCATGCGAACACGGGCTGAATGTGTTCCTCGGCGCCCATCCGTTTCTGAACAACACGCTCGAGAAACACGAACGGCTCAAGAAAGGCGAGAAACCAAACCCGTTCATCGACCGTGATGGATGGCTGCGGTTTCTGGCGAATATCAAGAAGAACTACGACAAGATCATGGCGGATCGAAACTTCGGTGTTCCACAGCATCGGCCGCTGAATTGAACTTGGCTTGTGATCTCGATTCGTTCTAATCGATGTTGATTTTGCGGCGATACAAATAGTCGTGATCGTGGTCGGTGCGCT
This sequence comes from uncultured Pirellulaceae bacterium, assembly GCA_964623055.1. GTDB lineage: Bacteria > Planctomycetota > Planctomycetia > Pirellulales > Pirellulaceae > JADHUC01. The sequence goes on from CAZURK010000180.1 coordinate 27,197, forward strand.
GTTGAGTTCGGCATGCGTGATCGCCAGCAGATCGCCGTTGGGGCACTGGTACATGCCGAGAATCCAGATTCCCTTTTCCATCTGGTCCTGGTAATAGCCGTTGTAGTCCCAGAACGCTTTGTCGGTCTTACTCCCAACGTGACACTTGAGAGGATCGTCAGGCGGACCTTTGTGCCAGGAATGGCGGCTCCTTCGCTGCTGGTTGGTTTCGAGACGGCAACCGAAAGAATGAAAGAAGTGCATCTCGCCATCCTTCCGGACGGTCGAGAGACTGCCATCGTAACGAATTGGAATCTCGTCTTCGGTATAGATAAGCTCCAGCTCGCCCAGTTTGATTTGCTGTGCCTGAAGAGAAACCGCAAGCAGCAGTTGAACGAGCACGAGGGTGACAACGTAGCCAATCTTGTTTTTCATCTTCTGTCGTGTCTCCAGAATCGAATCATTACCGTTCTTTTCTCTTGGGCGCACCCGAAGTAGCGTAGGGCCCGGTGACCGGGACACAACATGAGTGGAAGGACAACATCGTACAATGCTCGAACGCCCGGTTCAAATTGATGTGCCCGATGAGATCCGCCGATGAAAGGCATCCGCACGGTGAACACACCCAGTTGGTCTGGCACGAGGGGTCATTCTTGCGATCACGAAAGCGGGACAGTCACGAATCGTCCTGATTCGAGCCAGCCCCGTTGTTGTGCGTCAACTGTCGGAACGTACCGTCAGGGAGAAAAACGCCTTCGGTGATGATGCCGTGGTTGTGCCGAAACATGCTTGGGTCGATGTGACCCAAGCAGGTTAGCTGTTCCATCGTCTATCCCAAAATCGGTCGTTAAGTTGGACAGGCATCCTGTACGAGTCCGGTCACCGTCTCCGTCGCCAAATGTGGGCGAACAGGCCGACTGACAGTCACTCACCACGCGAGTAGGTCACGGCAGCGGTTTAACGATAATCTCGCAGTTCGGCAATGCCTCCTTCAGCTTCTTCACGCCCTCTTCGGTAACCTGGTTGTGGTGGAAATGGAGGTACCGGAGGCCGGTCAGTCCTTTCAAGTGCCCCAGACCGGGGCCCGTGACTTGGGTGTCGCTGAGGTCCAACAGCGTGAGGCTGGTCAGTTCTCTCAAGTGCTCCAGGCCAGCGTCGGTCACCTGAGTGCCGTCCAGGTACAGGTTTTCGAGGCGGTCTAGCTCTTTCAGGTGCTCCAGCCCGGCGTCGCCCATCCTCGTGCCGCTGAGTCGCAACGTCCGGAGATTGTCCAGCACTCTTTGGTCCTGTGGGGAGAACACGGCACCTCGCCCCTCATCGAGCGCCGCCGTCGGGAGTTTCAGCAGCCGCAGGTCCCCAGGAAACGTGGGTCTGGACAAGTCCAGGTCCACGACATAATCGTCCCTGTACCAGACCCGCGGATGGGAGGCGTGTAGCCTCGCGACCATACGCTCTTGCAGCCATCTGCGGTTCTGTTCGCGCTTTAACTCGTTCAATTCCTGCGACACCTTCGTCAGAGCCTCATCCAGCTGCTGAATATGCCGCTGCTGCTCCCGCCACAAACTGAAGCCAAGCAAGCTGATTATCAGCACCAACACCAGCAGCCTCCACAGGTCCCCAGACCCCCAGAAACTGAGACGATACCAGGGACGTTTCGGCGGGTCGGAGTCGTTCATGGTCGTGTCCTCCGGACGTGAAGAGCGATACGCCGGTCAGTATAGCGAACTACGGTCCACCGAGCACGGAACGCTCGATATCGGACTTACGGCAAGGCACGCGGACCTCGCTTCGGCGCCGCGCAAGAGGTCGGTTACCGACACATCCCACAAACTGCCGATTCCACCAATCTAGCCGGGCCATCCGCAGGGTGCAATTCTGCGCGAATCGATGTCTCTGGCGGGTTAGTGTCTTCCGCTTCTGCAAAGGCAAACGTTCGACTTGGTAGCCGACGCTTCCGTGATCAAATTCACTCTCCCGGCAGTGCCTACAACACGGCGATTCCTGGGAAGTACCATTGCGGCCGTCTTTTCGAGGAACGCCGGGATTACAGTCCGCTTCAGCGGCTCCCCTCTCGGCCCCGCACCTCGGACACGGGAACGTCGGGGAAGGTAGTTCAGTATCCATGGCAGCCTCCAGCGGACAATTGCGTTCCGACACGCAGGCTAGATGGGTGAGAACCGTTTGTGGTCATGCCCTCCCGTGTCGGGCTGTCTGCGGACGGCTCCGGCGGTCGATTATACTCTTCAGGACCGTCTCATTCAGGCTAACAAACTGGCCGCGTCCAGCAAGCAGCGGGTTTTCCGATTTACGAGGCGGCCGTCGATCTTTGGCGCGCACTCGGACGCCGAAGTGCCCTGGATGCGACTCAGTGCCAAAGGCACGGCGGTGAGAGGCCCAAGTTGCCGGCTCAAAACTAGCCCTCAGAATCTTGTGGAAATCGGGCGCCAAAGGGCACGCGCCGAGTCAAACCGTTCTCCCCGGTTGAGGGGTTCCGGCAGCCTGCGCGGAATAGGCTCCTTCGTGCGTAGGTCCGACACGCCTCGGCAGGTTGGGCGATTTGTGATGCGGACAAGCGACCGGTTGTCCCAACTCGTCATTTCTGGCATGGGGCCATCTGAAAGGCGTTCACGGTCATTTGCTCGAAGGTCCAGCGAACGATTGAGGTCGGTCCACCACTGGCCGATATCAATGATGCGCGCACCACATACGAGCGTCTCGGTATTTCGGAGGCAGTCGGAGAAGACGACCCAAGCGGTGGCAAGTGAAACGCTCTGCTTCCGAAGTCACGGGGGCCGGCGGTAAGTCGTGAAGTCCATTCGGACGTTGCGGATCTTGGTGTTTGCGAGGAAGGCGAAATCGAAGCCGAACGGGCCTTTGTGGTTCAGTGCTGCGGCTTCCTTGTGGATACCAGTCTACTGGCCTTGTCGCTCCAGAAAGGCCTTCAGGCTTTCGCGGAGAAAGTAGTTCCATCCTGCTTGCGTGCTTTCCCGGCTAAACACGGGATTGTCCTGCGGGAAGGTTTCAATTCCTTTGTGAGTAAATGTCAGTTTCGTGCCGCTAGGCGTTTCCGATAGTTCCCACACGACCGTTGAGTCTCCGGGGTACCCTTCGTAGCTCCAGCCGTAAACAACTCTCTTCTCCGGAACGACTTCAGTTACTTTCCACTGGTGCGGGTAGTCTCGGTCTTCGCAACGCACATTGAACTGAACTTCGAAGCCAAGTTCAGGTTCGAAGTCCGTCATCGTCTCGAAGAACCACTGACGCATTTGATCCTTGTCAGTAATGGCCCTCCAAACCTCCGCCACCGGAGCGTTGTATGTCTGTTCCACGACAATTGGGTCCGCGTTCATGTCCATGGTCCTTCTCTAGCAAGAGCGAATAGGGATCTATCCCCTCGATTCGGAGCGTACGCACGGAATCGACTGGCGGTGGTGTGGCCCATCGCCGTTGCCAACAGAATCAGCGGGACAGACCGTACGCCTGACTGAGCCAATTCGTGTGAACGGCCCGACCAAGCATGAAAGAGATTAGTCTATCGCCAGCGGCTAAGCCAATTCAACCGGTTTCGCGTCGTTGAATTTGGAAACGATGATACGTCGAAGCACGAGCGTGACGGTTTGCTTTTCCGACGGCACATCGTTAGCCTCATGCGTGGTGGCCGTGTTGGTGCCTATTCCCAGCGGGAGGTATCAGTGTGGGTAGTCTCCGAAGCCAGAAGCACGACGGTATTGAAAGGAGGATGCTGCCGCAGCGCATATCATCGGTTCAGACGAAATCTCGGAAAACGGCAACATGCGCGGACCGCTGCGGCCATCCGCCGTGGGAATAGCCGGTCCACCGTCTGGCGACG
>CAZURK010000181.1:0-30973 GCA_964623055.1 uncultured Pirellulaceae bacterium
AGGGTGGGTCCCAATTCGGCGCCGAGGTGGGTCCCTTTTGCATGCCGATTTCCATTCTATATGGAATGCTCCCGCAGCGACTCAGGACTAGCGCATCGGGACAAAGTCGATGGTTTGGTCACATCAAGCGCCGAACGACGCCGGCACAAAGCTAAGAGTGGTTCCTGACACTTTGTCAGGAAGTGACATTGCCCGTGATCGTCGATGGGGCCAGCCTCATGGACGTGATACTTGAGGAGTTGAAGGTGGCTACTTGTGACGTACTGGTTCCTCCACAACACACAAGTGACGGACGAGGGGGTGAAGAAACTCAAGCAGGCCTTGCCGAAACTGAGGGTTTACCATTAGGGAGTTCAAGATCATCTGCAAACAACTCTGATTCTAGTGTAGCTATTCTTTTCGCTTCAACTCTCACTGACTTCATGTGCCCGTAATTTGTGGCAAGGAATATCAAAGGGCTATACAGATTACCTGACAGTCGTTTCAGAACCGATGATATGCTGTAAAACCTCCGCCTTGCATTGATCTTGCCAATCTGGAGTTCGCGAGGTGCCATGTTCTTCGGTTCGAATACCACCGTATTGTGATCGTAATACCTCCAGTCTGTAATCTTCAAACGCCCCTCGTTCTTGAGATTCTCGTAGGTCTTCGTGCCGGGATAGGGAGTCAGTACATTGAAGGAAACCGTGCTCACCTTATTTCTCATTAAGAACCGCACCGTTTCGTTGAACACCTCCTTCGTATCACTGTCAAAGCCAAAGACCAATGACGCGTGGATCAGAATGCCCATCCTCTTGATCTTCTTAAAGGCATTCTCCAAATGCTCTAGGTCCTTGAATGCCTTACGCATTGACTGCAGCTGTTCCCGAGATACGCTTTCAACCCCGAGGAAGAGTGCTTTGCATCCACTTTCTGCTGCAAGTTGCATGAGTTCCTCGTCTCTGACTAGCAGTGATACAGATGCCTGTCCTACCCATTTTATTTTCAGGGGTTTGATTGCCTTGAATAGACTCTTCGCATACTTCGGATGGCCAATGATATTATCGTCCAAGAACATGAACCTCTTTGCGCCAGATTCCTGAATGTCGCGCACCACATTTGCTATGGGTACATGCCTGACTCTGTCTCCGAAAAGATTTGTAACACAGCAAAAATCACAGCTATAAGGGCATCCTCGGGTTGTCATTATGGGAATAAGATTGAACAGGTTCTTCTTGGTAAGTCTGCCGAAGTCTTTTGGAACGTATCTTCCCAAGTCTGGCGTGGGATCGTGATACTTTCTCTTCAAGCTGTTATTTTCGACATCTTTGAGTAGTTGTTCCCAAACTCCTTCTGCTTCGCCAACGACGACAGAATCGGCGTGTTGCAGGGCCTCATCGGAGAGTATAGTCGGATGCACTCCTCCGAGTATGACAGTTGTGCCCCTTTTCTTGAACTCTCGACAAAGCTCGTAAGCTCTGGGAGCATTTGCCGTCATGCAGCTTATGCCGACCAGGTCGCACTCGTGGTCAAGATCAATGTCGTCAGTCTCTTCCTCAACGACTCTGACTTCATGCTCTGGTGGAGTTAATCCCTGCAAAATATACAGGGCAAGTTGAGGCATCATGAGTGCCTTGTTGGTCCTTTTTTCCGCATCGACGGCTGGGGAAACAAGCAGTATTTTCATGATATGGAGGCATACCTTTTCAGTATTTGGTGCCACTTACGATTGGTCCCCTTGTGGGTTTTCGGTACGCGCGTTAACGCACCGCTTTGCATTATACGTCCAGTCGACATAATACTTGTGGCCACTGTGTATGTGCTGCGTAATGGGTTGGTAATAGTCCTGTATTCGTACGCCTACGAGCAGGACGTGTGGCCAGAAGCGATCGAGTGAACAAAGCTCCAGAAGAGGCCGGGTTGCCCTTGCTGTTCCGTTGGCTGCAGGTATAATACTTGCAGTTTCATATTTTGCATGTACGGATATTGGGCTTTCAATCTACGACGACCCCGTATAGCGGAGCTACCAAATGCCGAGATTGATTCTCACAAGAAAGAAGTTCCTTGAAGACCGCCAGGGCAGAACGTTTGCCGATGTCGTGAAGGATGCGGAGCAGCCTTTTGACGAGGTGCTCAAGTTCTTCAGCGATCAAGACCGCCAACGGCGCATGGAGGAATCGGAAATACACCACGACAGGGCCCCCTTGGCAGGCGTTGTACGCGAGCTTGAATCGGTGCCAGCCATCAATCGGTTTCTCGCTTCGAAGCATCCCCGGCGTACTCAGCGTTTACGCCAGGTGGTCGGAGTGGTGGTTCGCATAATCATGGAGCGTCGCGGATGGCAGAAAACCGGTAAGAAAGGTTCTCTGGGCGTTCGAAGCGCGGTGGCTCGGGGCGACGTCACGCCAGGTGTTTACCACAACACTGGCGGGTTGGCGTTCTGGTTCATCCGTGGCGAACGATACGTGCGTAGGGAGGGCATGCCGTTCCGCTCGGTGCGAGAGCGGTGTCAGGAATTTGAGTGTACCCATCCTCAGCGACCGCCGGCAGAGGTGTGACCATCGCAACGGCTGCCTCGTGAAGCTGAGGAAGGGTTTCAGAATCACACAGGGACGAACCATGCCCCAGGCTAAGGGAGTGAGCCATGCTTGTTTTGAGCCGAAAGCGGAGGCAAAGTATCCAGATTGGTAACGACATCGTGGTTACCGTGCTGGAGTCTCGCGGCGGCACGGTGCGGCTTGGGATCGATGCCCCCAAGGAAATCCCGGTGCATCGTACCGAGTTGCTTAAGGCGATTTCAGCAGCGTCAAGTTGTCCTATCCCGGCAACCGACGCAGCGTCGGAGTAACGGTCGCGGCCGCATTGTCACAGGAATACGGGGGTACTTGGGTCGGTAGGTCGAAGCAATAGACAAACAGGGCAGCAGCTTGGTCATGTCGAATCAGGGATCGGCCCAACTTCGTACTTTTTTCAACGGAGGGCAGAAATGCCAATAGGTAAGATCAGAAAGCTAGTTACAGAACGAGGCTACGGGTTCATCGACGACGATGGGGATGGTTTGTTCTTTCACCACACGGCGATCCAAGACGTGGCCTTTGAAGAACTCCGTGAAGGCCAGGCAGTGGAGTACGAGGTCGGTCAGGGGCGCAAAGGGCCTTGTGCTACGTCCGTTCGAGTAGCCGTACCGACGAGTTAGAGCAACCGTCGCCTCCCTATCAACCCTGGCGAAGATCGTCGACGCTAGCCTCTTGGTGACGAATTATCCCATGACGGAAGACTTCCAGACGAGGTGCTCGGGCAAGGACCAACGGAGCAAAGACCTCCGCGTTGGCAGGTCTAATGTCGGCAAGGGAGTCTTCTCACGCCGATGGTTCCACCCTGAGCAGATCGTCGGCGAGATCCGGGGGCAGGTGATTTACGATGAACACCACAGCTCGGATTACTGCATGTATATCGGCGATGGGCGCTGCCTGGAGCCCGACGTCCCCTTTCGGTATCTGAACCACAGTTGTGAGCCAAATTGCGAATTTGACTGGTACGATCTAGCCACCGAAGGCAAGCCTTCTACAAAACGGCGTGTCTTCTTGTTCGCGCTTCGGGTGATCAGACCTGGGGACGAATTGACCATTGACTATAACTGGCCCGCAACTGCCGCCATCCGATGCCGATGTAAAGCTCCTTCTTGCCGTGGCTGGATCGTCGCTGAGCGAGAATTGGCAAAGGTATCGGCAAAGGCTGGCTCCACCTGATTGGCGAGCCACATTCTGCTTGAGTATGACGCACAAAGCACTGCCGAAGAGAAAAAAGGCGGCCAACGACAAGATCGGCGCGATCCAGCGGTGATGAAGCTACGATCCTGGCCGATCGTTCGTGTCTTCAAGCTTTTCAACTTCCACAAACGCGTAACCGCAATCACAAATCTTCCGACGCACATGAACCTGAACACGGCATTTCGGACATTCTTTGCTCCACGACCCGTGTCTCGTTTTCTTCTTTGCCTTCGATTTCCGTCTTCGTTCTGATCGAAGCTGGTGTTCCCGTGGTGCGTCAGCTTGCTGCATGGCGCACTGGGGATGGATACCATCGCGCGAGTAGGACGACTTGCCACAAACCGGACAAATCTTCTTGCCGCTCTCTTGAACCTTAGGGGCATGCCTAGCGTCGTTCATATTGCACCGGTGCGACTTCTCGTTTCTGCCCGTGGCATGGTTCTTCCTTACGCCTGGTTGGAACAACCTGACCGATCACTCCGGTGATTCTGGAGTGGATGACACTGCGTCACGAAGGCTCGTTCCTGCAACTCCGGCGTTCCATTCTCACAAGCTTCTGTCTGGCCGCCGTCTTGACATTTTCCACGGGCTCCGCCATCTCGAGAACGGCATTAAGGTCGTCAACGGCCTTCGGTTCATTGCCGGTGGCGGCATGAACCACGCCTCGATTGTAAAGAGCCATAGCTTTCACATCGGGAGGGATGCCATCCATGTCGATGGTGGCGGTGTAATCGTCAATCGCTCCCTCGTGGTCATGCTGCTTCGCCTTCGCCATACCCAGCTTGTACAACCGCAGGCCCCTCTCGCGAACGGAAGACCTGCTCTTCAACCATGTGAAGAATCTCATTTCTCGCCGTCCTTTGGCCTGTGCCGGTCCGCGACTATTTCACATACCGTTCCTGTAAATGCAAAATCAGAACCTACAACTATTGTATCTACGTTAGCGAGAATAGCAAGTCGGCGCTGAGCGTCTCGATGCGGTCGCGCTGCTTGACGATCCTTCGCAGGTTCTGCTACGCTCGGATTGAATCGAGTTCCGCTTGCTGGAAGCGCTAGTTACAGGGCCCGCCACTCATGCCCCTCGGACGTTCCCTCCAAAAGTCGATCACTTTGGCGGTCATCATGATCGCGTTGTTGGCGGTGTTGACGGTGGGGTGGGTCCTGTTGAATGTATTCGGCGCGATGGACAGGCCGAGTTCCGCGGGTTGGCACTGGACGTTCCTCTCGGTCGGCACGGCGTTCATCGGGATCTTGGTCGTGGGCGTGGTGCAGTATTTGGTGCTGTCGGTCAAGGCGATCAATCTCAGTCGCCGGCAATCCAACTTCATCGACAGCGTCACGCACGAGTTGAAATCACCGATCGCCTCGATGAAGCTCTATTTGCAGACGCTGCGCCGTCGTCAGGTAAGCCACGAGAAACAAGCGACGTTCTATGCCTTTATGCTTGAAGATCTCGACCGACTTGACCGGCTGATCAACCAGATGCTCGATGCCGGGCGATTGGAGTCGGGACGCGTCGGCGGGGAGGCCGAGGATGTGGCTCTGGCGGATCTACTGAAAGAATGCGCCAACGCGGTTTGTCTCAGTTATCGGGTCCTTCCGACGATCGTCCGATGGGACACGGAACCGTGCGTGGTTCGTGCCCGGCGCGTGGACCTGGAATTGATATTCCGCAACCTGCTGGACAACGCGGTGAAATACGCGGGGTCTGATCCGCAAGTTGAGGTGATCCTGAAGTCCGACACCGACGGCCGGGCAATCACTCAAATCGCGGATAACGGCAAGGGAATCCCCGCTAACTTGCGCCGGAAGATTTTTGGGCGGTTTGTCCGTTTGGGCCATGAACTGGAACGGGAGAAGCCCGGCACGGGTTTGGGGCTCTACATCGTGCGTACGCTCGTCAAGCGTCTTCGCGGCCGCATCCGAGTGCGCGATGGCGACGATGGGCATGGAACCGTTTTCGAGGTACAGCTTCCGACAGGATCATGACCATGGCTGAGAAAGAACATATCCTCGTCGTGGAGGATGAGGAGCACTTGGCCACCGGGATCAAGTACAACCTGGACGCTGAGGGCTATCGTGTAACAACGGTCGGCGACGGTCCGTCAGCGTTGGCGGCGGTCGAGGAGCATGCGGGCGACGTCGACTTGGTGATTCTCGACTTGATGCTACCGGGAATGAGCGGTTATGCAGTGTGCGAATCGCTACGCGCCCGAGACAAGAATCTGCCCGTGTTGATCCTCTCGGCGCGCACGCTGGCTGAAGACCGCGCCCGCGGGTTCGACGTCGGCGCCAATCAGTATCTCACCAAACCGTTCGATCTGGACGAGTTCCTCAGCCGCGTCAGAAACCTGTTGGAGCTTCACGGTTCCCGTGTACAACAATCGGAGTCGGAGCCGAGCCGGGTCACGGTGTTCGAGTTCGGGGGCGCCGTGGTCAACTTCGATACTTTTGAAGTGACGGTCGGCGATCAACCTGTGCGGATGACGCAACTGGAGATGAGCCTGCTTCGCTACTTTGCCGAAAACGAAGGCCGAGTCATTCCGCGAAACGAACTGCTGGAAAACGTCTGGGGACTGCCCGGCAACCTGCAGACGCGGGCACCCGACCAGTTCATCCGCCGACTCCGGAAGGCATTCGAACCAGATCCGGCACAACCGAAGCACTTCCTGACGATTCGCGACGCGGGATATCGTTTCGTCGCCGATCCGGATGAGAGCTGAGCCTGCGTCGTCCGAACACTACTCGACGAACTCGTGACGGTCCTTTCGTTCGTGCTCGTTCAACTCTTCCAGTAACATCGCCGATGGGAATTCCGGATCGGCGTTGACTTTGATTTCCTGCTCGAATTGCGAGCCGTCGACGGTCAACTTCGCAAGGTAGACGCCGGGCGAGACCGGCGGACCGGGACGCCGGCTACGCTGCGGTGCGCTCGGGCCGCGGCGAAGATCCCAGACGACTTGGTGCAGACCTCTCTTGCCTTCGGCCGGTAGATTGCGAATGACCTCCCCGCGGATGTCTCGGATTTCGATCGCAACGTCCTTCGCGTCCGCGCCGAGATAGTACGAGATGCCCGCGCCGAAACTTGGATTCTGACCGAGAAAGTGCCGATTGCCTGAATGGGACGAGGTCAGCGTTCCGGCCCACAGCACACCGGCCGGCGGTTTGAACAAATGTGCCTTTGCGCCCGCGATCTTGCTGGTGAATCCGCGCAGCGGCGCAATGTCCAATACCCAAAGGCTGCGGCCATGCGTGCCAGCGACGATTTCGTTCTCCGTCGGATGCACGGCGATCTCGTGGATCGCTACGGTAGGCAGATTGTTGTTGATTTTGGTCCAATGTCCGCCGCGATCCAGCGATGCCCAAATCGCGAACTCCGTTCCACAGTACAGTAGATCGGGGTTCACAACGTCTTCACGCAAACAGCGAGTCGACCCATGCGGCAGGTTTCCGGTGAGCGAACGCCACGTCTCGCCCTTGTCCTCGGTCACGTAAATGTGTGGTGCGTCGTTATCACTTCGATGCCCGTCCAGTGCGACGTAGGCTCGGCCGGGTTCATGCCGCGAAGCTTCGACCGAACTGACAAGATATTGCTCGGCCAGCCCCAAGTTCTTGGTGATGTCTTGCCAGTTGTCGCCGCCATCGCGAGTCACCCACAACGCCCCGTCGTCCGTTCCCACATACAGGATATCGGGATCACGTGGGGATTCAGCCAAGGCCGTGGCACTGCCTCGATCCGACGCCGTGATCTCCGGTGAGATCTTCCGCAAGTCGTTGCCGCGATCGAGCGAGCGAAACACGAAGTTGCCGGCGCAGTAGAAGATGCGTGAGTTGTGATTCGATAGTGTGAACGGTGTTCTCCAATTGAAGCGATACCGCGTGCCCTTCTCTGCCTTGGGGCGAATACTCGCTCGTTCGCCCGTTCGTACATTCACTCGGCCTATCCTTCCGAACTGGGCCTCGTAGTACACCAAATCCGGATCATCGGGATCGACACGACAGACAAAGCCATCGGCACCGCCAACTCGATACCAGTCCGTGTTGCTGGGTCCGTATCTGCCGCGCGTCCGTGACGGCCCTCCCCATGAACCGTTGTCCTGAAGTCCGCCGTAAACGCGATACGGTTTTCGCGTGTCGACCGCCACATCGTAGAACTGCCCGATCGCCATGATGTCGTGGAAATCCCACGTCTGGCCGCGATCGAAGCTGGCGTACAAACCGCCGTCGCAACCTAGAATCAAGTGCCGGCCGTCGCGAGGATCTACCCACAGAGCGTGGTGGTCGGGATGCACGCGAATCGAGGCTGTCTTGAATTCAGCTCCTCCATTTTCGGAATAGTGAAACGCGATCCCCAAAACGTAGACGCGCTGATCGTCGCTGGGGTCGACTCGGATCTGGCTATAGTAGAACGGACGCGGGTTCAGACTATTGACCCGTTGCCAGGTCTCGCCGCCGTCGGTCGACTTGTACACGCCACCTGTGTCGTTGCCCACGGGGCCTTGTTGATCCTGTGCGTTTGCACGTTGACCACCGATATAGGAGGAAAACGGCGTCGCCGAGGTGTTGCCCGGTCGCTTGCCCCATGTAAGCTCAAGCGTCTTCTCTTCGTCGCCTCTTTTGATCTTCAACGTCGATTTCTCGTCCGGTTGGTGGCTGCGTATGGCCAGCACTAGGTCGTTGTAGGTGCCGATCTTCTTGCCGTCGATCTCCAGAACCACGTCGCCTGATTCAAGCCCTCCTTTGCTCGCCGGCCCGTCTTTCAGAATGCGTTGAAGCACAGCCGGCCCTGAGCCACCGCCTCCGCTGATGCCCATGTAGGCGGCGGGCCGCCCATGACCAATCTTGTCACTTTCGACGATCGCAAAGACGACGTTTGGATCCTTGCGATAATAGCAGACGCCGATTCGGCCCAGCGGTCGTTTCGGCAGTCCGTCGGCCAGCTTCTTCCAGTTGGCTCCGCCGTCGGTCGTCTTGTACAACCCGCTTCCCGGCCCCCAACGTTTCGCCGGGTTGGCGCCCTCGAAGCGGTCGCGCTGGCGTTCGTACATTGCTGCCAGCAGTGTGTCGGGGTTGTCCGGGTGCATGGTGATTTCGACGCAACCGGTTTTCTCGTCCACGTACAAGACCTTCTGCCACGTCTTGCCGCCATCAGTCGTCTTGTACAGCCCACGCTCCTCGTTCGTGCCCCAAAGCCGCCCCAGTGCGCCGACGTAGACGATATCGGGGTTGGTGGGATGTATCGCCATTCGCCCAATCTGAAACGATCGTTCCAGGCCCATGTGCGTCCAGGTCTTACCACCGTCTAACGATTTGTACACACCGTCGCCCCAGGACACCGAATTGCGGGCGTTGTGTTCGCCGGTGCCCACCCATACGATGTCCGGATTCGAAGCCGACACTGCCACGTCGCCGATCGAGACGGTGTTTTCCCGCTCGAAGACCACCTCGAATGTCGTCCCGTTGTTGGTTGTTTTGAACAGGCCGCCCGATGCCGTTGCTACGTAGAAGACGATCGGATCGGTTTCCACGACTTCGATGTCCACGATCCTACCGCCCATCGACGCCGGCCCGATGGACCGCCAGTTCAAGACACTGACCCATGCGGGATCAAGTTGCAGCGACGGTTTGCTTTTTGGGCTCTGCTTCTTCGCCGGGCTTTCAGGCTTTTCTTTTGCAGCTTCCTTCCCCTCCTGGGCGTCGCGTTTCACTTCCTTGGACGGTTTCTCTGCCTTTGGCCCTGGATCCTTACCCTCCTGGGCTGTCGTCTTTGTCTCCACCGCCGCCGGCTCTTCCGCTGGTTTGGGTGACTCCTTGGCCGCCGGTGCCACAGCGGGCTTCGCTGGCTGTTTAGGTTTCGCCTCCTGAGCGGCAAGCAAAACGGGTAAAGCAATCAGAGAGAACGAGAACACGAGAAGCCTGAAACGCATGGAAGTTGTCCCTCGATGCTGGGATGAGTGTCGATCTTTGTGCCTTCCGAATTGTCCCATTATAGCTACAACGAGACGTTCTGTCTGGACAATCGCGTGTCGTAGCACGGGCGGCCCGCACTGTGTAGAATTGTGCCTCGACTGTGCCTTTTTGTTCAATGGGATCACTGGTGACGCGTTCTCATCGAAGCCAACATGTGACCGGAGAAGTCAGACAATGAGCAGCACAAGAATCCAAACCGCACTGACAAGTTGGTGCCTGATGGCGATCTGCACTATCGGGGCGTTTGCGACGGGCGGCCTACCATCGCTGGCCGCCGAAGCCGGTGACTCGGCAATCGTCTTCGCCAAAGACAACCTCGTGGCGTGGTGCATTGTGCCGTTCGACGCCACGAAGCGAGGCCCCAAAGAGCGAGCGGATATGCTCCAGCGACTCGGCATCAAGAAGGTCGCTTACGATTGGCGGCAGGAGCACGTCGCGACGTTCGAGGAGGAGATCCTGGCGTACAAGGAACGCGGTCTGGAGTACTTCGCCTTTTGGAGCTGGCACCCTGACATGTCACCGCTAGTGAAAAAACATGGCATCAAGCCACAGATTTGGATGACGAATCGAAGTCCCGAGGCGGGGACGCAGGAGGCAAGGGTGGAAGCCGCTGCCAAGCAACTGATGCCACTGGTTGACCAAGCCAAAGAACTGGGCTGCAAACTGGGCCTGTACAACCATGGCGGCTGGGGCGGCGAGCCGCGGAACATGGTCGCCGTGTGCCAATGGCTTCGCAAGAACGCGGATGCTGACCACGTGGGAATTGTCTACAACTTCCATCACGGTCACGGCCACATCAACGACTTTGCCGAATCGCTGAAAGTGATGAAGCCTCACCTGCTGTGCCTGAACCTGAACGGAATGAACGACGGAGCGAATCCGAAGATCCTGCCGATTGGGCAGGGACAGCACGAGAAACGCATGATCCAGATCGTGCTCGACAGCGGCTATCAAGGCCCCATAGGCATCCTGGACCACCGCGGCACGGTAGACGCGGAAAAGAGTCTAAGCCAAAACCTCGAAGGTCTGAAGAAGCTGCTCGGGGAACTTGACGAGACGGAAGCACTCAAGACATTCGCTCGATAGAGTCCGGCGAAACGCGATCCGAGCGGGTGCATGTAGTAGGTCCCTTCTGCCGGAAGGGACCTGGAAGCGCGACGGACTGTCCACTCACCAAGAAGGTCCCGCTCGGCAAGCGGGACCGACCTGTGTCACGGCCGCAAGCTGCACATGGAGACAACACATGAAAGCACCACGACAAACCAGCATCGTATTGGCGGCCGCAGTCACCGTGCTAATCTCCCAGACGCCTGCGGTTGTTGCCGCGGATCAGGCCAGGCGTTACGAACCTGCATGGGAGTCGCTCGAACTGCGACCGCTGCCGACGTGGTTCAATGAGGCGAAGTTCGGCATCTTCGTGGTGTGGGGCCCCTACTCGGTGCCTGCTTGGAAAGACCGCGGCTATGCGGAATGGTACGGCAACAACATGAACCGCGAAGGCTCGGCCACATGGAAGTTTCACCGCCGCGTGTACGGCGAGGATTTCCGCTATGAGGATTTCGTGCCGATGTTCAAGGCCGCAATGTGGGATCCAGACTTCTGGTGCGATCTGTTCGCGCAAGCCGGCGCCAAATACGTGGTAACGACGGCAAACTACCACGACGGTTTCGCCATGTGGCCGACGAAATACGCGCAGTTCAACGACACCGACAAGTGGAACAGTGTCGATCGCGGGCCGAAACGCGATCTGATCGGCGAGTTGAATGCCGCCGGCGAGCGTCACGGGCTGAAGATGGGAATCTACTATTCGTTGTACGAATGGTATCACCCTTTGTGGAAGAATCCCGAGACGCGCGATCGATTTGTGACTGAGCATTTGCATCCAAAGTTCAAGGAAGTCGTCACGAAGTACAAGCCGTGGTTCATATTCCTGGACGGCGAGTGGGCTGCTGACTACAAGTTCTGGCGAAGCGAGGAACTGGCAGCCTGGCTGTATAACGATTCGCCGTGTCGCGAGTACGTAGTGGCCAACGATCGTTGGGGACAGTGCCGGGGGATTCACGGCGACGTGTACGAAAGCGAATACGGCGGCGGGCTGATGTGCTCGCCGGAGCACCCCTGGCAGGAAGACCGCGGGATGGGACATTCCTACGGGTACAACCGCGCGGAGAGTATCTTCGATTACGATTCGTCTGCCGAACTGATCAGGATGCTCAGCCGATGCACGGCGGGCGGCGGAAACTACCTGCTTTGCGTTGGCCCCACAGGCGACGGCCGTATTCCCGTGATCATGCAGCAGCGTCTACTGGAAATCGGCCGCTGGCTCAAGACGCACGGCGAAGCGGTCTACGGCGCGAAGGCCAGCCCGTTTTGGCCTCGCCGATTCGAGTGGGGCGGAATATCGGCCAAGCCCGGCAAACTGTACCTGCACGTGGCTGACAGGGAGACCACGCAGATCCACTTGACAGGTCTACACAATCGGGTTGCGAGCGCGTGCATTCTGGAGCACAAGGACACACCAGGACTGAAGCTGACGACTACTCAAGGCGGAACGCAGATCGAATGGCCGCCGTACTTGAACAATGAAGCCGTGACGGTGATCGCGCTGGAGATCGAGGGGGAGCCGGACGTAGACACAACGCAACATCAGTTCGCCGACGGCCGAGTGGACATATTGTGTCGAGCGCTGAAGATCCACGGCACGAAGGCTCGACACCACTACCGTGGGCATGGGCCTCGTTTGCGGATCGCGGATTGGACGGATCCGAAAGAATACCTCAGCGGTCAATTCGACGTTTCTCGGGCGGGCGCCTATCAGCTTCAGATGACATATGCCGCTTTGGCCAAGTCGGGCGAGAACGGTAGCCGATTCGTGTTGGAGGTGAACGGCCAACGACTCGAACATGAATCGGTCAACACCGGCGGCGAGGAGCGTTTCAAGACGGTCACGATTGGCGAAGTCCGCCTGGACCACCCTGGCCGCTACACGTTGACGATCCGCCCAATCACCGGAGGCTGGCGCGGACTTGGACTGCAGTCATTGTCGTTCACGCCGGCCTCCGACTAGGGCAAGAGTCACAGGCGAGGACGGCAGGCGGAATCACGATCATTCAGACTCATTCATGCTAAGGACGAAGATATGAAGGGAGAGATCGGCGCGATCGACTTGTCCGTCATCGTGGTCTACCTGATCGGGATTGTCAGCCTGGGCTGTTGGGCCGGATTGCGGCAGCGAAAGAAGGGCGCCATGGGCAAGGACTACTTCCTCGCCGGCGGCACGCTTACCTGGCCGATCATCGGCCTTGCGTTGTTCTCGACCAACATCTCGACCATCCACCTGGTTGGTTTCGCCCAGGAAGGCTACGTCAACGGGCTGGCCTACGGGAACTTCGAATGGATGGCGCCGTTCATCCTGGTGATCACGGCTTTGTTCTTCGCCCCGTTCTACATCCGATCGCGCGTGGCGACGTTGCCCGATTTCCTCGAGATGCGGTACAACCGAGCGTGCCGCGACTGGCTGGCCGTGTTGTCCATCGTGGCCGCGATTTTCATTCACATCGGCTTTTCGCTCTACATGGGCGCGGTGCTGCTGCGAGGCATGTTCGGGATCAATCTTTATGTGAGCATCGGTGCGACGGCTATGCTGACGGGCATCTACACGATCGTTGGTGGGCTGATGGCCGTGGTTGTCACCGAATCGCTTCAGACGATTATCCTCCTGGTGGGGTCCATCATCATCACGGCAGTCGCCTATTATCACGTAGGAGGGATCCAGGGCGTCAACGATACTCTGGCCGCAAGCGGAGAACAAGTGAAGATGACGATGCTCCGGACCGCGGAGGAACAACCGGAACTGCCCTGGTATGCTGTCATGTTGGGTTATCCAGTGATTGGCATATGGTACTGGTGCGCCGACCAGACAATCGTGCAGCGCGTCTTGGGCGCCAAGGACGAGAACCATGCCCGTATCGGGCCGCTGTTCGCGGGTTTCATCAAAGTCCTGCCGGTGTTCATCATGGTGCTGCCTGGGTTGATGTGTTACGCACTCGTACAACAGGGCAAACTCGACGTCAAGGGAATGAAGAACCTGGAAGTGGCGAATACCGTAACCCTGGACGAAACAAAGTTGGCGGTAACGGAAGGGCGTTTGGATCTGAAAGGGAACAAAGTCGTCGCGTCGGGGAAGTCGTTTGAAATCGAGGGCAAGGAGGCCTACGTGCAAAAGAACCTGCTGTACATCGACGGCGAAGTGCAGAAGGACACGGAGGATACATACGGGTTCATGATGCGGGAACTGCTGAAACCGGGGCTACGGGGGCTGATCGCCGCGGCACTGTTGGCGGCGTTGATGAGCACAGTCTCCGGATCGCTGAACTCCATCGCCACGCTGTTCAGCTACGACATCTACAAACGCTGGCGCCCCCAAGCCACGGATCGGACGCTCGTGCTCGTCGGGCGCATCACGACGTTTGTTGCCATGGTCATCGCGATCGCCTGGTCGCCGTTCTTGGCGGGATTCGAGAGTATGTATCAGGGCATCATCGCATTGATCTGCTATATCGCGCCCCCGATTACCGCCGTCTTTGTGCTGGGCGTGTTGTGGCGGCGGGCATCGGGCATTGCGGCTCAACTGACGCTTTACATCGGCTCGGCTCTGGGGTTCTTCGTCTTTATACTCTACTGGTTCAAAGTACTTGACTGGATCAAGGACCAGACCGGTGTAAGCGTGCCACCGATGATGGCAACCTTCTACCTGTTCGTCATTTGCCTGGCCGTTCAGATCGCAATTTCGCTCAAGGCCCCACACCGCCACACACCGGAAAGCGAGAAGCTGGTGTGGGAGAACCCACTCGAGGCGCTACGGAGCGCCGGCTGGCGAGGGATTGGCGACTACCGCATCCTCGCGGCGACCCTGGTCATCACGATGATCGTGCTGTACGTCGTTTTCGCCTGAGCGACTGCAAGAACGGACGACTGGCGGCGGGTAGGAAACGGTGATGGCCCCGTTGGACAGCGCCACTTTGGCGGGCAGAGCGTGGAAATGGAAGCCTGAACCGCAAGCGAAGATCAACGGCGCAACTCGTTTCTTCGCTTGCGCTTCAGGCTTCGATCGGTCACCGATGTGGGGCAGTCCGACCGGCAAGGGCCATAGAACGGATCGAGGGGCGAAGGCTAGAATAGACTCCCCACTACGAATATCGACTACTACTAGACCAGGAGACATGCAGCATGAATTGGCTGAAACTATCTGCAACCCTTGTGGTTCTGGCCGTGTTTGTATGCGGAGCACGGGCAGCAGAGAACGACGACTCTTCCGCTTCAGAAGCCGCTTATTCGGCCGATTGGGAATCGCTCGCCAAACACAAAGGGGCCCCGGAGTGGTTCCGCGACGCGAAATTCGGCATTTATTTTCACTGGGGTGTTTACAGCGTTCCGGCGTTCGGCAGCGAGTGGTATCCGCGCAATATGCATCTGAAGGGCCGCGGGGAACACGCGCATCATGTCGAAACGTATGGCGATCCGGCGGAATTCGGCTACGACAAGTTTGTGCCTATGTTCAAAGCCGAGAAATTCGACGCGGACGAGTGGGCTGACTTGTTCGAGAAGGCCGGCGCACGGTTTGCCGGTCCGGTCGCTGAACACCACGACGGTTTCTCGATGTGGGCCAGCAAGTTGACTCCATGGAACGCTTTGGATCGAGGCCCCAAACGAGACCTTACCGAAGAATTGGCAGCGGCAGTCCGCCAACGCGGCATGAGATTCGTCGCCACATTCCACCATGCCCGCAACAACCTGTGGGAGAAAAACGGAAAGTGGAGCGGGCATTACGATGGTGCAAAGAAGGACTTCCCGGCTGCACTGGAGGACCCGGAGCGGGCGATCCTGTATGGCTACATGCCTCGCGAGAAATTCCTTGAAATGTGGCTGGGCAAGTTGAAGGAGGTGATCGACAAGTACCAACCCGATTTGATGTGGTTCGATTCGTGGCTGGACGAGATCCCCGACGAAGTGAAGATGCAGTACCTAGCCCACTACTTCAACAAGGCCAAAGAGTCGGGGCAGGAAGTCGTTGTCACGTTCAAGCAAAATGATCTTCCTCGCGATGTTGCGGTCGATGATTACGAAAAGGGCCGTGCGAATCGTCTGACCGAATTCACATGGTTGACCGACGATACGATCAGCCGCGGTAGCTGGTGCTACACGAAGGATCTCCGGATCAAACCCACTCGCGAAGTCGTCCACGTGTTGATCGACATCGTCAGCAAGAACGGCCAACTTCTGCTGAATATCTCGCCCAAGGCCGACGGCACCATCCCAGACGAGCAGAAGGAAGTGCTCTTGGGCGTCGGCGAGTGGCTTGGCGTGAATGGCGAGGCGATTTACGAGACCCGTCCGTGGGTGATCTTTGGAGAGGGCCCCACGCGCATGAAGAAAGGCGGGCACTTTGTCGGATCGCTCAGCTATTCGGCCCAGGATATCCGCTTTACCACCAAGGGCGACGTGCTGTACGCGATGTTCCTGGGCGAGCCGGCGGACGAAGTCAGTATCGCGTGCTTGGGTACGGAGACCGGTATTTGCGGCGGTAGGGTAACGCGAGTCTCGCTGCTTGGCCACGATGGCGAACTGAAGTTCGAGCAGGACGAGAAGGGGCTGCATGTCGCCATCCCGGCCGACCTGCCCTCCGAGAACGCGTCTGCGATCAGAATCGAAGGTCTAAAGATCCAGGGATTTGAACCCCAAATGGAAGATCGTCTCCGCGGTAGTCTATGGCAGACCGAGAAGCACATCCCCGTGGTCAAATTTCGCGGCGACAGGGCTGTCTTGAAAGCCGAGGACGCGACGCTGGTCGGTGATCGCATCAACACCGAGCACAAGGATGGCGGAAAGACCAGTATCGGATTCTGGGACGATTCGTCCGAGTATGTGTCCTGGCGAGTGGACTTTCCCGCTGCGCTGACTTACGAAGTGTACGGCCGCTTTGCCGCACAACGGCAGGGATCGTTTCAGATTCAAGTGGGCGGTGCGTCGCTTGCCGGCAAGCCGCCCGTGACCGGCACGTGGGACAAGTTCGAGACGATTCAACTCGGCACGATCAAAGTCGACCAGGCGGGTGCGCAAGAGGTGAAGTTGATGCCGGTCGCAAGCGGATGGGCCGCGATGAATCTCTCGTTCATCGAATTCCGGGTGGTGCCGTAACCTCCTGCAGCAGAATCGACTGTCGCAGATTGGCATTTACAGGAATCGATCCAATCTGCGTTCCTCGGCCAATTCGTCGTCGTCCGGCGTCGCGTCCGTTGAGTCGGCCTTGTGGGAGAAGCGGCCTCGTAGTTTTCTGGACAGCGCACCGACCCCGGCCAACAACCGAGACGCGGTGGAGGTGGACTTTTCGCCGGACGGACGACCTGCCTCGGCTTCCGGCTCCCCCTCAGGTTTGTCGCTTTCGATGCTGCATTCGTTCGGCGGATTGTGCCGATCGGGTTCTGCGACCACAGTCGACGGGTCCGCTGGAGTCTCCGCAGGGTGGGTCAAGTCTTCGCGGCCCACCGGCCGGGCGGAAAAACAGTTGGTGGGCCGCGAAGACTTAGCCGACCCCACTTGAGTTTCCGCCGTTGGTGCATTGTTCAGGGCGTTTTCGTCCTCCGGTACGTTCTCGTTGGACGCAGTACCAATCGACGCTGCCGTATCCGTCTCGTCCACGGCGTCATCACACTTTGCCGGCGTACCAGTCATCTCTGGGCCGGCCTTCGATTTGGCCGCAGTCGGCTTACTACCGTTCGGGATTTTCGACAGCAGGTAACAAGTCGATATCCCGGCCACCGCGACGAGGTTTGCCTCCAATGCGCGTCTCATCCGGCCCGCATCGTAGGCAGCCAGATCTGCCGAGTCACGATCGTCCGTGGCTCGCTGCTCACCGTGATCAGACGTGCGGCCGTCTTGTTCATGGTTTGCATTCGCAGACTTCTGTTCGAGCGTCGGTTCACCTCCTTTGACCTCGGGCGTCGTTTCCTCAGACGATGCGTGGACGTAATCGGTGAAAGGTATGGGACTGTGCTCGATCTCGTTTCGTCGCGGCACATCTCGCGCGAGGGATTCCGTCGCAGGATCGCGGCTTGCCTGTTCAAGGTCGCCTTGCATGGTAGACGTCTGGACGGCGGGTGCGCCAATCGTTGAGCCATTCTGCGCATAGCCAGTCGTCTGCTGGAAGGCAAAGTCGGATGGCAATGAATCCCCTGTTTCAGGCGGCCCCTGGGTGCCATCGTGACGCGAGTCGGCTTGGCGAAGATAGTCGTCGTTTCCCACCGGGAGTTCCTGCTCTTCGAGCAGATTGATCGTCACGCTGGCTGTGTCCATCAACCCACCAACGTCCTGCACTTCGACGGTCAGCACGAACGTTGGCATCAGTTCGATATCGAATGTGTCGGCATCTGCCACGGTGATGACACCGGTTCCGCTGTCGATGGCGAAAGCTCCATCTGTGTTTCCGCTGGTAATGGTGTAGGTCAACGCATCACCGGCATCCGGGTCGCTAGCCGATACAGCGCCAACGGCCGTTCCGTTGGCGCTGTTTTCGACCACCGCGAGGGTGGCATCCGTGGCCACCGGAGCTTCGTTTACATTCAGTAAGTTGATGCTGGCCAGAACGTCGTCCGTCAGGCCCATTGTGTCCCGCACTTCGACCATTAGATCGAACGTTGGCGTTGTATCCCCGTCCAAGGCGGAGCTGTTGGCCACGCTGATTTCGCCCGTCACACTGTCGATCGCGAATGCCCCGGCCGTGTTCCCGCCCGTGATCGAGAAGGAGAGCAAATCTCCAGCATCAGGATCCACGGCGGTCACCGTACCGACAACCGTGCCATTCGCGGAGTTTTCCAGTAGGTCGGCTGCAATGCCGTTCCCTGTGGGGCGTTCGTTGATGTCAGCTAGTTGTATGGCCGCTGATGCAGTGTCCAGCAAGCCACCGCTATCCTGAACCTCGATTGTCAGATCGAACGGCGCGGCGGTCTCGAAATCCAGCACCGAGCCGTCGGCCACGGTAATCTCGCCGGTCATGTTGTCGATCGCAAAGGCCCCGCCCGCGTTCCCTCCGGTGATTGCATAAGTCAGCACATCACCAACATCCGGATCGGCGGCGGAAAGGGTTCCCACACCTGTACCGTTGGCGGCGTTCTCGGAGATGATGAAAGCCCCATCATTGACCCAGGGTGTTTCGTTGACATCGTTCAGATTGATCGTCACAGACGCCGTGTCTGTTAGCCCGCCCGTATCTTGGGCCTCGACAGTCAAGATGAAGGTGGGCGTTGCCTCGTAGTCGAGCGCCGAGCTACTGGCGACGGTGATCAGGCCCGTTGCATTATCAATAGCAAACGCTCCACCTGTATTTCCGCCGGTGATTGTGTAGTCCAGCGTATCCCCTGCGTCTGGATCGCTGGCTGAGACCGTGCCGAGCGCCGTCCCGTTGCTGCTGTTTTCGTCAATTCCAAACGATGCATTGTTGGCCGTCGGCACCTCGTTAACATCGCTAAGATTGACCGTCACGGATGCCGTGTCCGCCAGGCCGCCCATGTCTTGTACCTCGACATCCAAGACGAAGGTCGGCGTTGCCTCGAAGTCGAGCGCGGAGCTATCGGCGACGGTGATCAGGCCAGTTGCGTTGTCGATGGCAAACGCTCCGCCTGTATTGCCGCCGGTGATTGTGTAGTCCAGTGTGTCGCCTGCGTCGGGATCACTAGCCGAGACCGTGCCGACGTTCGTTCCGCTGATGCTATTCTCGTCAAGTCCAAACGACGAATCGCCGGCAGTCGGCGCCTCGTTCACATCGCTCAGGTTGACCGTCACGGACGCTGTGTCCGTCAACCCGCCCGTATCTTGGACTTCTATTGTCAGAGTGAATACTGGTATCGTTTCGAAGTCTAGTACCAAGCCATTCGCGACGGTAATCTCGCCCGTCACGTTGTCAATAGCGAAGGCTCCGCCTGTGTTGCCGCCGGTGATTGAGTAGGCGAGAGTATCGCCCATATCAATGTCGCTAGCCGACACGGTGCCGACAGCGGTCCCGTCCGCGGCGTTTTCCGTCGTTCCGAACGTTGCATCGTCAACCGTGGGCGCATCGTTCGCTCCGTCAATTGTCATCGTGACCGTTGCCGTGTTCGAGCCCCCGTCGTCATCACTGACGGTGTACGTGAACGTATCGTTCGCCTGTTGCGTAGCCGACAATGACTCGAATTGACCGTTTGGGTCGTAATCGAAAGTCCCGTCGCCGTTGTCGATCACCGCTCCAACAGTCCCGGAAGTGTCGATGCCGATGACGGACAGTATGTCTACTGGGTTCACATCGTTATCATTCGTCAGCACGTTCCCGGTGGTGAAAGGCGTATCTTCGTCGGTTGTGAAAGCGCCCCCCACGTCGTCGTTCCCGGTGGGCGCTATGTTATTCACTGTGATTGTGGTCGAATGTGTGTCGATCCCGCCATCGCCATCGTCCACCTGGACGCTAATCGTGTATGTCCCATCGTCCGTGATGCCGAAGCTTGCCAGTTGTGCCCATGTGACCGCTGGTGATTCGCCCGTCACATCGCCATACGTGCCGTCGTTGTCGATGTCCCACGAGTAAGCAAGCGGATCGTTGTCTGGATCGGCAGAACCGCTGGCGTCTAGAGTCACCGAGGCGGCCTCGTTGATCGAATACGGACCGCCGGCGTCCGCGACCGGCGGCCGGTTAATGACGATCGCCACTTGGTGCCCCGGCAGGAATTCCGGGATCGCTGGGGCCTGCAACCCGCCGCTGCCCGTAGGGACGAATTGATCGATCAAGAGACCCGTCGTCCCATTGAAGCGAATGACGGCGTCCGAATCACGGCTTGAGACGAAGAGGTTGCCGTCCGGCCCGAATTCAATGCCTGTCGGTTGTGAAAGGCCGCCACTGCC
Source organism: uncultured Pirellulaceae bacterium (assembly GCA_964623055.1). Taxonomy (GTDB): domain Bacteria; phylum Planctomycetota; class Planctomycetia; order Pirellulales; family Pirellulaceae; genus JADHUC01. Next base: position 20,646 of record CAZURK010000181.1, read on the forward strand.
AGCTGCAACGAACTCATTCAAAAATACTCCCGTACCGCCGTCGTACCGCAGCACGTTGTCGCCGTTCGAATTGGCCACGTAGAGATGTCCATCCGGACCAAACGTAATTCCAGAAGGATTATCCAGCCCGCCGCTGCCTCCGGCCACAAACTCGTCGATGAACGCGCCCGTGATTCCGTTGAACCTGAGGATACTGTCTCCGAGCGACGAAGCAACGTACAGGTTTCCGTCGGGGCCGAAGACGAGATCGCTCGGTCCATCCAAGCCGCCCGCAGCCGCGGGCACGAATGCGTCGATGAAGGCGCCGGTGCTTCCGTCAAACCGCAAGACCTCGTCGGTGCCATCGCTGGACACGTAGAGGTTCCCGTCCGGGCCGAATGACAGCCCTTTTGCATTCTGCAATCCACCGCTGCCCGCGGCGATGAACTCGTCGACGAACGCGCCCGTCACCGGATCGTATCGGAGTACATGGTTGCCGGCATCACCGCTGACGTACAAGTTGCCATCGGAGCCGACAATCGCCTCGTACGGTTGATTCAAGCCGTCGCCGGTCGCGAATTCCTCCAGGTAGTCCCCGGTAGTCGCCGCGAAACGGAAAATACTGTCCTGAACCTCGCTGGGCACCAGCAATTGGTTTTGAAGGAACGTCCCCTCTTCATTAGTGGCCGAGGCGAGAGTATTGTAGGTGAATCCGGCCTGCGCATACGTGTGCGTGGCCGTCGCTGGATTCCCGGCGAGCGTTTCGATCGTGCCGTCGCCCCAGTTGATTGTCCAACCGGTAATCGTGTCGTCGCCGGGATCGATCACGCTCAGATCCAGCGTGTATGCCCTGCCGACCTTGTACACCGTATCGCCGGTGGTGATCAGCGTCGGCGGCGTGTCGCTGACGGTCAACGTGGTCGTTGTCCAATCGACTCCGCCGGTGCCGTCGCGCACCAGAACGGCGATCGTGTAGGTGCCGTCGTCGACGATGCCGTGGCTCTGCAGTTCAGACCAGGCGACCGTCGGAGTCTCGCCGGTCACGTCGTCGTAAACCCCGTCGTTATCCAAGTCCCACGCGTAGTACAGCGGATCGCCATCCGGATCCGACGAACCGGATGCGTCCAGTGCCAGCGAATCACCCTCGTTGATAGCGTACGGCCCGCCGATGTCCGCACTAGGGCTATTGCCAAGATGTATTAGAGATAGAGCGTCCGGACTTTCTTCAAGGCTGTCGAGACCAAGGTCACTACCTTCAAGGGCAATCGCGGCATCAGCGGCGGCAATGCCGCTCGCGAATGTCGTTGCCGTAATGTCCAGCGCGAAGATGTCCGTATACTTGACAGGGATCGAGTTGTCCCCGACGTTGCCGTCGTTTTCCAGAGTCGACAGAATCTGGCCGGATTCGAAGATATGGCCGCCGATTTCCACCGACTGTTCGATCAACTCCAGCCCCACGAGGTTTTGGCCGATTCCGATGTCATCACCCTCGATCAGCAAAGACTCGGACCCATCGGTCGTTCCTTGGCCAACATCCACAGTGTGGAAGACGAAAATGTCGTTGGCTTCGTCCACGCCGGGCCTGGTGAACAGGAAATCGCCCGCCGTGAGCGTTGTGTCATCAAGGACTGTGTCTCGTTCAACCAGGGAGATGCTCGACAACTCGTCGATGCCCAGCAATGAACTCAGATCATCCAACACCGGGGTAAACGTACCGGATGTGTAAACGCCCGGCGTGTCTGGCCGAAAGAGGAAGAGATCTTCGTCGGCAACGCTCAGCGAGTTGATGCTCGTGAAGCCCTCGTCGTCTGCCGTTGACAACAGCAGATCCCCTTCGATCAAATCAATCGACGCGGCGCCACCGATCGTAATGTCACGAGTGACGTAGTGCAGAGCGTCGATATTCACCTCGCCATCGTCGGCCAATGCATCCAAGGCGGCCATGACGGACAACGTGCCGTTTGTTGTGCCGGGTTCGAACTCGAGCTGCGGGGTGCTGAACTGAAGGGCATCCCCACTCTCCCACGAGTCAAGCGTGCTGACACCGCTTGGCGAAGCTACGTCGCCGCCAGTCGAAAGCCAGAGGCTGCCGTCGCGGGGAGAAGACATCTCCACTCGGGCAAATGCAGACGGGTTCTGGTAGGAGATCTCGCTGGTAGCGTACCACGCCAGTTTACCATCTCGCACTCCGCCGTCATCGTCGTCGGCGATCTGCACGTCGAAGCCGATGGCGTCACCCGAAACGGGAAAGACGCCCAACGTGGCCCATGGAATAGCCGCCTCCAACCGATAGCCCGTGGCGGTCGCCACAATCTGGAACGTGATCCCCGTTGTATCGGCCACGGAATTGGGGCCGGTGTATACAGTCGTGTCGTTCCAGGGAAAACCGAAGTGAAAGTCGTTTACGCCGTCGTAGGAAGTCTGCTGACTGAAGTCCGCGTCGATAAACACTTCGACCATGTCATCCATCCAGGGATCTGCCGGGCCGCTATCATCGACCAACATGTCGTCCGTCACGTCGACAAGCAGATACAGGTAGTCGGGATCGTACAGCCCCTTCCAACTTCCCGACAGATCGCTGGCCCCCGAGACGTCGCCGATGGTCACGTTGCGGATCACATGCAAAGGCGAAACAGACCAGATATCGTCGACGTTCCCATCTATCTCCGGAGCGAGGGCCGCGTCTGGAATCGTGGGATCATCCAGCGTGGCCGCGACGTTCTGGGCGAATTCTGAGGTATTGCCGAGCGGATCCGTGGCCGTGGCCGATATTTCGTCGCCCGCAGACGTAGTGACGCCTGTGAACGTGGCGAGAAAGCTGGCATTACCAGCACCGTCAGTGGTCACCGACTTTGAGCCGACATAGAATTCGCCTTCCCCGTGGCCCGATGGATCGCCAACAGTGCTGGCGTAGAAGTCGAGTTCCAGCGTCGTATTGGGCGTGCTGTTAATGGTTCCGCCGATTGCGATCTCGCTGGCGGTAACTATTGCCGCATCCAGTGACGGGTAGTTCTGCAATTCGTTTCCGCCGGTGTCACCGTCACCAGCATCGTTCGCTGTGACACCGTCGGCACCCAAGTCGATCCCGGCGCCTACATTGTCGTAAATGGCATTCCCGCGGATCGCGTTCTGGATTCCCTGCTCAACTGCCACGCCGGCATCTTGGTTGTTGGCGATCGTATTGCCGGCTCCGCCGACGGTACCGCCCACCATATTTCCGCTGCCGTTCGTGATCCGGATTCCCGCACTGGCGTTGCCCAAGACGAGGCTTCCTGAGGCGTCCGTGCCAATGTAGTTGCCTTGTATCGTGTTGCCGGTCGCGCCGATCCCATTGATCCAGATGCCGTTCTGGCTGTTCCCCGAGATCACGTTGTGCGCGCCAGGTGAGGCACCGCCGATTGTATTGTTCGCGGTCGTGATCTCGATACCGTCGCCGCCGTTGGGCAGTGCGGTCGTTCCGGAGAAGTTGGTGCCGATATGGTTGCCTTGAATCACGTTCCCGCCGGCACCGCTCACATGAATGCCATCTCCGTCAAAACGATTGATCACCAAGCCGCGGATTGTGGAGTTGCCTGCGGTGATCAAGATGCCGTCGACTCCGACCGTCGAGCTTCCGTCGAGTTCGATAAGCGGAGATCCGCTGTAGCCCAGTTGCGTCGTGCCGTCGATAAGCACGGGATCCGTGATGGTGGGCAACGCCGCCAATGGCTGTATCGTTTGTGTGCCGCCACCGCCGATATCGAAGTGGATCTCGTCTACGCCGCCGCTGTTGGGCGAGTTGTTGGCCGCGACAATGGCTTCGCGAAGCGAGATCAGTCCGTCCGCTCCCTTGTCCGCCAACAAAGAAGCGATGGAGGTAGTATCGCCGTCGGCGGTGTCCGCGTTCGTGTCGACGATCACGATCGACCCGGCGAGTAGACCACGCCAATCGTCGTGCAACTGATGCGAAAAGGCGATACTCGTCTCGATCGGCCCCGTCGCGAACTCCAGATTCCAGTCCCCGCCCAGCGAATCATGGCCTGTGGCGTCCACACTGGCGGCCACATCCGCGCCTGTCAACAGACTGACTGCTTCGATCAGCGCCTGCCCGTTCTCGCTTTCCGCAAGATCACAACCATACAGCAACAAATCTGCCCCGTCCGTCAACACGTTGCCCCAGCGAGCCAGATCGCCTGCATATCCTTCGGCATTGCCGATCGACAGCCAGGCGTTGCCAAGCTTCACCTGGCCGGCGGCTCCGTGCGAAACGATATGCACGGCGTCCAATTCTTCGTGCCCTGCCAGCTCCTCCGTGATCTGCTCGATGCCATCGCGACCGCCATCCAGTAGTACCACTTCAACGAACCGGGGGTCCTCGGGCTCTTCCAGCAGATTGGAAAGCAACTTCTCGTATTCCGGGACACTGGTATCGACAAAAACCAGCTCTTTCGGGGAGATCACTAGCTGGTCACCCTCGAAGTCCACAATGGCATCGGCCGTTTCCGTCCCGTAGTTGGAATCTGCGCTCGTTAACGATGCATCGTCGCTCGATGCCGATCGATCGTCAGTGGCCGAAGCTTCCGTCAACAGGGTTTGGACTGAAGGCGAGTCGGACTGGTCCAATACTGGGGTAACCTGACGGTCCGAAGAGGCACGTTCGTCGGTTACGAATGAGGCTGGCCACTGGTCCGACAACGGCTCATCCCAGACGCCATCGGCCCCGCCCAGCATTTCGGCGAGCATGGGCGATGCGCTGTAGAGGATTCGATTCTCCAGTTCAGCTAGTTCCAAACGGGGGTTAGACCGATTTGAGTGTAGCCGAATCCGGAGCCTGGATCTAAAGCCTGAAATCGCATGAGCCAGGGTCCGTAGCATGGCAATATCAACATAAGCGGCGAATTGTCAGTTCCTACGGGCACGTCTCACCGACCCCTTCACAGCGAGAAGACGCTACGAGTCGATAGGTGCGAACTGACCACAGGCGATTCGAGAAAGTGACCCATCTGGCGCCGGACGACCTGCCCTACATGTGAAGCATAGCTTATTTGACAAAGCATGCGTGTGATCTACGTTTTATCCGGAAGCTCCGTCTTCGCAGGATACAGGGCTTTCCACGGCAGTGTCCGTTCAAGCTCAAGGCAGGCAGAGGTAGTGATATGACCGGACGGAAGCCGCGCAGTTTCGTATGCGCCGGGGCGATGCCCATTAGGCAACGGTTTTTGACCCTGGCAATCCTATGCGCGGGATGCACAAACATCGCTGTTACCACGCTAGCGACCGAGATTGATGGCTTTACCGAACCGTATCGCTCAGTCGATGTGGCGGCCACCGAGATCGGTATCATTGCCGAAATGAAAGTGCGGGAAGGCGACGCGGTGCGCAAGGGGCAGGTGTTGGCGACGCTAGACAACGAACTGCAGAAGGCGTTGCTTGCCATCGCACAGAAAGGCGTCGAGGCCAGAGGCCAATTGGAATCGGCCTTGGCGGAACTTGCCTTGCGACAGCAACGATGTGACAAACTCGAATCGCTACTGGCCAAAGGACACGCTCGCCACGAAGAAATCGAACGCGCTCGCGCCGACGTTGCTGTTGCCAAAGCGCACGTGCTGTCGGCCAACGAGGACCAGGCGATCCGAAAGCTGGAACATCAGAAGATTGCGGTTCAATTGAAGCGCAGGACTGTGCTTGCACCCATTGACGGCATCGTCACCGTCATCCACAAAGACGAAGGCGAGTACGTGGCGCCAACGGATCCATGCATTCTCAACATCGTTCAACTAAACCGACTCCGCGCGACGTTTTCTGTGCCGAGCGTCTACGGCATGACGTTCAAGATCGGCGATCGCGTTCCGCTGAGGCTCGCCTCGGACACCAGGCCCGTGGAAGGGATACTCGAGTACATCGCGCCGGTCACCGATGCTGAAAGCGGGACCATTCGTATCAAGTTCCGCGTCGACAATCCTGACGGAGCGTATCGGGGCGGTCAGCGTTGCCTGCTGGAACTTCCCGACAAAGCGGCCGGAACGGCCGTGCGCGTTCCATCGCGGCCGTCGCGCAGCAGTGTCAGAACCTCGTCCCTGCCCGTCGGTATCGGCTCGTCAACCTCACTCTCGACCGGCGGCCCCGACACCACGTGGAACGTGACATGGAAGTGAACTCGGCCACGGAATCTTGCGACGCATTCACGGCGGGCATTGAAACGCTGGACCGCCTTGAGCGAGATCTAGCAGAGGCCGACTCCGCCGGCGGAGAACGCACCGTGACGCCGGATGTGTCGAACGTGACACTGGATCTTATGCAGAAGCTCCAGCGATCAAGTGGACGAAAAGCGATAGACTCGGTATTGGTCAACGAATTGCGAACGCATTTGAACTGCGACACCGTGGCAATAGGCCGCTGTCGCCGTAGAAGTCGCCGTTGTCGCCTGCAGGCAATCAGCGATATGCCGGACTTTGACAGACGGTCCGAGTTGACACAGGCGTTCGAGGCGGTCTTTGACGAAACTGTTCTGCGCGATACGGTGACCCAGTGGCCGGCACCCAGCGACTCTGATCGTTACGCCACGCGCACTCATCAGAACCTGGGCTCTGCGACGCAGGCTACGCGAGTCGTCAGTTCGCCACTGCGCAATGCACAGGGTGACCTCGTGGGCGCATGGGTGTTTCTCGATAGCAGCGCGGACTCTCACGGCCGTGACATGGGCAAATTCGTCAGGGTCTGCGCCGAGCACATGGGCCCCTTCCTGCATCTTCTCTGGACGGCGAAAGGAAACGTTGCGACTCGTGGTGCGAGAGGCCTCATCCGAGCGATTGTCGCATCGAAGGTGAAATTGGCCCTGTTGATCGCAATCGCTGTGATTGGGATCTTGTGCATGCCTGCACCGTACCGAATCAGCGCGGACGCCCTGATTCAACCCGTTACACGCAGGTTCGTAGCCGCGCCGTTCGCTGGGACGCTCGATAGCGCTCTCGTCTCGCCCGGGGAGGTCGTGTCGCAAGGAGACGTGCTGGCTCGTATCGACGCCCGCGAGATCCAGTGGGAACTCGATGGACTTCTGGCCGAATACCATCGCGCAACCAAGACGCGCGATGCGGCCTTGGCTAACGATCAGGTCGCCGAGGCGCAATTGGCCAAGCTGGAAATGCAGCGAATTGAACTGAAGATGCAACTGCTGGAACATCGGATTCGCCACCTGGAGATCAAGAGTCCGATCGACGGTGTGGTCATCTCCGGCGACTTGGCAAAGGCCGAAGGAGCGCCGTTGACCATGGGACAATCGCTGTTCGAGATTGCCCCGCTGGGCGAAATGCTTGTCGAAGTCGCTGTAACCGAAGACCAGATTCAATACGTAGTGACCGGCCAGGAAGTCGTCCTGCGATTGGACGCCTACGCGGGCTCGAAGTGGACGGCGAACATCTCCAAGATCCACCCGCGGGCGGAAATCCGCGACGATCGCAATGTCTTTGTCGCCGAATCGGTGCTGCACGACTCGGACGATGTCTTGCGCCCCGGCATGAAGGGCCGGGCAAAACTCACTGGGCCTCGCCGGACGCTGGCGTGGAGGTTGTTCCATCGTCCCTGCGAGAAACTGGCACAGATGTGGGGCTGGTAGATGGACGGCGGCAAAAAGACTGGCGAAGACCGTGTAATCGGCGGTCTACGACATGCCGTGATCCGCGTGCGCACCGATTTGCGTTTCACGCCGCAAGCGGTCGACGGTCGGCCGTACTACCTGGTCGAGGATCCCGTTCGCTCGAAGTTCTACCGCATCGGTTTCTCGGAATACGTCTTCGTATCGCTGCTGGGCGGCGAGACGTCGGTTGGCGACGCGATTCAGTTGACGGCCGACGCTCTTGACAGTAGTCCTTTCGGCGATCGAGACGCCGCCGCCATTTGCCGTTGGTTGTTGGAAACGAACCTGGCTCGCGTATCGGGATCGGATGGCTCTTCTAGCCGGAGCGACGCTCAGGTCGCGGCCAAGCGACGCAAAGGCTGGCAGCGATTCAACCCGATCGTGCTTCGCTTACCGCTGCTGTTTCCCGATGGATGCTTTCGACGGCTCACTCCCTGGCTGGCCTGGATGTACTCTCGACCGGCCTTCCTTGTCTGGTGCCTCCTGGTCGTAGTCGGCGGATACTGCGTCGCGGCTGAATGGGACCGGTTTATCGCATCGTCGCATCGAGTGTTTGCGCCGGGAAATTGGCTATGGTTGGGCTTGTGTTGGCTGGCGTTGAAAGGGCTGCACGAGGTGTCGCACGGTGCGGTCTGCAGAAAGTACGGCGGCCGAGTTCGCGAAATGGGCGTTGTATTGATCCTGTTCGCGCCCATCGCCTACGTTGACGTAACCTCTTCCTGGCGTTTCCGATCAAAGTGGCAGCGAATCTTCACTGCCGCGTCCGGCATGTACGTCGAACTGCTGGTCGCTGCCGTCGCCGTGCTGGTATGGAGTCACACGGATCGGGGCTGGCTCAATCAACTCTGCTTCAACGTGGCCGTGATGGCGGGCGTGACGACTGTCTTGTTCAACGCAAACCCACTCATGCGATTCGACGGATATTACGTGCTTTCCGATATCACGGGCATCCCAAACCTGTACACCAGCGGACAGCAATTTCTTCGCTACTGCGGACGTCGATATCTGCTTGGGATCAAGGAATCGCCGCCGAATTGGTCGGTTGCTGCCGGATTGTTCATTCGAGTCTATGCCTTGGCGGCCATCTGCTGGCGCATCGTCGTGTGTGCTGGGTTGCTGATCGCGGCCAGTTGTCTGTTTCATGGAGCCGGGATCGTATTGACGGCTTTCGGCGTTGTGACATGGCTAATCATGCCAATGATACATTTTGGCTGGAATGCGTTGCGAGCCGGTCCCACGCGACGACCTAACTGGTTTCGTTTCGCCGCCGTGATGACCTGCGTCACGGCGAGCGCCGCGGCATTGGCCAATGCACCATGGCCTGCCGCGGTCCGGGCACCTGCCGTCGTTGAATACTCGTCCTTGAGCCCTATTCGAGCAGGCAGCGATGGATTCGTCCGAGAGATTCGGGTTACGGGCGGAGACTTTGTGGAAGAAGGCCAGGTTTTGGCCGTGCTGGAGAATGAAGAACTTGAGATGCGCCTAGCCGATCTGGATCTGCGAATCGAGCAGTCATTACTCAGGAGTCGGCAATATCAAGGGCATTCGGAGATAGCGACGCTTCAAGCGGAAGCCGTCGCCAGAGAGGCGATTGAGAAGCAGCGCGACGAACTGCGCACCGAAGTAGGGAATCTGGTCGTCCGTGCCCCGAAGGCCGGGCGCATCATCGGTCGAGGCCTGGCTTCGCTGCAGGGCATGTACGCCGAGAAGGGGACGAAGTTGCTGGAAATCGGCAACCAGCAGCAGAAAGAGCTTCGCATATCCGTTGCCCAGGAGGAAGTAGATCGTTTCGCCGATCGGGTCGGCGGCAACGTCAATGTCCACCTGCCTGGTCAAGACTTGTTCGCGTCGTCGCTTGCCAGCATTTCCCCCTCGGCCAGCATCGAACCGCCGAACCCGGCGCTCTGCGCGCCCTTCGGAGGGCCGTTGACTGTATGCAGGAAGGAGACGTCGACGGGACCTGCAAAGGACATGCAGCACGAGTTTATCGAGCCCCGATTTGTTGGGACGGTGTGCTTGGGCGGTCGTGAAGGCAGGTGTCTGCGTGCCGGCCAGACTGGCTTCGTGTCATTCCATGATGGGCAGGACAACGTCGGCACGCATCTCTATCGGATCGTCTCGGACTGGGTACGACGTCGGCGAGGATCATCTGGTGAAGGCTGACGTGCCAGCGGGAAATTGCCGGGTTGGAGGGCATCCGCTAGAATCTGGCTTTCACATACGCAGCATAGGCCCGAGTCATGTTGGTAGTCAACCGGCGAATCAGGATACCGTCTAGCGAGTTTCGCTTCACATTCGCACGAAGTGCCGGCCCCGGCGGTCAGAATGTGAATAAAGTCAATACGAAGGTCACGCTGCACTGGCCCGTCGACTCGTCGCCTAGTCTACCGGAAGACGTCCGTGAGCGGTTTCGGTCAAAGTACAGCCGGCGAATCAACAAGAACGGCGAACTGGTCATCTACAGTCAACGGTATCGCGACCAGGCACGCAACGTGGACGACTGCTTGGACAAACTCCGCGAAATGCTCTTGGACGTCGCGACTGCACCGAAGAAGCGCAAAGCGACGCGCCCGTCCCGTGCATCCAAGGAACGCCGTCTGCGAGACAAGAAAGCTAAGTCGCAAACCAAGGAATCGCGACGGCGACCGGATATGGACTAGCCGCATGGCTATTTTCCCAAGAGGGCAATTAAACGGGACAGGTCTAATTTACACTCAGTCGTGGTCTTGTTTCCTTG
>CAZURK010000182.1:0-27084 GCA_964623055.1 uncultured Pirellulaceae bacterium
TCCCGAAACTGTGACAACAATGCTGCAAAAGGCCCCTTGGGTTCGAGCGTGTCGGCCATCCGTGACGTAGCGCAGTCGCAGATCGCGGCCACACGGACCGACGGCGGAAGGTTACCGATATGTGTCTTTCCTCGCGCCCCCATGCCCATGACGCCGACATGGACGCGCTCGTTTGCACGGATCGGATCTGTTGAAGCGAGAGCGTAAGAAGGTCGAACCAACGGAGTGGCCAACATCGAGCCAATCATCCCCGCACCACGCTTCATCGCCTCTCGTCGTGTCGGTTGTTTCAACACGGTCATGGGATTTCCTTGCCCGTCTGATTCTCTCAGGCGTCAATCAGGCTTCTTCGATGAGGGGCAGTTTGAGTCGATCACAAAGCTCGGTCAGTTGCGGTCTAAGGTCGCCGTAGAAGGTGACACGGTGCCAGCCCGGCCGCCAGTTCTCGGTCAGCTTCTCGATGTCGCCCTTGACGACCGCCTCAAGCTTGGTGCGGCAAGCCATATCGCTGTAGTTGTTGCCGGCGGTCTTGGCCAGGTGGAAAAACAGTTCTTTTCTGGTCGGGTTGATTTCCAGCGTCGTCGTCATGAAACCTGGCGGCAGCAAAGACTGGATCGCAGCGCCCTTGCGGTCCTCGGAATGGGTACGGATGCGGAACGGGTTGGCGTCGCCTTTCGGACCAAACGGCTTGGTCGGCGCCACGCAGTGGGCGTAGATGATCTGGTTCTGCGACGTGTCGATCACGGGATCGGAGACATATCCCGGCCGACCCGTCAACGCGCCCATTGTGGCCATGGTGAGGGCCGACACCTGATCCGACTCGCAGCCGCCGACCAGGCCGTCGTTGTTGAGCTGGCAGAAGCCGAGGCACGGGTAGGCCTTGATGTGCCCGCCGTAGAAACCGCCCAGACAGTTAACGCTGATCCCCATGGCGCCGTGCTTTCTTATGAGTTGTTTCATCGCTACGTACATGGCGCCGGATCGCTCGATATCGTCGCGTTTCGGCTCGACGACTTCCTTGGCCGTGGTGATCCAGCGATCAGCGAATTCCCTGGCCTCGGTTCGGTCAGCAACGTCATACGCTGCGGCGAGTTCCTCAAATCCGACCGGCACGAACGTCAATCCCAGCACATCACGAGCGGTCTTGCGAAAGGCATCGCCGCCCCATCCGCCGCCTACGACGACGAGTTTCATTCGCCGCACCTCGTCGAGCGCCTCGCCCATGTCCCGCGCGTCGACCGCGTCGTCCTTGCAGGTCCAATCCATGTCGGTCTCGGCCGGCGTGCGCTGCCGGCGGGTTTTCTCGAAAGCGGCCGCAACGTCCGCGGCGCTTTTGCCCTGTGAAATCATCGTGAAATGGCGGGCCGAGGCCACCAGATCCTCGTCGTTCAACGAACTGACCCAATCGGCCGGCTTGCCGGACTTCGCAACCCGTGGCACCAAACTGAGGAGTCGTCCGGAGCCGCCGAACAAGTTATCGACCACAAGCGTCGGCTTGCCCGTCGTGCAAAGCGCGAAGGAGTCGTATCGCGCTCCGAGGCCTTGGAGGCAAACGATGTAGCCGTCGACCTCTCCGTCGGCCTTCAGCACGTCGGCGCTCTGCTGCGGGTCCATCACCTTCGTGACCTTGAACTCGACGTCTGGGCATCCTTTGGTAAGCGCGTTGATCACCTGCTTTCGCCGGCCGTCGAAGTCGTAGCCGATGTTCGGCCAAATCGGTTTGTTATTCGGGGGCTCGCAGAAGATCAGTCGCACCTTTGGCTTGCCCCCTGCCGCCTGATTGCCGCGTGCCATTCGTGGACCGAGTACGCCCGCGACCGCGCAAGTGGTACACGCACATGCGCAACCGCAGAGGAATCCACGACGAGTCAGCACGTTAGAACAATGAGTTGTAGAAGGTGATGCAGTCACGGCCTTGCTCCTTTTCGCTAATCGAGTTCTTCTTGCAGTCGATCGAATCTCATCATCGCGGCTCACAGCGCATCGAGTACGCTGCGGAGATAGGCGATGGAGACCTTGGACGTTTCGTACGGGTTGGGACTGTTGTCTTGCTCGACGACCAGCCAGCCGGCATATTTCCGTCGGGCAAGCACGTTCAGGATTGCGGGAAAGTCGACCACACCGGTTCCCAGCGGCGTGAAATGGTCTTGCCAGCGCGCATCGGGACGTTCCAACTCGCTGGCGTCGGCGGTCTTGACGTCTTTGCAGTGCATCCAGGCAACCTTGTCCGCCCACTTGGTCACAAAGGCGACGGGCTCGGTCAGCGCGAGCACGAGATGGCCCGTGTCGACACATAGACGCCATCGCGACCAGTCCAGCAACTTCATGTTTTCTTGAAGCAGCAGCCTGCTCTCTCGGCAGCTCTTCACGTAGTGGTTGTGGTAAAGGGGAGTGCAACCCTCCGACAGCGCGACATCGGCAACCCGGTCGAACGCCTCGCCGATGATCTTTCGCTCTTTGGCCGTACGACGGGCGCCCACGCCGCTGACCGTTCCGTACGTCACGTGTCGTCCACCGTGGGCTTTGATCCATCGTGCATTCTTGCGGGCCTTGAGCAAGTAGGCATCCCTTGCGGCCGGGTTGCGTAGCTCGTGCCCACCGACATAGGCGGCCGGCGCAGGCTTCGTACCCGCCGCGAGCAACAGGCGGTAGACCTCTTCCATGTCATGTTGCTTCTCCAGCCAAGGCGGTGCCAATTCAACACCATCGTAGCCCAGCTCGCGCGCCGCGGTGAAGAGTTCCCGCAGGGATCGTGGGTCCCAGCCGGCTTGATGCAGACCGATCTTGACCGAGCGCGCCCACGCTGCTGCCTCGCCGTCCGACTCGGCCCCGGCTCGCTCTGTGGTCCAGGCCCACGAAATGACGCTGGCCGCCGAAGCGATTTTCAGGAGTTCCCTACGCGTTACTTTCATGCTTGGTACTCAAGAGAACGCCCTACGGCAGTGGCGTATTGGGTTTCACCGTATCCTTTGGACGCGGATTGTTCGGTCCGAACACCAGTAATTCCTCGTAGTCCTCCAATACGACAAACGATTCGTCAACCTTGCCGTCCGGGCCCTGAACACGCTTGATATCCAGCTTCAGATGTTTTGCCAGGAACGGATAGACGGCCATGCGTTTGGACTCGCCGTAGTCATGCCCCTCATTGGAAAAGTGAGCATTGACGGCATTCTCGGCGACTCCATAGAGACGGTAGACGTGCTGGACGTACGGGAATTCGGTTTCGGGTGTGAATTGCGTCCAGTCCTTGCCGTTGGAGACCATTAACAGTGGGCGCGGCGCGGCCAACGCCGCAACCTCGGCGTTGTTCGTCTTGTGATCGGAACTCCAGTGGATCGGCATGCCGCTCTCACAAACGCAGCCCCCGAAGAAGTGAGCCGAGACCTGACAGACCGGTACGGCAACCGCCACGCGATCATCAACCGCCGTGAGCAGAAACGTCTGAGTCCCTCCGCCCGAACAGCCAGTCATGCCGATTCGTGTTGCGTCGACGCCCGGCAGCGAGAGGATGAAATCGAGTGCCCGAATGCTGTTCCACGTTTGCAGCCGCAGAACTTCGGGCGTCTTGCCGTGCGACCAGCCGGCCTCCTTCCAGTCGCCGTAGCCGACCATGTCGTAGAGGAACACTGCGGCTCCCATCCGGGCCAAGACGGCACAGCGTGTTTGTCTGGCGGGCTTGAATCGCCCACCGTGACCGTGCGGACAGAGAATGCCGGCATACGGCCCCTTGAGGTCGCGAGGCCGGTAGAGCGTGCCGGTTACGTAGAAGCCGGGCCAACTCTGGAATGCCACACTCTCCACGATGTAGCCGTTGTAGATACGTTTGTTGGTGAACTGGGGTTTCAGCGGCGTCTTCTCAGGCAGCGTTGACAGCTTCGCCCCCTTCAAGATTCCGTCGCGAATCCTCTTCTTGCGCTGCGTCCAGCCAGCCAAATCGGAATACGAGTTCTTGAACTCCTTCAGTTCCTTCTTGGCATCCGCGGGTGTTTGCGCATGCCCTTGGCGCAGCTTGGGCGTCTCGGCGTCGGCATGGGCGGTAGTCCACAGCCCAGTAACAATAGCGAAGAAAAGAGCGTTTCTCACGGCTTCACCTGCTTTCATTTGGTTACGGAAAGAAAGGAAACAGTCGGCGAATCTCGTCTTTGTTCGGTCGGCGTCCGTATTCGCAAATCTCGAAGGCTTCGGCAGACTTGATTTGCTTGGCCTGCTCCTCCCCGTACGACTGAACGAGTTGTTCTCGGAAGCGTTTTGCCGTTGCCGCGAACCGCCAATGGAACCGTTTGTCGGTTTCAGCCTCTCGGTCCGCCTGTTTGGCCGGATCGTCCGCGGGGTACAGGAGTTCCGAACCGCCGCAGCCTCCTTCCAGAGTCTGGGAAGCGAGTGCCATCGCCGCAGCGACCTTCTTCTCGACCACCTCGTCAATGGCAACCACGATGTCCGGAGTGAAGGGGGTCGGTTTTTGGAATCGGTCTTCATAGTAGAGGAACACCGGATTCCGTTTCAGGTACGGTATGTCAGGACAGAAGAAAGGGACCGTGACCATGTACCCCGCGTCCTGGACGAGCAGGGCGGCGTAGCGGTGGTCCGGATGATAGTCGTTCGGCCGATGGCACATCACCACGTCGGCCCGCCACTCGCGGATGAGTCGCACAAACGTCTTGCGGTTTTCCATGGTCGGCATGATCTCGCCGTCGTGGATGTCCAGCACTTGGGTTTCGATGCCCAGAATCTCGGCGCACTTTTCGCATTCGGCGGTGCGCCGTTGAGCAAGCGGACCACCCGCCATGCCCCAGTGACCGATGTCGCCGTTCGTGCAGGAAACGAACTTGACGTGGTGCCCTCTCGCCGCCCACATGGCCGCCACGCCGCCGGCGCGAAATTCATTGTCGTCCGGATGGGCTCCGAAGCAAATGATACGCAGCTTGCCATCCTCCGAATCCTGGGCAGGTGCCGGTTTCTGTAACAGAGCGTGAGCCACGGGCAAAGCGGCGCCGGATTTCTCCGACGATCCCTGGCCGTTTTCCCCCGACGCTCCCGCAAAGACCATCAACATGCCGGCAAACAAGATCCCGCCGACAAACCATCGTGTTCGCAACAACCTTTCGCTCATAACAGGTCCTCCAACGTTAACGGATAGATACTCCAATCGCTCAACAGTGGATTACAACCAACGCGTTCGCACACCGTCGGGCCGCTGGGCGCCCTATTTCTTTTCTGAGTCGACCAGGCGCTCCAAGATTCTGTTTAGCTGCTCCTTCGGGCTGCGGCAGTTGCGTACGACATCGAGTTCCAGTGCCTTTCGGGCGAGGTCCGCTGCCTTGTCCCGCAGTTCCTTCGAGTCCTTGGCGATCGCTTTTTGTTCCTCATAGGTGATCTTGAGGAGGCTGTAAACGTACTCCGCATCGGATTCGAGTATGGCGATTCTGTCCAGCACATGCTGACGCGGATTCGAGGCGCGTGCGCGGGCCAGGCAGCTTCTTATGCGCCCAACTGCATCGGCGACCTGCGCCCGCGTCTCCGCGTCCTTGGATTCGTCGTATTTACCGAATCGGCCCCCGAACAGGAAACTGTGGCCGGTCGTGCCCTGCGCGGTCTCGAGCTCGAACAATGCGCGACATGCTTGCGCGTGCTCTTGCATCGGCTGGGCCGCCGGGCCGTACAGCGACTCGTAGTACTCGCGCTCAATCCGCTCCAACTTGACCTGCGGATCCCAAAGCGCCTTGGCGCAGGCATAGAGATGTGGTGAGTTGGACCACCACTGTTCTGGATTCGTAACCAGAACATACTGGCCGTTCAGCCCGATCTTCTTGTAGTGCCGGAAGTCGGCGACGATCACATCCATCAGCGGGTTGTACAGGCACTTCTTGATAACGTCATCACCGTAGTACCCATAAACCGTCACCTCGTTGGATAGCGCGATCCACGCTTCGAGCTCCGCTCTGCATTGCTTGTTCTTGTTGAGATCATCCGTGATCGGATGGAACTGGTTCCGGGACCAGTACTCGCAATACACAGGTACGACATTGGGCAGCGGCCTGACGGATGTGGACGGTGTCTTGTAGTGAATGTAGGCGAGGAACTCAAATTTGAGATCCGGCAACTCGTTGTTGATCAGCACGGAAAGCCTGTTGGTGTAGTTCAGAATCACGTCCGTGTCGGGCTTTGCCTGGCACTCTTGACATTCGCAGAACCCAAATCCATCCGTGGGCCACAAGTCGATCTTCTTGATTTCTGGATGTGCCTTGACATACGCGATCACGTTCGCGGCGTAATCGGGAATGGAGTCAAGGTTCGAGTAGCATATCTGTGTGTTGGTGACACGCTTGCCATCCACCAGCGCGAAGTACGTTGGATGATCCCTGAAGTAATTCCAGTTACTGGGAAAGAAATAGTAACGCGAATGGTGTCCGACGTTCGGGGACAGGCCGCGTTTCCGGATATCGGGCAGTAGCTTGGATGGCCACGTGCGAATGCCGCTCTGAAACCCGTTGAGTCGGTTCTTGGCAAGCCAATCGACCAC
The DNA here is from genome assembly GCA_964623055.1 of uncultured Pirellulaceae bacterium. GTDB lineage: Bacteria > Planctomycetota > Planctomycetia > Pirellulales > Pirellulaceae > JADHUC01. The sequence continues at coordinate 6,521 of CAZURK010000182.1, forward strand.
TTGCGTAGCAACCACTTCGTCGCGCCAGAGGGGCGACATGCCTCGGTCAGCGAACGCGGGATTGGATATCAGTTCGATCCCGTCGAACTTCGGGTCCTTGGTCTTGGGCACGGATTCCTGGCCCGGTTCAGGCCAGTGTATGTCCAAGTATTCTTCCAGAAACATGTATACCGCATTGGCAACAGCGTGGGGCGGGATGGCGCAGGTGAGAACGTCGTTCCCCATCGCGACGGGTAGCGATGAGACCGCATCTTCCTTGCGCTCAAGCAAAGGCTTTCCATCGGGATCGGAGTGGGTCAGCAGGATGCCGTGAGCTTGGGAGATGGGGAAATTCCGCACCTCGATCCGGCAGGGCGCCGCTTTGGCCCACGACCCATTCGCGATTACCACGTACAACGCGCTGCCATCTTTGCTGAGCGTGGCGAGAACCGGGGTTTGCGGCCCGCCGTATTCTCCCTCCTTGAACGAGGGCGCATCTCGTGCCGAAGGAACATAGTAGGGGGCCGTCCCGTGCAGTTCGAGTGCCCATTCACCCAGGTGCCGGTTGAAGTAGTAATAGAGCCAATAGAGCATGAACCGCTTTTCCGGGACCTCCGGCCCCAGAGCGCCGAAGCCCTGGGCTCCGACTCGATTGAGCATTTGCCATGCGCTGGCACCCGCGAGCATGCCCTCCCGCGCGTAGTAGATCAGCCGTACGGCGCGATGGACCGTGCCGAAGATGTTGGCGTTCCGGTCAACGTAATCCGCTCGTTCGCCGTTGGGGCCGCCACAGTGCATGCCCCATTCGGTGTCAATCTGGACGACCTCTCTGCCAGGGTTGTAAGCGCGCATCAGCGCATTGACTCTCAAGCAGCCGTCAAGTGCCTTGTAGTTCGCGGCCAGAACCGCCGCCTCGAACATGCAGGTGTGGACACTGCGCACGGACGCGTAATGGTGCGCCGCCACGAAGTCATAGCACCCAGCCGTCCGCTTCAAGATGTAGTTTCCCCACTTCTGGCTGTTCTTGTGGATGCCGATGCCGACTTGCGCCTGGGGATCGACAGCGCGGATCGCTCGGCTGACATCCTTGACGTGCTCCACGTAGGATTCCGGTGTGGGGAAAGCCGTTCCGGGGCGCATCAGGTAGGGCTCGTTCGAGATCTCCCAATACCGGAAGCCGTAGTCCTCTTTCCGAGCGTGTGACACGCCTCGCGCCCACACCTCCGGAGCCAACTTCGTCCGCGCGCCCTGCGTTTCGAGTTCCAGGACGCAATGGTCGAGAGGTACGTTGACCCGACGACAAACCTCCGCAACACGATCAATCGACTCTTCGAGACTGAAAGGCTCGTCGCCAACGGCGTAAAACCGCGTCATGGGCATGCGCATCTCGCGAATCGCCCGCTCCGTCTCGGCGGGAAGTGTATACTCCCCAGCCTTGTTGTAGGGATGCCCAGTCCAGCCGGCCACGCGGTGGAACGACACGGCGCCCACGTTCTGCGCCGCTGCTCCGAGACGCTGCCTGGCGTCCACGGTGAACTCCAGGCGATCACCCGGCGCCAACCGGTGCTGTAGCGGCTCGTAGGTCAGGCGTGACGCGTCCAGCAAGCGACCGTCACGAGGGCTTGTCGCTTCGGTGACAACGACATCATCCACCCACAGCGTACACTCTTCCTTGTTGTCTTGAGTCGGATAGAACGTGAGCAGGAGGAAGCGACTCCGATCGGCGAAAAAATCCCACCCTTCGCAAATCTCGAATTGGAAGCGTTGCCACGACCCAGTGACCTCAATCGGCCAGCGCCCGGGTGAAGGAGCATCGACAAATGGTCTGACCGACTCATAAGCCGTGAAGCCGAACGTGGACGAGCCGTTCCTGTCCGACCGTGCGCAGAACGATACCGAGTAGACTTTGCCGGCCCGCGGGCGAATCGCGTGTTCGGGAGCGGAAACGACGTAACCAGATGTGTTTCCCGGATGGTAGATCCGGAAGGAAGCCTTTCCACGATGAGCAGCCGTCTCGTCCCGCGTGTAGTTTGCTGGGTTCTTGTACTTCTGCGCGCCCCACATGGTCCATCCGGACGGCGGACAGTCAGACGAAACGATCTCGAAGTCGCCGTTGTGGACGAGGTTGCCAGCCATGCTGCCGGCGCCACGATCTTCGTCCATGCCGAAGGCTGCCCAAACGCACGCCGCGTTCAGCAAGACGGGCACGGCCAACATCGCGCGTGTCTTCATGGCTCAGTCCTCCCCGGTGTCGCACTCGTGCATGGTCCAACCTTCCCAAGAAACGCAATTCGGACTACTTCAGCAGTATCGCCGTCTCGGCATTTCGCAGCACGACCTTTCGTACGGGATCACCTACACTCCCGTCTGCACGTAGCGGCCGGAGCGGTTCCGGCAGCGTGTGAACCGTCGCAGTGTCGTCGCCAAACGAGCCGCCTACGTGCGGCTTGACGAGTACGAGACCCTTCGTATAGGGCCGCGCGAAGACCTGACGGCGCACGAAGACACCCTCAAGCAAACGAACGTCGTCGAACCATACGGTGCCGGTGGCGCCGTACATACGCAAGTTGATGCGGCCCTCCCCATCGTCACCCGTTTGGAGAACCACTTGCTGCTCCGCCCAGTCTTCTGTGCCGGTCCAGGTCATCATGTTGCCCCGGCTCGCGCCCTCGAATTCGCACGGGTAAATCTGCGCGCCGGGATTGCCTGAGACGTTGTCCGTTTTTGCCCAGGCGATGAGCGTGTAACTCGTGTTCGGCTTGAGCTGCACGTAGACCTTGTTGATGTTGTTGATACTTCGGGTGTCGCTCGTGATCCTCACCGACGCCGCGCCCGAACGTTTGACCTCACGGTCCAATACGATCGGCTCCGCGATCGTCCAGCCTGCGGGTTTGCTGTTCATGCCGACCTGCTCGAAGCCACCGTTCGGCAGTAGGTTCGCTCCACCGACGTCGTCTGCCGGGTCCACGTCTTCGAGCAGGTAGTAGGGGCCGACGGGCTCGCCCAGATCGGCGCGCATGGCTCCGAACCACAGCTTCGTCACACTCGCGTACGGGTGCCGGCCGAAGCCGAAGTATGTGAAGCGTCCGTGCGCGAGCAGATAGGTCGCAAGACCAAACATCTTGTCGCGGTCATGGCTCACCGGCAGCTTGGGGCCGAACTCTGCGAGCGTAGGATGGAAGATGGGGTTGTATTGGATCAGTTGCACCTTGCCGCGCCGGTCAAGCTCGATGGTGTGGTCCAGTCGTTGGAGCCACTTCTCTCGCTGGTTGTCGAGTGCCTGCCAGCCTTCGCTTTGCCGGCCATCGTTGACCATGGGAAACGCATCCCAGCCATTGCCCGTGATCAGTTTGTCCGGCATGGCGATCTTGATCTTGGCGAACATCATCTGGAGATCGCGCAACCACTTGTCCGCCTGCTGGCCGACGCGAGGGTATTCCAACACCGATGAACTCCGACCCACGCCGGCCACGTCGGGTGGCACCGTGTCAAAGTAAATACCGTCGTGCCCCGCACAGATCCGGGGCGCCCACACGGTCGCCATGAAGTCCTGGTACGCTGGGTGCCCCACATTCATGACAAAGTCGTCGCGGGGCGGGCCCCAGAAGTAGATGGGAATACGAGCCTGCTTCGGTTGGCGCGCCGTGGCCTTCGAGTTGGCCAGCCGCGCGGCCTCATCGTCGTCGACACGACCGTCGCCGTTGCGGTCGTTGGCCGGGTCCCAACCCGGACACTGGCGTCTCTCGCGCGGATTCGCGACACGCTCCGCGCCCACGTGCAACGTTACGTACGTGTCCTCTGCGAAGTGGCAGAACATATCTTCGAGAATGCCCTCTGTCGTAAGCCCTTTCTCGACGCAGAAATCGGCCAACGCCTTCGCCTTTCCAGAGAGAGGTTGGCCCGTCGATGGGTGCGGCAGCACGAGCGTGCAGATCAGTCCATAGGGCGTTACGAGCACGCTTTCTCTTAAGGACTTGGCCTCCTTGCGGAAGCTCAGATCGAGCCAATCGCGTGCGAATTCCGCGTTGCCGCCGAAATTCATGAACGTGCGAATTGTCGGCAGGTGATGAGGCATGGATTGCACGTGCATGCGGAACGTCTGCGCCGCCGCGGCCGGCATCATGCGTCCGTCTGCGTCCCACACACGTACGTGCCACCAATACGTCGTCGCGTTCCGAAGCTCCGGCCCCGCGTACTCGGCGATCGGCAACTCGGTTTCCACCTGCCCGGAATCCCAGACCAGGTCTCTTCCGTCGGCAAGGTTGGCCCGTGACTGTGCCACGCGTACGCGGTACGCGCTTTGGGATTCAGTCTCCCAGTACAACTCAGGACACGGATCCGGAACATCGGTCGGATTCACCCGCCACTCGCAACGCAGTCTCGTAGGCGCCTGACCGGCCAACGACGAAGCAGCCAAGGCCACGGTGATAATGAACAGTCCGATCCGCAATGTGGCCGTGCCTTCTTTTGATCGAGAAACCATCATCCAAGCTCCATCACGATGTTGTTGTGCCTGGTATCACGTTCGCAACTCACCCAGAAGACGCTTCAAGTACACGATGCAGTGGGTCATGCGGTCTTGCTCGAACTTCATGTGTTCTTCGTGCGACATCTTGTCGACTTCTTCGACGAGCTTGAACTCGTCGATGTTGATCGCTTTGCCGCGGATGTGGCGTAGTGTGGCGGCGACTTGGCGTGCGGTCTTGTTGCGATATGCGGTCCAGAAGCGGTCTTCGAGCCAGTTCACCTCGAAGTGCTGGCCGTTCATCATCTCGATGGACATGCCCATTTCGGGGTCGATGTGTTTCAACAGCCGCTCGCTGATCTCTGGAAGCCGCAAACTTCCGCAGCCCAGCGGCACCATGCAGAAACGGAATCCGCGGGCGACTTCTTCGATGGCGAAGTCCTTGTAGTGGGTCGCCACGGTGTAGGGCCCAAGGATGTCGGCTGCTTCGATGGGATCGTCCAGCGTACCGATCGTGTTGCCCACGTCGAAGATCACGCCTACGTTGGGCGAGTTGACGCGCTTGATCAAATCCCGCAGTTCCTTGACGCCCTCGCTCTGCTCGTTGTTGACGGCCAGACGGGTCTTCCCGCGGCATCTGGCATAGATGACGTGCATCGCGTGTTCGGGACGGTTGTAGTACGGCGCATCGGGCTGTGCGATGGTAGGCCCTTGAATCTGCGAGAACCAGTACCCGGTGAACAGACACCATTTGTTCGCGCCGTGAATCATGGAGGATTCAATCAGCGTGCGCCACATGTCGGCGACGAGCACCGGCGAGGTCACCGATGTCATCAACTCGCGGTTGCGGGCGTTGCCCATGCCGAATTCGCTAATGATCGTGGGCAGCGTTCGCCCGACGTGCTTCTGCATCAGTGCTTCGATCTCCTGAAGCAAGCCGGGGATCCTGTCGGCGCTCCTTGTGGCGTCGGTGAACAGATGAGGGCGCCCCTCCAGTTTCGCGTTGTCGTTGTGAAAGCGCGGCGTGTGGTAAATGTGGAATTGAAACGCGTCCGCCTGCCGGCCCGCCAGGCGCAAGACGGTGTCGCTCCAATCGACGTCAGAATGGCCGTTCATCACGATCGTGATCGACGAATCGCGCGCTTTCATCGCGCGGACATACGCCGGAAAGGCCTTCGCATACTCCTGGGCTGTGCAGGAACCTGTCGGATCGGGCCCGTAGGATTCGTTTCCGATCTCCCAATACTTCACGTTGTACGGTTCCGGGTGACCGTTTTGTGCGCGGAGTTTTCCGTACGGCGTGTCAACGGAGCCATTGCAGTACTCGACCCAGTCGGCGGCCAATCGAACACGCTCGGGCGCCGTCTTGAGGTAGGAGACGACGTACGGGTGACGGATGCCATTGGGGTGATCGTTGGGGTCGACGTTGCCGGGATGATCTTTGCAGAACGCCGTGGTAATGATGGGCGTCATGCCTTCTTGCTCGCAGAAACGCAAGTACTCATCCACACCGAACCTGGCGATGCCTCGACTCGTACCGTTGTGGTAATTGATGATGTCCTTTCGTTGATCGAAAGGGCCGATCGTGTCCTTCCAGTTGAAGACGTCCGCATTGCACCCGCCGGGATATCGCAGGAAAGTGATGCCCATGGGACGGACTCGTTTCAAGAACTCCTCTTGAAACCGGTTGCGGGTCGTATCGTACGGGGCACTCAGATTCTGCGTGTTGATGTTATTCCCAAACACCAACGGGCAGACTGGAAACTCGGCGTTGGGGTCCGTTTCCAACCGGATGGGACCGCTTCCGATCGCTTTCGTACGGATCTGACGGACTCGTTCGCGGAGACTGGCGATTTCGTAGACGCGATCGTTCAGGGCCTGACCCGTTGCGTCCTTAAGTCCCGCTTCCATTTGCTTCGCCCTAGCCTGCAAGGCGACTGCAAGCTGCGAGCCAAAAGCAGTGTCCGATCGGTGTGAGTCCACGTCCGGTTCGGGAACTGCTGTGAGAACGGCCTGTCGAACGGCCCCGTTCCAGTATTTCCTGGGAACATAACGGATTCCGGCCAACACCTGAATGATGCCGCCTTCCAGGCGTTTCACCGTCAACATCTCGGCATCCAGATCGGCGAAGGCCTGACGTTCTTCCCTCGCCAGAAACCGTTCCAGCGCATGCTGGTCGCGGAACCGAGGATCCACGCTGACCGTCAGCCCGGCCCAGGCCGCCTTGCCCGTGCATGCCTGCATCCCGATGGAAACGCCGGCCCACTGGAGGTCTTCCGGCATGTTGATAACGTACCGATGCCGCTCCCAATCGAATGTTCCTGAGAAATCGCTGAAATGGGTTCCGGAGTATTGCGGATTGGCAACGCCTTTCGCCTTCCAACTGAGCATGGACTTGGCATTGTAGTAGTGCCGGACACCCGTCTTCACGTTTTCCGCCTTGCGCCACACATCCAGCAGTACAGCCCTGCCGGCGATCCGTTCGACCGGCAGTCGCACCGAGAGTGTCGTTGATCCCGGCTGGTGAACTTCCATACTCAATGCCGGTATGCCATCCGGGCCCTCGGTTGGCGACAATTGGCCCTGAAGACCCCTGGAGTTTTGCCACGCCGGCAACGTCGGGTCGGCGAAGTCCTCTTCGAAGACAACGTCCGGCTGTCTTGGTTGAGCGTGTGTTGCTCCGCCAAGGAGGGCGAGGAACACCAACGATAACGCTGCAATACAGGTGGCTTGGGGCATCCAACCTTCCTTTTCGCGTCTGGCGTTCTGATTACTACTCATGTGGCATGAGCAGTGATCACGGCGCCAAAGACTGTCAACGCAAAGATCGTCTTGTCATCGCGGAGCGCCTGGTCAAACGAGACTCCAGCCACCCTTTGCCCGGAATCTGTTTTGAAACTGCTTCGGTCATTAGGATCGCTCACGTCACAATGCCGCGGCCACGTCGGCGATGATCGTCTGCACTGCTCTGAACGGGTCCGGCGGGACGTAGCCCGGCGCCCATTGCTCGGCCGAGTAGATGCCTTTGAACCCCATCGACTCGCCGAACTTCACGCATCGGCCGATGTCGTAGGTCGTGTGCTTGTACTGCTCGTTGAAGACCATCCCTTTGGCTGAAACCAAGTGCGCCCATGGGAAGATCTTGGCGAGAAACGCCTCACGCTGCTCTTGCGAGAAGTCCCTGGGGATGTTGCCCAAGTCGGGGAGCGTCCGGCACCAGGGGCTGTCGACGGCCTTGACGATCGCTGCGACAACGGCGACGCCATTGACGCTGCCATCGCCAGCCCGCTTCGCTTGAAGAAGTCTCGTCGTTTCATAGGATGCTCCTCGTTTTCAGTGCAGCTTTACCTGTGCACGACACGTTTTGGTTGTTTTTCCTGCTTGACCATTTCTTTCTGCAGGTACCTCACCAGATGGTTGGCGTGTGAGGCCAACAGGTTCCCGGCCTTGTTTCCATCGCCACGGTCCAGTGCGTCGACAACGGCTTCGTGCTCTTTGGCCAGCTTGACCGGGTCGACAGACGCGAGAAAGTCCATGATCACTCGCGTGCGCACATCGAAGGCCAAAGACTCCCATACCCGCAGCAGGGCTCGATTTTCGGCGGCCTCGGCGATCGAGCGGCGGAACACCTGGTTGTGTTCCTGGAAAGCTACAAAATCGCGATTCTTGGCCGCCGCTACGATCCGCCGGACTGTCGCCCGCAGCTTCCCGCACCGGCCGCGCAGGTTGACGGCGGCATGCTTGGCAGCCAGCCGGTCCAGCGCGGCACGCACCTCAAGCGATTCGATGGTCTCCGCGAGACTCACCTCTCGAACCCACGCGCCCCGCCGCGGCGCGAATTCCAAGACGCCAATGGCCACCAGTTCCCGGATCGCCTCGCGGACCGGAATCGAGCTGGCCTGAACTTCCTCTGCCAGTTTCGCTTCCACAACCCGGTCGCCCGGCCTCAACTCACCCGATCCGATCCTCTGGATCAGAATTTCCTTCACCTGCTGTGCAATGGACTTGCGATCGTTGCTCACGATTCGGTCTCCGGGATGGCGATTCATATACGAGGATCATATATGATACTGACCGATGAAACGACATGCAAGCATCGGGCATCGCTCCCAACCGGGCCGGAATCGGGGATCGGCTATTTGGATTCGTCAAGGAATTGCAGTTTGACGATTCGGTCGGATACCTCTACTGCGGCTTCGCGGGCCTTTGGGTCTGTCGAGAAATTGTAGTTGGCCCGACAAGCGTTCTTCGATGCGCTGTCGTGGAGGACTCGACCATCGCGACAGTCGATACACTTCAACAAGAATTGTGCCTCGCTACGAAACGAATTGTTCTTCATTTTGACCCGCGTCTGATAGCGGTTGCATGCAATCAGTACTGGAACGCCTGACGGTTGATCCACACGCAACTGTTGGTTCGCAATAGGCACTGACCAAAGCAGTTTGCCGGTCGCGGCGTCCAGACCGAACAGCTTGCCATTAACCGGTTTTGCCCCCCCAAGGCCCTGCACGGCGATCATCCGTCCCGGGTTGTCGTCATCCGGCACGTTGGTAGCGAGGACAAAGACGTCGTCGAATTGGAGGAGAGCCATGTCGTCGAGTTTCTTCAACGCGTCGACTTTTCCGGTCAGTTTCTCGGTACCGTCGACTACATCCAGCAAGGTGATGGCGCCGGTTGGATTGACGATTCCCAAAGTGGAATTCCCCGCCATGGCCAGTTGCGAATCGGCACCTAGTTCGCGTTCCCAAACGTACCGCTGACGCCACACATCGAACAGGCCGCATCGTGGTGGCTTGGCGTCCGTTTCCGATCGGAGCAGCAGCCCGCCGAATATGGCCAGACGCTCGGACCTCGGAAACGCAGGGCTCCGATCCAGCAACTTGCCGTCGATCGCGCGGAACACGGTGGTCTGTTCATCGTTCGACGACGTGGCAAAGATGCGCTCTCGGTCGCCGATCAGGTCGCAGCCCGCGGGCAGATCGTCACGGGACCAAAGCACCTTGGCAGAGAACGGATCGACGACGACCAATTCTCTCTCCCGTTGGAAACAGACGTAGTCGCACGTGGCCACAACGCGGCGCGGCAACGAACCTGATTGACTTGGGCGTCCACCCATCAGGCGATTCCGCATGGCATTGATCATGAACCAGTGGGCCCGGCCATCTCGATTTTCGGTCTGCATTTCCTCTGTCCACAGCAGTTTCGCCTTCTCTGCCAGACAGTCGACTGCCACAACCATATCGCCACGATGGAACACGAAGAAGTGCCCGACGCTCACACCGTGAACGTAGGTTGTACCCGGGTGCACGTAGACGTTGTTTTGCGACTTGACTTGCGGCAATACGATTTGGAAGCGCCGTCGGCCCCACCGGTCCAGTCCGGTGAGCGTCCTCGACCTCATTTCGTAGGTCGCCGACAATTGGATCGCTAGTGGCCCCTCGGCGTTGTCTACCAGCACCGGGATTATTTGACCCGAACGAAGCGGATCGCTGGAACTGCGAGTCGGAACCGCCTTCTCGCTGACTTCGATCGCTGAATTCCCCCACGGTGACTCATAGCGAGTGGCCTTTTCCTCGCCGCCTGCTTCACTTTCTTCGCCAGCGATGGACAGTTCTCTAGTGGCCTTCCAGTAGTCGGCCTCCAATGGCCGGTTCGCCGCGACGAACAGAGCACCGAGTTGGCGGATAGCCGCGTCACGCTCCGCAAGCGCGCCGCGATCAGAGGCCCTACGAAGCGACATGTCCGCCTCGAGCCACCGCTTTTCGGTCGTGTAGAGTTTGGCGATTCGAAGACTATGGGACGCAGTTTCCGGCTGATTTCCATACCGGTTCAGTTGCTCGATCGTGGCAGCGCTGGCAAGCTTGGCTTCGATGCGGCGACCCACTCCGTCAGCGTCCGATGCGTCCGTCATAGTTCGCAGTCTCTGGAATCCGTATGCCATTCGACGATCCAGCCGGACAGTTCGAGACGCGCTAACGGCTTGAAGTTGATCCAGTCCATCGGGTTTCTCGATCAAGCCCTCGTATACTTCCAATGCCTGCAGCGACCGCCCGTTCTCCGCCAACGCTTCGGCCACGGCCAGCCAGTCGTTCGTTCTGTCCGGCACGGCGCGCATAAGCTCGTCGACGAAGTCAAGCCGATCCAAAAGGCCGTCTGAGGGCTGCCGGAGCCCCTGTACCAATGCGTCCAGCAGCAGCTCGTCCGATTCTTTGTTGCTGCCGGATTCTCGCGTCTTCGTGAGAATGTCGATCGCGCGGCCGATGCCGCCGGTGGCCAGCGCCAATCGTGCCTGGCCTCTGGCAAGAGCCGATCTGTCGGCGCCGTTGACCTGCGCGACATTCAACTCGGCTTTCTGCTCGGACAACAACGCAAACCGCTCGGTACCGTGCAGCCCCACGGAAACGACCATTTCTCCGGTCGGAACGAGATTGCCCAAGCGAATCGGTTCCGGCGGCCTTATGTGGCCGACCAAGCGTCCTGTCTCGGCATCGAAGGACGCCACTTCACCCGCCGACAACGGCACGTGATACAGACCTTCGCTCAGGTATCCTCGGCCCACGGGGACCATTCCCGCGGGGAACGGCGTTACTTCTTTGGACCAAGCAGTTTCTCCATCGGCCAGCCGAAGACCTCGCACCCCTGAACGACCAACCACCAAAACCACATCCCCGGACAGACCGCCAACAAACAGCCCATCGCGGCGCCATGATTTCCACAACTGCTGCCCCGTCTGCAAGTCAACGCAGTGCAATTCGTTCGACCCCCAAGTCGTCAACAGCACGCGGTCCCGGGCGATCACGGCAGCAGTCATGGCCCAGCGGTCCGTTACGTCTTCTGGCGGCTGGATGCCGTACATTGCTCTGATCCGCGCATTGACCGCTGTCTCTGGGGCAGAATCACGTCCCGCATCATACGTCCACAATGTGTTGCCATCGACCGCATCGACCGCTACGAAAGTGCCGCGGGGCGTGCTGCAAATCAGCACGCCGTCCGCGAATACGGGGGGCGCGTTATGCACGGGCTGCGGTGATTCGATGGTCGAGTAGCGTCCAATGACGCGTTGCAGCGTGCTTTCGCGAATCTCCAGGATCCACTGACGCACAACCTTACCCGTGGACGCATCGAGCATCACCAGCCGAGTGTCTTCGACGAAATCAACAACCGCGTAAAGCTGATCGCCCAGCGGCAAAGGCGGTCCGAGAAACTGTCCGTCTTGAACCGACGACGACGATTCGCCAAACACCTCGCCAATTTGCCAGACCAGTTTACCCGTGTCGATGTCATACGCCGAGATTGCGTTCGCACGCTGGTAAGCCCCCGCGTCCAATTGCCGTGTACCGTCCATCCGAGTCGCAATCCGCTGGTAGTCCACTCCCAAATCAAAACTCAGATCCTCGATTGCGAAGACCAAACGACCATTGCTGCTGAGCGTCCCCCAGGCCATGTCTTCCCACAGCCGGCGTTTCAAGCCGTTCTTGATCACCTCCGCGAAACGATCGCGCTGTTCAGCGCCGGCGACGTCCAGGGCATGCTCCAGCCCATTCTCCGTTGGAAACCGCCAATGCAACTGTCCCGTATCCCGGTCGATAGCCTTTAATTCGGTAGGCGTGCGCTGCATCAACAACTCGCCAATTACCAACGACCCGAGCGTAGATACGGCACCGACGCGTTTCTCACGACGTTCGTCGCCGATTTCTTTCAGGATCCCCTTCAGGGCGTTGTGTTCAGCCATTGCCAGCAACGGCTTGGGATCGGGCCACAACGCTCCGCCTGCGGACTCCTTCGCCCCGGTGATGTCGCCGCGCGAGACAAGCCAATCGCGCGACATCTGCCCGCCAACGGACAGAGCCTTCCGGAGCCATTTGTACGGGTCGTCGCCATCAGCGAACACGGCCACTTCCTTGCCGCCAAGCTGCACCGTAGGATGCGGCCACTGCCGCTTCCATTGTTCAAGCTCGTTCCGTACGGCGTCCGGCCGACCTGCCAACAACCAGCACACGGCCAACTCGAGCGGCAAGATCGTTCGCTGCTTCTCGTCCAAAAACGGTACGTGCCCAAGGCGTTGCACGTACAACGAAGCCAACCATGGCTTTCCGCGACTTCGATGGTAGACCGCCAGAATGTATGCGGCTTGGCGGCCGGCCTGGGTAAACAAGTACCGTCGCTCGACGTCAGCCAATACCTGCATGTCGCCTGCGTCCAGCGCCTCGTTCAGTTGGTGTCTGGCGATAGGGCCGAATCGCATTTCGTACGCTTCGATTCCCTCGCGAGGCAGAGAGCCGAGGATCGACGCCGCTTCCGCTTTCGCGCTGCGAAAAGACTCAGTATCCCGGACGGGTTGAAAGAGCGAGTCGTGCTCGGCGGCCAGGATTTCTCCCAGGATCGCCGCAACTCGACCATACTCCTTCTCTGCCACAAGTTTCCGCGCCGATCGCAGTTGGCGGGCAACGGAGTAATCGGCCAGCCCGACCGTCTGTTCCGGATCGTCCGGTTCCTTCTTTTCGGGCTCAGTCGGCTTGGCAACCGCAACATTGTCGGCTTGCGGCTTCGTCGCACCCGGTTTGGGAGCCGGCTCCATATCGACCGTCTTCGGTGGATTGTCCGCGAGCCACGTGCGCAGCTTATCGAGACACGTCTGCCGATCCTCCTCTTTCTCAAACCTGATATTCGCAACACTGAAGCACATGGCCGGGTTCTTGCGAACGGAATCAAACCACTTCGCGGTAGCCCCAAGGCGGTAGTCATTCAGGCTTTGATCAGTAAGTTTGACCAACCACGCCGCGGCCACATCCCGGACGTGATTCGCCTGACGTTTCCCGTTCCGAATGCAGACGCCGCATTCCCTCTCGTCCTCTAGCAACGGAACCATCGCCCCAGCAAAATCCTTGCCGCCCAGCAATCCAACGACGCCAATCGCGCCGGCAACCGACTGTTGCTGCTGTTGGGGCGCATCCTCCAACAACCGAAGCGCCAATCTCAGTCCCGGCTCCTTGATCTGGAGCGTGATCGCCAACTGCAGAGTCTGGCGCGCCAAGTGTGTATCGCTGGCCGATATGATGAACTGGCCGAGGACGCGCCGCACGGCATCATCCGGCTTGCTCTGCTTCACTTCGTCGGCGAACTCCTTCCGCTGGTAGAGGCCGATAATGGTTCCCAACTGTGCCGAGGTTGGCCCGCGAGTGGCGGGATCGGACGCGACGAACGTGATCGCGGCCAGAGTGCCGATATCCGGCAACCGACGCTGCTGGACGTTTCTCACGTTGATCTGGCTTTGGACTTGCCGAACTCGTAGTTGAAGTGCCGCAGACGCCGCCTCTCTGCCGGCGGCGAACGATTCCAACAGGCCCCCCTCGGTCTTCAGCATGTCGGCGAAGAGCTTTCGTGCTTCGGGATCGTTTCCAATCGTCTCTTGAAATCGCTTCCAGCCTGGCAGATCGTGCTGGCCGGTCCCGTCGCGATCCGCCAGCAACGCATCAAGCCGTCTGCGCAGATCCGCTTCGAGTACCCTGTCCAACAGCCGCCGACACGTTCGGCGAACGTGCAAGTCGGGTGACTCCAAACCGCCCAACAATGCCGCCTTAGACGCCTGCCCCAAGGCCAGAAGCTCACTCTCCGCCGCTTGGCGTTGATCGAACGAACTCGCCCCCAGTTGTCCGACGAGTTCGACGGCTTGCGCATTCGCCGGCTTGGCCTGCGCAAGTTGGTCGGGCAGACGAACCGTCTCGCCTGCCACGCCAATGCCCAGAATCTGCACAGCCAGCCATGTGCTCAGAAGCTGGCATGGGAAAGCCCAACGACACATGATACCTGTTGCGGTCTTCATTCGTTTTCTCCGCAGATCGGGAGGTCGGGGCGCTGTTCGTCGGGTGCTAGTTTCGTGATGCTGGTTCGTTGTACCGCCTTCAAACGGTCTTTGACGAGGCCACCATCGCAGAAGATCGCCTGAAGGCAGCACTACAAACGGCGTCTCACGCGAACTGAGAATCAACTTTCCATAGTAGCAGGGCCTGTTAAACCTGGTAAGCGAACCGGAGCGTGTTCTTGCGCGAGTAGTAGTATGGCTATGCGGTGGGCTTGCGATCGCTGGTCACTATTTGCGCTCCAGCATGGCAGATCATATGCGATAATCATATATGATACTACCGTTGAGACCACACGCAGACAAGCTGGCGATGTGGATTCACAGGGTATTACCCCTGTGGTGGCAGAGCGGTTGGCTTGCCGTTGAGGGTGTTGAAGAAGTCCACCTTCATCGCTTCCTCGTCGATGTCTCGGATGATGTAGACATTGGTAGGCTCGTTGGTTTTCTTCCAGCGATACTCTTGATCCGGCCCAAGCACGGCCGAAGGCTCGACCAGCGTCAGCCATTCGCGCCCAAGGTGATTGCCGATAACCATTGAAATCGTCGTCAGGTCGTACAGCGCTTTGCGGCGGGCTGGCGTGATCGCCTCAAGGTACTCGCCTAACGGATTGTCGGGATACAGATCGGACTCAACGCGTTTGTCCATGGTGATACTGGCACCGGTCGGGTTTTCCAGAATGGTCCAGAACTCGATGTCGCTCTGACCGGTCACATGAACCGACCATGGATCGTTTCTTCCGTTGAAGCTCTTGACGTGAACCTGATCGGGGCCGCCGCCCAGCCAGATGATCCGGATTCGGTTCTTCAGTTCGAGTCCTTCCTTGCGTGCCTGGAGAATGGCGCTGGCGACGTTGGTGCATGGTCCTACGGGAAGGACCCACACGGGATTGTCGGGCGATGCGCCACGAGCTGCCGCAAGAATGGCCTCACTTGCTTCGCTCGCGATCGGCTGCGTGTCCGACCACCTGCCGCTGGCGGGAACCTGCAACGGGAGTCTTGCGCCGTGGAAGACCGGAGGCAGGCGATTTGCAGGACGGTGCTTGAGCAGGCCGCTTCGGCGGCAGCGATTGATGATGAAGAGAATCTCGCCGTAGTTGATCGGTTCTTGTTCGGCATGACCACCGTGATGGATGCTGTTGATGCCCATCAGGTCGACGATGCTAAAGAGGCCGTAGCTGATGTAGTGCTGATCATCGACTTCGTTGCGGGCGTCGGTGTCGAGAAGAACTTGCGGCAGGTGAACCGTTTCCGGCGTGTGGACTCGCACAATGGCGGAAGACATCTTGTTGAAGGTATCGCCATGTTTTCTCCCCACGACGACGCGGTAAAGCCCCTGCTTCTGGTACGTGTGATTGACGGACGAGCCCTCGGCGGACGAGCCATCTCCTAGATCCCAGTGAGCGCCGTTCGAATCGCCTTTGAGTGCGAACGTCACTGACTTGCCTACCAGAACGGGCCCATCGAGCGGGGCAATTGCCCCCGCACGCACACTGACCGTCGATGCAAACAGCAACAACAACGGCACCACGGCAAGGAATGTCCATTGTCCCGAACGCACGAATTCGAGATTGTCCGATGGTACGAGTGTCCCTCGTGCATTTGTCATCGTGTCATCATCTCCTTTGATAAGGATCATTCGCTTCGAGATGTTGTCTCGATATTGTCGAGATCCCGAATGGTGTTCTGAACACAGCGAAGTAGCACGCCGAATCGAGGCGAAGACACGTCGTTGCGGAACTTCTTCGCTGTCTTGTCAATCTCGATTAGTCTTTCCCGATAAGCGGCGCGCTGTCCGTCCTTCAGGCGATCGCGCAGGTAGATCGCCGGGCCGGGCCGGTTGATGACCAATGGTTCGAGGTTAATCGTCGCGCACATGTTGGCTGGCAGAAACTGGCAGTGAGCATCCTCGGCCTGCACGAATAGCTCGACGAGTGCGCCCGGCGTTGAAGCCCGTCTTGTTTCGTACAGCTCCTCGATCGTGTCGCCAAGGTGCGTTTGCCAAGGCGTGTGCGGATCAGAAAGCAGTTTGCCGACGGTCCACAGCGAGACCTCGTCGCCGGGGTTCGACATGATGTGAAAGAAGTACTCGCAGGCAGATCCGCCATCGTCGCGGAGCCAGCCGAGATGCTCTGCGGCGCGCTTCCCGATTGGTAGAAACCAACGGTCGCGCTGCCAGTGTTGCGGCGGTTGGACCTGCGGGCCGCCGAGCGTGCCGAACGAGCAGTCCAGCGATGCGATCAGCTCCTTGCGATAGCCGGCTCGCGCGTGACCGCTCGAATCGTGCGAGTCGATCATATAGTCGACGGTCCGGCTCAACTTGACGATCGCGTCTTTCGCCGACACGTCACCGAAACCGGTGCCCCAACTGTTGATGCCGATCGTCTTCTTCGGCCAGCGCTCGCGGATGTGCTCGGCCACGCGCGCGTTCAGCCGTGCGTGGTATTCAGCGTTGCCGAAGACGCTGCATTTTTCGTACGGACAACGCCCCTGATCGGCCGACTGCATGCTCACGCCGTCAATCGGGAACCGCTCGAACGCGAAGTCGACCACGCGCCTCATCCACTCCCACGCCTTCGGCTCGTGGGCACACATGGCGCGCCGATTGCCGCGGCTGAGCTGCGGATTGGCTTCGATGATGCGGTCGAAACCCCAGCTATAGACGCCCAGTCCGGACTGCACGCGAATTCCGCGCTGATGAGCCGTCTCGATCAAGCGTTCGACCATCGCGCCCCGCTCGCGACTGACACAACTCGTGATATCAATCGGCCAACTGCTCGACACGAAGAGTCCCCAGATGGAGATTTCGTTCATGCCGAGCCGTTTCATGACATCGAACGTCTGCGAATAATCGCGCGGCAACCGCTCGTCCAGCCGCATCGACGGCCACGCGTCATTCGCGGCAGGTTCACTAGCGAGATCGGTGATCCAGCCGAGATAGCCGCGGTGCTTAAACTTCTTGGGCGCGTCAATCTCGTCCTTGCGTTCGGCCGAAGCCAACAGAGCGAAATCGCTCCCGACAATCGCGGCGGATGCGAGCCCCCGCCCATGGTCCTCAAGCAACGACGACGGTCAATCGGTTGCGACACTGAAGCTCTCCTTGTTGCAACGGTTCATGGTGTGGTCGCGAAATCGTCGTTCAGATTGTAGTGTTCCGCCAGAGTTCTGTAGAACTCCTCGCGGATTCCTTGTCCGTCGATCTTCGAGAAGAGGTAGACATCGCGCTGCGTGTTTTCGGGCGGAGTCGTGGCCTTGATCTCCTCGCCGAACTTGCTGTTAATCAGGCAGCTAATGACAGACAGGTCCCAAATGGTTCGGCGGTAACGACCTGCGTCTACGTGGTCCACCCAACGACGATACAGCAAATCGAGCAGATCATTGCGGTTGGCAAACTTCTGTTTGAGTTCGGCCATTTCGAACTTCATGGCCGAGGCCACGTTCATCGGCATGATGTGTGTTTCAAGGTTCCTGGCATCCAGGACTACTTCGATTGCCTGGATATCCATGACGCAATTGAAATCCCGTTCTCGCCAGATTCGCTTTTCAGAGTCGTAGGAAGTAGCAAGCAAATAGACCTTGATCTTCGGGATGATGGTAGGATCAATCAACAACGCGGAGGCGATGTTGGTGCTGGCCCCCAGAACAGTCACGGTCAGTTTCTCCCCGATCGGCGTCTTGTGCGCCTCGTTGATGATATGATACGCGGCTGCAGAATGTTGCGCACGGTCGCGTCCCCAGTCGTACAGGCGATTTTGGGAGCCGCGCGGATGGGGAATACGCTGCTTGTTGAGCAGAGCCAACAACACCTCATTCATTCGCTGACTATCTTCCAGCGTGTTGGGCGTGGCGGGTAGTGGCTGATCTGCCATTGAGTGGAGTTCAGTCCAACCACATCAAACTTAGGCTCGATTAAGGCCCGGACAATAGCATACAGATCGTCCACTTCATTGGCCGTATCCGCGTCGATCAGTATTCGGGTCTTCGACTGAGCGAAACCGGAAGTGGCAGACAGCACCAGGAGGATAAGAACCAGCAGCATGGCAGGTGTTGTTCTCATCGTTCGTTCTTTCATTGTGAGTTATCAGTTCTCTTCTCCGGTGATGGATAGGAGTCAGCCCGTCGCTGCGCTCACGGTCATGCCACAACGTACACGCATTCATCAAGGGGTCAAGCAGAGCGACGATCTGGTTGAGTACGCCACCGCACAAGGTTGGTGGCCGAGGACCCCGACGAGAAGCTGGACTTAAAGGCCACATACACAAATTCGCAACCGCGCGACGCGCGCGGAAGAGCGTGCCGCACCGGGAGTCTGCTGGAAGAAAGGGGTGGGCACGTCGACGTTCGCTGGATGATGAGTATCGCCCGAACTCTACAGGGGATCGACCAAGCGGGCATGGCAAGCTCCTGTGCAGCAGCCCTGCCGAAGGGCAAGCACGAAATGCCCGTGTTCTGGTGGTATGCCTCCGTGCCCAGCCGTGGCTGTTACACACCGTTGTTTGTTCACGGCAGCGGATTGCCGTAAATCCTCTCTACCCCAGGCACGCAGGGCAGAAGAATCATGCCACCGAGCAAGGCGGAAAGGGACAGCTACTCCGACTAGTCGTACTGGTCGTTGTTCACGGACCAGTACGAGAAGCTACGAGAGAATGACGGGCGCACGCGACAGGTGCGCGAAGCCTTTGACGCGTTGGAGAAAGAGTTCGAGGCCGACGTCCCCGATGCGATACGAGAGGCCGTTCACCTGAGAGACCGCGGACAAGCCGCCCATGTTCTGTACGACTACTCAGCGGCGTGTGTGAACAAGGTCTTAGCCAAGGTGCATTGTCTGCGCGAGCAATTCCAGTAGGAGCAAGTTCGCTGCTGCAAACTCCCCCACTGTGGAGCTTGGCATCAACATCTGGATGGCCCACGATTGCGTCATCGAAAACAACGTCCTTGACAAACCTCGCGCGCTATTCGGGCTTCGAGGGCGAGCGTTTCGATGACCTCGCGGTGGGGTTCGACCTTGTCGCCCATCAGAACGCGAAAGGGGCCAGTGTTCCGACCTTTATGTCTCGCTGGCTCAACCTTTGTGTCTCAAATTCCAACCTTTATGTCTCAAACCACGAGACCTTCGGACTATACCTCTTGACACTTCCCTATTACACTGTACTGTGTAATTGCTATGAGTACTAAAACTGCTAGCAGTGTTAAGCACCAACCCGTTGGGCGGGCGAGTGTGAAGAAACGTCCATTGCTGGATCCTGATGAAGCCGGTGCGCTTGCGCGTCTATTCAAGGTGTTTGCCAACGACACGCGACTGCGTCTGCTTCATGCCTTGGTGCGCGAAGGCGAAATGTGTGTCACCGACTTGGCCGCTGCCGTCGACATGAAACCGCAGGCGGTCTCGAATCAGCTTCAACGGTTGGTTGATCGAGGTTTTCTGGCCGCCACGCGCACCGGTAACAACATTTACTATCGAGTCGACGATCCGTGCGTGCCCATTCTCCTGGAGCGTGGGCTGTGTCTCATCGAATGTTGGCCCGAGTAGTCACACGAGCGACAAATCCATCCTGTCCGCCCACTCGTGGGCATTTGAGAAGTCTCGTCTTTGAAAGGAGAGAACAATGGAGCGATTCGCATCATCTCGCGTATCCTTGTTGTGGATAGCCATGCTGGTTTGGTGCCTTGTCTTTCAGGCGTCGCTGGCGGCATCCGAAGAAGAATCCGTTGCCCCGCCGATTCCCATTCCCGGGTACGGTTTGAGCGCAGCGAAGCCGAGTTGCTGCCCGGCGGACGCGGCGAAGAAAGACTGTGCAACTTGCCCGGCGGCCTCCAAATGTGGCCAAGCCGGTTGCGCAGCAAAGCCCTGTGCGGCCGCTGCTGCCTCTAAATGCTGTCCGAAGGCACAGAAGCCAGGTTGCTGCCCGGCAGCCAAGCCGTGCTGCGCGGCGAAGGCGGCCACCAAGTGTGGCAAATCTGCGTGCGGTGCAAAGCCGTGTTCAGCCGCCGCTGCTCCCAAGTGCTGCCCGAAGGCACAGAAGCCAGGTTGCTGCCCGGCAGCCAAGCCGTGCTGCGCGGCGAAAGCAGCCGCCAAGTGCGGCAAACCTGCGTGCGGTGCAAAGCCTTGCTCGGTCGCTGCCGCTCCCAAATGCTGCCCGAAGGCACAGAAGCCGGGTTGCTGCCCGAAAGCAGAGAAGCCAAGTTGCTGCCCGGCGGCCAAACCCTGTTGCGCGGCGAAAGCAGCCGCTAAGTGTGGCAAACCTGCATGCGGGGCAAAGT
>CAZURK010000182.1:27184-30933 GCA_964623055.1 uncultured Pirellulaceae bacterium
TGTTGCGCGGCGAAAGCAGCCGCTAAGTGTGGCAAACCTGCATGCGGGGCAAAGTCCTGTTCGGCTGCCGCTGCTCCCAAGTGTTGCCCAAAGGCCAAGCCGTGCTGCGCGGCGAAAGCAGCCGCCAAGTGCGGCCAATGCGGATGCGGTGGGAAGGCTTGTTCGGCTGCTGGCGCACCCAAATGTTCTTGCCCGAAGGCACAAAAGCCACAATGCTGTCCGGCGGCCAAGCCATGCTGCGGCGCAACAGCAGCGGCCAAATGTGGAAAACCCGCGTGTGGTGCAAAGCCGTGTTGCGCGGCGAAGGCAGCCGCCAAGTGCGGCCAATGCGGATGCGGCGGGAAGGCGTGTTCGGCTGCTGGCGCATCGAAGTGCTCTTGCCCGAAGGCACAAAAACCTAAGTGCTGCCCGGCGGCCAAACCGTGTTGCCCGGCAACGGCAGCCGCCAAGTGTGGCAAACCTGCGTGTGGTGCGAAGCCTTGCGCGGCTGCTGCTGCTCCCCAATGCTGCCCGAAAGCAGGGAAACCGAAGTGTTGTCCGGCGGCCAAGCCGTGTTGTGGGGCAAGGGCAGCCACAGCGTGTGGCAAACCTGCACGCGGCGCAAAGCCCTGTTCGGCTGCTGCCGCTCCCAAATGTTGCCCCAAAGCACAGAAGCCACAATGCTGCCCAGCAGCCAAGCCCTGTGGCGCAGCGAAAGCAGCAGCGAAGTGTGGCAAGCCTGCATGCGGGGCAAAGCCCTGTTCGGCGGCCGGCGCTTCCAAGTGTTGCCCGAGTAAGCAGTAGCTCGAGCGTTCATCGCGACATCAGGAGCGGCACGAACGAAAGGAAGCGTTTCGTTCGTTACGCCATGAGGTAGAGAAACTTCTCTTCCGCCGCCTTGCGTTTCGCCGGATCCTCGACGAAACGTACGACGTTGAAGAAGCCGTAGAGCGTTTTGATCCGATGCGTTAGCCAAGCGGACCACTGGGATGACGTGGTCCGTTTCCAGTATTCTGGAGTTCGGGGATCGTGTTTCGCGCTTTCCAAGGTCCCCAATTCCTCTTCCACATCCGGCAAGGATCTCCACAAATGGACGTGGCGATGATGCGCCGCCAGCCCTTTCCGTGCGAGATCCTTGTACCCGAACTGAGACAAATCGGTGAGCCCTGCGGCATGGTTGATGATGTGGAACAAACCGCCAAAGCCCTGTCGGCGGATCGACGCCGAGCGAATTAGCTCGTCGATTACGGCCGTTGCCATCACCTGTTCCGACGTGTAAAGCGGGAAACCCTCGTCTACTCGAAGGGGCACCTTGTCGCCATTGATCCATCCACGCTGCTTGCCGAAATATCCGCGCCCCGGCCCGACAGAGTTGAATGATTCTATCAGCTTCTGGATGCCGCTGATCATCGACGGGGTCGCGTATACCGGATGATCATGGAGAGCCCTGATAGCAGTCGCCGCGAATATGACGTTATGCCCCGACTGGCGTGTCTTGCCGATATTGGCGGAAAGTGCCTTGGCGACGGCCGAAATTTGTTCCTCTTGAGGCTTCTCGTCGGGGAACGGTTCAAACAGTTCGGGAATCGTAATTCCCGTCTTCTTCGGATCGTACCACAAGGACTCCTCGCCGCGAATGATGCGAGCCAGGTCCTTCTCGATCGCCTGAAGCACATTCTTGTCGAGGCCATGATGATCCTCGCCGAAGAAGTACCCGGCAATCGCCGCTGCGCCGAGGTGACCCGCAAAAGGACTTGCTCGATGCGCGCGAGCCAGTCCGCAGAGTCCTTTGTACAGGTATTCGAAGTCGACCATGTCTTTTCTCGCTCATAGCGGTAGGGCAGGACGACGATCGGGGGTGATGGCCTAGGTCAACGCACGACTTGCGCGCCATTTCTACTTTGAAGATAGACGAACTCATCGACAACTTCAAATCAACGTTGCCGCCGCTGGGTGCTCGTAAGGGAATCACTTCCGAACTTCGGTCATTCTGAGCGTAGCGGAGAATCTAGCTTCCACGGGAGATCCTTCGCTTTGCTCAGGATGACAAATCGCAGGAACGGGGATCATTTCCTAACAAGACGATGTTGGCTGCGGAGTAGGCTGACCATGCGTCGCTTTGCGGCACTGATGTTTCAACAGCCGACTCGAAGTACGCGCCAATGATCCGATCGGCATTGTTGGACGTGGAGGTATGTAGGTGATAATCTCGCGGCCAACTCCGCTTCGCGATCGGTGTCAGATCGTTGCGTGGGTCGCGATACGGCCCTGCGGGGCAGAACGAGACCGCTCTGCAGAGTCGTTCTCAGAAAAACCTGCGATTCTTTCAGCGGTTATCACTTGATTCTACTGCGGTGCCGTGAACACTTGGGACACTTATCGGTAATGCTGTTCAGGCTGATGGTTCGGTGTGCGCCGGACCTGAATGAAAACCGCTGTGAATCGAATCTGCAATGTAAGGGGATCAGGTATGGCAAAATGCCTTTCCGTGGGTGCTGCAGTCCTTCTCGTTTTCGCGTTGACGTATGGAGTCAGTGCGGAAGAGAAGAAGGCATCTTGTGCAAAGAGTGCAGCGTGCGCCGCCGAGGGCGGTGGATGCGCCGCAAAATGTCCTGCCGCTTGCGCGGCGGCTGCCGAGAAGAAATGTAGCGCAACATGTCCCATCTCTGGGAAGGCCGTGAACAAGTCCGTCGTCGTGGACTACAAAGGCGGCAAGGTGTTCCTCTGCTGCGCCGGTTGTACCGGAGCCTTCAAGAAGAACACGGACAAGTACGCTACGAAGGCGAACGTGCAATTGGTCGCCACCGGACAGGCCAAACAGGCCAAGTGTCCTTTGACCGGCGGCAAGTGCAATCCGGACACTGCGACCGACGTGGCAGGGGTCCAGGTTTGCTTCTGCTGTGGCGGATGCAAGGGCAAGGTGGCCAAGGCCACTGGCGACGAGCAGATCAAGTTGGTTTTCGGCGACAAGGCGTTCGCCAAGGGCTTCAAGGTCGCCAAGGCTGACAAGAAGAAGTAGGACGCGTTACTCCGGCATTTTCATTGGGGGCAGGGGCGATGGAATTTGGACGCCCTTGTCCCCGCTTTTTTGCGCGCCGCAGCACGATTTTTTTGCCTGCATGCCCGTCAAAACTCCCGTGGTATCGGTTGTCCGTCGCTGATTGTGATCATCGCGCGGAGAACCTTTTCGTCGATCGTTTGGGCGATCGCTCGGGCAGCTCCGTCACAGAAAACGGTCAAGAAGATGTTCTCCTGAAAACCGCCCAGTTTGGGGATCTTCTTTTCCGGATCGTAGGGAATGTCTTCCGGCTTGGTCCACGGGATTTCGCGTTTGGCTTCGACCAAAAGAAGTGTGTTGGACGTGCCGTCGGTGATGTCGCGGAGCTGCGTTCCTTCCTCCTTCGAAAACACCGTTCCGTTGCTTGTCAGTGCGAAGTAGCAACTGTCTGTCGACGCTGGATCCGCGCTCGGATCACGGAAGACCGCTGGCATCTTCTGCAGCAGCTCCTTGTTATGCGGGCTGTCCCACGGCTCGGTCATGCGATATTGATCGTACAGTTTTTTCTGCTCCAAGAAGGGCAACACTTCGATGCGCCAACTGTGCGGCGTTTTGCCGTCCGGTCCCATGACAACGGCCGGCGGAAAGCGTTTGTGCACGTCGTGATAGTTGTGGAACGCCAGCCCCAATTGCTTCAGATTGTTCATTGACTGGGCCCGTCGAGCGGCTGCCCTCGCCGCCTTGACGGCATCCAACAAGGCGGTTGCAACGG
>CAZURK010000183.1:0-13400 GCA_964623055.1 uncultured Pirellulaceae bacterium
CTAGAATCGCCAGCAGCGTCGAACGATCGGAGAAGCCTTTCTTCCCCGCCCGCGCCAGCGGCTTACTTGAACAACACGATGCTCACGTGTATGGCGTTCGACACCGGCGATGTGATCTGGCGCGAACGTGGTTTCAACAAGGGATCGGTGCTGCTGGCCGATGGCAAGTTGATCATACTCGGCGAGCGCGGCACGCTGGCATTGGCTGAAGTTTCCGTCGAGGACTACGAAGAGATCTCGCGAGTGGGAATCTTCGAGGGAAAAAGCTGGACGGTGCCAACCGTGGCCGGCGGCAAACTGTTCCTCCGCAACGAAGAACAACTCGTCTGCCTGAATCTGAAGCCGTAGGATCACGCCGAAGACCACCGTTTAACCCCGAGCCGGCAGGCGACGGCCGCAGCACAACGCCCGGCACCGAACGACCGTCGCCTGCCGGCTCGGGGTTAAACCAATGCAGGCTCGCGCGACAGCGATACAAGTGCGTCAAGAGAAATACCGATCCAGCACTGCCTTCGGCGGCGGCTTCGTAGCAAGCGAGACCACGACCAGTGTGATTGCCGAGGCGGCGAAGATGGTGGCCACCGGCATCATCTTTAGGAAGAGATACGTGCGGTTCGCGCCCCAGTCGGATTGGTGGAACAAGACCAGCCAAACGACCGCCGCTACGACAACAGACGCAATCGCACCGGCGCGAGTTACTCGCCTCCAGTACAGTGACGCGAACACCAAAGGGAACAGGCTGGCGAAACCGCTGAAACACCAAACGGCTAGAGAAAACACAGAAGTACCCTGGGCCAGAACCGCCAGCACGTACGTCAGCACGACGATCGCCAGCACGAACAGTCGCCCGATCAGCATGCGCTGGGCGTCTGTGAAACGATCTTCGCCGAAGTGGTGCAGCACGACATCGTGCGTGAAGATCGTGCCGATGCAGAGGAACTGACTGTCCAGCGACGACATAATGGCCGCCAGGATGCCGACGGTCAAGAATGCGGCTAGATAGGGGTCGGTGAGCGATTTGACGACGAATGCCAATACGGCGTTCGGGTTCGCGGCTACCGGTGGGGGCACGATTGGTTTGCCGGCCAGTTCGCCCGCGGCCCACACGCCCAACAGCACACACGGCACCCACACGATCATGATGAAGATCGGGTGCAGCAGGACTGTGGGACGGAATGACTTGGCACTCTTTGCCGTCATCCAGTGCTGGAACAGGTGGGGAAACATGGCCACCGATAGCGGGATGAAGGCATAGCTGATGAACCGCAGGGGTCGCGGAAATACTGGATCTGCGTGGTGAAGCCGTGCCGTTTGCCGATCCGCCAAAGCTTCACGCCGATTAGGAAGAAGCAGAGCGAATGGATGATGCCCGACTTGGACGCCATCAGGCCGTAAACGCCGATTCCGTCCTTGAACGCCTCGCCCGAGCTGCCCACTAGGGCAAACGCGGTCATCGTCGTGCCAAAGATCGACATGATTAGCAGGAACGGACCGATCGAACGACTGGCCAGGAAGTAGTCGCCCGACGTATGACGTGAAAAAGCCACGTGGGCATACCGCGTCACGAACAGTAGCACGCCGAGGTAGATGACGATGATCACGAACTGAATCATCCAGCGGCCTCCTCGTCAACATCGTCGCGGAACAGCTCCGGCCAGACCCGGAAGATCGCCGCCGCCCAGAGCCCGGCTGCGGCCAGCGAGATGAGCGCCTGGTAGCCCAGTCCCACTGGCAGAAATCCAAAGATCAAACGCCCGTCGTCCCAAAACCACCAATCGTGGTGCAGTACGAGGAGGACAACAAATGTGAGCCAAAACAAGATGCGTTTCATGCGGTGATTCCGTCAATGGTCATTGGTGCTTGGTCATTGGTCATTTGGCACGGCTCACGATTTGCTCTACGCTCCTGCTGCCGCAAACGCCTCTCTCTGAAACGCGTGCTGCTGATACAGGTGTTGGAAGATGTTTCCTTCGTGTGGCTGGTCCCACTGGAGGACCGTCGTTGGAATGGGCCCCAGATTCAGTCTACCGATGTCGGCGCGGGCCATTAACGCGTTTTCGATCGACGGCTGTTCCGTCAGTGCCGTCAAGACGAGGCTGGGACCGAGCGTCGGAACCAGTTGTTCGTCTGATTGCTCAATCACGCTGACGAACGGGAACAGGTACTCTTGGTTGGCGAGAGCATGGTCTGCGTTGTCACAGTAGATCACTGTGGGCTGCAGATAGGTGCTTCCGTCGTATTCGACTAGGCGATCACCCTCGCGATACCGTGACGTAACGTCCTCAGCGTCTCCTTGAGCCAGCCCGCGTTCGATCGCCGCGTCGATTCCTCGGGCGATGGCAGGATCCGCGAAAGCAGCGAGCGTTGCTTCGGGATCGTCACGCCGACGCGGGACGATCTGCGCTAAGCGTTGGGCGAGGGCGTCAGCCAATTCTGCACCGTGGGACGCCGTGCGAATGCTCGATGCGTTGATGCAGGAACGACCTCCATTGGCCGCCACGGATGTGGCGATCAAATCCAGCGAATCGGCCCAGGACGGCGATTGATCAGACCCAAGCAGGACTTTGCTGCAGCCGGGGCCGTGAATCTCCACTCGCGGATCGTTCAGCCAAGGTCGAACCGTCGGTCCGGCGCCAAAGATCATAGAACAACCGCATTTACGCAGGATCTCACCGGCGCCGTCGTGCCCACATGGGTAGTAGCCGAATGCTGCCTCGGGCAGTCCTGCCAGCCGCATGGCTTCCAGAATTCGCAATGGCGTCCAAGGCTCCCGCTGACCGGGCTTCAATGCTACCGGCGTCTTCAATGCCAACGCTGGTATCCACAAGGCGTGAACACCGGGTGAGTTAGCGGGCAGTACGGCACCGAAGCGTCGTGCTCGCGGCGCGTAGCTGACCATGTGCCCGTCTCGACTCCCGAAGCCGGCATCCAACGTCGTTAGATCGATCCCGCCGGTCAGACCATCGAGGATCTCGCCCATATTGGCCATCGCCGCTTCGATCTTCTTCATGTTCTGGCGACACAGTTCGTACGACAGCCCTGTCGTGGCGGATTGGGCGGCCACGAACTCCTCGGGCGATTGACCACGGTCACCGACCGGCAGGTCGGCGAGCATGAAGTGTTCGGCCGCTTGGCGAAGGCGATCGAGGATATCCGCGGAAGCCAGCGTCTGGAAATCCGGCCATGCATCCTGCAGCAAATCTCGCGAAACCAGGCCAGCGTTGGCTTGGCTGACTTCGGCTACAGGTTCCCCGGTGGCGTAGTCGCGCAGCGTCAGCAACTCATTGCTGTAGTACGCTTGGCCGGATCGCAGGATGGGGATGCTCCACATCAGTAGACGCCCTCGACCACGTTGGCTTCCATCTTGCGGAACGGTCGCACGTCGCCCGCGCCGTCCCACGGGTATTGCGGAATCGGGCGTGTGCGAATGACCTCGTCCCGTTCCAGGAAGCCCGGCATGAAGAACTCTTTGGTCAGCGTGGTCAGCTTCACCCGCCCGCGTTCGCCGTAGCCCACAAGCTGGTCCGGATTGTCCGGGTCGACGACGCGCAGTACCGCCCGTGGCTGCGGAGCGTGGTAAATGATCATATAGTCGTCGGCCGGGTCGAACGGCTTGTGGCATGCCAGGCCCATGAGTGTGTTCCCGTACGTGGGAACAAACTCGGCACCCTCCAACAACTCCTCTCGCGCGAACCGGTGAAACTGGCTCGTCATCTCTGTGCCACCGCAGAAAACGCCTTTGATTCCGACCTGACGCAACGATACCTTTTCGCATAACGCTTCCAGCAGTTTCGGCGTGGTGAACATGCACTGGATGTCGTCGTGCGCCCGCAACAGGGTAAGGGCCTGCTGGATCACATGCTCCTTGTAGTCTTCCACCGCGTCGATTCGCCCCTTTTTGATCAACCGAATAACCCAGCGCGGGTCCATGTCGACACAGAAGCAGATTCCGCCGCGGACCTGGGCCAGATGCTCGATGGCCAGCCGAAGACGACGCGGGCCGGAAGGTCCCAGGTGCAGCCAGTTGGCACCTCGGGGAAATCCTTCATCGCTCAGGGTCTCGCTGAACATCGAATAGTCGATGCGGAAATCCTCCGCACTGATGCGGCTCTTCGGTACGCCCGTGCTGCCGCCCGTCTCGAAAACGTAGATGGGCTGATCAGCCAGCCCTTTGGGCACCCAACGACGAACCGGGCCGCCGCGCATCCAGTCATCCTGGAACAGGCCAAACCGTTCCAGATCGTCAAAGCAGCGGATCTCCCAGCGCGGATCCCAATCGAGTCTTTCGGCGAATTCCAGCCAGAATGGGCAGCCTGTCTCCGGATCGAAATGCCACTGGACGACTTCGCGAGTCCAGGCATCCAGACGCTCACGGGCCTCCGCGATGCCCACTTCCAGATCCATTTCTTCGCGCGCTTCAACGACGCTCATCAATTCACCTCGTCTGGATCGCAGTTGGCGCCGTCTTGTATAGCAAACAGTTTCGTGCGATTGGAAACGTACAACACGCCATTGGCGGCCACAGGCGTCGTGTACACCGCGTTGTCCATGTCGGCTTCGAACAGGACCTGTTTGTCGCGGCCCGCTTTGAGGACGACAACGTGGCCGTCCTCGTCGCCCATGAGGACCTTGCCATCGACGACATACGGCGAACTCCAAACGGCGGCATCCATGTCATGCGTCCAGAGGGTCGTGCCCGTTTCGGCGTCGATGGCCTGAAAGATCCCCGTCAAGTCGCAGAAGTAGAGGATGCCCTCGTGGACCGCGACGGTGCTCATCGATCGTTCCACGTCGTCGTTATGCCAGACTGCCCCCGTCTTGCTAACGTCGCCCCGTTTCGTGGCATCCACAGCGTACAGATGCCCCGGCCCCTCACCGTGCTCGGGGTCCTGGCCGACCGAGATGTAGACCTTGTCTTCGTGGATGACGGGAGTGGCAATAATGTTGTTTCGCGTGCCGTGGCCGCCCAGCTTCCACACGGATTCTTCCGGATTGCATTGGAACGACCAGAGCAGCTTGCCATCGTCGGCAGCAAACGCATACAAACGCCCGTCGCCACCGGGGAATATGGCTTGGCGGACGCCGCCAATCGTGCCCAATGCCGGGCTGGACCACTGGCCATGCAGGACGTCTTCGCCCGGATCAGCGTTTTCCCAGACAAGCTCGCCCGTCCGCTTATCCACAGCGATGAAGCTGGGCGCGAACGGATCGGGCACGTCCTTGTGTCCTTCGTCGACGCCGTTGCTCGTGCAGACGTAAACCAGTCGCTCGTCAAAGGCCGCAGAACTGGTTGCCAGGTTATGGGGAAAGACGCCCAACTCGTCCATCATGTCGAGCCTCCAAACGATATCTCCGTCAATCCTGTCCGTCAGCTTTTCATCCGTGAACGGGCCGTCGTTTTCGCCATCGAGAAAACCGTCCAGGTCGGCGCACACCAATTCGCAACGATTGCTGACGTAGTAGAAGCGGTCGCCGTCCACCGCCGGCGATGAACAAATGCCTTGACGAGGCCAGTCGTTCACTCGGCCCGCAGCCAGCTTGTCGTGAGTCATCTGCCAAAGGAATCTGCCGTCCTTCTCGCGGAAGCACATGATCACGCCCTTGTCACCCGTCGACTTCGGCTGACGCTCTGCCTGGTTATTGGTGCCGACCAACACCTTGCCCTGCGCGATCACGAGATTTCCGTAGGATTGCGACCCAAGCTGCGCTGTCCATTTGACATTGCGTCCCGTTTCGATGTCCCAGGAATCGGGAATTCCCTTTTCCACGGTGTTGACCATGTTGCGATCGCCATCGCCGCCCCACATGATCCAATCGTCCGCCTTCTTCGTAGCCATCGAAGTTCTCGGCAATGGGCAAGTCCGGAACGATCCGTACGCGCGCCGTCGCGGTCAGATCACCGCAGTCTGCGGCCACGGCCCCGATACTCCCCGCGCCTTCCCCAACCGCGAGCTGCCCAGCGTCGTTGATCGAAGCCCCCATACCCGAATAGGACCAACGGACATCGACGGGCCCCAGCGAGCGTCCATCATCGTCGAAGACGGCCACGCGAAACGAAACTCTTTCGCCGGGCTTCGCAAGGACTTCGCACGGTCGTACCTGAATCAACGCCGGTTTGACGCTCGGATCGATAGATGGCTCCTTCGTTTCGGCTGGAGGCTTTGCCACTTGCCGAGTGCTGTCTCTACGCCCCAAGCAGATCACTTCCTCCGTCGTAAAAAAGACAACCCGTCCGTCGGACACGGCGGGCGAACCGAATAGTTCGACTACCGAGCCGCTCTTAGATTCTAGAGACAGCGAGTCCAACTGCCGGCACTCACTGCCAGCGTCCTGCAGAATCGCAAAGTTGCCGTTGACCGTCGGCAGGTAGATCTTGTCGTCGGCCCAAACCGGCGAGCCTTTGCCGACACGACCTACAGTGTGCTGCCAGACTTCTTCGCCGGACAGGGCGTCGTAGCAGAACAAGACGCCGAAATTGTTGACCACGTATAACCGGCCCTGATTCAACAGCGGCGAGGTGTATCCGGCGGCCACGCCGTCCTGTCGCCAGATTTCGTGTGTCTTCGTTACATCGCCGGTTCCGCGAGCGTCGATGCATACGACACGGCCCATGGCGGTCGAGTCGTGATTCTCTTCGCTATGCATCGCATAGACGCGATGGCCATCAACAACCACCGACGCATTAATGCCGCGTTTGCTCAGTTGAAAGCCCCAGACCTTCTCGCCCGTACGGGCCTCAAGGGCATAGATCCCGCCGTCGGCATTACCGGCGATCAGCAGACGACGGCCTTCCACCAGTGCGACTACCGGGACCGAATACGTCGTGTCCAATGGTACGCCGCCCGGCGCACTCCACCACAGTTTCTCGCCCGTCAGCTTGTCCATGGCCAGATAACGGTGCGTTCCCTTTGCGTGTGGACCAAGACTTGAATTCAGAAAACTGATGATCACGCGGTCTTCGTCGATAATGGGCGTGTGTGTACGTCCTCCGTACCCGGAGATCCGGCCAACCGTCTCGGTCAGCGACTGTGACCACAGCACGGAGCCGTCGCGATCGAAGCAGAAGAACATGCCCTGGACGCCGTGAGCGTACACGTGGCCTGTTTCAGGATCAGCGACGACGTTCGCCCAACCAACGCGCGAATTCGGAATGTCGGTGTGGAAGACGTTGAAGCGGTGCTCCCACAGACGCTCACCTGCTTCCAGATCCAGGGCGAGGACGCGTTCCTGTTCCATCACACCTTCGCCCGCGAGATTGATGGCAAAGATCCGTCCATCCAGAATGACCGGTGTGCCGCGACCACCATAAGGCGCCCGCCATAAGATCTCGGTGGCGGAAGATGGCAAGTCGGTTTCCTGCGAGACGCCGTTTTGAGCCGACCCTCTCCAAGACGCCCAGTCTGCAGCCGGTGCCGCCACGCAAGTGCATGTCAGCAGGATGGCTGCAAAAGGCGCGATCCTCTGCGAAGCAAGGTCTATCATGATTCGATGTTCTCCTTCTCGGAGCCTGACGGAGGAAGGAAATGCAAATGTGTAGGCCGGAACAAGTCCGCGCAGTTCCGGCACGAGCGCATTGACACGCCGGAACAGCGCGGGCTTGTTCCGGCCTACTCGTCGTTCTCGGCTTGACGCGGTACTAGTCGCACCCGCTGTTGTTGCCGCCTTGAACACCTCAGCCGCATTTCGCGAGGTGAATTAACATCCGTGCGTAAGTTGTTTCCGGAAAAACAGTTAGGTGTGTGCGGTGAGAGACGATTTCTGGCTAGGCGCAAGCGAGGGCACTGTCTGGGCATCCTTGCCCGGTCAAGACGCCAGCCCCGCCCTGCCGTAGGAAAGCGGCGGAGGTACCGCGGCCATTTCCGCCACGGCGGCGAACAGGTCAGTGAAATCTCTCTCCAAATTGCCGATCAGGCAATCCGTGAGGTCGCCGCGAACGCTGGGATGATGCTTAATCAACTTGCCAAAGCTGAAAGCGGTGTCGTAGAAAGCGTACACCAATTTACGCATGGCCTCGATCTCGCGAGAGAGCCGCTCGGCGTAGTCCTCGAATTGCGACGCCGACACGTCGCCCGATCCGATAGCGCGATCTACTGCGTCGGCGGCCAGTTCGCCGCTGCGCAAGGCCAAGTACACGCCCGAGGAAAACACCGGATCAAGGAAGGCGAAGGCGTCGCCAATCAGAACGAGCCCGTCCTGGCCGCAATACTCGGACCGATACGAGAACTCCTTTGTCGCGTAGTACTTGCCGAACTGCTCGCCGGACGCCAAGTGATCTGCGATCCACGGATTGTTGCCAATCTCGCGGCAGAAGATTGTAGGCAAGTCGTCACCGGAGCCGAAGAAATACTCTCGTTCGCCAACGATGCCAACGCTCACAGTGTCGTCGGGCAATGGGATGTACCAGAACCAGCCTTTCTCCGGCAGATAGGCGATCGTGGTCGAGCCCGCATCCAATCCAGGATCCCGTTTGGCACCTCGAAGGTAAGTCCAAATCGCAACCTTGTTCAGTTGCGGGTCCCACTTTCGCCAGTTGTTCCTTGTGATCGACAGCGCAGACCGACCGCTGGCGTCAATTGTCACCGGTGCTTGCACTTCCAGTCTACCGCCGTCGTTTGTCATGGCCCGCACGCCGGCAACGCGGCTGCCATCCCGCAAGAGGTCGATCGCCTCGGTCTGGTAACGAACTTCGGCCCCTTTGTCGCGGGCGTTGTCCATCAGCATCCGATCAAACTCGGACCGAAGCACCTGCCATGTTGTTGCTGCCTCGTGATCCATGTGTTGGAAGAAGTAGAACGGGGCGGAGATCTTGCCTTCCATGGTCACGAACTGGACGGCGTGTTTTCGCGGAAAGTGCGATGCCTTCATGCGCTCGATCATGCCTATTCGCTCGAGCGGGAAGTAGCAGAACGGCAGCAGGGATTCACCGACGTGGTATCGCGGGAACGTCTCTTTTTCCAGCACCAACACGTCGTGTCCATGCTCGGCCAAGACCGCGGCCGCAGTCGCGCCGGCAGGGCCGCCGCCGACGATCACGATTTCGTGTTCTTCTATTCTTGTCACGCTTCGTTCGGCCTGCATGCCGTAGGCCCCGTCTGCCGGACGGGACCTTCTTACTGATTGTCACGTTGGTCCGAGATGCAGGTCCCGTCCGGCAGACGGGACCTACTTGCAGACGGGACCTACGTGTTATCGGGTGGCAGGATCTCTACTACCTCGGCGATTGTTCGGCCAATGCTGTCCGTCAGGCAGTTGCACCGTCCGTACAGCCAGTTGGATTCGTCCAGTCCAAACAGTCTGTTCATCAGGTCGTTCGAGCGAACCTTGAAGAACGCACCTGGGCAATTGTTGTACGCGACACCATGTTCGTTCAGTATCCCACCCAGAGGCTTCTTGCCTTCGACGACTTCGCCGCGGACGTCATCGTCCAGAACGGCCAGGCTTATGTTGCTTGCTCCGTACTCCACCGGCGTGCGACTCACGGCGCTCTCCAGGACGATGTGCCGCGAGAGCGTACCGTTGGTCAGCGTCCGCTGCAGTACACGTAGGAGTATCTTCTGGCGATGATACCGGGTCAGAGTCGATGTCATGTCGCGGTCGTGCACGAGCAACCGACGTTGCTGATCGGGCAACTCCGAAGGTTCCACCACGACCGCATCCAATGGCGGATGCGTGGGCATCGACCGATAGAAACCATCCAACAGCCCAAGGATCTTGGGGCATCTCGTCAGGAACTGAACCTTCTCACGTGTATCTTGCATCGCGATGTTCGGGCAGGAAGAATTCGTGCAATAACTCGTCCACCATCAGGAGGCTCTCGCGGGTCAGCACCACACGATCGTTCTGCGCGGCCAAATGGCCGGCCGAGCGGAGCTTCTGAAACGGCTCGGTAAACCTTTCCAGGATGTCCGTTCCAAATTTCTGGCGAAAATACTCGATATCCAACGTGCCGAGCTTGAGTTGCAGAATCATCTCGCGAATCAGCTTCTCGTCGGTGGTCGTTGCCAGTGCGCGGTGGATCGGCAATTCGCCCTCCGCGACGCGTTCGACGTAGGGCCCGAAGTCCTTCTCGTTCTGATAGTGAGCCCCTGCAAAATGCCCGAAAGACGACACGCCCAGCGAGACCATATCCGCACCTCGCCAAAGATAGTCGCGGTACAAGAAACGGTACGCCTTGGGATCCTTTACCGCGGTGCAGGTACTGGTGACCGTGTAGCCGGCTTTCTCGAGTTCGTCGAAAGCATACCGGACCCACCGCCTTTTGGTCGCCCAGTCTGCCACTGGGGCCGTGACTTCGCCGCGTTCGCGCATTTCCTGGTAGATCGTCGTGTTGTACGGTATCTCCATCTGATAGATGGTCACACAGTCGGGAGCCAGTTCGATAGACTTGGCAACGCAGGCTTGC
Source organism: uncultured Pirellulaceae bacterium (assembly GCA_964623055.1). Taxonomy (GTDB): domain Bacteria; phylum Planctomycetota; class Planctomycetia; order Pirellulales; family Pirellulaceae; genus JADHUC01. The sequence goes on from CAZURK010000183.1 coordinate 10,403, forward strand.
CAATTGTCATCAGTTTCGTTCAGCATGCCGGCGATCAGATCCACGTTGATCTGTTTGAATCCGATGGACCGTGCATAGTCATACGCACCGTGTATCTCTTTGCTGAGATGGGCGCGTCCGTTGCTGCGAAGAACCGCGTCATCGAAGCTCTCGACCCCCAGGCTCAAACGCGTAATACCCGCCGAGTGCAGAACGCGAAGCTTCTCCTCGCTGAGCGTCCCTGGTTCGCATTCGAACGTCACTTCCTCGGCTTCGTCCCATGGCATCAAGCGTTTCATGCCATCGGCCAACTGCTGCAGTTGATCCGCAGGAAGAAAGGACGGCGTTCCCCCACCAAAATAGACGAAACGCGGCCGGCGCCCTTTGATCAAGGGCTTTTCGGCGTACATCTCCAATTCTCGCAGCAGCGAGTCAACATACGTGGACACGCGATTGCGTTTGGCGTCGCGCCCCGTGTAGACGCGGAAATAGCAGAAATGACACCGCTTCCGGCAAAACGGTATGTGGACATACAGGCCCAATGGCGTGTCGGCTTCTGGCGGTTTCTCCAACGCTTCGTAAGCTTCGTTTCGCCGTTCCGACCTCCAGAACGAGAAGGGTGGGTAATTCGCGACGAAGTAGTTGCCTACCTGTGTCTTGTTTTGGTCGGCCTGGATTGTTTCAGCGGATGAACTCATCATTGGTGTTTACGATTGCATTCGAGCCTAACGCCTGCGCGGTGCGCACGTCTTTGTAGGGTGGGCCGAGTCTTCGCGGGCCCCACCGGATCGACTAGCAAGCAACTGGTGGGCCCGCGAAGACTTGGCCCACCCTACTTGGGAAGACACGATGGACGGCTGATAACGAAGAAGGGCGTCGCCACAAACCGTTAGCCAGTAGGTCGTTACGACTTCGGCGACGAACGTGACCCGCTTCTCAGCTTCCGACCACACTTCTGTACAACCGCGAGAATTCGTCCGAGGTCACCGGACGAGGGTTGAAGTTGGCGGTCCATTGCCCGGCGGCTTGCTCGGCCAGCGTTTGAAGATCTGGATCGTGGATATTCAACTCGGCAAGCGATCCTGGAAGCTGCGCTAGTTCTCGGTGCTCCTCCAGGTACTCAGCCAGAGCACACACAGACCAATCGGGATCGTGGTCGTCTGTGGCGCGGCCCGCATCCACGGCCAACTCGTGGTAGATGTTGCGCGCTTCTCGGTCGGCACCGTTGAATCTGAGGACTGCTGGAAGCATCAAGCCGACCGCTTGGCCGTGAATAACCCCGAATTCCGCCGTCAACGGGTTGGCTGCAGCATGGGCCGCCCCCAGCATGCTGTTTTCGATTGCTGCTCCGGCCAGCGCCGCCCCCAGCAATACTTGCCCGCGAGCTTCCAGATCATCCGGGTTCGAGAAAACACCGGGAAGACCGCGCGTGCACAGACGGAACGCCTCGCGGGACAGCATCTGCGACAATGGAGTTCGTTTGTTTGTCACAGCCGTCTCGACAGCGTGCGCCAACGCATCCATGCCGGTTGCAGCCGCCACAGACTTGGGTTGTGTCAGGGTCAATTCGGGATCGAGTACCGCCACTCGTGCAGCAGCTTTCGGATCCCCGCACGCCATTTTCACATGTGTTCCTTCTTGCGAAATCAGCGCAAACGACTGGCACTCGCTGCCGGTACCAGCCGTCGTTGGCACGGCGATCAGCGGTAACATGGGCTGTGTCGCTCTGCCCACGCCCCAATAGTCCTCCATCTTGCCACCACCGGTGAGGATGAAATTGCATCCTTTGGCGGTATCAAGACTGCTGCCGCCGCCCAGGCCGATGATGAAATCGATGTTATGCTCGCGTGCCCAGGACACGCAATCTTCGACTATCCGAGTCGTGGGATTCTCGACAACCCGGTCGAATACGGTAACCCAGAGCCCTTGCGCTTCCAACGAAGACTCGGCCCGTTCGACATGCCCCGCACGAACGATACCGGGATCCGTTACCAACAACACCCGTCGACCGCCGCATTGATCCGCCAGCGTTCCCAAACGCCCCACACTGCCGGATCCGAACACAATTCGGGTCGGCGAAGCGAACTCGAAGCTGGATGTGGTTTGTGGATTCATGCTGGGCCCCCCGCGGCTTCTGCAGAAGGCGGTATTCTAGACGTGGCCAAAAGGACGGGCAAGTTATTCCGAAGCTTCCTTGTGACCGCACTAAACGCCAGTTATGATTGGAGATAGCCAATCCCTCATTGAGTCTACAGAGTATGGGCGATAAGTACAGTCAAGCCGAACTGGAAGCGTATCTGGACGAGTCGCTGGATGCGGAGCTGATGGCGGAAATCGAACGCGAGATCCGCAGTCATCCGCAACTGCTCGACCGGTTGAAGCAGATCAACGAACGGCGCGATTCAGGCTTCCACACGTTGGCCGAAATCTGGCGTCGCGGTCAGATTGGAATACCTTCGCGCGAGGAGTTGGGCAGCTATCTGCTTGGCGTGCTGCCCGAAGAGCATGCGCGGTACATTCGATTTCGTATCGATACCCTCAAGTGTCGCTTCACGATCGCCAATCTGCGCGACCTGGAGGCTCAGCAGAAAGAAAACGATAGCCAAGTCGCTGCGCGTCGGCGCAAGTACTTCCGTTCCAGCGTGCATCATCTGAAGGATTGACCCGGATGCGTCGCTAGTCCAATCCTCCCGCCAGCAGCCAGTCTACGGCCAACGCGAATTCTTCGGCCTCCGACTGTGATCCGGCGAGGACCAAGTCGCGCTCGGCACTTTCTTCCTCGGGTTCGGTGTCCGCAAGTACCGCATCGATGGCGTCCGTCGTGCTCTGTTCGTCTACCGGCGCATCGTCGGTGTGGTCTTGGACGAACGCCGAATCGGTCGATGCGTCGACTGTTACGACGTCCAGGATTGGGTACGCTGGCGAGTCGACGGGCTCGGGGCTCTCGGCGACCGTCTCAGTGATCGTGGGCTCAGCAATCGGTTCGGGCGCCGGCTCGGCGACAGCAACTACGGGCTCG
>CAZURK010000183.1:13500-30892 GCA_964623055.1 uncultured Pirellulaceae bacterium
GGCTCGCTGACAGCAACTGCCGGCTCGACGATGGTGGCAACTACCGGCTCGGTGATCGTCGCTGATAAGGCAACCGCGGCTTCGCCTTCCGCGAGTTCTTCGGCAACTGGCGGGGCAGGGGGGGGCTCAACGACCGGAGCAACGTCGACCGACCAACTCTCTTGCGTGGGTTCGTCGTCTATGGCAACCGCGATCTCAGGGACGGCGGCCTCTCCTTCGCCACAGCTTGAACCGGGGTCGAGAGAGCAGCTTCCGCTGCCCGAGTGATCAGTCAGGAGTTCCCAATCCAACGTGGCGGGGTCGACCGTGATACGGATCAGGCGGGCGTCGCCTTCGCGGCCCATGAACTCGACCACGCCGCTGTTTGCCGGGATCGTCACTTGGTACCGATCGTTGTTGCTGTCAGTCGCGGTCAGCGTGATCTCGTTCAAGCTCCCGGACACCTGCACTTGAACATCGACGTAGCCGGCCCAGCCAGTTTCGATGGAATACCAGTGTTGCTGGCCAGCGCCGCTTTCGCCTTCGCCTGCGCCCGGTATGACGCCCGGAGTAATCGCGGCCAGAATCGAGTCCTCGGGCGACAACCATGATCGATCGGGTGCCGTTGCCAGGAAGTCGGCGATTGCCATGCTCATGGCATCGCGCACGGTTGGCACGGTGACTGTCGCGTTGCCACCCGAAACAACCAGCAACTCTTCCTTGATCAGCGACAGGAACGGCGGATCGGCTTCCAACATGTATAAGCCAGGCCTTGCGGCAGATCGGAACGAGCCACTCGTATCGGTCTGCGGCGATTCATTCCCCGCGTTGCCCTGGCCGTCAGCGTGGGTCAGACTCAGTTGCAGGCCTCGGATGGGTGTCTGAACGCCGGCAGTGGTGATCCATCCGGTGATTGTCGATTCTGCGACGTTTACGGTCACGGTTGCCTGGTGCGTCAGACCGCTACCATCAGGCCTGTCATTGATGGTATAGGTGACCGTCTCTGATCCAGTGAAACCTGCTGCTGGCGTGTATAGGATGGCTTGGCCATCGTCGGAAATCGAGAATGTGCTGCCCTGATCTGCGGTATCCAACGTCAGGCTCGTGATCGTCAACGTCTCCCCTGCATCCGGCAGATCGATGTCATTAGCCACAACGTTAAGCCGATTGTCCTGCGAGCCCTTGGTCACGTCCATTTCGTCACGAACGGCGATGGGCGGATCGTTCTGTCCGTTGATGGTCACGGTCACCGTAGCGGTGGATTCTCCACCACCGGCTTCGGCAACGGTGTAAGTAAACGTGTCCGTGCCGAAGTAATCGGGCGCTGGCGTGTAGGTAACGTTATCCTTGTTGGCGCCGATCCTGACGGTACCGCCGGTGTTGGGCTGGGTGACACTCTTGACAGTCAACTGCCCGCCTTCGGCGGCTTGGTCGTTTGTCAGCACTTGGATCGTCTTTGCCCCCGAATCTTCGTCTACGGCAGCTTCATCGTCTACCGCTGTCGGCCTAGTACCCTCCAGCACCGTCACCACGGCTACTGCGTTGGCAGTACCGCCGTTGCCATCGCTGATCGTGTAGTTGACGTTCTCTTGGCCAACGAATCCGGGCGCGGGAGTATAGTCAATGCCCGAGCCGCCCGGAACGATCTCCGCGGTACCGCCTTGGTTGGGATTTACCAAAGCCACCACCTGCAACTGCTCGCCTTGGTCTGGAGCGATCGAATCGTTGTCTGTTACATCCAGGAAGTTGTTCTGGCTGTTCTGGTCGACGGTAAACGCGTCGTCCACTGCCGTGGGATCGTCGTTCTGCAGATGAACCTGCACCTGCACCGTAGCGGTGCTGGTCGACTGACCGTTGCTGATCGTGTAAGTGAACTCCTCTACGCCGAAGAAGTCCGGCGCTGGGGTGTAGCTCACCTTCTGTCCACCTAGGATGCTGACGGCACCACCCTTGTTTGTAGCGCCCACCGAGATGATCGTTATCGGACCGCCCTGTGGATTCTCGTCTTTGCCCAGGAGATTGTCGATGACGTCCAACTCCGTGTTCGAACTGTCCTCGTTCACGTTGAAGACATCATCGTGGGCGATCAGGCCTTCGCCAATGACCAACGACGTTCCCAGGATGACGACTTCTTCCGGGAGAACGGCGCCGTTGCCCGAGTAAACCGCAATGGGAAGGAGAGCATCGTCCGACGGACTGGCCGAGAAGACGGCTTCACCCTCGTTGTTCGCTGTCATCGGAATGCCGAAATGCAGCATCCTCGCCGGACCAAACGGTGGGAACAGAGTTGGCGAATTGGGGTCTGGAGCCGCGGCGGACCCCACGTCAGCAACAAGGCCAGGTGTCCCAAAGTCGCCCGACGGCAGCCATGTGTACTCCTCAGCAAAGATGATCTCGTCAGGTCCGGCCGCATTGGGGCTCACCAGAGACGAGTCATACATGATGTTCAAATAGGACGAGAAAACCCCGCCATCGGCCGTTGGAGGCTGCCGCACATCTTTAACGAGTACGCGCAATTCGTAGGCGGAACCGGTCGCGATTCTCTCGATTGGGTTGCCTTCGGCATCGGTCGTCAGCAAGGTGATCTCCACTACTGGCTCAACCACCTCGATGCTGACGTCTTGTCTTGTCGAATTGCCGGCTACGTCCATGGCCTCGATCTGAAAGGTGTATGCACCCGCCGCCTCAGGGGTCCAGGTCAGAATTCCAGTATCCGCCTGAATCGTCGCACTGGCCGGCGATGAGATGAGCGAATAGGTGATGCCGGCTTCGTCCGTATTCGCATCGTAGACCAGTTCAACTCCCTTGGTCCCTTTCTCCGGAGGCGTCGTTGTGAACGTGGGCGCTTGCCTGTCCAGCGTGACCTGCAGTATCGAAGAAGGCTCGCTTTCCACGCCTTCGAGAATTTGCACGGCCCTGAGAAAGTAGACGCCATCGCCGAGAGCGCCAAGGTTGCCGGTCGTGATTTCCACAGCGCTGCTGGCCACGCCCTCCCCGACCTCCGTGTTGCCACTCTTGATCTTTATGGTCGCACCGGCGGCAGCGTCCGAGACTTCGTACGTCATGGTGCCAAGATTCGTGACGTTGTCGTCATTGATGTTCGAATCGGAAGTCGACACCAAATCCAGCGTGGGTGGCCCGATTGCATGGACCGTAGTCACCTGCGTGTCCCACGGATCGAACGTGTCGGATCCATTCAGCCCACGAACAGCGACCAAAACGGGCAATTCCCCAACGAAATCAGCAGGGAGCGTCACCGTTACTTTGCCGGTTGCATCGTCGACGTCGACGTATTGTTCGTTGCCGGCATTCTGCGCGAAGTAGTCTACAGCGTCCCCTTCGACGTCGACGCTGGTCAAGTCGATCTCTGCCGGCACGCCGCGCCGCGTCACGACGACGTCGTCGACGGGACCTAGAAATGGAGCACCGTTTGCGCCATCGTTTCCCGGGGTGTCGTCCGCCACGACCACGGCGATGACGACGGGGGGAGACGTGTGTTCTCCGTCCGTCGCAGTCACCGTGAGTGTGAACTCCTGGCCGATTGCTCCTGGTGTTGCCTTCAGCATGGCCACACCATTCTCCGTGTCCGGGAAGATATCTATCGCTCCGACCTGTTTCGGATACACAGGGCTGTGAATGTCGTTGTTGGGGTCTCCATCGCCGTCCGGGTTCGCAACGAAGGCGGGCTCTTCTTCGATGTCAACCAGATGACGGTAGCCCTCGACCATTTGTGCGAAAATGGAGTAGTTGAAGTCCAGCCCTCTCTTCTGGGCAAGAGTCAGGAAGAACTGCGCGTCGTTGGAATCATCTCCCCCTTTGGCAAAGGAAAGGATTCCATCTCGATTGTGCTGAAGGTCGACGTGATATTGATCGTCGAAGACACCCAGATTCGAACCGCCGCCGGCTGTGGGAGTCACCCCGCCGAATTGGCCCACAAAGCCATGTTCCAGCCTCCACATGTAGCTGTCGTCGTAGTGGCCCGATTCCACCAACTGGATCACTCGCCCGGATGGGACTGGCGCCCTTTGTTCAAACAATTCGAACACCATTTCGCCGACATAGTACTGCGTGCCCCCGGCGACTCCCGGCGTGTTGCTCGGGAGGCTAAGAAGTTCCATCTTCATGCTCCGATTGTTCTGGAGCACTTCGGCGGTGAGTAGATCCGTTGGGTTGCCGTTCGCGTCTTCCACGGTGATGTCAAACGTCAGTGGATCGCCGTTGGGGTCGTACGCGTCCAGCGGTATGTGCAGAGGCGAGCCGGAAAGCACCGTAAGCGTTTCGTCGATCGGGTTAACCCAAGGAGTACTCGACGTAGGGATGGCTATATCGGTTAGAGCTGAAATCCTCTCGAGCGTCAGCCCTTCTTGATCGTCTACCAGGATTGTCCCGCCGTTACCGTCCGGATACTCCATCGCCGGCTGGTACTGAAGGTTTGGGAGAATGTTGTTGTTTCGTGTGCCATCTGCATTGAACAGATCGATGTACGTCAAGAACTGGGCGCCGTCCTCGAACGCCTTTTTCAAAACAGTACAGTTGGGACACCAGCCGGAGCCGTAGAACTTCACTTGGTTTTGGGTCAGCAGTTCCGCGAACGCTCGCAGATCTCGCTGGTCGCCATTTTCGCCCTCCGCTTCGCCTTCGGCTGCAAGAATCGGGGTCTCTTGGCCGATGGCGGCCAGTTCGGCAACCTCAGATGCAGGATCGGACTCGACCGGATCGTCTTGCTGCGGCCCGGTATCGACGAGCAAATCCGCAGCCAGAAGCATTCGCGATTCGAGCGGCTCGAACAACAGATTCGTGCGGCGGGACTTGCGCCTCGATGTGCGACGCTTGCCACGCGTCGAACGATTCAAACGGCGGGATCCGATTACGGGTCTGAATAGGGTATGTCCTGAAGTCATGGCATTCGTCGGTATCGAAAACGGGAGTCGCTCGGATTGTCGCAAATATACTGGTTAACGTATCTTTCCAAATCGAACGGATATCCTATCCAGGTTGACCTTTTTCCCCAGTCTAGTCAGTTGTGAACTGCCAATCTGGTTCGCAGGTCAGCACGACTGTCACGATCCGGATATTCGGAATTCTAGGCGCAAGCTGAAGGCAAACGGCAACCACAGAAGGACCAGACGAGCGGACGAGATACCAAGACTTAGACAACCCGCAGCGGGAAAAGTTCCAGTTCGGATCGCCCGTGATACCCCCTTAATGGGCGGAATTCAATTGACATAGCCGGGTCTCACGAGCGCCGAGTGATTGGGCGACGTTCGGAGAGCCAATCGACCTTTTCACAGACAGCGGGCTGTGCAACACTTGCGCAGATTGGTTCAGGTTCGAACTCGTGGAGGTATCAGATGTCCGTTTTCTTTCGAGGTTCGGCCCGCGTGCTTGCACTCGGCCTGTTTGTCAGTTTGGTGGCAATGTCTCAAAACGTCGCCCGGCCGGCTGAGAATCCTGCCAATGGCGATACGCCAGCAACGGCTGATTCCGGCGAACAGTCCACCAATGACGATGAGCCCGGCGGTGACGATCCGCTACAGGGCGAGGCGGACAGCGACGCGTTGCCGGACATTGGGGCGTTGTTTCCCGAAGGTCTCCGGAAGCAGAAGCACTTGGGCTTGTACCTCTACCAGTGGATCTGCTTGCTGGCCCTGATATTCCTGGGCTTCGTTGCCGACCGATTGGTTCGATGGCTGCTTCACAGCCTGACCAAGACGTGGTTCAAGGTTGTGGGAGACGAGCGGGTCGAGACGGCCGACTGGAAACTGTGGAAGCCGCTGGGGCTGCTCACGCAGGCGCTGGTGTGGTACTGCGGCACGGAACTGCTAGGGCTGCCGCAAGTCGTCCAAACGGTTCTGCTCTACGGCCTGAAGGTGTTCACCATCGTCGCGGCCATTTGGACGGCCTTCCTGGTGATTGACATCATCGCGGCGTTCCTGGCCAAGAAAGCACTTGGCACCGACACCAAGTTCGATGATCTCCTGATTCCGCTCGTATCCAAATCGCTTAAGGTATTCGCTGTATGTATCGGACTGATCACGTGTGCCCAGACCTTCAACTTGCCCATCGCCGGACTGCTTGGCGGGCTGGGTATTGGTGGCGCCGCGATCGCCTTCGCATCCAAAGATGCGATCTCCAACCTGTTCGGCTCTGTGACTGTGTTGACGGACCGGCCGTTCGAAATCGGCGATTGGATCAAGACCGAGGGTGTCGAGGGCACGGTGGAGTCCGTGGGCTTTCGCAGCTCGCGCGTGCGCACCTTCTACAATTCGCTGGTCACGTTGCCCAACAGCCGATTGACCACGGCGATCGTGGACAACATGGGCCGGCGCACCTACCGACGCATCACGGCGACGCTAGGTGTTCAGTACGATACGAAGCCGGAACAGATCGACGCTTTCTGTGAAGGGGTTCGCGAGTTGATCCGACGCCATCCCTACACGCGCAAGGATTACTACCACGTGTATCTGAACGGCCTCAGTGACAGTTCACTGGACATAATGCTCTATTGCTTTGTCGAGTGCCCTGATTGGTCGGTGGAATTGCGGGAAAAGCACCGTCTGTTCGTCGACATCATCAAACTGGCCGAAGTATTGGGCGTCTCATTCGCCTTTCCCACGAACACGCTTCACCTGTATCAGGAGCAGCACGCCTCGGCCGACGCGGCGGCCGATCTGTCCCAACCTGATCAGGTTGGCCAGCGGATGGCCGCAACGCTCGCCGGCCCGCTACTGCCCGCGGACGAGAGACCTGGAGGCGTGGAATTCCGCGGCCCAACACCGGTGGAACAGGATGATGGTTGGAACGGCCTGTTCACCAATGAGTCCCAATCAGGTGAATGAAGCGTCCGTGCTAGTGCTTTGTCAATGCAAAAAAGTTGGGGTTAGGTGGCCGGGGCTGGACTGAGCGTTAGCGAAGGAAGCCCCGGGGTTTCGGGCTACGCCCTCCAACCCCGGCCACCCTAAATCTAAGCGCTGACAAAGCACTAGGCCCCGCTTTTCTTCTTCGGCGGTGTGGATCGCTTCTTTTTGGCATTGTCAACTAACTCCGTCAACTTCGCCTTCTGCTCCTCGGTCAAGACCTCGTTGATTTCTTCCTTCTGTTTGGCCTCGAGCGCCTGGAGTTGTTTGCGCAGTTCCTGGATCTGTTCGCGATACCCGCGCTGAATTCCGTAGATCTTCTCGCGTTGCTCGTCGCTCAGTTCGATCTGGCCGTAGTAGGCTGGCAGTCGGCCTCCCGCTTTCTTTCGTGCCTTGGGCTTCTTCTTGGTCGCTGTTTTCGGCTTCTCCGCGCGTTTCTTGGGCATCATCTTGGGGGTAGGGCTTTCCGCGTTTTCTTGCGCTGCGGCAGACCCGTCGAGCGTGTGCGTCAGTGCGACCAACGACAACACGCAACAAGCGACAATGGCCTTCACTCCAAAACTTTTCATGGTCCGCTCCTTTCATGTTCTTTGCTTGGAAGTGAAACGTCACCGGGGCCGAGCCGTCTCGGCCTCGTGCACGGTTGTACACCGTACGTTTACTGGGTGCCATTTTGCCAAGCGGTTGCGCTCTCATCAACAAGAAAACCTGATTCTCCCCGTTTTTTTGATTCCGAATCATGGCCCTCTTGCCCAGGTACTTTTCGCGGGCCGTTGAAGAATGGAGAATGGTCGGCTGGCGGCATCTCTTGTACGAGTCTCAAACGGAGGAAAAGCAACCATGACCGTCACTCGTCGAACCTTTCTTGCTTCATCCGCCGCAGCCGGCGTCGCACTGACCGCCCCGGCCGTTCACGGTGCCGAGAAGAACAAGAAATGCCGAACCGCCCTGATCGGAAGCGGTTGGTGGGGAATGAACATCCTGCGGACCGGGATCGAGGCCGGCGAGTCGGACGTGGTGGCCCTGTGCGATGTCGACCGCAGGCATCTAGACAAATCGGCGACGGAAGTGGAACAGCTTACCGGCAAGGCGCCCAAGAAGTACAAGGATTACCGCGACCTGCTGGACAAGGAAAAGCCGGAAATTGCGATCGTCGGCACGCCCGACCATTGGCACCCGCTCGTGACCATCGCCGCCGTGAATGCCGGCGCGCACGTCTACGTGGAAAAGCCAATCTGCCACACAATCAAGGAAGGCCGAGCGATGGTCAATGCCGCCCGCGCAAACGATCGCGTGGTCCAGGTAGGCACACACCGTCGCGCATCGCCGCATAACATCTGGGGCATAGACTTCTTGAAGGAAGGCAAGCTCGGCAAGATCGGAATGGTTCGCGCGTTCGTTCATTCGGGCGGCGGGCCTGGCCAGCCCACGCCAAACGAAGAACCGCCCGAGGAACTTGATTGGGACATGTGGTGCGGCCCAGCGCCGCTTCGTCCCTATAGCCGCGCGATCCACCCACGCGGTTTCCGGCAGTTCCTGGACTACGCCAATGGAACGCTGGGCGATTGGGGGATCCACTGGATGGACCAGATTCTCTGGTGGACCGAGGAGAGGTATCCACGCAACGTTTCCTCGATGGGCGGCCGTTTCATCCGGCAGGACAGCACCGACGCGCCCGACACGCAAGTGGTGCAGTTCGACTTCGACTCGTTCACCGCCGTGTGGGAGCACCGACGATACGCCGCGAACAATGCCGAAAAGCATCCGTTGGGCGTCTACTTTTACGGGACCGAGGGTACGTTGCACATCGGCTGGCGCAACGACGGCACCACGTTCTATCCGCGCAACAAGAACCAACCGACCATCAACGAACCGCCGCAACTGCACAAGCCCGATGAACAAAACATCCCCGAACTGTGGGCCGATTTTCTGAAGTGCATCAAGACCGGCGAACGCCCTATCTGCGACATCGAGATCGGTCAGCGCTCGACCAACATGAGCCTCCTGGGCATGCTCTCGCTGAAACTGGGCCGCAGCATCAAGTGGGACGGCGAAGCAGAAACCATCCCCGACGACCCCGACGCAAACAAGCTGCTCCGCCGCGACTACCGAGCACCATGGAAGTACCCCGAGGCGTGAGTCCCGACCGAGCGGTGGAAAACTCACGGGTGGAACGGAATAGCATTCCGTCCCTGACGGTTTGCGGTATGGACCAACGGTCTCGACAACCTTGTGGTCTGCCAGTTCTCGATCGTAGGTTGGCCCTCTGAGGCCGACCAGAGTTTCGACCGCAGTGGGAGAGCCCATCGTACCGACAAATTCGACACCAACAACTCGCTAGTCTGTTCTGCGCCGTTCGCGACGCTCCGGCGCTGCCCGCCAGAACTTGTCCACGGGGCTCTTCACCGCGTGTCCGTTTACCTTCAGCACGTGCGTATAGATTTGCGTCGTGCGCACGTCTTTGTGGCCCAGTAGCTCTTGCACCGTGCGGATGTCTGTGCCATCGGCCAACAGGTGCGTGGCGAACGAATGCCGAAACGTATGGCAGGCGGCGTGCTTACGGATGTCCAACTTCCGGATGGCGGCGGCCACGGCCTTCTGTAAATACGACGGATCCAAATGGTGCCGTCGCCAGGCACCGCTGCGCGGGTTCCTGGACGGTTTGGCGGATGGAAACACATATTGCCAAGCCCAACTCTTGTCGGCGTTGGGGTACTTGCGGGCCAATGCATAGGGCAACTCGACCCCTCCGTACCCTTCGCGCAACGCGCGATCGTGCTCCGGCCGCACACCGGCCAAGTGCTTCTTCAAGGGCTCAACCACCACCTCTGGCAATAACGTCGTCCGATCCTTGTCACCCTTGCCTTCGCGCACGATCACCTGTAGCCGCTCGAAATCCAGGTCCTTCACACGTAGCCGCAGGCAGTCCATCAACCTCAAGCCCCCGCCGTACAGCAGCATGCCCATCAGCCACCGCACGCCCTGCAACTCCCCAATAACTGCCATCGCCTCTTCGGGCGTGAATACCACCGGCAACCGCTTGGGCTTCTGGGCGCGCACCACATCGTCGAGCCAGCCGAATTCTCGCTTCAGAACCTCCCGATACAGAAACAGCAGCGCGCACAGGGCTTGGTTCTGCGTCGAAGCGGCCACATGCCTGTCGACTGCCAAGTGTGTCAAGAACGCCGAAACTTCCGGCTCGCCCATTTCCAACGGATGCCGCTTCTTATGAAACAGAATGTACCTGCGGATCCAGCTCACATAGGCATCCTCGGTACTCCGCGACAAACGGCGCAGGCGGCAGCGAAAACGCACTTGGTCCAGCAACTTGGGTTTCTGAGCTTGCGAAACGGGTGTCTGCTGAGACTGAGTCATCACGGGTCCTCCCAGTTCTTCGCGGAACCGGACCACAGGCCGGCACATTCTGCGACAGGCAGAGGTCGACGTTCCGGCCCGCCCCGCACGTCGATATATGTACTAACGTACAGTATCTGTACAACAGTGCACATGTCAAGCTCGCGGAAAAGCCCTTTTTTGCGGATTGGCTTTGCGTCTTATGCAGCCCGCCGGCACCCCATAACACGCCTACTCAAGAACCCCATATCCGTTGCAACTCCTCACAGATCCACAAGTTGAATTCACAAACCGCCGCCTTAGGCGGCGCGTGTTACACCGCCGAGAAACACCCAAATAAAACGAACGCCCCGTAGGTGGCCCCGCCACGGAGTCGGTGCCTGCGTGTTGTACGGACCGCATAACACACAGCCTCAATTCAGAGAAGACGATCCGAAAAAGTTTGCCACATGGGCCTTACGCGGGTACACTGACTGGCAAGTTGAGGAGTATTACACCGCCGGAAACGCCGCCGTAAGTAGTTACGAAGTGCCGTCCCGGCGGCAGAATTACTAAGTTAGATGGCTCCAGTCACAAATGTCTTTTCCGCTTCACTCCATGCCGGACTCGGATGCCACTCCACCACCCGGCAATACTGAAGCCAGACTGCTTCTGCTGATCTCGCTGGCTACCGCTGTCTGGATTCTCATCGTTTTCCTGCTGGGTCGGCTGCCCAGCGCGCGCATCCCTACGGCATACGCCTTGCCGATCATTCTTGCTCCGTCACTGCTTCTCGCAATCCGGTTGGCTCGCAAAGGCGCTGCACCGATTCCACTGGCGCTCGGAACGATTGGTATTCTCTTCATTGTGGGTGGCGGAACATTCGACATGGCTGCAACCGTCATCCACACGCCAACGCTCCGCGGCGAATCTAACTTCGTTGGGCGGGCTCTGCTTGATTCAGGCCATCCGCTGCCATTTGTCTACGGATACGCAGTTCTTTCACAGACGTTGCTACTCGCCCTTGTTTGTACGCTTTGGCTCTCGCTCCTGCGTCACCGCAACATTTTGATCGCCTCGCTGCAAGGTCATTCGTCGTTCATGCGGTTTATCAAGGCTGCCACCGGCGGGGCTCATTTGACTTGGCGTCAATGGATCATCCCGTTCAAGATGTCCGAATTGCCGCGCGCCTATCAACTGTTTTGGGTGCTAGTTGTCGGACTTGTGGCTGGCATGGTTGATCGATGGTATCTAGGTCTCGAATGGTTCAATTTGGTATCATCCATTCGTTGGATCGTGTTAGGTGCGGCTCTGTTTATCGGCTTGGGAGGGTATTTCATTTGGCTATGGCTGGCGTCGCGCCGCATGCAAACCGCCATCTAACAATCGCGTGAACCGGAGCGGCGAATCCGGCGGAATCTGAATGGACAGCGTAACGTCGCCGCCCGGTTACGCTGCACGTTCGCCGCAAGAAAGTATCATGCGTTCAATACTCGATTCGATACCGGCGTAGCGTCAGCCGCAAAGACGCCACACATGACCGCCAAGGTCGAGGTCCGTGATGGTGAGACAATTCAGGAGGCACTTCGAAGATTCCGGCACGCCGTACGACACGCGTACCGACGTCAATGGTACAAAACCCGTCCGGGGTCGTACGACAAGCCCTCGTACCGGCGACGCCGGAAGGAGTCATTGCGTCGACGGAATATGCGCCGGAACGGGCGCCCCGGTACGACTACAATCTACGTGGGCCTCACAGGCCTTTTTTCCACAAAGGCACCCTTTACGTATTCGCGCAAGCCTCGGAGGTCGAACGCCCCCACACACGACAACGATTGGGACAACGATTCATCGTAATCTCGTGACGTTGGACTACGTGCTTCAAACGGTCGGCGGCGAACCATCGGATGAACCCGACCCGCTTACGCCCTCTTGCGCCGAGCCGGGTCCTGCTTGGCTCGCGTGTTGGTTTGTCAGGGTTCTTTCCAATGGTCCGCGGGCGGGTTATCCTGGTCGTTCGCCCAGACAGCTGGCGTGCCGGAACGGTGGGCCCGGAGGTGCTGCCCGTCATGAAGATTGTGGGAGGAGAATTCTTGCGGTCGGCGGTCAACTCCGATGGTTTCTTCTTCAAAGCGATTCTCAACGACACGGGTGCCTCCTTTTTCCCGCACACAACGGAACATCGCGATGCGACCCAACCAGGGCTCTGCTACAAAGATGATTCGATGGGTAACGCATTGGCCGCGACCATTAAGCCGCGCCGGATTGATATCAGACACCACCGCGGATTCTCAGATGAACGCGTGCGAGGAATTGCTCAACGCCTTCTGGAGTGTCCGGAAACGGAGGCAATTGCAGGATTTGGCGTGAACTATCAGGGACGATCATTGATTGCAGAGACAGAAACGTGATCTCGTGCGGAACGTCGTTCGTCGATGGCTACGAGTTACCGAAATATTATGCCTAAATCCAAACGCGGCCGATCCAACGCTTCCGAGATTCCCTTTGTGGCAGATGGTCACTCGCGGGCGCTGAAGGGCATCGAAGCTGAGGTGCGTCCGGAAATCGAACAGAAATACGCCGAGGAATGGAATAGATCAGGATACCTCCGCCGTTGGTTCCTACTGAGAAAAATCGATCGGGAGGTTGCCGCACGCATCCAGGAACGGATAGCCGAAGCTCCCCCGGATGCGCTATACTAAGTACTGCTCTCGCGATGGCTGAGCGAGCGAGAAAGGGCGAAATCCGGTAGCCGGGACGGTTTCCCGTCCCGGCCCCGACACCCCCTAGCAAGCGGGTCCGCACTAGGCGGTTCCGCGAAGCGGAGCAAGCGCTGCCCAATGTTGCTTTAGCGAAAGCAGTCCTTGCTGCTCCAGCCACTGGTTCGGCATCGCGTAACGCAGTGCCGGGGTGCGGGAAAGCCGCCAATACGCTTTGCGGCTGATCGCGTGTTTGATCGCCATCTCCAGATCCACGCCGAGTTCGACGAGGTTACGAACCTTCGTCCGAGGATAACGCCACTGTTTCCAGTAGCACATCCGGACTCGACGACGAATCCATCCGTCCAATTCAACAAACACGTCGAACTGACGGGCCAGACCGAAGTAGCCTATCCAACCTCGAAGGTAACGACTCAAGTCGGTCAAACGTCGTTTCATCGAGATGCCCCGGCTGCGTCCGGTCAACTGCTTGACGCGACGTTTGAAGGCTTTCAGCTTCTTCGGTGCAACGTGGATCGTCACACGCTTACCCGCGAATGTGAACCCAAGGTACTCGCAGCCTCGGGCCGCCCTCACGCTGCTCTTCTGCTGGTTCACCACCAGCTTCAGATGTTGCGTCAGGTAACGCTGGATCGACGAGAACACTCGCGCGGCACTACGCTCGCTCTTGACGAAAATCACAAAATCGTCGGCATAACGCGCAAATCGTAGTCCCCGGCGTTCCAACTCCCGGTCCAAGTCGTCCAGCAGAATATTTGACAACAAGGGGGAAAGCGGACCGCCTTGCGGCGAGCCTTCCGGCGTCGACTGCAACACACCCTCGACCATCACACCCGATCGCAAGTAGCATCCGATCAGGCGCAATAGTAGCCGATCGCGAACCTTGCGGCTCACACGTCTCATCAGCACGTCATGTTGGACTCGATCGAAAAACTTCGACAAATCCACATTCACCACATGGGCGAAACCTTGCCGGATGATACGCTGCACTTGCTGGATGGCTCCATGAGCGGAACGGCCGGGGCGAAAGCCGAAACTCGAATCCGAGAAGCCCGGATCAAAGATCGGCGTCAGGACCTGGCAGATGGCTTGCTGGATGAGGCGATCAAGCACGTTTGGGATTCCGAGCCATCGCTCACCGCCACCTGCTTTCGGGATGGTTTTGCGACGCACCGGGCCAGGCCGATACGTCCCATCCAAGAGCTGTTGCCGGATGCTGGGCCAGTGTTCACGGGCCCAGGCTGAAAACTGCTTGATCGTCATGCCATCGGGGCCAGGAGCACCGCGATTGCGTTTCACTTGACGCCAAGCCCGGTCCAAGTTGGCCGGATCGACAACCTGCTCCATCAAAGCATCGGTTGAGAAGACACTCAAGGCTGGCTGATCGACGGACGCCGAATCGGTCCACTCCGGGCGGAGCAATTCCTCAGGCAACGGTGGGTCGTCTTCGTCAGCGAAGCCGAATTCCCGCTGCGCGGCACCTCGATTCGAGTTCATCGGTAGCTCCTCCTTGTTCTTCACGGTTCGGCCCTTCCCGTCGTCGGTGGCGTACGACGAAGCAGTACTATGGCCTCTGCTGACTTCTGCCGAACACGACCGCAGTCCCCCACGGCCGCCCCGCCTTTCGGGCAAGCCCTACTCACTGGTACGTTCGACAGATCTCCCTGGGTAAGACGTTCCACCTTCGCTGCACAAACTCTCGATTTACCAATGCGGACGAACGAAGACGGTTTCGTGATGGTTGGCCCACTCACCGATCCGCACCGGCCTTGTATCGAGTTTCTGTCCGTAGCCTCGCAGCTTTGGTGAGAATGCGGCCGACGACGAATCGAGTGTCGGCTTAACGAACGCATTCGCAGGCTTCCTCCCCACGGCCGGTCACCCGAACCGCAGTTGCCCTCACCTAGTACTTTGTCGATCGGAGTCACAGTTGGTATACTGCCTTCCTTAAGACCTTCGTTCTCGTACAGGGGACTTACACCCCACAAGTAAAACGCCATGCCAGGCGCCCCAAAACGTTGCACGGGAGGCGGGCTTGCGTGCCGATTTTGAATGGACAGTCCACGATCCCGCCCCCGTGAACGTAGACGTTCTGTCTCGGAGGCCCCGCGCGATCGAGGCGGCGCGGCACACCAAGGCGCGGATGATCGAACACATCAAGCGGGCGAAGTTGTTCCTGTTGCCGATGCTCGGGATCTTCGTAGGGGCGGTCGCTGGCGTTGTCTGGCAGTTCGCAGTGAGACTGGGCCGTGGAAGAACCTGCCCCATCTGGGCGATCTACTCCGGCGCCTTCGACGGCGCAATCATCGTCGCGACTTGTGGATCATTCCTAGCGCTCGGGATTTGGGCGATGCGCGCCATCAACAAGCATCGCCGCCGCACGATTCACGGCTGCCTGATTGCCGCGACACTGATCGGTGCTCTCGTCGGTCAGATGCTGGGGAGCATGCTATCCTTTCGTGCTTCGAACCGTCCGTTTGTGATGGACGAATGCGGCACACTGATGGGTGCAATTGCTGGGGTCTGGATCGCTGTTTCGATCGAGGTTTTTGGGACAACACAGCCACACAGTGCGCGTCGCCTGCAAATCAATCTTGCCGTCCTGTTCAAGTTCGTTGCCTTGATCTCATTGACCCTCGCTGTGATTCGCATCGTCGTGGACTGGATGGACGTTGGACAGATTTCGCATCCCGTTGGATGGGAACTCATGGAACTGGTAAACTACCTCAATGTGAGACGTTCTGTGTGACAGGAGTTGCCTCGTCAACGGCTGGGTGATGGTCACGCGCCTGGTATAATGAATGGACGTAAACGCGTTGGGGTAGCGAACCGTTTTCTTCGAGAAAGACAGAACCAAAGGATGCACGCGAGCGGGTTACGTCTTCGGAAATGGTGAATCAACTCCCCGCCGCGTGATCCTGGTCGTTCGGCACTCGCAAATCGTTCATGGAGGTCGCGGGAATTTCCAACACCATGACTGTAGATCCGTCGCTTTCTGATGCCAGCGTCGCAAAGACTTGCGAATATGCGTTGCGATTCCGCCTGATCGATCATCATGCCATCCGTTGCTGGGGCGATGAAATGATCCTCTCGCTTGACCCCCCCCAATGTGGGCAATTGATCTATCGGATTGCAATGCCGGTAACGTCGACGAACGATTGCGACGCGTGCCGGGCAAACCAATGAAAGATGAATGGGAACCCCTTCTCCTTGGCCTCTTGTCGATATGCTGGCGGCAGCGACAAGTGACAATTGGCACGATGCGGGGAATTGGATGGACACTTTACATCGACGACAATTATCAAGATACATCGCACTGGGGCTTGGAGTTGGAGTGCATTGGCGAGGGATACGATGACGGGTATGATACACTTCAACATCTGACAACTGCTGTGGACTCAACGGCCAATTCGTTCGCTGAATACGTACCATTGGTTCCAAGATGGTTGGCTGAAAACCGTGCCGAACAAACGCATGCAGGGGAGCGGTAACAAGCTGGCGGGTTTGCTTGCACGTTTACTCCCCGCCCGCTGATCCTGATCGTTATTTGCATGTAGGTATGGAGGCGTAAGCTGTCAGGTGAACGGAAAGAACTCGTGATCGTTGCCGGCGCCAACGGCACTGGCAAAACTACCTTCGCGCTTGAATACGTCGCTCAACATGGGGTTGCGTATCTCGGAGCCGACGCGATTGCGGAGACACTCTCTCCTGGCAACGCTTTGAGTGTGCGTTTTCAGGCAGGCCGCCAATTCCTTGCGATGGTGAACGATCGACTTGATGGACGCGACTCGTTTGTCATCGAAACGACTCTGTCAGGAATTGGAATCCGTCGGACTCTTGAAAAGGCGCGGCGATCGCAGTTCGCAATCTCGATCGTCTATCTATATCTCGATAGTCCTACGTTTTGCATCTCACGCATCGAAGAACGTGTACGCAAGGGCGGCCATCACGTGCCTGACGAAGATGTTCGTCGCCGATTTTCGCGTAGCATCGGCAACTTTTGGAGCGTCTATCGCGAAATGGCCGAAAACTGGGTCGTGATATATAATGCAACTGGACAGGTGCAGGACGTTGTTGCCGGTTCACACGCCCAATTCACCGTCCGCGATACGACTCTGTTTGCTGATTTCCTCAAGCTCATCGAGGCATCAAAAGAATGATCGATCAGGACTTCCTGAGCATCGACACCTACGAGCGAATCGACGGCTTTCTTCGGGTCGCGACTTCCGCTGTTGCCAAGGCGCAGGACGACAGCCGCAAACGGGGCGTACCGAACGTCTACTCAATCAACGGTCGTATCTACTTCGAACTACCTTCGGGGGAGCTTTCAACCGTTGACCCATTTCCCGATGCAACTAATCGCAAATAACAATGGCATGCACGCGGAGCACGGCTTGCGCGTCGCGATTCGAATGGAAAATCTACCGTCCGTGCCCGGTGATGCCAGACGTTGAACTAAGCCGACTCCGCTCGTCTCTTTCTCGGTTCACGATTCGTTGATCT
>CAZURK010000184.1:0-30824 GCA_964623055.1 uncultured Pirellulaceae bacterium
GACCGGAAGCCGATCCCAGACGTCCGGGAGGCAGGCCCGAACTGAAGGAACGTCCGGACCCGGACGCTCGGGCGAAACTCAGACCGGAAGCCGATCCCAGACGTCCGGGAGGTAGGCCCGAACTGAAGGAACGTCCTGATCCGGACGCTCGGGCGAAACTCCGGCCGGAAACCGATCCCAGGCGTCCTGGAGGCAGGCCCGAACTGAAAGCACGCCCTGATCCGGACGCACGGGAGAAACTCCGGCCGGAAGCCGATCCAAGGCGGCCTGGAAGCAGGCCCGAACTGAAAGGACGCCCTGATCCCGATGCACAGGAGAAACCCAGGCCGGAAACCGATCCCAGGCGCCCCGGAGGCAGGCCCGAACTGAAAGAACGCCCTGATCCGGACGCACGGGAGAAACTCAGACCGGAAGCCGATCCCAGACGACCTGGAGGCAGGCCCCAACTAAGAGAGCGTCCCGACCCGGAGAAGCGCAAACGCTTGGCGAAGATCGCCGATCGCTTCGAGGAGGTTGCTGAGAAGCCTGAGTACGAGAAGATCGTCTCCATTCGTGGTTTTCAGACCTTGCGAAGAGGGCTCTACGAATACACGCTTCCGCCGACCGAGCGGCAAGCCCATGTCCTGTCGGCCCGTCTTCCGGTTCTGATTGCCGCTCTGGAGCGTCTGCGCGGCGGGGCGGCCTGGAAGGAGTTTCTTAGGTTGGAGGAACTCGATCAATTGCTCGACTCCGATGACGAGTTGCAGTCGGAAGACGTTGACAAACTGGCGGAGATCCTGCAGCGATTCGAGAAGATACGCCAGGATCCCCAATACGCCGTTGTTGCTCGCACGCGTGGGTTTGAGGTCACCTATGAAGCTCTGAAGGCTCTGGTCGAATCGTTGGAGGGGGAATCAGTAGGATCACTGCCGCCGCCTCCGCAGTGACCGGATCCAGAGGCGGACACAGCGAAGAAAACCCTGGTTGATCTAATCACTGTTCTTCAACCCATCTCGGCTGGTCCAGGCCAGCCCCGTGTCCGTTGTGATAAGTGAGGGATCGCAGATTTTTCCGTCGGTAACTGTCGGAGAAACTGAGTGTTTGGCCATAGGCTTAGTACATTACTGCTCTCTTTGGCCTCAGTGCGATAGATCGTCAACTACCGAAGCACGATCAAAACAAGGGCCGGCAAGTGTTTCCGATCCCGTGCGCGTCCGTTGCCGAGGTTCGGTGGCCACTGCGCCACATCGGGGGCGGAATCCAGGTGCCTTCCGCCAAACAACGACAACCGACTCGTCCTCCACAATCAAGGAGAATTGCCATGTGTGTTCGTCTTCTAGGTTCGTTGGCTCTTGTGGCGATCATTCTCAGTTGCGGCTTCGCGGCACAACCTCCGCAGATAAAGCTCAACGATCCATACAATGTGTTCAAGAATCAAATGGGGAATCCTCCTGCACCTGCACCCAAACCAGCTACCCCGCCGCAACCTGGTCGACTGCTACAGCCTCCGCACATTAAGCTTCGAGATCCATACAATCTATTCGGAAATCAGAAGCTGAATCCTGCCGCACCTGCACCTAAACTAGGCACCCCGCCGCAACCACCCCAACCACAACAGCCTCCGCCCTTCGACCCTTGGGACCTTCTCAAGTTGGTGTTTCCTGATCCGGGTTACGATCCAACGGCAGGGCAACCGGGATCATACTCTCACGGCGTGATCGACCCACCAAAGCCGCCGGAGCCCACTGCCGACCAAATCGCTCAGCTTACTGACGAACAATTGCGGACTCTGCTGAGAGGCGCGGCAGACTGCCTGGGTGCCGAACTGGACGGCCTGAAGACGGGGGAGGGCTGGAAGAAACACCTACAGTTGGCCATGCTCCAGGAAACGCTTTCAGATGATGCGATCGGGGACGCATTGGGATTGGGCGCCCCTGGCAGCATTCACGTTGGACTGCCCGAGAGGTTGCCGATGGACCCGGACACCCGGGAACGCCTGGAGAAGCTGTCCATTTGCTTCCTCGAAGTTGCCGCCGAGCCCAAATACAAAAAGATCGCCGATCTTCGCGGGTTTCGCACGTTGCAGAGAGGGCTTCGCGAGTACTCGCTTCCGCCGGCGGAGCGGCAAGCCCATGTCTTGTCGGCCAGTCTGCCGATGCTGATCAACTCGTTAGACCGCCAGCGTACCGGCGCGGGCTGGAAAACGTACCTGCGGACCCAAGAAATCAAACAGATCGCCGGATCGTCCGAGGCGTGGAGCCAGGGCGATCTCGACAGTGTCACGGAGGTCCTCGGTCAATTCGAGAAAGTCCGCATGAATCCACAATATGCCGTCGTAGCGGAGATGCCCGGGTTCGAGGCGACCTATGGAGCTTTGAGAGCTTTTGTTGAAGCGTTGGAAGAAGAATTGGTCGGTTCGCTTCCACTACCGCCTCCCCCGGTTCCACTGCCGCCTCCGCCCAGTGACTGATGTGGTCTTCAAACCTCCTCGACCGGCCTTCCACGATCATGGAGAGTTGCCATGTGTGTTCGCTTTCTCCGTCCGCTCGTTCTTGGGGCCGTCGTGTTCGTTTGCGGCTTCGACACAGCGGCTCAGCAGCCGAAACTGGAACTGCGGCCTTTGGTTTTGCCGCCAACCGGCGTCCCAAAGCCGGCACCGAAACAACCGGCGGCACCCAATACCTTTCGCTTCGACCAACGCCGAGACCAAGTGCCCTTTCGTCCTCCCGCAACCGAGCGACCCTTTGCACCGTCCCGCCCCCGGCCCAAGGAACCGTGGGAACTCGTACTCGATGGCGTCTTTAAGGCTTTGGCCCCCGAACCGGTATCCGAAGTAGAAACGCGGGAGCCGGCACGCGACGTACCGCCGCCCCCTCGGCGCGACGTCGCCCCGCCCAAGCCACCGGTTCCTACCGCCGCACAGGTTGTCGGGCTGTCACACGACCATCAACGCGTCTTGCTCCGCTACGCGGTCGAGCAACTGGATCGCGACTTGGGCAGGTTGAAAACCGGCGCGAGCTGGAAGAAGTACTTCAAGCTGGAGGCAGTGAAGCAGGCTATCGCCTACGAGGGACGGCTCGATTCAAACGCCCGCCAGGAACTCGGCACCATCGCCGAGCGGCTGGACCAGATCGGCCGTGAGGGGAAGTACCAGAAGATTGCAGACCTGTGGGGCTTCCGGACGCTTCGCGTGGCACTGCCCGAGTACGCGATGGAGGAACTGCCCCAGGCGAAGCGGTGCGTAGCGTTGAACGCGTCGGAGCTGACCGGCTGGCTCGATCGCAAGGGGATGGGGGCGAACTGGAAGGCATACTTGGAACTCGACTGGCTGCGGGAGCGAGTGCGGGAGGACGGGATCTGCCCCGACGACATCGGAAAGCTCACCACGATCTATGCTCGCTTCGTTGACGTGGAGAAGAACCCGGCCTATGAGGCGCTGACTCACAGGCGGCCTTTCAGGATAGTCGCATCCGGGCTCGGCCGCTGGATTACCTTGCTGCCGGCGGACTTGGCTGCGGTCTCGATTACCGAGAAGACCGAAGAGTCGCACAGGATCCTCCACAGAATCGAGATTCACGCCGTGAAAGTGTCCGACGACGACGGCACGCGCGAGGCGGCTATCACTCCAGCCGAGGTCAGGCGTTGGGTGGATTACGCTAACACCGTTTACGAACCGGCCGGCATCCAGCTCAGTTTCTTCCCCGAGGCATCCTCTCATTGGTCCACGCTCAAGTCCACGCCGATCAACAACATGATGGGCGAGAAGCACAAGGGCTGGGCCAAGGCCCGTGATGAGGCCAACCGATACGCGGCCAAACACCCGGACGATATCGTCGTCTTTTTCCGCCATGGGTATCACATTGATGAGACGAAATCGAACGTGATTGACAAAAGCAAAGCGACGGGCGGCGGCTTCTCCTCGACCGGCTACAACTTCGTCGTCATGCCGGGCTTCAACGCAACCGGGATCTGCGGACGCCAGAACATCGAGATGTTTGCCCACGAGTTGGGACACTACTTGGGACTGCAACATACCTTCTTCGACTTGTCCAATCGCTTCACTTCATGGGAGGAGGCGGAGAAGTACGTAGCCAAGCACCCGGACAAGAGTCACTACGACGCCGACGGGCTCAGCGACACGCCGGAGGACCCCGGCCTGTATTACTCCGACATGCAGTGCTCACCAACGATCGAGGTCACCATCGCGGGGGTCGATTTCACTTTGCCCCGCGACAACATCATGTCCTACTACGACAACGCAACAAAAAGACTCTCACCCCAGCAGATACAACGAATCCATAACACACTCCGCACCCACCAACATCGCAAGCTCCTCGGCAAGGGAGACTTTGAGTACGGAGCGGAGCATGTGGTTGTTGGAAAGGTTCGCAACTTGGGAGGTACCCCTGCTACGGGCAGGCACACGGCGACGTTGTCCTTGATTGGCGGCGGTCGCAGTCGGGAATTGGGCAAAGCAGAGTTTACCCTTCTGTATCCCAGCGATACGGTCACCGTTTTCGGATGGGCGCCCGATCCGGTGGTGACGGACGAGCACCACTATCGCTACCATCTATTGGTCCGACCCCACGACGATTCCCGACCTGAGAATAACGCTTGCTGGGCGGATCACCCGTTGAGCGCGGCCACGCGGTAGCGGAGGATGCGTTGTTGGCTCCGGAAGACCGTCGGCGGTGGCGTGTCATTCGACGGAGACGCGGAGATGGACGGCAACGAAAGCCCTCAAGATGCTCTGCCCGATGCCCGGCCGAGAGAGGCAGACGGAGACGCAGACTAACCTGATCGGACGAGTTGCTCGATACTTCGGCGCCACCTCAATCGATGATCTTGTTGATCGGGTATTCCACGATGCCCTTGGCTCCGGCGGCTCTGAGTTGCGGCACGATCGAGCGGACCACAGATTCGTCGATGATCGTGTTCACGTCCACCCAGTCGGGATCGGACAAGGCCGATATCGTCGGTTTCTGTAGGGCTGGCAGTACATCGAGGACCTTTTGCAGATGGTCCTTGGGGACGTTCATCATCAGCCCGACCTTCCCTTCGGCATTCAGGCATGATTGGAGCATCAGCGCGATGTTGTCCAGCTTTTCCTTTTTCCAAGCGTCGGCGCAGGACCGCTCGTTGGCGATCAGTCGCGTGGTGCTCTGCAACACTTCGTCAAGGATGCGGAGGTCGTTGGCTCGCAGCGAACTGCCCGTTTCGGTTACCTCGACGATCGCATCCGCCAGGCGCGGAGGTTTGACCTCGGTAGCGCCC
Source organism: uncultured Pirellulaceae bacterium (assembly GCA_964623055.1). Lineage (GTDB taxonomy): Bacteria > Planctomycetota > Planctomycetia > Pirellulales > Pirellulaceae > JADHUC01. The sequence goes on from CAZURK010000184.1 coordinate 5,254, forward strand.
CACGAGAACTCGACTCTGGCACTAACGCCGTGTTTGGCCAGGTAGCTTTCCGTCAGGCGGACTGCTTCGGTAGCGATCCGTTTGCCTTCCAGATCCTTGACGCTTTGGACTGGCGAATCCTCCGGCACGCACAAGACCCAACGCACGGGCCGGCGGCTTACTTTGGAGAACACCAGTTCGCAGATTTCGACCACCTGAGCCCCCGTTTCCAGCACCCAGTCGTAACCGGTGATCCCGGCGTCCAGAATGCCTTGTTCAACGTATCGGGCCATTTCCTGGGCGCGGATCAGCAGGCAATCGATTTCGTCGTCGTCGATCGTGGGATAGTAGGACCGCGAGGAGAAGCTGATGTTGTACCCCGCGCGCCGAAACAGTTGTGCCGTTGCCTCCTGAAGGCTGCCGGCGGGAATGCCTAACTTGAGAATCTGATCGGACATATCTTCCTTAGCTCTTTTTGTACACCTCGGCGGGATCAAATACACGTTCGCCCTGAATCTCCACCTCGCGTGTCTCGGGATCTATCTTGCGGAAAAAGCAGCTACGGTACCCTTCATGACACGCAGCGTCGCCTATCTGGTTCACTCTTACCAGCAATGTGTCTGCATCACAGTCGAAGAAGACGCTCTTCAACTCCTGGACGTTGCCGCTTTCCTCACCTTTTCGCCACAGCTTGCCGCGACTGCGACTCCAGTAGCAGACGCGTCCATTGCGGAGCGTCTCTTCATACGCCTCCCGATTCATGTAGGCCATCATCAGGACATCGCCCGTTTCGTCGTCTTGGGCGATAACCGGGATCAATTCGGTCTTGTCGAAGTCTGGACCGTTCACAGGAATCCTCAGGGAAAGGGGTTGGAGGCTCGATTGGGTTAGGCCACAGCGACGGACGTCCTGGGCTTCGTCTGGAAATGGGAGGGCGAGGCTCCTGCCGAGCTGTGGGGCTTCCGGCACCGCGCGGCTCGGCAGGAGCCTCGCCCTCCCGTTATGCGTCAAAGGATAGATTATGGCGGCAGTTGGCCCACTTGTCACGACCCCGTAGCGCGGCCGGATAGGGAGAGTGTGCCAACGCTTCGTAGCTGACCCGGCAAAGACACAGCCCGCTGAATTCTCGCGAATCCAGCTACGGGAGGATCATTGTTGGGATCGTCGAGCCACGCGCAGTTGCCCTCGGGCCTGATTGACCAGGCGATCGCGTATTTCGAGCAACTCTGGCGTATTTGCCGGTCGCTCGAGCGCCGCGTCAAGCTGCTGTTTGGCGGAATCCGCGTCGATTTCATCGGCCGCGACGGCTCGCGAGGTCAGAACGGTGATCTGGTTGTCGACGACTTGGACGAAACCGCCATCCACATAGAATCGCGACATCTTGTCGCCCGTTCGGAGACGCATCTCGCCGTATCCAAGGCGGCCGACCAGCGGCGTGTGGTTGAATCCGATGCCGATTTCGCCGTCGTACAGCGGCAGCGCCACGAACTCGGCTTGCTCGTCCAGCGTCGTTTCTTCCGGTGTGACAACCGTGCAACCTAACTGACTCATGGCACCTTACGCCTCTTTCGCCATCTTCTTGGCCTGCTCCTCCGCCTGTTCGATGGGACCGACGTACATGAAGGCCTGTTCGGGTAAATGGTCCCATTTGCCGTCGCAGATTTCCTCGAAACTGCGGATCGTGTCTTCCAACACCGTGATTTCGCCCGGCTTGCCGGTGAATACCTCGGCCACCAGGAACGGCTGCGACAGAAAACGCTCGATGCGTCGGGCACGATGCACGACCTGTTTGTCTTCCTCGCTCAATTCGTCCACACCCAGGATCGCGATGATGTCCTGCAACTCGCGATAACGCTGCAGGGTCGTCTGCACGCGACGAGCGATTGCATAGTGGTGATCGCCGACGTACTGCGGATCGAGGATACGGCTGGATGAAGCAAGCGGGTCGACGGCCGGATAGATACCTTTCTCGGTGATCGCTCGCTCCAGGTAGATGAATGCGTCCAACTGGCTGAATGCCGTAGCCGGGGCCGGATCGGTTGGGTCGTCGGCCGGCACGTATACGGCTTGCACGGACGTGATCGCCCCCTTGTTTGTCGAAGCGATTCGTTCCTGCAAGGCCCCCATTTCCGTGGCCAGCGTCGGTTGGTAGCCAACAGCCGAGGGCATGCGGCCCAGCAAGGCGGACACCTCGCTGCCGGCCTGCGAAAACCGGAAAATATTGTCGATAAACAACAGCGTGTCCTTCCCGGTGGTGTCGCGGAAGTACTCGGCCATCGCCAACGCCGCCAGGCCCACGCGCAGGCGGGCACCCGGCGGTTCGTTCATTTGGCCGAACACCATACACGTCTGCTCGATCACACTGCGGCCCGTATCGCCGATCTTGGCTTCCTGCATTTCCAGCCACAAATCGGTCCCTTCACGCGTCCGTTCGCCAACGCCCGCGAATACGGAATAGCCGCCGTGAGCACTCGCGATTCGGGCGATCAACTCGGTCAGGATCACGGTCTTGCCCAAACCGGCGCCACCGAACAGCCCCGCTTTGCCACCGCGAACGAATGGCGTCAGCAAATCGATCACCTTGATTCCCGTCTCGAACACCTCGGTACTGGTCGACAGTTCGCTGACCAGCGGAGCGTCCCGATGGATGGGCCAGTATTCATCGGCCTCCACGTCGCCGCGCTCGTCCACCGGCTCTCCGAGCAGGTTAAAGACGCGTCCCAACGTCGCTTCGCCGACGGGCACCGACACGGGTCCACCCGTATCGACACAATCCTGACCTCGGATCATCCCGTCCGTGCTACCCAACGCCACGCAACGGACTCGGCTGCCACCCAGATGCTGTTGGACTTCCCCCGTCAGGTTCAACGTGACGCCTTTGTGCTCCGATTGGATCTTCACCGCGTTGTAGATCGCTGGCAGCTTGTCTTCCGGGAATTCGGCATCGAAAGTCGACCCGATGACTTGAGTGACTTTTCCCACATTCTTAGTCTCGGTTGCTGTCGCCATTTTTCACTCTTGGTACTCGTAGGTCAGGCCTTCCAGCCTGACGGTTTACCTTCACCTGTTCTACTATTCGTTCAACGCCTCCGAACCACCGATCACTTCCATGATCTCGCGTGTGATGCGTGCCTGGCGTGCGCGGTTGTACATCATAGACAAACGCTTGATGATGTCCGAGGCGTTGTCCGTGGCCATCTTCATCGCGACCATGCGAGCAATCTGTTCGCTGACGGCGGCATCGAGGAAGCACTTGAACAGGCGCACCTTGAAGCTGGTCGGTACGATCTCCTTCAAGATGCTCTCGGCCGATGGCAAGAACTCGTATTGCAGTTCCACGGACGCACCACTTTGCTCCTTCTCCTTCTTTTCGTCCTCGGCCGCGTCGGCCAGCGAGCCCAGCGGTAGAAGTGTTTCCACCACCGCGGTTTGCTTCGAACTGCTGACAAACTTCGTGTAAGCCACGTCCAGACGATCCAACTCGCCCACCAGGTACGCATCCAAGTAGCCGGTAGCGATCTCGTCGACCTCTTCGAATCGAGGTCGGTCCTCGAACTGGGTGTACGCGTGGCGGACCTCGATCTTCCGGTACCTCATCGCCGAAATGCCACGCTTACCCGAAACGTCGAGCTGCAACTCGGGGACCTCTTCCTTCAGATCCCCGTAGCGCTCCATGGTCTGGCGGAGGACGCCCGAGTTGTAGCCACCGCACAGGCCACGATTCGAGGTAATGACCAGCAGGGCGGCTGATTTTGTCTCCTCGCGTCCTTCCAGCAGCGGATGACTGACCTCTAAACCAGCTTGAGCCAGCCCCGCCACAATGTTGGTCATGTGGCGAGTATACTCGGTCGCAGCGGTCGCGCGGTCCATCGCTTTCTTGAAGCGTGCGGTGGCAATTAATTCCATGGTCCGCGTAATCTTGCGGATATTGCGAATTGACTTCCGGCGTTTGTCAAGTGCTCTAGGATTCGCCATGCTTTTCCTCTCGTTCCCAAAACGGCTTGGGAACCAGAAGGTTAGAGTAGGTCCCGCTTGCCGAGCGGGACCTTCATACCGTCCCCGGCAGGTCCAGGTCCCGTCCGGCGGCCGGGACCTACTTCGTTGTCTTGGCCCCGCCACCCGCGGCCAGATAGTACTCCTTGAACTCCTTCATCGCCGAGTGCATCTCGGCTTCCACCTCGTCGGTCAAGTCTTTGGTCTCGTCCAGCTTCTGCCACAGATCATTCTTGCGATCGTGGACGAATGTCAGCATCGCCTCTTCCCAAGTCTGCACTTCGCGTGCTGGAACATCGTCCAAGTACCCTCGGGTGCCGGCGAAGATGCCGAATATCTGGTCGACTACATGCATCGGCTTGTATTGTGCCTGCTTCAGCAGTTCCACCATTCGGTAGCCGCGGTCCAAGCGAGATTGCGTGGCCTTGTCCAATTCCGTGCCTAACTGGGCGAACGCCTCCAACTCGCGAAAAGCGGCCAGGTCTAATCGGAGACCACCGGCCACCTTCTTCATGGCTTTCACTTGCGCGGCACCGCCCACACGTGAAACTGAGATCCCGGCATTCATAGCCGGACGTTGACCGGCGAAGAACAAGTCGGGCTGAAGGTAGATCTGACCGTCGGTAATGGAAATCACGTTCGTTGGGATATATGCGGAAACTTCGCCTTCCAGCGTCTCGACGATCGGCAAAGACGTTAGCGAACCGCCCCCTAGAGCGTCCGACAGTTTGGCCGAACGTTCCAAGAGCCGGCTGTGGCAGTAAAACACGTCGCCAGGATAAGCTTCGCGTCCCGGCGGACGACGCATCAGCAGCGAAAGCTGACGGTATGCCTGGGCTTGTTTCGAAAGATCGTCATAGACGATCAAAGCGTGTTCGCCGTTGAACATGTAATATTCGGCCATCGCGGTGCCAGCGTACGGCGCGACGTATTGGAGCGGAGCCGGCGAGCTGGAACCGGACACGATCACCGTCGTGTAGTCCATGGCGCCGTGCTTTTCCAGTTCCGCGACCACGCCGGCGACGGACGAGTCTTTCTGCCCGATCGCCACATAGAAACATCTCACCCCGGAATTGCGCTGATTGATGATAGTGTCGATCGCGACAGCCGTCTTGCCGGTCTTGCGATCGCCAATGATCAACTCGCGCTGCCCACGGCCGATGGGCGTCATGGAATCGACCGCCTTCAAGCCCGTCTGCAACGCTTCGGTCACCGGCTGGCGCTGGGCTACGCCCGTGGCGATCACTTCCACAGGGCGTCGCTCGGTCGCGTCAATGGGACCTTTACCGTCCAGCGGATTGCCCAGCGGGTCAATCACTCGACCGATGACCGGATCGCCGACGGGCACGGACAGCAGCCGTCCCAGCGCTTTGACTTCATCGCCTTCGTTGATCTCGAGAAAGTCGCCGAGAATGATGATGCCGACGCTGTTTTCTTCGAGGTTGAACGCCAGGCCCTCCGCGCCGTCCTCGAATTCGACCATCTCGCTGGCCATGATGTTCGACAGGCCGTGGACGCGAGCGATGCCGTCGCCGACTTCGATCACCGTTCCAACTTCGCGAACGTCAACTTCGCTGTCAAACTGCTCGATCTCCTGTCGGAGGACCGAAGCGATTTCATCTGCATTGAACTTCATTGGTATCCTCGTCTACTCCGCAGTCTCGAAACGCTCGAGCGACTGTCGAATTGCCTGGGATGTTCTCTCCACGGCCTCCTGGCGAAGGCGACCCAGGCGGCCAAGCACGCTGGCATCGTACACCGTGTCGCCCACGCGAACCTCCAGGCCGCCAATCAAATCGGCGTCGATCTGCGTCGTCAGATTGACTTTCTTTCCCAACAATATTTCCAGGCGGTCGGCGACGCGCGAGCACAGTTGGTCGGTCAGCGGCTCGACCGTCGTGATCTGCACGTCGACTCGGCCGGTCAGTTCGTTCTGAAGCGTGTGTGCCGCTCGATTCATGGCGCGCACACAGTCGAATCGTCGATGTTCGCAAACCACTTTCAGGAAACTGAGCAGCGTAACCGATATCTTGCCGCCGAATGCCTTGTCCAGCATTTGTAGCTTGGCTTCCTCGGGTACGCGAGGCGAGGCCAAGGCGGCGTCCAGCTTGGGCAGTTTGTCCAGCACATCGCCGACAATCGCATCGAACTCGTCCAATACTTGCTCGGTATTGCCGGCGTTCTCGGTCGCGCCGAGCAGCGCCTTGGCATACACGTCGCCCAAGTGCGTCTGCTCCGAGTCGAATACGGTTGGTTGTTTGACGTCTACCATAGTTGAGTTCGACCAATTAATGGGGCAGGTCTCAGTCGCCGGGACGGCCTGCGTCCCCCACTCTCTCTAGTTGTTACTGGGGAACTGCTCCAAAGCGTCGGAGATCAACGTCGCATGCTCGTCGGCGCTGATCTCTCGGCGGACGATTCTGCCTGCCAACAGAACGGCCAAGTCCGCACCCTGCTCGGTAAGCTGACGCAGTGCCGCGTTCTTGGCGGCGTCGATGTCGGCATCCGCCCGCTCGCGCTCCCGCTCGGCGTCCTGGTGGGCTTCGTCGCGAACACGCTCGGCCACCGCCTCGGCGTCTCGACGGCCTTTCGCGACGATATCCGCCGCTTCGCCAGCCGCCGCGGCCAGTTTCGCCTCGTATTGCTGCAGCGTTTCAGCCGCCTTTTGGGTGCCGCGTTCCGCCTCCTCGATTCGCGCTGCGATACCCGACTCGCGCTTCTCCAAAGCCGCCATGATCGGCTTCCAGGCGAACGCCCTCAGCAGCAGCAGCAGCAGGACGAACACGGCGAAGGTACACAGAGCCAACTCGTAACGCCATTCCTCCGGTTTCTCCAACTCAGCGGTGGCGTTGCCGTGACCCAAATCAGAAGTGTCGTGGTGCGCATCGTCGTGACCAGCGTTGCCCTGAGCTGCATCACCGTGGCCGCCACCTTCGGAAGCACCGGCTTCGGATGTGGGATCAGCGCCCGCCCACGCCGAGGAACAGGCGAAACCAATCAGCAAGACGAACACGCCTATAGAACAGCCGCGAAAGATCCGAGTAAACACGCTCTAACTCCCAATCGCTCGGTGCGTTCTAGCCGCCCATCGCATTTCCGACCATGCAGATGTACAAGGCGAAGAAGGTAAAACCTTCGATCAACGCCGCTGCGATGATCATCGCCGTCTGGATGTTGCCTGCTACCTCCGGTTGGCGCGACATGCCTTCGTACGCACTGCTGGCCAGCTTGCCGATTCCGTACGCCGCACCGATCACCGTCAGCCCCAAACCGAAGTACTGGGAAAACTCGATCAACGGCTGTTTGGCAGCGGCCGCTCCGGTCGTTCCGGCCGCCCCGCCCTCTTGAGCGAATACAGGCGCAGCCACGACGAGCATCACACCGAGACTCAAAACCAGAATCTTTGCAATCTTGTTCACGGAACCCATCTCCTTTTCGAAAGATCAACGAACGTGTTTCCTGCCATCGGGGCCGTCTACATCAGTGATGATGTATCACAGCGCCGATAAACAATGCCGACAAAAACGTGAAAATGTACGCCTGCAAGAATGCGACTAGCAGTTCCAAGAGACTGAATAGAGTCGAGGCAACGATCGAAATCGTCGCAGTCAACCACCATGTCCAATCGGGTGCACCAGCGAAGCTGACGGCGGCGGCGGCGCCAAACGCCAGTCCCATAATGCCCAGCAGCACCAAATGGCCCGCCACCATGTTGGCTAACAAACGAATGGCCAACACACCGTGCCGGATACCGAGCCCCACGACCTCAATGACCAGAATCATCGGTTTGATGGGAATCGCCAGTATCAGCGGCAAGTCCATCGAGGGCACTTGATTCGTGAAGTAGCCCAGCGGCCCAAACTTGCGCATGCCGCAAACCATACCCGTTGCAAGCGTGACCAGGGCTAGCCCTGTCGTGACACCAAAGGAACCAGTGGGGGCCCCGACCCAAGGGAGCATCCCACAGAGATTGCACCCCAAGACGAACATGAAGAAGGTCCACAGCAGCGGCACGAATCGGTCGGCGTCGTGCTCGCCGATGGCCGGTCGAGCCACGTGATCTCGCAGATAGACCAGGAAGGACTCCAACAGATTCGTCAGCCGGCCGCGCGGTGCTCCACCGGATGCGAGCTTCTTCCCCAGTCGCCAAAAGAGGAAGAACATGATCAGGGCGACGATCACCTGGATGACCATGAACTTGGAGATACAGAAGCCCGATTCGGGTTCATATAGATTACGCAATTCGCCAAGCGGCTGGGGAATCAGGATCTTGCCGCTCAGATGATGATTGTATTGTTCGATTTCTTGCGGTGTCCACGCATAATCTTCGTGAGTTACCGACGCGAACTGCGTGACGTTCCCAGCTTCGTCTTTGGCGGTCTCCCATTTCTGATCGAAGCTCTCGTCGCCGACATTCTTGCTGAACCACGCGTACGGTGCGTGCGAGTCTTCAAGGTAATCCTGAAACGGAGTCGTGTCGGCATCGAGTTCGCCGGAGGTGACGAGCTTGTCATATTCTTCACGAGACTGAGTGGCATGCTCCTCGAGCATCACATCCAACGGCTTGGCGAAATTGGCGTGGTCGTGCTCCTTCCAGGCCTCGTATTGCTCCTTCAGCCCCTGCGCTCCTTCCCAATCAGGCACGTCGTCGATCATCTGCGACAACTTGCCCTGCAACTCTTTCGCTTCCCAAAGCTGGAACTTGGCATCCAGTTTCACCCAGACCTTGGGAAAATCCGCTTTGCCTTCGCGGTTCGAGGGGCAGAGGAACTTCGGCACCTCGAAGTAGTAGGCATCCTTGATGTGCAGTACCGGTGACGCCATGTCTTATGAAGCCTTAGTCGCGTTTTCTTGCTTGCCCGTCGGGCCGACCAACTTCACCGCCAACAATGTCTCGGCAAACAACGTAACGAAGTAATAGGCCAAGATCATACCAAACACGCCAGCCTCCGCGAGACCCTTGCAGAGTTGGTGCAAAGCGAATCCGCCGCCCAGGGGTACACCCATGCGAAACAGCATACCTAGCAGGACGCCGTTCACTGCGTTGTCGGTGCCTCGCATCAGCCCGCCGAGCAGCAGAGCGATGATAGCGCCAACCCAACAGATGGCTGCGGCCACACCGGCGGCTTGAACGCCCGGCACGCCGCTTCGCCAGTAGCCAACTCCGGCAAAAATCGGGAGGGCCAGCAGGGTTATCAGTGTTAACAGGATGCACGCGCGCCGGAGCCTGGCGGAGTGGTCTCGTTCTGGCGGTTTGACGGCCCCGTTGTCGTTCACTGCGTGCGATCTCTATTCGTTTCCGTTGTCCTGCTTGTCCTTCCGCTTGCGGCCCAACGCGCCGGTTATGGCCAGCAAATGCAGGAACCCTAAGGACGGCCCCAAAATCGCCCCGATAGGCGTGCAGAAGGAGGTTTCGAACTTGCCGTCCAGCCACCTTCCCAACACGATGAAAACGACGACCTCCAAAGCAATCGTCGTGATCTGGGCGACCCATTGGACTGCAGCGCCCACCGGGTCACGCGTCTGTTGAGGGGCATTCACGCCGGCAAGGAAGGCTCAATAACGGTGGAGTCGAAAAAACCTGTCTTCCAGTACGTCGTTGTTACGACTTCTCACGTCCCATCAATGGGTGTTGATACTGAGAAATAAATCACAGTATTACCCACGTGGCACACTCTATATCAAGCTTCCCCAATGGTCAACCGAGCGAGTTAGAGAAAAAGGCAAGTTTCCGCAACCTGGCCAGCGAAAACAGTATCGTCAGGTCTTTCTGTGTCGTACATGTCCCTGAGCACGTGTACCGTCCTCAGGATTCGCTGGCCACGATTGCCTCACCGTTCGCCCCGCACGGCCCAAAGGTAGCCACGAGACGCTATGTAGAGCACACCGTTGGCTGCCACGGGCGTGCTGTAGGCTGGCGAGCCGAGAAGTATCTTGTTCAACAGCCGCAGTTCGCTCCCCGCAGCGAATGCAAAGAAGTACTTCTTATTGACCAGGAACAGCTTGCCGTCCGCCACCAGCACGCCGCCCCAGGTCTCCGCCTTGGTGTCATAGGTCCAACGACATTCGCCGCTGCTCGCGTCCAAGCAATAGAGCATGCCGGCCAGATCGGGAACGTATACCAGACCGTCGGCAACGGCTGTGGTGGCCATGGTTCGCTCGATACCGTCGTACGCCCAAATCCGCCCCTCTTTGGTAATGTCCCCTTCCAGCGTGGCGTCAATGCAGTGCAGCATGCCTCGGCCGCGGCCATGGGCCGGATCCTGGCCGATGGCCACGTACACGCGGCCGTTGTCGTACGCCGGCGTGGCAATCACTTGGCTGGGACCGACGTACGTCCCGTCGTCCTTGTTCGGGCTGCCGTGGTGGCGTTTGTCACCGTCGTAGTAGGGGATGGGTTTGCCGCCGCGATATCGGAATTCCGGCGGATTGCAGTCGTACGACCAAACCAGTTTCAAAGGAACGGGTTGTTTCTCGACTTTGGTAACGGCCTCGAAGGCGTAGCACCAGCCATCACCTCCGCCGAGAAAGACCAACGTCCTGTCACCGACTTTTCCCAGCGAAGGCGACGACCATTGCGCGTGATAGATTCTCCGGCTGACGCCGGCGTTTTCCGTGGCAACCAGTCTGCCTGTGTGCTTGTCGAGCGCGATCAATGCTGGTGCTTCCGGGCGGACCACGAAGGAGTGCATGGCGATCCAGTTGCTGCCTTTCGGGCCGCCGACGCCGTTTGATGTGCCCACGTACAGGACATCGTCGTGGATCAGAATGGAGCAACTGGCGGCATCGTGTGGGCAGACGTCGAGTTCGTCGATTGGGTCGAAACGCCAGAGGATGTCGGCGTCGCGTTCGTTCAGTTCCAGCGGCGGATTGCCGTGGCCGGCAATGTACTGCGCCTCGTCCACAAAAGCCCCGTCGTTGCCGTTGGCCAAACCGTTGGCATCCAGGCAAAGGATGTCGCCAGCGCTGCTCACGACGTAGACGCGATCGCCGTCCACCGTGGGCGACGAGCACACACCCAGATGCTGAAGTCCAAAATGCACCTCGTCGGGCAGTCCGTGCGCGCGATTTGGAACGAGCAACTGCCAAAGCAGAGCCCCCGACGCCTCGTCAAAGCACTTTACCAACCCATTGTGATGCCGCCCGCGCCGCGGGTCGTCGACAAGTTTTTTGATGTCCGTACCGGCGAAGACCTTGCCACCAGCGATGGTTGGGTTTCCGTAAGCGGCGGTCCCCAGCCGAGCCGTCCACTTCAGGTTGTCATCCGTCGCCGAATCGATAAGACAGTTGCCGGACGATATCTTCCGCGGCGTGAACGAATCTGCGAGGCCCGTTTCCGTAGAGACCATGATGCGGCAATCCCTCCCACCCCATTGCGGCCAGTCGGCTGCGCAAAGGGCCGTCGCGCACAACCCGGCGATTACAGGTGTCAACACACACTTGATCTCTCGAATGGAGAACACCGTTTCTCCTCCTTCGTTGATTGGCGAAGACAGAATCACTCTCAGGCAAAAACTGTTCCAGCGATTCCAATCCCCATCCAGGCACTGAACCTAGCCAACAGGTCTCCTCTTGTCAAAATGCCGAGCTGTTTTCCATCAATTCGGCCTGTTCTTGGGGCGCTCGGGCGGAACTGCCGAAGAAACGGGCGACGCAACAATGATCCACATCATGTTGCGACGTCTGGGACAAAGCTGCCCCGGATTATTCAAGCCTGAAGCGCAAGCGAAGGAAACCGTGAACCGTTCTTCGCTTGCGCTTCAGGCTTCAATGCGCGGCGTTTTGGGCAAAACAGCCATAACCCTTTCTGACGCCGGAGGTTACACTTGCGACACGACATTTCATGAATAATCCGGGCCAAGAGACACGCGTCCATCGGGCGATGCTTCTGGGGAGGCACGGTGTGCCTCGATAAACAGAAACTAACCCCTCGGTTGCAGCTTGTCATCGAGAGGGGCACATGGCATAATGGTACCCAAATGCCTTGATATCCGAGTCCTTCTGTGTGGGGGCGTCGACGGAGCACGGCTCTGTCGTCGGCGAGAGAGGTCTGCGTAAATGGCCGTTTCCTGTCTTGGTATCGCGTGGATAGTCGTCTTGTGGTAGACGCTGATCCACTGCCAGGACACGTGCGGGAAAGAAGACTGGGGCATGCCAGCGACGAAGGTGACCGCAACTGCGAGAAACGCCGTTTTTCTGGCGGCTCTGGCGGTGTCGACGCTGCTGGTGGTGGCCAACTTCGTGATCCTCCATGAGAGGGCGAGGTCACAGCAGTCGGTCGCTGCCGTTGTCAATGTCAGCGGTCGCCAACGCATGTTGTCGCAGCGTACGGCCTTACTGGCTCAGAACCTGGTGCTGTCGAAAAACCCCGCTGAACGTGCCGACTTGCGCGAGGAACTGGCCCAAGCGATTGCCCTGTTCGACCGGTCTCATCGAGGATTGACGCAGGGCGATCCGGCGATGGGACTGCCCCGTGATCTGCCACCGGCGGCCAGCGCGATCTATTTCGACGCCCCGGCCGTGCTCGATAAGAAAGTCCAACAATATTCGACGGAATTGAAGTCGCTGGTGGGAACGCCGGATGCTGAACTCACACCCGCGAGTCCATGTGCACAGAACATCCACGCGACGGCCGCCAGTGGGAAACTGCTGAACGGCTTGAATGCTGTTGTTACTGCCTACCAGAAGGATAGCGAGGCAAAGGTGGCGCAGTTGGAGCTACTGATCTGGTGGGTATCCGGAAGCACATTGGTCGCAGTGGCAGTTACGTTCTGGCTTGCATTTCAGTGCGTGCGGGGCGAAGTCCGCCTGCGTGCCTCGTTGGAGACGCGTGTCCAAGAACGGACCCGATCCTGGGCCCTGGCCAATGCCGAATTGCAGCGGAGCAACTCGGAACTGGAGAAGTTCGCTTATGTCGTTTCCCACGACCTGAAAGCTCCGCTGCGGGCGATATCGTCGCTGGCTGGTTGGATTGCGGAGGACTACACCGAGGTTCTGGACGATGAGGGCCGAGAGAACCTTGGGCTAATTGTGAGTCGGGTCCAGCGGATGGACGATCTGATCGACGGAATCCTATGCTATTCACGCGCGGGACGGCAGAAGGGGAGACCGGAGGCCGTCGATAGCGACCGGTTGGCCCGTGACGTGATCGAGTTGCTCGCGCCGCCGGATAACACCACGGTTCGGATCGAAGGGACTCTGCCCGAAGTTGTTTACGACTGCACGCAACTGGGGCAGGTCCTTCAGAATCTAATCGACAACGGCATCAAACACATGGACAAACCGGAAGGGGAAGTCGTGGTCTCGTGCCACGATGATAGTCGCTTCTGGGAGTTCCGCGTGCGGGACAACGGCCCCGGCATTCCAAAAGAGCACTTCGATCGGATTTTCGAGCTGTTCCAGACTCTCAAACCACGAGACGAACTGGAGGCCGCCGGCGTCGGGCTTGCCGTCGCCAAACGCATCGTCGAGCGACATGGAGGTTCGATCCACGTCGAGCCGATCGTTGGCGAAGGCATTCAGTTCAAGTTCACGGTGCCCAAGGATTGCGATCAGACGAAAAGGAGCACGTCGAGTGCGGAAACCGACGATGCGCGACAGGAAAAGACCGATTCTGCTGGTTGAGGACGATGTTGTCGACGTGAAGACGGTCAAGCGTGCGTTCGCCTCATGATATCGATGATCGAATGATTCAAGAACGGCGATACGCTCCTCGGCCAGACGCAGACATCGCTTCGAGAGAACCTCCGTAGCAAGAAACCGCCGATCAACGCAAGAGAGATCCGGACGGCGGCGAAACTACACTTTGGGCGTGACGCTTCGCCACTCGGGGGCTGCCGCTGTTCGATTCGGATTACCGGCACAGAAGAGTACCGTCAGTTGGTGCGCGGCGAGACCTTTCGTCGCTTGCTCAACCGATGAATCTGCCGGAGTTGGCCACCACCGGAAGCGACCTGAAGAGAGACGTTTGTGGCACAGCCAGAAACCCTGGCCATCATAGACCAAGACCTTAATGGCTGTGGCGCGTCGATTGCGAAACACGAACACGGTACCCGCGAAACGATCTTGCTCGAGAGACGCCTTGCAGAGAGCGGCCAAGCCATCGATACCCTTACGAAAGTCAACCGGTTCGACGGCGACCAAGACTCTCATCTGTGGCGTGATCTGCAGCATCAGTCGGCGTTCCACAAGCTGCGACTCAATGCTAGCACATCCGGAAGGTTCTGCCCCTTCAAATGCACACGCATTCGCGAACCTGTGGCATCCTCCAATTCGATCACACACTCGCTGGCGATCGACAGCGACGACGACGACGGCAGTTCGACGAATGTCGATGACCCGGCCGGCCCGCTAGCACCGTCAAGTCGCTTCTTCAATGAATAATAGTCGAGCTTCAGAACGCGTGCCGTGCGATTCAAGCCATGCTCTGCCGCCATCTTCGCAGCCGCATTCCAAAGCGGCTCCGGAATTCGTTCACCCAACACACGTATCCTCCTCCAGGCGGCGAAACGCTGCCCGAGACGAGAAAGGGATGCTGGCACTTCGGAACGCTTTCGAGTACGCATGGGTCGTCCTCCCAGGTCGAATGGTGAACAACCACGCTAGCAAACCCCCGGCCGAAGTTCAGGCACGCCTCCTGCAAGGGCACCAAAGGTCAGAGGTCAGAGGTCAAAGGTCAGCGACTGGTGGGCGGTCAGAAGCGAAAACGTGGTGGCGCACGGAGTGGAGGGCGTATCATGGTCGAGAAAGACCTGCTCGATGAAGACTCTTCGGTAGATTTTCTCCCGGCGATGGTTGCGCCCGACCGAGAACGCAAGCCGGTGAAGCACCGCAACGTCTTGGTGATCGAGGACGATATCGCGGATTACAAATTCGTTGCGCGCTGCCTGAAGAAAGCTCGGGGCGTCGACTTCAGGCTGACCCACGCGGCGTCGCTCTCAGAAGGTCTAGACCGGCTTGCCAAGGGGGGCATTGACGTAGTGCTGCTGGATCTCGGTCTGCCGGACAGCCGGGGGCTGGAGACGTTTCAGAAGATTCGTTCTCATGCGCCCGTGGTGCCCATCATTGTGCTCAGCGGATTGGATGACGAGTCGCTGGCGGTCGAGGCGGCCAGAGAGGGCGCGCAGGACTACTTGGTCAAGGGCAAATTCGACACCGATCTGCTGCTCCGCTCCATAAGTTACGCCAGGGCGCGGAACAAGAACCGGGCAAAGCTCCAGCGGGCCCTGCAACGTACCCACACCAGTGAGGCAAACCTGACCAATGTCATCACCAGCAATGTCGACGGAATGGTGGTCGTGGACAGTCGGGGAACCGTACGGTTCTCGAATCCGGCCGCCGAGGCGCTCTTCGGCCGCTCGGCAGACGAACTACCGGTCACACGTTGTGGCTTTCCCATGACGGCGGGGACGCTGACGGAAACCAGTATTGTCCGAAGCGACGGTCAACACGTGCCGGTGGAAGTGCGGGTTGCCGAGATGTCGTGGGAGGGACGCCCCGCTTATCTGATCGTGCTGCGCGATCTGACAAGTCAGAAGCGGGCCGAGGCAGAACGCGCGCAACTGGCGGCCATCGCCCAGTCCACCGAAGACGCCATCGTCAGTGCCGACTTGGACGGGACCTTGCTGAGCTGGAACCAAGGTGCGGAGAAAATGTTCGGTTACTCCGCTGAAGAGGTGCACGGTAGACGGATTTCGATATTGGCACCGCCGGAAGACCGTGACATGGTGTTAGGGATCGTTGAACAAGTCAAACGGGGCGAAACGGTCAGCCAAGTGGAATCGACCCACGCCCTGCGCGATGGCCGGCGGCTCGACATCTCGCTTTCGGCGTTTCCCATCTGCAATGCTCAGGGCGAGCTTGTCAGTATCGGAGGCATCATCCGCGACATCACCGAGCGCCGACGAGCACAGCGGGCGCAGGAAACGCTAAGAGAGCGGCAGGTCCAACTGGAGGCGGCACAGGAAATCCAAAAGCGTCTCCTGCCGCAGACTCCGCCTACGCTGCCGGATTTCGATATCGCGGGGGCTTTGTCCCCTGCCGAACTTGCGGCCGGCGACTATTTCGACTATTTGCCAATGATCGACGGATCAGTGGCGATCGCCGTCGGCGACGTGTCAGGACACGGGTTCGGCCCCGCGCTGCTGATGGCTGCTACCAGTGCCCATTTGCGGTCGCTGGTACAGGTAAGCGACAACGTCCAGGAGATTCTTGGGCTTCTGAACCAGGCTCTGGCCGCCAGGACCGCCGACGAGCACTTTGTCACGTTCCTGCTCGCTCGGTTGGACTATCAGAGCCACTCTCTTTCCTACTCCAGCGCCGGACACCCGGACGGCTATGTGCTTGACGTCTCAGGCGATTTGAAAGCCCGGCTCGAAAGCACAGGGCTTCCCCTGGCCATCACACCCGATGCCGAGTTTCCCATGGGTATTTCCGTCAAGCTCGACCCGGGTGACACGGTCATTATGCTCTCGGACGGATTCATAGAAGCAAGCTCACCAGCGGGAAAGCAGTTTCGTACGGAACGCGTGCTCGATGTTGTCCGTGCCAATCGGAGCAAGACTGCCGAGGGAATCATCCAGAGTCTGTATCAGGCCGTTCAGGAGTTTTCAGGACAGAAGACGCAAAGCGACGATCTTACCGCCATCGTGATCAAGCTAATGTCCTGATTGTGGGAAAAGTGGACGCAGCATAAGCGATCGCCGTCTCGGAGGGAGATAGCGGACAATCACACCTGTTCTCCGCGAGCGAATGCCTCGCCCGCGGAGAACTTTCCTTCCTGGTCACGTGGAAGCTGCGCAGGGACGGGGGCTGGCCGAACGGAATCCACCCAGGCCGTTACACCTGGATTGCGTTAAAAATGTCCGTGTTGCTCAGAATCCCGATGATCTCCTTACCGTCGAAAACGGGCGCTCGCCTAATACCGGCCGAATCGAACAGGCGCGCGCAGTACTTGAGCGCCAATCCGGGGGAAACGGTAATGAGCGGCTTACTCATGATCTCGAAGACATGAACCTCGCTGGGATCCATTCCCGGATTCACAACCTTGTTTACCACATCCTTTCGGGTCACGATCCCCCAGGCATCCTCCTGGCCTCTTCGGTCCACGAACAAGCTGGAGACCTTCTTCTCCCTCATCAGTCTGACGGCATCGGCCACCGTTGCCGTGCCTTCGATACATACCACGTCCTTGCTCATCACGTCCCCAGCCTTGGCGAACCTTACGTCGTGCAGCGCTTTCTCCGACATGTTACGTCCTCCCTTGTTTCAACGTGGCATCAGTTCGGACTGTTACGAGTAGCCTAATGTGGCTTTGGTGGACTCGCTGTCGATAGAACGGCAATCGCCTAGCCTAACCTCGACCTCTGTGTAGTTGAGTCAGAGGCCGGTGTCAAGCAGGGCGAGACCAGGAGATCTCAAACCGGCGTCACCTGGATTCCTGCCAACTGGCAGAATGCTCTGAGCGATTGGTATAGCTTGTCATAGATGAACACTTGCTGTGCCGTCCACGCAGGCGTGGTAGAAAACGTGAGCCGGATTATGCGGAATCTGATTGACGGCCGTCGGCGGACTGAGCTATCGTGGTCAGCATGTGGGACTAGTGATACGCGATCGTCCCCTTCATTCGCGAGGTTCCTCGATGATGATTCACTCCAGAATCCGGGATCGCAAGAAGGGGAAAGGTAGCAGGTCTGGTGGCGTGAGAGCCCGCTTTCTCCTGTTTGCAGCCTTGCTTGTCGGTTGGGCGACGCCCGCGTCCGAATCAGCGCAACCCTCTTCTTACATCGAATTGACTGTCCGGCAGCGTGACGGAGCAGGCACGGCGTTTGAGAAGGCGGTGACGCTTGATCCCGCGAAGTCGGCAGTCGTGGTGATCGACATGTGGGATCGCCACTGGTGCAAGACCTATACCGACCGAGTCGGGAACCTGGTCCCTCGGATGAATCACACGTTGGCGGCCGCGAGAAAGCTGGGGATTCAGGTAGTTTTTGCGCCATCCGACACAACGGATTTCTACAAGGACTATCCGCAGCGCAAAGCTATGCAGGCCATCCCGCGGCATCCGGCGCCGGAGACGATCGGCTTCCAGGCTCCCAGGCCTCCCGGCCCCACAGATCATTGCGAATGCGGTCCTGATGAACCGTGTGGCAAAGGACGGGCGTGGAGTCGTCAACACCCTGGATTGAAGATCGAAGAAGGTGATCTGATCGGCGACTGCAATAACGGCGGCGAGTTGTTGAGCCTTTGTCGCGAGCGTGGAATCGACACGCTGCTATACATGGGCGTGGCCAGCAATATGTGCGTGCAGTACCGGAGTTTCGGCATCCGCAACATGAAGAACCACGGCTTGCGCGCGATCGTCGTGCGTGACCTAGTCGAGGCAATCACGGCCAACGGCATCGGGCCGGATGGAAAGCCGGATCCCAACTTCACGCCTGCAAAGGGCAGTGCCCGCATCGAGCGACATATCGAACAACACATCGGGCCTACCGTGGCGAGCCGCCAGTTGATTCAAGCGGTCGGAATGAGCCCCAACGACGGGCGACCGCACATCGTGTTCGTCGTTGCGGAACAGGAGTACGGCACCGGCGAGACACTGCCCGCGTTTGCCAAGAAGCACCTGGAGAAGGATTTTCGGTGTACGTTCTGCTTTGCCAAAGGCGACACGGGAGTTGAACGCAACGATGTGGCCGGTCTGGAAGCGCTTTATGGCGCGGATCTGGTGGTGTTATCCATGCGACGTCGCGCGTTGCCGGTCACGCATATGGACCATCTGGAGCGGTACATCCGTTCGGAGAGACCGCTGGTGGGAATCCGGACAAGCGTTGTGCCTTTCCAGGTGCAGGGGCCAATCCCATCCGGCCATGTCAGCTGGCGCGACTTCGACCGCGAGGTGCTAAACTGCCACTACCAGGGCTACGACAGCCGCTCACGAAAGACTGGTTGTGACGTAGAGTTGGTGGCCGACGCGGCGAGCCATCCGGTTGTCAAGCGAATGACGCCGAAAGAGTTCCACAGCGAAAGTTGGTTGTATCGGATGGAACCGGTGGCCGACGCGGTAACCATCCTGATGACAGGGCGCTGGTCGGACGACGAACCGGAGCACCCGGTCGCCTGGACAACCACGTACAACGGCGGCCGAGTGTTTTTCACAACGTTGGGGCATCCCAGTGACTTCGAGAATGAAGCGTTCAACGTGCTTCTACTAGGCGGAATCAGATGGGCCCTGGATTCGTTCGAGCGGCCAAACGAGTAGATCCAACCTCGATTTCCAATAGGTGCTGTAACATGTCTGTCCAAGAACTGATTGCAGGAATTAGGAGCGAAGATGCCAGCGCGCGTTGTGCAGCCTGGCTGAGCGCGGGAGATTTCGGCGCGTCGGCCGTGAAACCGCTGGCTGCGGTGATGGGCGAATCCGGCGTGGCCCAGGAAGTGGCCAGAGCCGCGAAGAACGGTTTGTGGGCGGTCGTCCGCGGAGCATGGCCTCCCGGCACTGACGCTGCGGATGGAGCGGTTGTTTCGGCCTTGATCGAGTTGTTGAACGACGAGCAGCCTATTGCGGTTCGTCGCGAAGTGCTGTGGATGTTGTCGGAGATCGGTGGTGACGAGTCGGTCGAAACAATCGCGGGATTCGTGCCAATCGGCCAACTGCGCGAGGATGCGCGTTGCGCGTTGGAGCGGATTCCGGGCAAGAAATCTCTCGACGCCCTCAAACAAGCGTTCGATGCCGCGCCGGAGGATTTCAAGACGAATCTTGCGCAGTCGTTGCGAGCACGGGGCGAGTCGGTCGACGGCGTGCCGTGCCGCAAGCTTACTCCGGTCTACGGGACGAAGGTCGGGGACAACGACCGGAATGAATGAGGTCCCCGCCAAGTAGGTCCCGCTTGCCGAGCGGGACCTGGACGTGTGCGCGGACCGACAAGGAAGAGGTCCCGCTCGGCAAGCGGGACCTACCGGGATGGGTGTCCTTCCATTTGAGAGGATCATCTCCATGCACAGGCAAAATCGAAGACAGTTTCTCGCCGCCACGAGCGTTGCCATAGGCGTGCCCGCTCTGGTGCCGTCGAGTGCATTCGGCGCCAACGACCGGTTGAACGTCGGCCATATCGGTGTCGGCGGCAGGGCCGGATCGCTGCTACAGTACGATTTGACTCTACAGCAATCCGGGCTCACTCGTGTCGTGGCACTTTGTGATATCGACGGACGGCGACTCGCGCAGGCCGCGAGCTCGGTGCCGGGTGCGGCGTCTTGTTTCGACTACCGCGAACTGCTCCAACGCGAAGATATCGACGCGGTGATGATCGGCACGCCCGATCATTGGCACTCCGTGCAGACCGTCCACGCCTGCGAATCTGGCAAACACGTGTATGTCGAGAAGCCGTCATCGGTAACGATCCAAGAGGGCAACGCGATGATCGCGGCTGCGCGCAAGCACAATCGCGTTGTGCAGATCGGTTCGCAGGCGCGGTCTGCCGAGCCGGCTCACCAAGCCTGCACCTACATCCGCAACGGCATGCTCGGCCGAGTGAAGAAGGTGACTTGCTGGCACACGCTGAACCCGACTGCTGGCCCGAACGCCGACACGCCGCCGCCGTCGGAACGATTTTGGGACATGTGGCTGGGGCCAATGCGCTGGCGGCCGCACAACACCAACTTCTATCCGGGTAGATTCCGCTTCATTATGGACTCTGGCGGAGGCGTGATCCGCGATCGCGGAGCCCACGTGTTCAGCATCATTCGCTGGTGCATGGATGCGGACGACCAGCAGCCCGTGACCGTCGAAGCCAAGGGCACGCCGCCCAACCAGGGGCTATTTGACTGCCCGGTGGAAATGGAAGTGGTCTACACGTTCAAAGATCCGGACTGGCAGGTGGTCTGGTCCCAACCGGGCGAGCATCGCGGTCAGGGCGGGTTCGGCATGGTGTTCCACGGCGACAAGGATGAACTGGTAGTATGCCGCGACGGTACGCGAATTCCTGCGGACGAAAAGGCGCGGAACTTCAAAGTGCCCGGCGGCGTGGAAGTCTACCGCATGGACAAGCACGCGGACTACAACGTGAATCACGTGGAGGACTGGGTACGGGCCGTTCGAACCGGCCGGAAACCGTGCATGCATATCGAGGCTGGTCACAACGCGGCGACCATGTGCATCATCGGGAACCTTGCGTACTTGCTCGGCCGAAAGCTCTATTGGGACGGCAACAAGCAGTGTTTCGTGGGGGACGCGCACGCGAACCGCTTGCTGAACACGCCGCAGCGGCACCCGTATCACTTGTGATCGCCTTCTCCCGCCTGCAGGACTTTCACAGCCGCGGTGCCGATAGCGATACCCTTGGCCAGCGCGGGAGCGAAAACGGCGACTGGGCTGAAATTGGCGTTGTCGATCGCCATGTGGATCAAATCGCTGCCAGAGAGCGTTGGCCTGCCGGCGCGGACGGTCAACGGCAAGCTGAGGTCGCCGACGCCGTCATAGGCGCGGTAGACCACTTCGGTACACACCAAGCGATCGGCCCGCCGAAAATCGAAGTCGAAATCGTACGCTTTGTCTTCGTGCAGCAGCGAACGCCCCAAGGCACAGCCAACATCGGCCACTTGAAGCATGGGCCGAAGGATGACGATCGAGTCCGACGCGAATGGCGAATCCAGTGATCTGACGAAGACGCCATCCTTCATCGACTCCAAAACGCGGTCCTCACTGTCACCAGCCGCCTCCAACAAACGACGCCAGCGAGGTCGATGTTCGTCCTTGACTCCGGGCTCCAGCGGTTGCAGCGACTCGGCGCGCCCCAGATACAGCGCTGCATGGGGCCAGTACCCCGGCAAGAAGTAGTTAGTCAGCGCGTACTCTTTGCGAACGATGATCACATCGCCGGGGAGCAGCAACGAACGAAGCCGCGCCGATGTTTCCGTAGGCAACGCAGGCCGGTGGCCGAGTCGCACGTACTTGTCCGCAACCAGATTACCGCCCCACTTTTGCAGACCGTACATTGCCCGACCCAGGAGGCTGCGCGCCATTTTTCGCACGATTTGCGATGCTCGCGTACGCAATTTCACCCGAGCAAACTGTGCGACACTAACATCGAGCCGATGTCTCAGCCGGTCGACAATCTGCATCACCGGTTCGAGTTGCGAATTCGCGGCCCGCTCGCGTAGCTGCGCCTCGTTCTCCTCGAAATACTCGACGGCGTGGTACAAATGCCAGGCATTGCGCGCGCTGAGCAGCGACCGCTGGACGTGGTCGTAAACGCCGCCTTCGATGCCAAACTGCGGTAGCGGTTCGTTCAACTTCTGTCTTACCAGAGGCCGGTCGTGCACCGTCTCGCGCAGAAACCGAGCGGCGTCCACCAGCAGCAATGCGGCAGCGAACGCGGTGAGAAACACGGGCGGGCGGTCTTCGTCTACGGACTCCGTGTCCGCGCGGAACGACGTGATTAACTCGAACAGCGCGTTCCGAGTCTGCCAGTACGAGACGAGCAGACCCTGGGCAGCTTCCTCTTCGTCTGGAGTGAAGTACCCTCGGGCGGATGCCGCGGCGCGCTCGGCCAATTCACGAGCCGACTGCTTAAGTTCCTCGAAGTAGACGGCGACATGCACAACACTGCGAATGCCGGAGGTGATCTCGGAGGCGTTCATGGATCGGATCACTCACCAGCGAGCGGCACCCGGTTCGGTGACTTCTCGAACACGCCAGCGTGCCTCGCCGTGTTCGGAGTCATACTGTCGACTGATAGAGACCACAAACGAAAGAGTTTCCGGCATGCCTTCGACTTCGTAGTCGATCGCGTACTGTTGAACGATCATGTCCAAACTCGCGCCGGACTCGCGAAACGTGGAGACTCCCTCGTCTCCAACATACCGCAGTTGGCCTTGTTGGCCCAGTTCGATGATCTTGCTGAGCGGCGGGTCATTAAAGAACACATCGATCTCCTCTTGCGCCCTCCCCGAAACATCATCGTAGTGTTTCTTCAAGTTGGCGCCGAGCGGCTGACGCTCGCGCTGGGGCAAGTACAATTGGTGGGCCTCTCGCAGTTGTCCGTTTCGCACCATCTCGATCCACTTGGTCGTGTGCGGTCGGGCCTCACGACGTAGGGTCTGTTGTCGGACGAGGTGGCCAGTGACGGCGCACGCCAGGAAGAGCAAGCTGAGCGCCAAGCCGACACGCGCCGCTCCGCGCCCCAGCACGCCCGAGTCGCTTCTGGATAGGCTCCACAAGGCAATGATGGCCAGGGTGATACCGACGATTGGCACACACCACATAGGCTTACTGGCAATAGCCGTGGCCGAAAGTAGACCCAGCAAAAGCGATGCGACGGCCGTCCAATTGACCGTTCGATATTGGACCTGGTTGTCTGCCTCGGCAGACAGAATGACGTGTGGCTCGCGGTCTTGGCTCATGCTACTTCAAAACGCGTTGCAGTTCCGTCAAGGAAGTTGTTCCCTGCGCCACTAGCACGATACCCTCCTCCTGCAGCCCACGATGGCCACCGGCGCGGGCGATCTTGCGCAGCACATCCAGCTTGGGTTGTTTCACGAGGGCCTCGCGGATTTGGTCCGTCACCTCGAGCAATTCAAAGATGCCTGTGCGGTCCCTGTACCCAATACCACCACACTGAGGGCCCTCTTGTCTGCACAGGGGACATGCCCCGGGAGGTAGCCCTTCCTTCATTTCCTTCTTTTCCCGTTCGGGATCGGGCGGCGGCGGTTGCCATTCGCGATACAACGCCTGCACGCGTCCCGGCGGAATCCCAAGTTTCTGAAGCAGTTGAGGCGGCGGCTGATACGGTTGTTTGCACGTATCATTCAGTTTTCGCACCAGACGCACGTTCAATACGGCGCGAACAGCCTGGGCGAAATCCTTGGCCGAAGCTTTCAGCAGCAGTACTCGCAGAAGGGCTTCCACGGCGTCCTTGGCTCTTACGCCGGCAATGATCAGTTTGCCTTCATCGGGATCGTTGGCCAAATCGCACATCCTGTTCACGGTGTCGGCATTGATCAGGTCCGCCAGCGTGAGGACGTCTGGCTGTCTGAGCAACAGTTTCTTCATCATCTTGTCGGGAGTCTCACCGCCCGCAACGTTCAACATCTCCATGTTCACGTTCTCGACACGCGTCTCGCGATTGTTCTCGTCTTCGATTCCGATGAAATCGCGCAAGAGGCGGTCCGTCGACGTAATGGTGGCGTTCCAGGTTGTCGTGAAGCCTCCGCCGGGCGGGGCAGAGATAATTACCATCCCAGATTCGGCGCGCATATGCTCGCGCAGCTTTTCCTGCATCGCCTCGCGCATGCCGATGTCGTCCAGTGACTTGAAGACTCGTTTCTTCTTGGCCGCAAGTTCGACGACAACTCGCTCGCCGGTCTGTACTCCCTGGCTCGTTATCGTTCCGTCAAACTTGACCTTCGTGATCTCGTGCTCGATCTTAAACTTGCCTTCCTGGCGAGCACGACGTTCCTCCGGCTTCAGGCCGGCCAGGCTTTTCAGCGCCAACAGCATGGCGTCCCCGGTTACGCGGTCGCGCGGCTCGATGTTGTGCCAGACGCCGTCAATCATGTAACGCCCGGACACCGCATCCTTGGTGTAATCCAGCATCACTTTGTCGGCGCGTTTTGCGAGCGCATCGTAGATCAACTCCTTGGTCGGGACGATGGCCTCGCTTTGTCTGCAGGCGATCTCCCGTTGCTGGTCTTCTGCAGCCGATCCGCTTTCGGCCTTCAAATCGATCGGTGGTTCGACAACCTGGACCTTCTTTTTTCCGAACAGACCCATGTTTGGTAAGCCCCTGATTGCGTTTTACTTGGGGTAACAGCCAAAGTGAGATTCTACAAACTTGGACGGATTCGTTAAAGGATCGCCGGCGCAGCAGCATCGATTCCTTTGATAGCCATCTTCAGGGCATCGGGATTGGGCGCCACCGCAAAGGCGGTGGGCCGGTCTATCAGTTCGTCGTCAAGCAGATTCTTCAGGCTCATTGTGAAGTCCTGCATGCCATCTTCTCGGCCGATGCGGATGGCGTCGGGCAGCTTATGATCACCGCCCTCCAGGACTAGTTTTCGGACGGTTGGCGTGAAGAACATGATTTCGACGGTCGGCACACGAGCTACGCCGGGTTTGATCGCTTTGAGCAGCTTCTGCGCGACAATCCCCTTCATATTGAACGCAATGGCGCTGCGAATCGCACCGTGCATCTCCTCGGGGAACAAATCGAGAATACGCCCGATGGTCGTCGGTGCACTGGAAGCGTGGATCGTTCCGAAAACCAAGTGCCCCGTCTCGGCCGCGTGGATAGCGGTCATAAACGTCTCTTCGTCACGCATCTCGCCCACCAGCATCACGTCCGGGTCTTCGCGAACGGCGTGTTTCATGCCAATGGCAAAATCCTTGACGTCCTGCCCGATCTCACGCTGGTTGATCAGACACTTCTCCTCGGTGAAGACAAACTCGATTGGATCTTCCAGCGTGAGGATGTGCTTGCGATAGGTCTGGTTGACCAGGTTCAACATCGACGCGATGGTCGTCGACTTGCCCGAGCCGGTCACGCCGGCCAGCAGCACCATGCCCTGGTCGTAATGGCACAGTCTGTCGACCGTGGGAGGCAGATAGA
>CAZURK010000185.1:0-30663 GCA_964623055.1 uncultured Pirellulaceae bacterium
GATGGTCGGCGATATCGAAGATCGCTTTCATGACCGGCAATTCGCTGGTCCCGCGACCGTGGACTTCGACGCGAATCTTTTGCCCATAATCGGCGCCGTAAGCGGCGACTTCGGTTAGCGCCTTTCCGATCTGTTCGATCGTCTTTTCACGCGAAGCGTCTTTGGGGAAGCCATTCGGCTTGACCTTAACGCCTGTCGCGCCGCAGTCGTGCATCAGGTGAATGTACTGCTTCGTCAGCTCGATATTGTGCTTGACTTTGGCCGGGTCCGCTTCATGGTATTGAGCGTTCGAGCCGTAGCCAACCAGAGTCACCGGACTGTCGGCGAATCGCTGTTTTACTTCCGTTCGCTGCGTTTTTGACAGTGAAGGCTCGACACCGTGAGCGTGTTGTGTTCTCGTTTCGACACCTTCGAGCCCTGAATCCTCGCAGGACTTGATCAATGTCGGCAGATCCATATCCTTGCCCCACAGGTAGGTGACCAGCCCAAGTCGCATCTTTGACGTGGTCGATGCGGCGGGGGCTGTCCGAGGTATACTGATGCTAAGTGCTGCGGCGCCCAAACCAATTGATGCTCTCACAAATTCGCGTCGGTCGATCGTGTTCATGGTATTTCGCTTTCTTTCCTATTGGAGCCCTGGCCTTGAACGTCTGTTCTTGATCGTAATCCTAATCCTAATCTTAATCCCACACGGCCCGCGGTGACAACCAACGTTGCATGACGTTGCGTGCGGCGCCCGAGACCTACATGGGCTCTCTGAGTGGACGGGGCGTTTCTCGTCGCTTAGACTCTAAGCACCCGGCTCGGGGGCTTCGTAGCGACGTTCGTCAGAGCGTGGAACGGCAGCGGAAACCACGGTCTGGCGACCGTAGCTACAGGAACAGATGCGACAGTTATTTCTCGAGCGATGCTGAACATCCGACCTGACAGGCTTGGGCTTCTGCAGATTGCCACGCACTACGGGAGGTTTGGGGAATGCGACCATCGGACTCTGTGCAACGTCAGCCCGTTTACTACTTAACTGCAATCCTACTGGCGCAAGTGTGTCTTCTGCCAGGGCCGGTGAAGCCTTGCCTGGGCGCGGGCGCGGACGTGCTGCTTCGTGGTGGGACGATCTATGACGGAACGGGCTCGGACGGTGTCGTGGGTGACGTCGCGATTCAGGGTGAGCGAATTGTGGCCGTGGGGAACTTCGACATCGGCAAGGCGGGTCGCGAGATCGATTGCACGGGTCTGGTGATTGCGCCGGGGTTCATCGATCTGCATACCCATTGCGATTCGTCGATCGTGAAATCGGCCACGCGCGACAATGTGAACTATCTTACGCAGGGCTGCACTACTGTTGTGACGGGGAACTGCGGAGGTGGAAAAGGGAACGTAGCCGAGTTTCTGGATGGCATCGACGAGAAGGGAGCAGGCACGAATATCGCCCATCTGGTTCCGCAAGGTAACGTGCGAAAGGCGGTGCTTGGTAACGTCCTCCGCCCGGCGAACGCGGACGAGATTGCCAAGATGTACGGCCTGATCGACCAGGGAATGCGTGCGGGAGCGTGGGGCATGTCGACCGGTTTGATCTACGCGCCGGGGTGTTTTGCGAAGGTGGATGAGCTTGCCGAACTCGCCAAAAGGGTCAAGGCGCATGGCGGGATTTACGCAACGCATATTCGCAGCGAAGAGGATCGATTGATCGAGGCGATCGAGGAGGCTCTTGAGATCGGCCGGCGAGCGGATATCCCAGTTCATATCGCCCACTTCAAGTCGAACGGCAAACCCAACTGGGGGCACCTCAAGGACGCTGTTGCTCTTGTTGACAAGGCCCGGAAGAACGGACTGGTGGTGACGGCCGACCAGTATCCGTATGTGGCGTGCGCTACTTCGCTCGACACCATTCTGTTGCCTCATGACAGGATCCCAGAGGGCCGATATCACGTAATCAAGCGGATGAAGGCTGATCCCAAATTTGACAAAATGATCCGCGAGTTGATCCGTTCGCAGCTCTCGCTGACCAGGACGATCGCGTTATCATCGTGTAAGACGTCGAAGTGGCGAGGCCGCCACCTTGCAGAGATCGCCGAATCCGAAGACATGGACATCGTGGATCTGGTGGTCAAGCTGCACGAGCAGGGCGGCGCGAGGGCGGTCAGTTTCTCCATGTCCGAGGAGGATGTGCTGTTTGGAATGACCGTTCCGTGGGTGGCGACGGCGTCCGACGGTTCCGGACACGTGGCAAAGCCGGAGGGCAGTATCCATCCGCGGAGTTTCGGTACGTTTCCGCGGAAGATCGGAGTATACACGCTCGAACGTAAGGTGGTTCCGTTGGCCAAAGCCATTCGCAGTTGTAGCGGGCTGCCGGCCGACATCCTCGGGCTACCGGAGCGAGGCTATTTGCGCGAGGATATGTACGCCGACATCGTCGTCTTTGATCCGAAGAGCTATATCGATCGGGCGACGTTCGAGGAGCCGGCCGTTCATTCCACGGGGGTGTGCTATCTGTTACTGGCCGGCAACCTTGCCATCGATGACGGCAAACGCAGTGAGAAGTTGTATGGCCGGGCGTTACGGCACGTGAGTGCGTTGGCGACCAGGACCGGCGGTTCCTGATCGCGTGGATGCTTGAACAGAGCACTATCCCCTCGATCACGACGGCGAGTCTTTGGGGCCGTCGGTAATTCTTCAGCCACGCGGCACGCCAAGGCATAACCGGAAGCCGTCGCGGGAGTCGGAGTAGCTGTGACCGCGGAGCCCGAGACGAACGGCACAGCGGGAGAATCCGGGTATGGCAAGAAACGAGACACCCCGACACACGCGCCGCGGAGTATCATCGAGACACACGTCCTCGTGCGCCCCTTTCGGATCCCAGTGGTCCAGGCAGATCTCCCACACATTCCCCAACATATCGGCCAAACCGAAGCCGTTACGCCCCCGTTGACCAAAGTGGTCCACCGGGGAGAGAAAAGCGAAGCCGTCGCTCCACGGCACCTCTGCTCTCGCCCAGCCTTCTTGTCTTCCGGGCAATGGATCATTCCCGTTGATGTTCAGCCTACCCTCGCCGTCTTTCAGATCGTTACCCCACCAGAAGATCGTGCTTTCGCGGCCGCCGCGGCACGCATACTCCCACTCGGCGTCGGTGGGCAACCGGTATTCCAGACCGTCGGGCAGTCGACCCGCCCGGCGCACCCTCTTTGTTAACCACCGGCAGAACGCCCTCGCATCGTTCCAGCTCACGCAGGCGACCGGGTGATCGTCTCGCATTGCGAATCCGAAATTTGGGTCGCGCCAGCTCTTGTCGGTCATCGCTTTCCACGGATGCGGCAGGATCTTCGAGGAACTCGTCCACTCCGGATTGAAACATTGCGTCATGCCGCCCGGCTTCTCCGCGTCGGTGACGTAGCCGGTATCTTCCACGAACCTGCGCCATTGTCCTACGGTCACTTCGGTGCGCCCCAGCCAGAAGCCATCTCTGATGCGTGTCAGACGAGGATCACCTTCAAACCTTTCCCGCCCGTCGCCTCCCTTTCCCGGCGCGGCCCCACCTTCCGGGCCGGCGGCCCAGGCGCGCTCTTCCGGCGTACTGCCCATCACGAATTTACCCGGCGGGATGTACACCAACTCGACCAAGGCACCGCGGCCTAGATCCACCACCTTCGCGTCGCCCTTCGCTGGCTGGTCGGATCGGGCGACATCGACGACAACACCGCAAGTCGTCGTGATGAACAAGAGAGTCGATGAGACCTTAGCCAGTATTACATCGAGAATCGTCATTGGGCGTTCTCCGTTGAAATAACAAGGGCTGTCGAGGAATCGGGAGGGCGAAGCTCCTGCTGAGCCGCGCGTCGGTGCCGGAGACCTACTCCGGCACGCTCTTGACACGGTTCAGCCACAGCGGTCGGGGGTTGGGGTAGTGACCGGCCGGACGCTGGCCTGTTCCGGTCTTGCCGATGTCGCCCAGTTCTTCGCGGGCCCATTCCGCGTGGGCCATCAGTCCCTTGATCACTTCCGGATTGGCGGCGGCGAGATTGTGTTCCTCGCCGATATCGGCATCGAGATCAACCAGCTTCAACTCGCACGGATCGCCTTGTTCGTTGCGCCAACGGCGGCGGTCCCATTTCTCTTCGAGCGGCAAATACAGCTTCCACTTGCCGGAGCGCACGGCCTGCAACTGGCCGAGGAAGTAGAAGTAGAACGCTTCGTACGGAGATTTCGCGTTTGCCTTTCCGGACAACAGCGGCCAGATGTCATGGCCATCGATCACGCGATCCGAGGGCACCTCGCCGCCCGCCAGTTTGGCGACGGTAGGCAGCAGGTCCATCGCCGTAGTCAACTCGTCGGACTCCGTTCCCGGGGGGATCCGTCCCGGCCAGCGAGCAACGAACGGCATCCGCATGCCGCCTTCGTCGGTGGAATACGCCCAGCCCTGCAAAGGTGCGACACTGCCGTGCGCCACATCTCGGCGGAATGACGGGCCGTTGTCGGACGTCCAGATCACAAGTGTCCGATCGTCGATTCCATGCTGTTTCAGCGTTTTCAAGATCTCGCCCATCGACCAGTCGAGTTCCTCGACCGCATCGCCGTAGGTGCCGTTGGCAGACTTGCCCTTGAACCGTTCACTGGCGAACGACTCCCGCGTGCTGCCCGGCATTGTGTGCGGCAGATAGAGAAAGAACGGCCGGTCTTTGTTCTTCGCGATGAATTCGACTGCCCGTTCGGTGAACCGTCGCGTCAACTGACTCGGATCCGTCGGCGCTTCGATCACGGTTTCACCTTCGATCAGAGGGAGCGGCGGAACGGCCACTCGGAACGCGGTTGCCGCACGTTCGCCCATGTCCTCGCTGTAAGGAAGCCCAAAGAACGCGTCGAATCCATGCCGGCGTGGCAGGAAGGGCGGCTGGTCGCCCAAGTGCCACTTGCCAAAGCAGGCCGTCGTATACCCGCGCTCTTTCAACAGTTCGGCGATTGTATGCTCGTCGGAATTCAATCCGCGGGACGAAACGGCCATCAAGACTTGCGTCCCGTTGTAGTCGACGTGCAATCCCACTCGACGCGGGTAACAGCCGGTAAGAAAACTTGCTCGCGACGGCGTACAGACCGGGGCCGCACTATAGAAACTGGTCAACCGCACGCCCTCGTCCGCCAGTCGATCGATATTCGGAGTTCGATGCTTCGTTGAACCAAAACAGCCGATATCGCTGTAACCGAGATTGTCAACGAGCACAAAGACCACGTTCGGGCGTTCGGTGGCAAACGCGCTCCGATGAGAGACAATTACGAAGACAGCGCACGCTAGTGCGGCTGAAGCCGGGAGAATACAGAATTTTAACATTTCATCTCGTATCCATATTGAATGCGGTCCATTCCGACCCAATTCTTAACCAGAAAGGCGCCACGACTTATGCCGGTGGTGACTCACCCTGCAAGTTTCTCCCTCAGTCGAATCGCGGGTGTTGGCATTCTAGTTCCATCCTGAGTCTACTTCAGTGTTCGCGGCCACGTGACCTGTCATCCCATCTGATCATAAGTGAATGGAGAGACAGACACCAGGTACGCGATTCTACCGCACTCATGGCACCGAAACGTCTATCGTGCAGCCCATGATCCGGCTGTCTGGCCTGCCCCAGAAGCCGAGGTCGTAGATCACGTAGAGTTGATTTGGCCGGATTTCGCGAAGCCCCATGTAGTGTGTGGTCCATACACCGGATGTTACTGCTGGGCTGGGAAACATGAATGTGTCCTTCAAATGAATCGAGTACAGCATCTTCTCAAACCACACGCAGCGCGGAACGCGAGAGAGCGGTCATGTTCTCCACCGGCGTGAACCTCGGCACTGCACAGGCGCTTCCCAGAACAAAACGCGAACCGCCATCGCGGATGCAAGCTCGGGCATCGTCGTCGACCTGCTCTGGTGTGCCTCCTAACAGCGTCAGGCAACTCACGCCGCCAATCAGGCACAGCGTCTCGCCGATAGCTTCGCGTGTACGAGCCACGGACATTCCACTGGTTGGGTCCATGCCCTCAATTCCGTCCAGATGATCCTGTTTCACCGCTTCGAGCAGCGGGTTGTAGTTCCCGCAGCAATGCTTGTACACCAGCAACCCATTGGCGTGCGCCGCGTCCGCGGCGCGGCGATAGCAGGGGGTGCAGTAATCGGAGTACATCCGCGGGGAAATGACGCTGCCCGAGGCCCATGAATCGCCGATATACAGGCAGTCGACTCCGATTCGGGCAAAGGCTTTTCCCATTTCAATCGAAGCATCCGTTCCTTTGTCGAAAATCTTCCGTACCAGCTCGGGATTGTCCACCATCATCAGAAGCGCTTTCTGCGAATCTCCCACGTGCCTGCAAAGGAAATTCAGAGTCTGGCCCCCGGCCATGCCGATAACGAAAAGTCCCTCCTCATGCGCCTGCTCGGTAACCTCACGGGCGGCATCCAGACAGCCGGTCTCCAGGAGTTCCTCGGTGGACGGAAAGGTGATCGCCTCGGCTTGCTTCATCGTGAGCACCGGGTCAGGCGGCTCTGCCGGGATCAGCGTTCCACCGCCCTCGACGTCGAACCAGCCATCCACCTGGCCGCTGCGGCGGTCGATCTGAAGCAGCCGCTCTCCGCGACGTTGGACCTCCTTCCGGAGAAACCAAGAGTGAGGGGGCGTGGGAAGAACGCGCACGACATCGCTCCGGTAAAGTCGGTGGGCCTCCAGCATCCATTGGATCCCCAAACGAGGATCGGCCAACGCCTCCTCGAACTGGTGCCCGATGCAATGGCTGGCGTGATCAATGTAGATGCAGGGTGCAAAAGGGACGCGATCCCGTTGCTGGCCGGTGAAGACGGCCCGCATTCGTTCGCGTGAGGTCATGTGGGCCATTTGTTCTGTGATACCCGGGCTACAACGTATTCAAATCCAGCGTGATTCATCGATTTTGCCGAAAGCAGCAGACCACCGACTTCGTCGTGCCCTCAGTCTACGCGACCGTCATTCAATCTCAATAGGCACGGCACTGCTGAACGGAAGCAGAATCACCGACGTTAGCCCGTCCGCCGACTTCTATCTGGTGTAGACGTGGATTCAATGTGAGGTGTTTACGGTTTCTTGAGACCGCGCTGGCCGGCCAACGTCCAGACGGCGCGCTCGATGCGGTCGTAGGCATCCTGGGGATTGGTCTGTCGGTAGACGGTCATTGGATCGGGCATGATGACTGTCTTCGCATACTCGAGCACCTCGTCCACCTCGGCCTGAGTCACCTTGTTCTTTGCGGCCATGCGGAAGAGATACTCGCTCAGCTTGAATGTCTTGCTGAAGAGTTCGATGCGTTGCCTCTGATCGTCCGTCTCGGCCAGACCGGCGGCTTTGTCGAGCAGTGCGCGGCAGTGGAGGATTGTCTGCTGCTGCGCGGGCTTGGTGTTGAATTGGGTGGGCCAGCGGTTGAGCTTGCGCTCCACATCGTTGTTCAGCGAGATCCAGAGTTCTTCGAGCGTCGTGAAATACTCTTGCATGGGATCGGCGGCCGGGCCAAACATGTCGTCAGCGAACTGCCGCCAGATCAGCCGGACGTCCACATCGGGGTCCCAGTGAATCCGGCCGTGGACGTAGAGCTTCGGGCCGTCGAGTCCCCAGTTGGGATAGCCCTCGGTGTGCGTGTAAATGAGATCGTGCGGCTGGAAGAGCTTGAAGGACTCGGACATCAGCCCGGTGTAGATGCGGGGGATGAGGATGCCCTTGCCGTGCGCCCAGTCGTGGTGACCGAGGTGGCTGCCGGCTTCGAGCCATTCATCCATTCGGCCCAGTTTGAACGTCCCGTCGGGCTGCGGCACGAGCCGTTTGTCAATCAGGCCGTCGGACCACTTGAACACGTGCCACGTGAGAATGTCCGGATGAAGTTTTCCATTATTGGGCAACTGCCGCGCCGCGGAGTAGACGATGGACACGATCAGCTTCTTGTCCGTGATGCCGGCCGCGGGCAATTCCGTCTCGAGCCGCGCGGCGAGTTTGTTCATGTAATCCCAGTAAATCGGTCCGTGCGTCATGCGCGAGCAAACCATCATCACGCGACGCGCGTCCGTCTCCTTTCTGTTGGCGGCCACCATGTTCTTGTCCCAGTGCGTACGGCAGCGGACGCACTGGCAGAAGTCGTTCGTGTCCATGACGCCGAAGCCGATATATTCGTGATCGGGGTAGCTCCCGAAGTAACGGATCGCCGCCTCGACGCCCAGGTCGACAAGTTTCGGCTCGGAGAAGCACGGCTGCCAGTGCCGCGTGGTCTTGTCCGGAATGAGGCGATTGCCGTCCATGATCGGATAGATTTCCGGATGCGTCTTGGCGTAGCGCGACGGCGGGAAGAGGGCGAACATGTTGTGCTGATGGCTGCCGCCGCGGCGCCGGTTCATGGCGTTACGGTTGTCCCAAGACTTTTCGGTCGTGTAGTCGTTGTGAAGCCCGCTTAGGCTGGCCGAGCGGACGAATGGCGCCACGGTCATGTCGATTCCCGCAAGCGGCGCCGGCGCCAGAACGGGCACGCTGGTGAACAGATCGCCGGGCATATAGAAACGGACCCCGGCGAATTTGTCGAGGAAGTGCACGGTACCCCACAGCGTCGCACGCGGGCTGCCGCCGGCGATGACAACCACGTTGCCTTTCCGCTTGATGATGAAGCCGTGCAGGTCCACGTCGGCCAGTTCCTCGCCCGCCACCCACGGCGTCTTGCCGACGGCCAGGACCAGTTCGGCATTGCGCTGGATGGCGTCGCTGGGGCCGGTCCGCTGGAAACCGGTCTCGAAGCCATGCGCCTTCTGCAGCCACGTTTCCAGAAGTTTTGCGGATTCCATGTCGGCGCTCATGGGAAGCACGTCGGGAATGACGATGACCGTGCCGGAGGGGCTGAAGCTGAGGGGCTTCTGCGAATCGGGCGCATCGGGGCCGATAGCGGCGGTTGAGTAGATGGGACGTGCGAAGACGGGGGGCGGCTCGGGCGCGTCAGCCGGCGCGGCAAGGGCATTAGGCACGCCAGCGGTGATGCGCAGTTCGTCGATCAGCCCTTGAAACCCGCTCTTGCCCGTCCAGGGCATCCCGGCGCCGAGGGTGAAGTTGATGCCGTCGTCGATGAAGAACGGCAATGGCTGATACACGGCCTCCTGGTTGACCTGCCGCCCGTCGAGGTAAAGGCGCAGTTCGCCGTTGCGCTCGCGGTCGAGGACCATGGCGATGTGATGCCACCGGCCGTCGAAGAGCGCATCGCCCAGGTTGCCGCTGGCGGCCTGCACGCGGTGGTTTTCGTCGGCGGCGACCAGTCCAACCAGGCGGCGGCCGTCCAACTGGAGGCTGATACGCCGTCCCATGTTGCCGAAATTCCCCAGGATGGCCATCCGGGCGGTCGGTTTGCCCGTCGGTTTGATCCAGCATTCGATGGTCCAGCTCCTCTCGCGCGGCATCAGAGCCGGTGCGCGATGGATGAAGAGGACACTGCCGTCGCGCTTCAGGGAAAGCGCCTTGCCAAATTTTCCGGCAGTGTACGCGACTTCACCCCGGACGCGCATGGGCAGTCCACCGGGATTGGCCGCGGAACCGTCGCCATCCAGGTGCGCGAGCAGCACAGTCGCGTCATCCGGCGTGTACGGCGCATCCTGCGCCGACGCGGAGAAAGCGATCGAGAGCGAGAGCAACACAAAAGCGAAAGCGCGTGCAAACATGGCTTCCCCTCCGGGATTGATAGGCTCAGCATCTGTCGAAAATCGTGCCCACATTCAGCAGGCAGCCGAGTAGGGCCGGTTCCTACCGGCCGGGCGTTTGATCGTCATTTGATCGGCCGGTGGGAACCGGCCCTACGCCCACTACGGGAGAACCCACTGTGGAACTTCACCGTTCCCCGTCCGTTCACCCTCAAGTATCCAGGACAGGTTGAAGCGAGCGACCTGCATGGCGGAGTACCTGCCGTCTGGCCCACCTTCGAAGAGCAGGTAGATCAGGCCTTCGCTGGCTGTGTCCGGCCGGCCGGCCACCAAGGACGAATAGGCGCCGTATGGGGCATAGACGAGACGTTTCACGGGCCACGTTTTGCCGCCGTCGAAACTGGCCCAGACGGTCATCTTTGCCCGGTCTCCCCCGCCTGTGTCCGCGTTGCTGAAAATCAAAACGTCCCGGTTCTTCACGGGCAAGCGTGTCAATCCACCTTTCATTCCGTATCCCCTGCCGTATCCGCCGCCGTCTGGAAGCACTTGGCTGATGTTCAGGTTCTCCCAAGTCTCCCCGCCATCGTTGCTCCAGGCCTCCCGCCGTTTGGTTTCGTCCGGCCGTAGCTCGCGGGCAAGGGTCTTGTCGTAATACCCGCTGTGACTTCGGGAGTTGTAATAGATCCGACCGTCGTGCAGCTCCACCAAGGCTGCCTCCTCGGTGTAACCGTCGGGAAAGAACTCGCTGACCTGCCATGTGGCCCCACCGTCATCACTGTAGATGGCGCAACTGTAGATCGCATCGGTGGGATCTCGATCGGACGGATGCGCTTTGGCGTGAGGCCGGAACGTGGCGCTCACCAACAGTCGCCCTTTGTGCTTTCCATGCCGGAGGGTAACGCCCGATTCGCTGGCATTGGCATGCATGAAGTACGTGCCGATTTTGGGCGGCGATGCCTTCGTGACTCGCACCTTCGAACCGGTTTCTGCAGACCGTCTCATCAACTCGTTGGGTTTGATCGTGACCTCCTCCGTCGTCCATGTCTTGCCGTGGTCCGTGCTTCGAAACACCTTGTCCTTGCCGTCCCACATTCGCACAGACATGATATCCCCGGTGTTTTCATCGACAATCATATTGCTGTCTGAATGGGTGATGGGCACATCGATGATTTCTCCCCAACTCTGGCCTCCATCCTCGCTGCGCCGAAGATGCTTCTTGTTGTTGCGCACCGCCAGAAGGGTACCGTCGACGCCAATCGCAAGGTACGGCTCGCGAACGTGATCACCGTCATCAAAAACGACCTGCGTATCGAACCGTGGCTCACCCAGAAAGACGTCCAACGACCCTTCTACCGGCGTCCCCGCTGCCGTGAGCAGTTCCTGCTCAGATGACTCGGCAACAGAGCCGCTGCAGAGAAATGCCGCGACAAGAAAACAACTTATCAGTTTCCGAAACAGTTTCGTGTTGTACATAACGCTTTTCCTTTCACAATCGTTCACCAATGTTCTGGTTCTGAGTGCTACTGGTCTGCACGCCGCGTGCCACTTCCGCGTCTTTGGACATGGGACGCGAGTTGGAAATCGTTTGTGGCCCGCCCTGCTAGCAGGACTTGGTGGACCACGAAACGCGAGCGAGGACGCGGCGCGTTTACACCTCCGATTACGGCAAGCTTACGGAAGGAAATCTTCAACTGGTTGGCCGTCGTTATGCTGGATCAAGCGACGGAGTGTCTCCAATTCGATGTCCTTGGGGATCGTGTAGCAACCACCGTCGAGCAGGGCAGTACGGAAACCTTTGGCCGGAATCGTCCCCAGGGCGGCTAACGGGTTCTCCTGGTTGAATTCCAGGTCCTCCGGCTTCGACCACGTCACTGCCTTTTCCGGTCCCGCCTGCACGCACATGATCGTGTTGGACGTCCCATCAATGACGTCTCGAAAACCGACCGGTTTCTCGCCGCCCAGCGGTGTGTTCTCGCCACTGAAGGCCAGGTACCTAGTCTTGCCGTCACCGTTGGTGCCGAACACCTCGGGCATTCTCTCGATCAGGGGCTTGTTGTTGGGGCCGTCCCACGGTTCGTCCAGTTTGAACTGTTGGTACAGATCGTCTGCCTCGAGGTACGGTAGCAGATGGACCCGCCAGCTCAACAACGGTTTGCCGTCGCTGTCGCGAATCGTGGACGGCAGGTGCCCGTTCACGTCGTGATAGTTGTGCATCGCCAGGGCCAGTTGCCTCAGGTTGTTCATTTGCATCGCGTCTTGGGCCGATTGTTCGGCCATCTCGGCCAGTTTCGGTCCGATGTCGTTGGCAAAGTCCGTCAGTCCGGCGGGTTTCTTGACATTGACCTCCAGGGTCGATCCGCTTTTCTTGACGGTGATGCCCGCGATGAATTGATCGACCAACCCTGCCGCCTCCGTGCCGGCCTCGCCGGGCAAGACCATACCTAACTGGTCGCGAATTCCGGCAAACGCCTGCTTGGCCATGTCGATGCCGCCGGAAATATGCGTTTCCAGTTTGCCGGCGGACTGAGCGTCGTATCCGGTGAGTGTAGCGGACAAAAGGTTGTCGCTCGAAATATTCACTCGGATGACCGCGCTGCTGAGTTGATCAGGAATATCAGCCAAATCGGCCATCGGCGGCGGAAGTGCCTCGCGGCCTTCATCGGCGAGCCTTTTCAACTTGTCCTTTACCGACTCCAGTCGCACCACGACAATCGCGTCGTCGTCGGTTCCCAGTTCGGCCAGCATCCCGCGCAGCGGGCTCGCCGACCCCGCCTGCTGGGACAGGATAGCCTTGAGCCTCGGCTCCGGTCCGACAAAGAAGGTTCGCTCTTCTAGCGCGCAGCCCGCGACAATGCGCATCATGGATCGGTATTCAGCCGGGACATCGTCGGGAATGGTAGTCGTATAGTACGTCTTGCCGTTGTGGCTGCGCTCGACGGTGTCATCCAGCAGCCGGTTGGACATCGATTTTGCGTCTATCGCCTTCGAGAACCGGAACACGACCGTCGGTGATTCCGGACCCGCTGGCGGAGCGTTCGGGTCGGGGATTAGGGAGGACGCCACCAATATGGTCATTTGTTCGAGGTCCATCGGGTCGATGCCCGTGTCCTCGGTCATTTCGCCGAACACCGTGTCACGCGGCAGGTCTTTCAGCATCGGATTGCGCAAGATCCGGCTCGGGCGCACGGATATCGCGGCGATGTCGTCCTTGGTCACGAACCAGAATTCCTTGGCTCCGGACGAGACTTCTTCCTGATCCTTGGCTCCCGACGTGCCTTCTTGCTGGCCCGTCGGCTTCGTTTCAGTTGTCTTGTCGCCGCCGCAACCGCCAAGAACGACAAACAACGCGCAGAGTGTCAGAGAAGTGATTAGAACTCGCATGATTTCCCCAGTGCAAGAGAGTGCTCGGAAAGATGGTTGACGTTGCGTTGTGTTATGTCGGACATCGTAACGTGTGGCGGTCATTGTCACAACCGAACGAATCAGTGGGATTTGCCGGATTTGTGAGAGGCACGTCGCAAGCTGAGATCGTACACCGGAAATGCCGGTTGACACGTAGTGAGACCGTTGGTACCGCCGCTGGTGTCGCCGAGGTCGAACCGAGCGGAACGGAGCTTGCGTGGTTCGTCAATTCGATAATCGCATCGGCAATTTTTCGTCGCAATTCGTTGTAGTCGCTGAAACGGAACCCGTTGGCCATCTTGTGGTCGCCAGAGACAACCTTGTCTCCCTCCGGCGAAAGCTCTTTTCGTCCCGTCCAGTCCCCTTGCGCGGCGGAGCCCGTCGAACCGTTGAAGTCGATGCGGCTGAGTTGTCTTTCTATTTTTCTCCAAAGCACGCGCGCGCGATTTGCTCGTTGGTCGCCGCTGGTTGTCAATTCCTCAGTCAGTTTCTGCAGCGTGAACAGATACTTGTAGTCATCCACACCCTCGCGCGTTGCCTCCCAGGCTAAGGTT
This sequence comes from uncultured Pirellulaceae bacterium, assembly GCA_964623055.1. Lineage (GTDB taxonomy): Bacteria > Planctomycetota > Planctomycetia > Pirellulales > Pirellulaceae > JADHUC01. The sequence goes on from CAZURK010000185.1 coordinate 13,612, forward strand.
GGGCCGCCGGTTTCATCGCCCACCTGAGGGTACTGATAGATGATCGGGTGATGGTATAGGAATGTGTTGTTGGACGGCGAATGCAAACGTCACAAGTCATCGGTTCGGCGACCACGGGGGTTAAACCATCGCCGAAAGCGTTCTTCTTGTTCCGCCACATCCCGATGTTTGCGCCACCCGAAGATGTATGCTCTTGCCGTGAACCAAGAGACGAGCAGCATGGCCCACAGAAAGAGAATGAACAGCAAATAGCCAACGTGGCGCGTCAACGCCCAACCGATAACGCCGACAATGGCGGCAAAGACGGCCAAGCACCCAAAGTTCGCGTTGATTCGATAATTGACGCTGCGCTTCTGCGGCGGCGTGGTTCGGTTTGGCTGATCGGACGGCAACAGTGACATTCTCACTACCCTACCACCGCCAAGCCACAGAGCCAAGCAAACCGAGCGGATCGGAAAGGAATCGAAGACGATCTTGCCCAGAACGGGCGAATTCTACAATTCCACGCCAAATCGTTGCACTCCTCGCTCCCGATCGTCGCTGTGAGTGTACTGCCAAGCGAATGTCCAGCCGTCCGGCACGCCATTTCCGTCGGAGTCGATTTCCAAGCTGTCGTTGGGGATCAGATTCTCCGACCCGCTTGCCACGCACGGGACTGCGCATATGACTATCAAGAAGGCCGGGGGGATCAATCGCGTCATGGGAAGTGCTCCGTTCACGGCGTGGTGCGTAGGAGAAGCCTACAGTGTACTCGACGCGCCAAGATTTTGTTAACCGGTCGTTCGACGCCACTAGCCCTTGCTCACGGCCACGGACTCGAATAATGGTGCGTGGGAAGATCCGTTACGTCAGCCGGACGGCACTCGGCCCGACATCGTCTCGCTGCCGGTCGACAGCCCGCCACCGAAATTCAGCATCGAAGGCCGGATTTCCTTTCCCGTGGTGCCCAGACGTTGACGCAGCGATGGCCTAGAGTCGTAACCCGAAACGTAAGCGAGGAAAGCGAAGTTGCCGTTTTTGCCTCGCTAACGCTTCGGGTTACAATGATCCGGGCTAAGTGGGCAACGTTTCCTCGAACAGGCGGAAGAGGTTTCCACCCATGATCTTGGCCAACTCCGTTTGTCGGTATCCGCGGCTGCGCAGCGCGGCAGCCAAGTTCGGTAGTTTGTCGGCGGTCTCCACGCCGGCGCAGATGTTCGAGAGCGCATAATCGCTGCCGATCCCCACGTGATCGATTCCGGCGACTTCGACCATGTGCTCGATGTGATCGACCAGCTTCGAGGGCGGTACCCGCGGCACCTTAACACCATCTTCGATTGCCCCGGCCGTGGAGACGGGCCAGTTCAGGGCATCGTAACGATGGGCCATATAAGCATAAGGCTCCGGGAAGCGTTGGAGCATACGGGCTTCCGTGGCGGGCACGTCGGCGATAACCTTGCGCCACGCTGGGTAGGCCGGATCGTTGGTCATATCGGCCAGCAACTGCGACGCGAAGTGGATTCCCACCACGCCGCCCGTGGAGGCGATGGCCCGAAGCTGATCATCCGTCCGGTTACGGGGCAGATCTCTCAGGGCCCGGCAGGCCGTGTGCGAATCGAGCACGGGGCGTTTGGCGATACGCATCACTTCGCGGAAGGTCCGGTCGTTGGCATGAGCCAGATCCACCAGTATCGAACATCGCTCCATCTCCTTGACAGCGTCGCGGCCTGCCGGCGTCAGCGTCGCTTCGGGAACAGAGCTGTCGCCGCCTAGCGGCGAGTTCCTGATGAATGGATGGATTGACCGCACCCCAAGCCGGGCGTAGGTCCGCAGCACCTGGAGCGAACCGTTGATCGGTGCACCAGTCAACTGCAGCACGACGGCCAGTTTGTCCTCGCGCATCGCCTCGCCCAGATCGGACTTGCTGCGGACCAGGGCGCACCGAGGGTGTTGTTCGATCGCGACATCCAGGGCGTCCAGGCAGCGGAGCATCAGGTCCACACCGGCGGCTCCGGGGAAAAGGTTCGGAGCGTTGATGCCGTGCGAGAGAACCACCAGCCGAACTCCTCCGGCCAGCAGCCGAGACGCGCCGGCCTGCATCCACGGCAACTCGGCAACGGTGGCATCGAAAAACTCGCGGGCCGAGACACGACCGTCCGCTGTGTATTTCAGATACGGGTTGACATACGACAGAGCAATGCGCGGCACCTGCTGCCGTGATTCTCCCATCCCGAACGACGACGTTGCGACCAGATGGCTCGTCATCGCAGTCGCCACTGCCGTCCCCGTTCCAACGAACTCGCGCCTGTTGATTCTCGGTTTCGTCATGCAAAGCTTCTCGGCATAAATGGTGGTTCTGTCCGACGACTTGCCTGCGGATCGATCGCACACCGTCATATCGGAATGGCTGGCGGCAACCACGTCAAGGGCTCTGGCCGCCTCGCCGCGCGTCCATTCGTCCCCAGAACCGGTAGCTTATCGGCTGGCGAATACACGGACTCTATCGTTACGGCGTGCCGGAATGATAATCACCAACTTATTCTGCGAGATGGCTGCCGTTCGAGATGTCTGTGGATAGACTTAGGGGCATGTACTTGAATCGTCTCGTGGTGACCGCACTCATGTGGATTCGTTTGCCCGGTTCTTGAGTTTATAAAAGGTTATGACTTAGAACCGTTCGCAGCCCGATTGATAGGTTGAAACGAGGGTTCGCCCTGCAACTGTCCGATGGGGAGAAGACCGATGAGACTAATCTCTATGTCAATAGCGACTTGCTGCTCTGCACTGTTTGCGATACATGCTGTAGGCGCGCAGCAAACGCGACGGCCGTATCGCTTGAACAGTGTTGACCTGAAGCAGCGAGTGATTTGGGGAGCCGAGTGCCGCCAGCCGGACGGTCACGGGCTGGCATTTGGCGGGCAAGATCAGGATGCCGACGACGGACGCCCCCATACCCGCGTGTTAATCGACGGCAAGTGGAAGACCATTCATCAGGAACTGCGTGCCGACAACCCGCTCCAGGAATTCCACACACGGGTTTGGTCACTTCGCCAGGAAGCGAAGAACATCCTGGCCCGTGCCAGATCGGTCTACTTCAAGGGGCTGCCCAGCGCCGACGAGGCCAGCCTGCTGAAGCGCGAAGTCGCCACACGATTGTCGCAACTTGCAGAGCAACTCATTGCGTTTGAATCGGACCTGCCCGAAGCAGTACCCGCGGACGAATATGCCCAAGGACAAGCCCGATTTGCGCGACAGTGTCTACAGCGTGCGCGACGGCAACTCCCTTCATTCGAGGAAGGAATCAACGCGGGCTCGCTGCAAAGCCTGCAACAGGTTCAGATTCAGCTTGAGCTGGCGGCCGAGTTACTCGACGCCGAGCCTCCGCCACGTGCGATGAATTGCGGCACGGCCCGGCTGCGGAATCGTGCAACCGGCCCCGCAGGCAATACCCTTGTCTACGATTCGAACACGAAACTCTACATGCTTTTCGGTGGCGATCATTTGGACTATCTGACCAACGACACTTGGGTCTTTGACCCGCAGAATCGTCGCTGGTTTCAGCGCCATCCCGAAGGCGCACCTCCGCCGCGTGCTAACCATTGCCTCGAAGCGGTCGGCGACGGAGCGGTTCGTATGACGGGCGGCTACACGTACTCGTCAAACACCGATTATGTCGGTGGGCAGTACATCGATCTCGACGACGGCCAGTGGATCTTCAACATCGAAAAGAATGAGTGGAGTGGCGGAATGCTCGCCACCCCCGAATCGCGTGTCTATCGCACTGGGCCGTTTCATCCCGATTACTATTTGCAGGGGCCGAAGCCTGATTCCGCGAAGGTCGAAGTGTGGCTGAGCGAGCTTCCCGTCAATAAGTGGATTCCGACCAACCCGCCTCACCTGCCTCGGTTGAATCGCGACTGGGGTACGGCTCGCATTGATCCGGATCGGGATATGATCTTGCGCTGGAGCGGCGGACACTCGGCCCACGGCGGAACCGACGTATTGCACTTTCATTTTGCTACGAATCGTTGGGAATTGCCGTTTCCGGTTGAGTTCCCTCTGGGACAACTTTACAGCAACACCAGCTATCCCAACGGTTACAATTTCAATTTGCGACCGTGGATGACAGGTCACACGTATCAGAACTACGATTACGATCCGCCCAGCAGAATGATGATCAAAGCGGGCCGGCCGCGACATTACTACGTCTACGACCCGGATCTTGGCGACTGGATCGGCCGCGGCGAGAAACCGGCCGCGATGCAATACAACAGTTGTTTCTACACGCTGACGTTGACGGCGGCACCACACGGCGTGGTGTGTTGGGACAAGAACGGACGGGTGCATCGATACGACCACAGCCGCGGCAAATGGATCGAACTGGAACTCACAGGCGACACGCTGCCCGGCGCCTACGTTGACAATTCAACAATCGCTTACGACTCGAAACGCAATCGTGTGTTGATGATCAATACTCTCGGCTATCGCAAGCCCTTCGACGGGCAAGTCTGGGCGCTGGATCTGAAGACCAACATGGTGAAGGGGTTATCGCCCCAAGGCCGCGAACACGCCGACCGGTTTGCCAACGTCGACAAGTGCTGCTACGACGTGGAGCATGACTTGTTGCTGATGGGCACGTATCTGAAGGGCGCGGGAGATCATACGCCGACTCCTGCATTCGATTGCCAGAACAACCGCTGGGTGACGCTTGATATCAAGTACTCCACTGGTAAACGCAATGGAAACACGACACGAGTATTCCCGCATGGTCGGTCGGACGGTCTTATGTTCGATCCTCGACGCAAACTGATCTGGGGAACGAACACGAACTGCCAGGTTTACGTGTTACGGCTGGACGTCGAACGAGCCGATATGAAACCATTGAATTGACGGTGGTCAAGTGGTTTCACTCTGCCAGCAGAAAGACTCGTCGGTATGTGCCAGACGGCTACGGAGTCCAAACGACACGGAAGCCGATACGGTCGTTCCGGCTTTCGCTGGTGCAGCGATTGCGGAACGCCGACCACGACCAATTGTCCCAGTTGTACCAACTGCCGCCGCGAATCACGCGGTGCGAGCCTTCCGTCGGCCCCGGCGGATCCTCTGCCGATGATTTTGCATAATAGTCCTCTTGGTACCAGTCCGAGCACCATTCGAAAACATTGCCATGCATGTCGTGTAACCCCCACGCATTGGCTCGCTTCTGCCGCACTCGATGCGCATATTCTTCGTCCGCGAAACGCGTGTTGTCGTCGATCCACGCGTACGCTTCAAGCTGCGAACTGTTGTTTCCGAAGCAGAAAGCCGAAGTGCTACCCGCCCGGCACGCGTACTCCCACTCGGCTTCAGTCGGCAAACCATACAGATGCCCTTTCCGTTGCTCTTCCATGGCCGAGAGCTTCCAGCAAAAATCCACCGCGTCCGCCCAACTCACGTGGGTTGCCGGATAATCGGCGCCCTGTTTGACGTTGGCCTTCCCCTGCCATGGCCGCGTTCCCATCACCGCTTCCCATTGGCCTTGCGTCACTTCGCAAACGCCCAGGTAGAACGGCTTAGTGATTCTCACCCGATGTTGCGGCTCCTCATCGCTGGCTCGATACTTTACGGATTCGGGGCTGCCCATCATGAATTCACCGGCGGGGACCAGGACCAGCTTCATCCCGATCGAGTTGGTCATGGTCGGAGGCAACGAAGAGCGGAGCCTCAACTCATTGGCGAACTCCGTAGCTTGTTTGCTTTCTTCTTCCCAGTAGGCCCGATTCTTGCGGATTCCTTCGAATTCGTCGGCGAGGTCTTGCGTCTCGATACGGAGCGAACGAAGCGTGCGCTGTATCTCGCTGTTCGGCTCCGGATCGGTATGTACTACGATTCCCCAATGGGTCTTGGATTGGGTGAGACGATCGCCAACCCAGGCCCAATAGTCTGGTGCGGACGTGCACCAAGAACGATTCGTCGGACCGAATCGTTTGAGACTGTCTGCGGCGGTCGTGGTCAGTTGGGCGCCCGCTTCGTCACCCAGGCTGCGTTGCAGAGCGGCGACTCCAAGATGCCACTTCCATTCATCGCGGAAAGGTACGTTGATAAACATGCGGCGGGCCGTTTTCCGAAGCCCGACGATGTCGCCGGCGCGGGCCAGTTCTTCGGCCACAGCAACATAGGGTTCCCCCCGATCACGACAGTGGGTCTGAAGGGTGTAGTGGAGTGTCTCCTGGGCCGCTTTCACTTCTTTCTGCTGCAATTGAGCGGCGGCGATCTTCGCCCAACAGCGAGCCGCGTTCGTGTTTTCGAAAAGGACGTCGGCCGCATGCTTGGCCGCGTCGAACTCGCCCCGTTTCGCGCGGAGTAAGGCGATGTGTGCGTTTACGTAATCCGCGCGCCGTTTACTGTCATAGGCTGTCAAAGCCAAGCCGTCACGTGGACTGTCCGAACCGCTGATTTTCAGGATTGCCAAAGCGTCCTTCCGCTTGTCTTCGACTGGGATCCGTTCAATCGTGTGAAGTGCTGCGTCGCGCTTGCCCGCGGCCATCTGCGCCAGAGCGATCTCAAAGTACACATCCGACTTCGTGTATTCGCCATCGATTCGGCGTGCTGTCTCGAGAGCGCCGGTAAGATCTCCGGATTCAATCCGGACGCCCGCAATGCGTTCCAGCGTCGATGATTTCCCTTTCGTCATGTCATCATGAAGTTTGTCGGCCGCGCGCAGCGCTCCGGCCACGTCACCCAGCCTCACTTTGGCGATTGCGAGGGATTGGCATGGTGTGAGCGGTTTGCCGTCGGAGTCGGCACGCGGCACCAGAGCCAAGGCTTGCTTCGCCTTGTCTGTATCACCGGTCCTGGCGAGGAACTCCGCGATGTCGCCAAGAATCCGCACGACCCGCGGCTTGTCCGGCGTCATCGCAACCACTCGCTTGGCGATCTCGAAATCTCCGCCGAGAACTGCTGGCTCCAAAATGGAAACTAGGACGCGTTCCCGCTGATACGATGGGTGAACCGAAGAACTGTCCGCGGCAAGCCGTTTTGCCAAGGGGTTTTCGAATCGCGCAGCGATGTTCAGCGCCCCGTTCAACTCCCCGGCTGCGGCCAGCGTCTCGCCCAGTTCGCCTTGTAGCTCCAATGCCTCTTGGACCATGGATTTCCCGCCACCATCCTCGATTGTCGGCCAATCGGGAAGCTTATCGACGTACCCCAACGCCTCCGGCACGTTTCCTTCTTTCACACAGGCGGTAGCCAGCCGAGGATAGGTGTGCAGGGCAAAGACCTTGCGGTTCTTCAGTCGTTGAACTCCAACGAATTAGCCAAAGCGCGGGCCCCAGCCACATCACCAGCGTCGATCATTCCTTGGATGATCATCACGTAGGCGCAAGCAAATTGGTACTCGTAGGTGATAGCATTGGCCGTATTCTCTGCCGCTGCAAAGTCGCCGGCCATCGCTTGCCCTTTGGCGAGAAAGACCCTCGGCCGATTACGGTTAGCGGGGGACAGCTTGCCGAGCACGTCGTTGGCCGCGTCCAACTCGCCCATTCGGCCGCACAGTTCAAAGAAGTGATAGATGTCGTTTGTTTCACGCCACTTTTTCGGGTCGGTGGCAAACAACGTGTCACGGGCGAGCGAGAGCGTTTCCTTCAGTTCCTTCTCGATCGCGGCCTCCAGTGCCGTAATCCGCTTGCGGACTTCTTGGGCATTGTCGGCGTCGGGGGCTGCGAGCAAGTAGGCTTCGTACCAACACATGGCCGCCAACTGTTGCCCCGCCTTGTCGCATGCCAAACCCAAACGAAACATGGAGTCGGGGTCCCAAGGTGCAAGCCATCGGGCCTTGCAGAAGTGTTCAATTGCCGTCAGCCATTGCTGCTTCTCCACCGCCTCCAAGCCCTGGCGGGTTGCCTGTTGGGCTTTCTCGGGAATCACTTGGCCGCATGCCACCGCCGTAACGACCGCCACGAGGAACATGAATATGGATGCCTGTCGAATCATGGCAATGGACTCCTGCGGGTTGTTTTCACTTGGACGCGGCCTCGGACAGTCGACGGATCGCTTCTCGGATGCGCCGCTCGCATTCGATGTGGATGCGTTCTTGCTCTTTCCAGAGCCGGTCGCGGATCGGAACGAGGTAGCCATCGATCGCCTGCACGGCCGCGGCATCTTCTCGCCTCAGCTTTTCGAGCGGGACGCCGCTCTTCAGCACCCCTTGTCGGACCAGGTCTCGGTACACGTCGATCAATTCGCGGTCCGCGCGCTCTTGGGCTGCCCGGAGCTTTTTCGACGTTTCCCACGTAATGCGTATGTGGGCGTCGGTAATATCCTGCGACAACTTGGATTCAAGCTGTTTATGCTGCACGTAGGAGACAAGATGTTCGTTGCCCTCCTGTTCGGCTCGTCGTTTGCGATTCTCGAACTGCTCGCGGACTTTGCGAAAGCTAGCCTTCAAGGCGGCAGCGTACTTGGGATCGTCGCGTTCCTTCTCGACGCGGCTTTCGTCCGGTCCGATCAAGCCGGATTCTTCAAGCCGACGCATTTCCGCCGCCCATTCCGTGCTCAGGTCCCGATTCGCTTCCACGACCTTGGCCAGGTACCGTTCGCCCAGGAGCATGTATGCCTCGACTTCGTTCAGCACCAGAAGGTCTTTCATGTCCAGTGGCTGGAGAAGCTCACTGTGCCTTTGGGCCCGCTTCAAACCGGCGATGAATCCAGCACCGAGAAGTTCTTTGACTTCCGAGTCCTTCTTTTCGCGATCGTCATTTTCCATCGCCGAATAGTTGCCGGACAACAGCATGGCCAATTCCCGGTCTTCAAGAGCGGGGGGCTCGGTAGGACCGGTGGCGCCGATAAGGAACTTGGCCAACAGCGGGTCGTTCAATTCAAAGTAGTTCTCGACATCCGCCGCCGGCTGCTGGGAAAGTGGTTGCATTTGCGTCTGTCCCGGAGAGGTCGATGGTTGCGTAGGCGCGAGCCCCGGGAAGGTCAGATTTCCCGTCGAACCGGGATTGCCCTTTTGCTTTTCTCGCTCGGCCAACTTCTCTTTCAGACGTTGTTCGGCCTCCGCTCGTTCTTTGGCCTCCCGTTCAGCCTTCTCTTTGGCCAATCTCTCCTTCTCAAGCCACTCTTGGTGTGCTCGGATCGAGAGTAGCAAGTCTAAGGCCATCTTCGCATGGAAATGATTCGGCATGTGGCTGAGCGCCTGTCTGAAGTGGCGCTCGGCGGAAGTCGTGTCGCCGCGGGCCTTCGCCGCTTCGCCTTCCTGATAGGCAGCCTGAGCCGCTCGAAGGGGCCGCATCTCCTGCTGCGCCTGGGCATACATCTTCCGATGACGGGGCGTGTCATAGATCGCCTTGAGCTTGGGCCAGTTCTCGACCCAGAAGAACGCGGCGGCAAATTCCCTTTCCGCCGTCGCGAAGTCGCCGCGATGGTACGCCGTTTCGGCCTTGTTGATCGAATTGCGCGCCAATCGAGCAAAGTCCTTCTCGATGGTTTCCAATGGATCCGGCGGCTTGACCGTCGAAGCGGGGCTGGACGATCCCTTCTTCAAGTCGACTCCGCTGGCGATCTTTCTGAATTCATACTGCCGGCCTTCCTTGAAGGTCGGGTCGCGGCTGGGGGCCCGAACGGTGTTTGCCTGGAGTCGATAGGTCTTGGTCGAACCGCCCGAAGGGAACCTGATCTCGAAATCGCCCGGCCGGTGCCAGTGGAAGTACCGTCCACTCGATTCCAGCGTGATTCTGGTCCAGCCGCCGCCGGCGGACGAGCGGATGATATAACTCACTTCATAGCCCGTCTTGTTCGCCAGCGAAACAACACCGTACGTGTCGGCCGGGGTTAGTGGCCGTGGACGCGGCGACGTTGTCTTGCCTCCGGGTCGGCAGCCTTTCGGGCAGGAGGAACCGGCGTACCATCTGCCGCATATGCCACATTGGCCACCCACCACAGTCTGCGCCGAGGCTGGGGCTACCGTCACCTCTGCAGCGACACCTACAAGCCAGATTAGAAAGACGGTTCGTACCATGGGTGTACTCTCCCAATAATGCAACCGATTGTGCGTGCTTGGACCCGTGCCAATCTGCTCTCCAAAGAGTAATCAACATACGGCGGTCAACGCCGACACGAGATTCTTAAGAATATGACGGATAGTCGGCTAGATAAAGCCGGGCGTTCAACTGGCAAGCCGTTGCCGGGTGGCTATGCCAGGAGGCGTCTTGCCACTGTTGTCTCCTACGCGCCGGACTGCTTGACACGTGCTCGTGCAGTGCGAAACTGAACGAATCGGAGCCATTGGAGTTGGAGATGCGCGACGGCGAGGACAACATGGATCTTGAAGACACACGGCTCCTTTCTCAGTACCTCTTGGGGAATTCAGACGACACTTATCCGCTCGACGAGAAGGCCTGGGGCGATCTCCCGAATCATCCCCGTCCCGCGGATCGTCTGGACGCCGTCATGCGTTTGCTTCCGGAGCGTCTGGCTCACTCGCTGGCATGCGATTTTGCGGAGCAAGTATTGTATCTGCTCCCGAAGGCTGACTGCCGCCCTTTCGACGCGATACAGGCCAAACGCACATGGCTGGAACGCAGCATAACGGACGACGAGTTGGACACGACCACGGCCCCAATGGACGAGCTGCACGACAAGCTTCAGATGGACTACTACAACGACGACATGGAGCACTATGCAGCCGCTCCCATGAGGGCAGCATCCGCAGTGATTCTTGCCGCCTCTCGCGACGTCAACGACGCGTTTGCTGCAGCGAATTGTGCAAGCGAGGCCGCCAACCTGAATTGTCTAGACGGGTACGGCGTCAACGAATGGGAAACTCAGTGGCAGATCACTCGACTTCTGAAGTGCCTGGGCGTCAATATCCAGACACCGAGGCGCACGGAATCCCCTGATAACGAAAGCGAGTTGGGTGCGATACAGGCACTGCAGAATTTAGGTGCATCGTTGGGAGCGGGCAAGGACGGGCGTGTGACGTCGGTACGAATGACAGGCTATCAGGTCCAAGGCGCGCGGCATCTAAAGAGTCTGGCGAATTTGAGATTCTTGGCAATGTCTGGATTCCACATGATTGACTCTTACCTAGACTACGTCAAGAAGCATGCGGGTTTGGAAGCACTGACGCTTGGCGATGTATCGGACGCCGCACTCGTGTTCCTGAGGCGACTGGTCAATCTGCGATCACTGAGTTTAGGTTTGACCAAGATCACGGACGCTGGGCTAGTGCATTTGCAGGGGCTGTCGAGTCTCGAGAACTTGAACCTTTTTTCCACCGAGATCACCGACCGCGGCTTGCATTACTTGCGAGAATTGGCGAATCTTACCGATCTGGGTCTTTCGTACACCCAGATCACGGACCGCGGGCTGATTTGCCTGCACGAACTGGCGAGCCTCACCAATCTGGACCTCTCGTCCACCGGCGTCACGGCTGGCAGCGCCGAAGCACTGAGCCGCGTATTGCCTGAGTGTATGGTTATGGCTTCGGGTGAAATCTGGCTGGGCGGCGAATGCATATCACAATAGACAGACAGACGCGAGCCACAAGAAAACTGTGATAGGAGAGTTCACAGTGGCGCCGATTTTCTGGATCCCTTGGACGAACAAGAACGAAGCTTTTGGAAGACGTATCTGTCTTGGGGACTTTCCCACAACGTAATCGTTTTCGTAGACACTACTTGCAGCAAGCGGAAGATCCTACAACGTGGAACTAACCGATATCCGCCGCTCGAACCTATCGCCTGCTAGCACGTGGTTCTGTCCGCTAATATTGCCGCGAGAACTGTCGCGATGGGAAAGTCCCCGTTGACGATAGCTTATCGTGAAGGCAAACCGAACGCGGCGCGGTGGTTAGCGACATACATCTACGCGAAGTATTGCCTGCCCGGTCAAGTGGATGGTCGTCATGTCGACGAATATCGCAGCCTACTGGAATTCGCCATTCGTCAGGACCCAAATGATGACCGCGCGCGGAGTCTACTTCATAGACATCTGCTTTCGGATGCGGAGTCAATGCCCGTCAGTGATATCAGAGACATCCTGGGGCACGCTTCAGACAGGAACGCATGTCGCGACAGGCTAATCGGCCAATTCAGCTCTTGGTTTGAGCACTCGTTGCACCACCTTCCAACGGGCGTTATCTGCGAACACGACAACGCCCCGGAAAACCTGGTTGAAAAACTGAATTTGTTCTGTGAACTCGTCGACGAGGCTGGCCGAACAGAGGAATTCGCCAGCGACATCTCCTTCTGGCGACTTCACTTCGAGGGGTACTGCGACTACTTGGCGAATCGCCACACCTATCCCAGCTACCGCGACTATCTGGCAAAACACGGTCGCCTTTAGGCTTCTGCCCCGCCCAAATCCCGATTCACTTGAGCAGTCGGTCAATCAAGTAATCCGTGGAGTTCTTGTACATCGGATGAGGCCGACCCGTATGGACGAGCACCACGTCTACGTCCACGGCTTTGAGCCGCTGTTCGAGCTTGACGCCCATGATGCCGGAGTGCGTTGGATCCTTCGGAGAAGCACCGACGACCGGAACCTCGCCGCGGTAGAACATCGCGATCGGCGGATCGTCCTCGGTCACATGCGCCATAGGTGAGTATTCCTTGATCCAATCCAAGACCTTCTCGCGACTGTCGATCAGGCTCTGAATGTTCGGCAGACCGAAGGCATGGGCGCCGTAGCGGTAGTTTGGCATCCACTCGCGCAATTCCTTCGGATCGAGCGACACCTGCGCTCCGTTGACGGCGGCACAGTAAAGACGGGTCGATTCGCGGGACACCGGGTCTTCGCTCTTGGGATCGGCCATATCGTCGTGAAAGGCGAGCCAGAGTGACGAGCAGGCGCCGGCCGAACCTCCGGTAGCGCCAATGCGATCTTTATCGAGGTTCCATGCGGCGGCCTTCGAGCGAACGAACTGAAGGGCGCGGGCGGCGTCGCCCAGCGACGCTTTCACCGGCGGTTCAACCTTCTCTTCGACGCCGTTCCGCACGTAGCGATAGTTGATAGCAGCGACCGAGATGCCTTTATCGAGAAAGGCTTTCGGATTGGTCTTCTTGTCGCCGCCCTGCCACCCGCCGCCGTGGATGTAGAACACAACCGGCGTCGGCTTGTCCGACTCCGCCTGGTAGAAGTCAAGAACCTGTCGCGGATGGGTACCGTACGGCACATCCATGAGTCTCTTAGGCTCATCAGCTCGGCTTTGCAGCGCGAGCAAGAACAAGGCGATTAGAGGAATGGTTCGCTTCATGGTGCAACTCCTTGGGACTTCTCGGTGATGGTGCTAGAGAACGATTGGTGGGAAACACGACGGTCTAGTGCTTTGCGTCGATTCATACTAACGACTCCATCGGCAAACACAATTGCATGCCCAGTCTTTTCTGTTGCGTTTGTGTTCAGTCCGTGCCACATCGGGTATTGCACGCAGAACGGCGCTGTTATACTCCGCTCATCGAGTGTCGCAAGAACAGCCACATACCCTTTGAACCGAGACTGCCATGAAACGCAATGTCTATCACGTCGCGCTGTTGGCGCTGGTCCTTTCACTTGCCACCTGCAACGAACGCTCCCAGAAAGACGACGGTTTGGAGATGCCGCCAGGTCCGAAAGGAGAGGCCGCTGCGTCTGGGGATGGAAAGCCACAGGACCCGATCGACGCCCTGAAGGCGTTGGGCGCCGCGGTGAGGCTTGACGGCGACGGCAACGTGACCGTCGTCGAGATCGGCGACGGCAAGGCCACTGACGCCACGAAGCTGCTCGCGGCGATGGAGTCTCTCAAAGATCTGAAACTCTCCGGGGAAGACGTGACCGACGCCGCGATCGACAGCATCACAGGGCTCAAGAAGCTCAAGGTCTTGAAGCTCGACAACACCAGCGTAGGCGACGCGGGGCTGGAGAAGCTCAAGTCGATGAAGACCCTCGAGCAGGTCTTACTCTCAGGCACCAAGATCACCGACGCCGGGCTGGCACACCTCGCCGCTTTGCCGCAACTGCGGCAGTTGCGCGTTAGCGATACCTGTGTCACCGGCGAGGGCATGCGCCACCTCAAGTCGGCGGCCAAGCTCTGGAACCTGGACGTGAGCAAGACCAACGTCGACGACGAAGGACTGGCCCACCTCAAAGAGGTCGCCGCCCTGACGAAGCTGAACCTTTACACGACCCCCGTGACGGATGCCGGATTGGATCATGTTACTACCATGACTCAACTTACTTCGCTGAACCTCGACAATACGAAGATCACCGACGCCGGGCTGCCAAAGCTCAAACCGCTGGTCAACCTGGACTTCCTGCACGTGGGGCGCACTAAGGTCACGGACGCCGGAATCGAGAACATCCTGGGTCTGAAGAAGCTGACGCAGCTCGAAGTGACCAACACGAAGGTGACCGAAGAAGGGGCCGAAAAGCTGCGCAAGGCACTGCCCGGCTGCGAAGTCCTCTCCGGAGTGACCGACAAGAAGTCGTAGTTGTCGAACCTGATGAGCGTCAGCCTCAGAACTCATCAATGAACTGCCCGTCGCGCCGACCTGCCAATGCCTGCAGCGTCTGAAGTCGATCGGCTCTGGGGCCGCTCTGGATGTCCTCTGAAACGAAGTTCACAGTACCGTCGCACATCACAAAATGTACGCCGCCCTTGTGAAAACTGGAGGCGCCCGTCAGCGACTTATTGATGCGCGACAAATGGCTGAATTCCGTGACCACGTCATTGTCCATCCGATTCGACCGCACTCCCATCCAGATGCCGGCTCCACTGATGGCACATCGCTCCGTCACCATCAGTGTGTTGCTGGTGCCGTCAATGATGTCGGCAAATCGTATACGGCCGTTCACGTAGAAGATCCCGCTGGAGATCGGATCCCCTGACCGCGCCGGGTCAGTCGGTGCCTCCATGCCGCCGGGCCAGTACTCTTCCGCCAGACCAGCGTAGATGCGAGGAAACGGGCTGATACCGGCGTTGGCTGAATAGTTGGAGGTTCCAAATTCCCCCCGGAATTCGTTTTTCGGATTGGTCGTGTCTGCGGGACAACGATATCCCGGAATGACGATCTCAGCAAGCGCTTTATCTTGCGGCCATTCCGGCGAGCGACAGACCCGTCCATCTTGCTGCGAGTCGCGGATCATGTCATAAATCGGCGCCTGTTCCATATACGGCAGCAAAGGCGTTTGCCAGCCGGTCCAAGAAACGGAATCGGCTTCGTGGTACCGAGCGTACCATGCCGCTGGAAAGCTCATATACGTGTCGTGGTAGTTGTGACAGGCAAGGCCAATCTGTTTCAAATTGTTGCTGCACTGCGTGCGACGGGCTGCTTCGCGGGCACTCTGAAGAGCCGGCGCCGCCAGCATCAGCGCGAATGCAGCAAAGCCGCTGGCAACGACAACGTCAATAAGCGTAGAGCCGCTGGGAAAAACGCCATGTCTTCGTTTCATGGAATCGACCTTATCCAAAGACTTCGTCGGTAACGATGACCGCACAGTTTCGTATCAAGACAGCCGTCTCAGCGCATCGGAATCGTCATGAGACGCCAATCACTGCCTGCCTTCAGCAGACGGTATTCCAGAGATCGCCCCTCAACTTCCGGCATCTCTCTGTCAAGTGCCTCATCGATCCTGGATGCGACATCGCGGGTATTGTCAAAGAACCGCCAGTCACCATCGATCAATGAGAATTTGATCGCACGTTGTCCGTCCTTGAACGACTCCCCCGCATTGCGACCCGTTTTTGTGACAATGCGATCCAGCGTGAACATCGCCGTATCGCCATCGATGACTGGCTGCAGGGTTTCGAGAATCTGCAGATCCTTCACCATCGCTGCTGCCCGCGGTGCGTCGGCCGCCAGTTGTTCAAGCGTGCTGTCCCACCGCCCTTCGGCTCTGATCATGGCGATCGTTGATGGGGGGAGCATCCCGGAGGCAAACTTCTCTGCATTCCCAGTTGCCAAATCACTGCGCGCCGCACGAATGACGCCGGTCAGATCACTTCCGTACCCGGGCGTGGTTTCCTTCCGCAGTCCGGCGAATGGATTGGCAGCGCTGGGCTTTTCGGCAAGAGAAACGCTCGGATCGGCGGACAGCGTGGCAAAGCGACCGGTAGGATGCACACTGATCGTCATGTTCTGCATTGATTTCACGTATTCTGCCAATGGAGCGACTTCGGCGGGCGTCGGCTTGGGCATAGATTCACCCGCCTCCAGCCTTTCCAGGAACCGCACATAACTGTCAAGCGGCGCGTGCTGGTGCACGAACTCCTCGAACTGTTCCTGTTCTAACAAAGCCAGCATATTGGCCAGGGCCGTACGAACTTCCTTCTCGCTGTCTTCTGACGTGTGCTGTGCTGCCGGCTTGCTCGTCGAGCTTCCGTCAGTACCCCGCGTGTCCGAATCATCAGCACTCGACACTTCGTTGTCATTCGATACCGGCGTAGTTCCGGAATCGCCGCAGCCCATCAACGCAATGGAAGCGATGCCTCCTGCGGCCAACAACAGAACGACTTTCCATCCGATCAGCGGCGATGCTGTTCCGGCTTGTTTAGCGAATTCTGTCACGGCCTCGGAATCGGTCTTTGCCTGATGTCTCATGCGGAGCCTTTCGATTCTTTGAACGCCGGGGAAGTCGAAGTCTCAGGTGATATGATATCCCATCGGACACAAGACGCCAATCACCTTGGCCTCACGATGCGCACGAATAGGCGAGGAAGGAAACTCCTCCGGCGCGTGGACGCGAATAATGTCCGTGGATATCATGCGAACGTGGCATCGATGTTGTTTCGTCCAAGAAGGGAGAAGACGATGACTGTGTTCAGGGTACCGGCGGCTGGTTTCTTCCTCACGTCGAGTTTTATGTTTCTCGCCGCATCTGCTTCGGCCGCAACGGATTCGGATTCCTCGTTGAATTTGTGGTACCGGCAGCCGGCAGCCAAATGGACCGAGGCTTTGCCGCTTGGCAACGGGCGACTGGGAGCCATGGTCTTCGGATCGTTGCCGGTCGAACGACTGCAGCTTAACGAAGAAAGCCTCTGGGCGGGTGAGCCGTGCGATGCCTATCCCGACGACTTCCGCATGCATCTTTCCGAGCTTCAGCGACTCGTACTGGATG
>CAZURK010000186.1:0-30540 GCA_964623055.1 uncultured Pirellulaceae bacterium
CCCAGACGACCCGCACGCGATGCTCCCCTCGCCCGTAGTTGCCTTCGGAGACGGCCACGATGTCGGTCTCCGTTTCGGTCAGCAGTAGGTCGGTGGAGAAAGTCGTCCCGGCCCGCTCGGTTGGCTGTCCATTTACAAGCACCCGATCGCCCAGCGAGGCATTCCCGGTGACTCGGATCGTCAACCCCTCCGATGTCTGGCGACCGTGTCGATGATTGAGCACGGCACCGTGAAATGGTTCGTCAATCTTGACGGCACCAAAAGAGGCCGCGGCAGCCATCGCGGGACCGCCCAAGGCAATCCCTGCCGCACCTGCCGCCGTCGTTTTCAGGAAACAGCGTCGTCGCATCATTTGACTATGCATCACATGGCTCCTTGAGGCTGATTCTCAGGCAAATCACCGTGCCGAACAATATCCCGGCCGGTCCACTAATTCGTCAAACAACAGCTCGCCTCAGCTACTTCGCCGGTTGATAGGCTTCGATCGGCACGCGTAGGAACTTGATCCATCGCTGCTTTTGGCAAGTCCAGGCGACCGGTACGAAGTTCGCCGGGGCATAGGCTTGGACGACCAGCCCGATGCGCTGTCGATCCATGGACAAGGGCTGGTCTTCCCGATTCAATTCCACAGGCGGCAACCAAGATCCGTCAGGGCTACGTTCCCAGGACCGAAGCGCCGTCTGTTCGCCTTCGTTGACGGCCGCAAACACGACGACCGTGTCTTCACCGGCGGCGCTGATCTTGCCGCCGGGAGGGATCTGGCCGGCTTCCTGTTGCCAGTGGCCATCGCAGAAGTGCAGGACGCCTGGAATGTTGGCACAAACCAGGAAAACCTCCTTGCCGTGCAAGCTCACGGCGTACGGCTGAGGCCACCGCGGGCCAGGCTGGCCTTTCTCCCACTTGGCTGCCGGAATGTCCTCGGGCGCCGACCATTGAGAGCCGTCAAAGCGGCTCCAGAGGAGGCGGCCTTCTGCCGCCTTCTGCTCCCGCCAGAGACAAGCGATACCCTTCTTCCACGGAACCAAGCAGGGCTCCAGGTGGATGTAGGCTTGGTAGTGGTTCTTTGTGGAAGAGTAATGCGATCCGGGGATCAATCCGCTCTTCCCAACGCGCCAGGACTTCCAGACACGGCCATCATCATCTGAGTATCGGGCATGAACGCAGAGTCGGCCTTCGCGCCCCACCAGGCAATACGCGGCCCAAAGACGACCATTCGGTAAGCGAATGATCGACTGGTTGGCGTTGCAGTGACGTGGTTCACAGTCAATCAGGGCGGGAGTGGGACGGAGTTGCCAGCCACTTTCGGTGAAGGTCAATTTCTGCGCGAAGAGACGCAAAGACGGTCTGGCCCCGTGCCCGCAACAGCCCAAGTTGGCCAAGATCATCGCATCGCCGCGTCTGCCCACGACATCCCCATGCCCAGATCCGTGATCGGGATTGGGCACGGAGATGGGCGTGGGCTGGTCCTTGCCATCCAGCCCACGCCATGTCTTTCCTCCGTCCATGGATTGCAGCACGAACACGTTGCGCTTGTTGAAAGCGGTGAAACCGACCAGCAGATGACTGTTATCAAAAGCACTCGCCCATCCACACGGAGTGACGCCCAAGTAGTCCTTCCACTTCCCCTTGTTCTTGAAGTACATCGGGACTTCTTCAATCAGCGCCTGGTTCTTCGGCTTCGACGACCACAGCGAGAAGCCGTCGTCCAGGCTTGTGATGACCGTGGGAGGTTCCAATGGAATTGGAGAACGATCGGGCTCGATCGACGGAAACGTCTCCGGCTGGGGACCGGCCGACGCGCGATAGTAGGCGGGCAGCGTCTGGGGGCTGTCGTCGCGCAGGATTGGGAACTTGCATGCCGTGTCTGACAGACACAATCTGACGCTGTCGATCAGTACTTCGCCGTCCGCCATGACGTAGAGCCCGGTTATGTGCTGCGAATCCAATCCGCGTGATGAGACGCCGCGGCGCAGGTCCAGCTCCACAGTGTACCAGCGACCCGCTTCGACGGTGACCTCGCGATGCACGGGAGGCTCGATGTCGGCATCTTCCAGCGCCACTCGTACGCGACGGCTCCCCGCGGAGCAAAAGACATCAAATCGAAGACGATCATACGCCGACCAGTCCGCAGCAAACACGCGACCCAGCAGGCCGGAGATGGAAAGGCCGACGCCCCGGTATCCGATCCGCGTCAACGAACGATAGCGGTCGACCGGCGCCTCGGGCGCATCGTCGAGGTAAGCACGAGTGGACCACGGATACCATTCGGGATGAGGGGGAAGGGCGAAGTAGTCGCGTTCCGGATGGCCGCTTTTGTCGAGCGGGTCCCAGACGCGACGGCTTCCTTTCTGGCTTTTCCGCACTGAAGCTCGATTCGTCAGTCGCAAAGCAGAATCACCTTGGCTTGCCTCGCCCGTGCGGACGATCCACAGCTGCGATCCCAGTCGGCTAGGAAGGGTCACCTCAATGCCGTTCTCGTTGCGCTGCACTTTTGTTGGACCAAGCGTCTTGCTGTGCTTCTCCAGGGCCTTGACCAGCGATTCGATCTCGTCCGATTCAAAGCTCAGAAGCAGCTCTTCGTGCTCTTCGGCGTCGTCGAACGGATACCCCGGCTGTCCAGCCTGGGCTAGCCCGGTGAGTGCCAAGGCGATATGAACGAAAACACGTCTCATGGGAATCGTCTTTCTGATGGTTCGGCATCGCATCGGTCAAGGCAACTTCAGTGTTCGAGCAGGTGTTGGAGAATCCGTGGAGAACGCCTCTTTGTCCGCTAACCGCAGTCGCCGGCCGTCGACCATGTGCGCCCTCACGGGCCGACCGGACAGGACGCAGTCCAGCAGGAGCGCTGTTCCGTGGAACCGAATCTCGCCGCAGGTCATCTCGGTTGGGCCATCGTACGACAATAGGAACAAGTCGTTGCCGCAGGACAGAGCGGCACAGCTTGCACCATCGCTCGCCTTGATTTCCAGAGTCCGCACTTTCATCGGTGCCGCATCGCCTGCTGGTAGTGGTTGAATGACTGTCTCGAAATGCCGCGGCAGCTTGCCGCGCGAGCGGTAGACGATGTCGTGCGACGGTTCGATCGCGTAGAGCGCGAACCAGCCTCGGACCGGGTCTTTCTGACCGATCAGATCGAGGACTTCCAGACTCCCGCCCTGCGCCGGAATGATCGCGACGTTGGCGAATTCCTTTTCCTTTGTGATCACGACACCATCGGCGCGCACATCCAGATTGACCGCTCGCGACTTCTTCGCGGCGCCTTTGCCCATGACCACCGGGGCCGGATGGAACAGGATGTCGACCTGATGCTCGCCTTCGCCGAGTACGCGATCGCAGATGATGGCGTAGCGGCCCTTGACGTAGAAAATACATCGCTGATGCTGGACGTTGCGGATGGCCGCATCAGCGTCGTTCGCCGCTCGGCCACCCCACAGGGCCTTGTTTCGAGGTGAATACGCTCGCCGGTACCAGCCGCTCGCAAAATCGAAACCGTCGCCAATGTCGAACCGGCGGTCCGGATCGGGCATCTCTTCGGCGGGTCCAAGCGCGCGATGTTGGCTAAGACCGTCGATCACGATCGTGTTGTGGCTCCACGTGCCGCGCCAATACGGCTCGAATTCGTCGCGTTTGTACGAGTAGATGCCGGGATCGCCGATCAGCTCTCGGCCGCCGGCGTAGAAGACGAAATTGAGTTTGTCCTCATGCTGGTGTCCGGCGCCGAAGTAGCCCGCGTCGAAGATCAACATCTGGCCGTCCGGTCCCCAGCGGTCGCGCATTACACAATAGCCGGCGTGTGTGAAGTCGTGAGACGGCTGCGCCGGTGGCGTTCCTTCGCGGCCTGCGGTGGCAAACCAACGGAAGTCTTCGCGATCGAAGACCTCGGCTCCCGTTGCCAAGACCTCTGTCGAGGAACTGCGATGCGGGTTCCAGTCGCTCAGCATCGGAAGCGTCTTATCGGGATACGAAATGTACTGCAGCACCTCTACACCGTCTTCGTACTGATTCCGCAGGCTCTTGGGAACGGGGGCGCTTCGAAAGTTAGCCAGCCGCATGGCGCTGGCAATGCCCCTCAGCGGGAAATAGTGATAGCCCGGCGAGCATTCCGATTGAAAACCATCGGGAAGGAATGCCGTGGCATTGACCCAAGCCAATCGGTTCATCGCCGTCTCGTAGAACAGTGGCGACAGCTTGAACTCTGGAAACAGCAACGCCACGCAGGCCAGACCGGACGACTCGACCTGCAACCAGTTGCCGCCGCGATATGCGTACATCGACAGGTACTTGCCGTGGTCGAGCGCCGAACGGGCCATATTGAATAGACACTCGCGCTGGAACACGGGATGTTCGGCCAGCGCCAGCAGCACGACACCCCAGCGCTGACCTGGCCGGCCGCCGACCTCCAGCGTGCGCCATTGCGCCCAGGTGCGTTCGAACGTCGGCGGACTGGTTTCATACCAGGAGTTGAACAGGCGGCACAGGTGTTTGACATACTTATCGTCGCCGGTTTCGCGCCAAGCATTCACCAGCGCCGTCATCCATGGATGGTGATTCATCCACACGCGGCTTTCGATGTCGCGGTCGATGATTTTGGCCCAGTCGACCTCTTTCCCATAGTCGAACCGCCGGTGCATGTGAGCGCGGATGACGAAAATGTTGCGGCAAATGTCGTCTGCTTCGACGAGATCGACAGCCTTCTGATAGTTGATGTCGGGCCAGTTGTTCTTGCTGGAAAACCGCTGAGCAAGCGCAGTGACGTAGGCCTCTTCGGCTCCTTTCCAATTGCCCTCGCTAACGTGCCGAGCTACGCCTTGCACGTCGGGACGCGAAAGGTCGAGCTGGGCAAAGAACGCCTTACCGGGCTGGTCGAACCCAATAGCTTCCGAGTCTGCGTTCGCAGATTCGATAACCGCTTCGGCCGCCTTCCGCCATGCGTCATCGCCTTTGCCGCCAGACGTGACAAACTGCCCCTTGCCTGTCCGCAGCCACTGCGTTCCGATGTCGTACGTCGCAGTATCCGCCGCCGCGCCGTCTCGAACCAATGAACCGGTCAACACCAAGGAACTCGCCGCCGCGTAGAACGTTCGATCCGCGGGGTTCCCTCGCTGTTGATGGGTCCGGATTGGAAAGGTCCACAGCAGCCGCATGGCTTGCGTCGCACACAGGTGCGCCACTTCACGCCGGCTGCCTTGCCTTCCCGCCGCAAGGTAGGCCAGGCACTTGAGTTGTCTGGATGCGGTCTTGTCCACGTCCCACAACGTCGATCCGTGGTCGTGCGCTGGCGTCACTGGGTGCTTGCCGATGAACTGTGCCGCCTTCTCCGCGAATTGCGAATGCTCAAAGATAGGCAAGCCGTCATCCCGATGCCAAAGCTCCCTCGCTTGACCTGTGAATTCAAACTCAGCTTCCGCTAACAGCGCAACCGCTTCGTCGAGGTCGAGTTGATCCAACCCCTGTTGGGCCTCTGCAGCAAGTGGATTGCTGAGGGCTAGGAAAAGCAGACCGAGGAGACGGATGTTCGTAGCCTTCATCGCTTGGTCTCCGACAGTTCGAGGCGTTGGTCGTTTTGTTAGGCCGTCCGATCGGCTCAGTTCCTCTTATACCGCATTTCCGGAGGCGGTACCTCACCGAGCAAAGCAAATCGAACGGACACCGCCCCAAACGTAGACAAGATAACCGGCACATTACCACAGGGGCTAGCGGCTGATAGCTAAGAAAACGAGACGCCGACCGCCTTTGGGCGGCCGGCGCGTAGTTGACATGACTGTTCTGCGTCCATTCGCGGCCTCGCGCCTTGACGCGATCAGGAAACCGCCCACTCGCCGGCCAGCAGATTCAGCGCAACATCACGGTCGGTGGGCAGGATCTAGAGGGGGTCAAGGAGTCCCTGCTCGACAGTATCTACGATGATGTGCGCAATCTGGGTTGGCCCGCACAGGCGGAGGCTCGTGAATTGGCGGTCCCGACGGACTATCCTGCCGCTCTCGCGACGCTTCAAGCCGCGCTCATCGAAGGAGGGTCAGGAGGGCGGAAGGCGGACCACCGTAGCAAGGTCTGGCGAGAATTCGAACAACTACTTCAAGAACAGGTGACCGGTCCGGTGATGAAGGAGGCGATGGAGAAGCTAAGCCCGACGGAGCGTACTCTGGGGTTGGCGGTGGCCGAGGTCAGTCGCCTGTTCCATACGAAGTCGACCCTCCTCTCCGCGGCCCTATCGAAACATGTTGCTGACTACGGGATTGATCGCCAAGACATTTTGCCCAGCGAACAAGTCAAGGAAGTGCTGGCTATGGCCGATCGGCTCGCAAAGCTCTCCAGGGAGGCAGAGAAGTGCAGAGAATCCATACCGGTCACCGTGATCCAGGTTTTGAACCAACCGCAGACGCCGCCCCTTGCCTTGCCCGATTACAGCTGATGGACGAGGAGCTGGCGGCATTGTGCCGGCAGGGGTTCGTATCCGAGGAGAGGCGGGGCAAGCGGTTGTATTACAAGCTACGCTTCCGCTGCAACGGAAAGCAGCGGGTGCGTTACTTGGGCCGCGATGCTGCGCGCGCCGCTGAGGTGCGAGAGGAGCTGTGGAAGCTTCAGGAGCCACGGAGGACCGAGCTTGAGCTGGCTAGGCTCGACCGGACGGCGAGACGTATGTTGCGTGAAGCGAAGGCGACGTTGGCCCCGTTGCTTGCGGAGGAAGGGTTTACCTTCCACGGAAACGCAGTACGTCGTCGATGAGCAAATAGAGATGAATCATCCATCAACGAGATGGAAGTACGTTTGTTAGATTGTCATCAACAGGTACGGGAGGACCCATAC
The DNA here is from genome assembly GCA_964623055.1 of uncultured Pirellulaceae bacterium. Classification (GTDB taxonomy): domain Bacteria; phylum Planctomycetota; class Planctomycetia; order Pirellulales; family Pirellulaceae; genus JADHUC01. The sequence continues at coordinate 6,808 of CAZURK010000186.1, forward strand.
CATGAACGAAAGAAAGAGTCAGACGGAGCCGGCGGCGACCGATACGGCGCCAGCGGCAGACAACCCGATTCGCGTTCCAAAGCAACTGAGGACGCGTCTGAAACGCGTTCAGGACTACCAGTCCCAAGCGTTGGCCAAGACCAACGCTTTGGAGGCCAACCTCGGATCTGTAAACAGTGGGCTGATGGGAATCAGCTTGCAGCTCGATCATGCCATCCGGAAGACGCTCGATGCATCTCCCGATATGATCGAGCGAGTGCAAAAGCTGCTCCCAACTATCGAAACCCATCTGAAGGTCGCCCGACAGATCGATCGCTTCACACAACTGGAGCTTCAGATGTCAGCTTCACGGAAGAAGAAGGCTCGGAAACCGACCAAGGCTCGGTAGCCAACGCCCTCACGCAGAAGCGAAGATATGGAGTTTTGATACCCACACATCGCACCGCCGCGGGCCGCGAAACCCGCGGTCCGCCGGGGTGCCGATGCCGCCACTGGCGGAAACACACAGACGACATCTCGTACCGTTGCCAAACTTTGTGTCCGAACCCAATGCGTTTGACAGGGTTTGTGTCCGAAGTTTGACAACCTTTGTGTCCGAACTCGACGTAAGTCCTTACGCGAACGTGGGTCCATTGACAACCTTTATGTCCGCCTCCACTGGTCTGAGACGTAAAGGTTGGAATTTGAGACATAAAGGTTGGGCCAGTGAGACATAAAGGTTGAAACGCCTGCCAGCCGAAAGGGCAGAAAACGCCCGTTTTTGCGTGCTCACGGGCGACGAAGTCGAGCTCAACCACCATTTCATCGAAAAGCACGCCCTCGAAGTCCGAACCTCGCAAACTCGGCCGCTCTGGTTTGGTGTCGGACACAAAGTTTGTCACGGCGGGGCGTAGTAACTGTCACCGCCGGCAATCGAGCGGGTACGATTTACTCGCTGCGCGTTCTGAAGGGTAACGAAGTCGAGAGACAATCCAGAAGTGAATTGATCGGCCCCATGAAGGCACTGTTCGGGTCAGATGCTCTTCAGTTTTTCTGCGGCAGCATCGACCGCGGCTGCGACTTCGCTATCGTCTTCCCACTTGCTGATCGTGAAGTTTTCGCGTGACTGCTGCGAGCCGTAGCCACAAGCAGGCTCAACGTGCGCGTTCGAATCGCCGGTTCGCGCTTCAGAGAGTAGGTCGCCGTCGCTCTGGCGACGAGAATTGCGATTGGGTAGGATTCTGGTCGTTTCATTAAAAGACAACGATGTTTTGGAGTAGCCCCCATGAAGACAACCCTCAGATACGTTCTGTTTTTTGCGTCCCTTGCCGTTGTGCTGGCAGCACCAGTTGCGAGCCGCGCGGCGGAACCGAAGCCGCCTGAAGGCTTTCGCGCGATCTTCAATGGCAGCGATCTCACCGGTTGGCACGGGTTGAACCCGCATCGAGGTGCGAAGCTGACGGGCGAGAAGAAGGAAGCGAACCTCGCGGCGCAGCGGGCCGAGTTTCCCAACCATTGGACCGTTGAAAACGGCGAACTCGTCAACGACGGCCACGGCCCGTACGCGACGACCGACGAAGAATACGGCGATATCGAGTTACGACTCGAATACAAGACCGTGCCCAAAGCCGACAGCGGCATCTATCTGCGTGGGGCGCCTCAGGTCCAGATCTGGGACTGGAATCAAGTCTTCAACCCGAAGAATCCGACTCGCCGGCCACATCTCGGATCAGGCGGTCTCTTCAACAACACTCCTGCGACCCTCGGCCGCGATCCGGTGTGTTTCGCGGACAAGCCATTCGGCCAATGGAACCAGTTCCGCATTCGTCAGATCGGCGCTCGCACGTGGGTCTGGCTGAATCGACGGGCCGTCGTCGAAGGCGCGGTGATGGAGAACTACTGGGACCGTACACAGCCGCTGCCCGCGAAAGGCCCGATCATGCTGCAGACGCACGGCGGCGAAATTCGCTGGCGGAACATCTTCGTGCGGGAGATCGGTGAGCAGGAAGCCGAACAGTTCCTCGCGGACAATCCTCTTTTGCCGAACCCGACCTACTATGACGTTGCCTACGGCCCGCATCCCAAGCAACTACTCCATTTCTGGAAGGCGGAGTCGGACAAGCCGACACCTGTGCTGTTCTTCATTCACGGTGGCGGCTGGATGGCCGGCGGACGCCTGAGCGGCTTGTCGTCGATGCTGCCGGAAATACTGGAAGCCGGCATTTCCGTCGTCTCGGTCGAGTATCGTTTCATCCAGGAAGCCACTGCCGATGGAGTCGTCCCGCCAGTGAAAGGCCCGCTGCACGACGCCGCGCGAGCCCTTCAGTTCGTCCGCAGCAAGTCCACCGAATGGAACATCGACAAGCAGCGTATCGGCGCGTCGGGCGGTTCGGCGGGAGCGTGTTCGAGCCTGTGGCTGGCATTTCATCCTGACATGGCTGATCCGGACAGCGACGCCCCGGTCGCTCGCGAGTCCACGCGTCTCTGGTGTGCGGCCGTCCGAGGCGCGCAAACGACGCTCGACCCGCAACAGATGAAAGAGTGGACGCCCAACAGCCGATACGGCGGTCACGCCTTCGGCTTTCAGGGAGACCCTGAAAACAAACTGTCGCAGTTCGAAGAGTTTTTCGCCAAACGCGACACAATCCTACCGTGGATCGCTGAGTACTCACCCTACGCGCTTGTCACTTCCGATGATCCGCCGGTCCACCTGTTGTACTCCGCCCCACCTGCACTCGGCCAGCCGCAGAAGGATCCGACTCACACATCGAACTTCGGGGTAAAGCTGCAAGAGCATTGCCAGAGCGCCGGAGTAACGTGCGAGTTGGTTTATCCTGGCGCTCCCAGTGTGAAGCACTTGACGACAAGCGAATACCTGATCTGGAAGCTCACGTCTCCGGCAAGGTGACCCTCGGCGAACGAGACGCGCTGTTCCTGGTACAGACCGCGGCAAGGTAGTAGTTTCTACCGCTCGCGGGTAGGTTTGTCCGTTTTCGGCCGTAGCCGAATTCGTGAGAATTCGGGCTATACGCCCGCTCGCCCGAAGTCTCACGACTTCGGCGACTCAACCGCGGGCAGTATTACCTGATCAGCCGTAGGGTCCACGGCTCCATCCGAAGCGCCCGCGTTTCCTGCTGCCATTGGAGACGCACGGTTTGTTCCTCTCCGGTCGCGTTGGCAATGACGGCGGCCTCCGATCCATCAAGCGCGCGGAACGCGTTGAGCATGATGGGCGCGAATGGAGATTGCTCCTCCGCTGACGGGGCCGGAGCGATCAGCTTTGGCGGTCGGATCATTTCCCCGAGCATCAGGTAAGGCTGACCTTCGCCATGGAAAAGTTCGACCCACTGCTTGACGAAATCGTGCTCCGCGGGCAGCCCCGGTTGCATGAGTGGTCGCCACTCGCCGCCGACTCGTTCGTCCAGGGCCAGATCGTCAATCCAGAGCCGGCCACGACCGTTCACATGCACCATGATCCGCAAGAGGGCGGCTTCCGGCGGCATGACGAACTCGACGCTACCCTCGGTCCAGTCGCCGGGTTCAGGCAGCGGGACGCGCCACGACCCTTTGGATCCGAGCTCCTGCGTCAGGGCAGCGAGATTGATTGCGTTCGCCCGGTCGAGCTGCTGGACTTGGGCCCGGACTCGCAGGCGATACGTGTGGCCGGTTTGCAGATATCCGGGGCCGACCGACACGTTCTGCGACACCTGCACGATGTCGGTTTCCAGCGTGTTCTCAAGTCGCATGCTCGCGGCGCCCCGGGCCTTGACCGTGTCGTCGCGATAGGATCGCCCCACGTAATCCTTTCCCTGCCAGCCTGTGACACGCTGCCACCCGACCGGCACATCGTCAGTCCACTGCTCGAAGTCGCCATTGACCAGTGCGGGCGAGGGAGTTACGGGCCAGTGTGGGACCCAGTGCGGAATCTGGCCAGTGATGGCGCAGTAAGCCAGACTGCGGCGGTCGCCGCGCCGGGGATTGCTCTGGAATACCGGCAGAAATTCATGATAGAGGTAGCCGAAGACCGAGGCGTGCACGACGCCCGGTAGCTTCGGCCAACGACTTGGCTGAGCGTCGCGATAGTCCTGGACGCCGATCAGGTGATTGAACAGCTCCTGTGGTTCTTCGATGGCAAGCACGGCACCTGGTTGCACGCGCCGGCAGTCGGCGGCCAGAGTCTGTAGCTGCGCGGTAAACGCGTCCGTGTCCCAAACGCCGACTCCCTGCGGGTGGCCATGTTCGGTGCTGAAACACTCGCCTCTGCCCGGAGCCAAACCGCCAACGACCTGATCAACTTGGACCATGTCGCAACCGAGTTCCATCAGCGTGACGGCAGTCCGGTTGAACCACTTTCGGGTCCACGCGTCTCCGCGGCAGAGAACGGCGTTGCGGCCGCCACGCAGCCAGGGCAGCTTCCGGACCAGCGGCGTGCCGTTACGTTGCCTTAGCGCATGGGCCAGCCCGGTTGCGTTGAAATCGTCCCAGTCCTCCCATTTGAAGGTGCCGTCCCCGTTGTCCTGGTATTCGACGTTCCAGTAGTATCCCGAGGGTCAGGGGAATGCATGACCTCCAGCTCGTCGAGCCGCGGCCACGGTGCGCGAGAAGCCTGCTTCCGACGGATATGGGGGAAAGTACTTTGGCGAGACCCAACTGCCAACCCGCTCCCAGCCCCAAAGCGCGACGATAAGGGGGACGTTCGGGAAGTGCTTCTGCCAGTAGTCGGAGAGCCAACCTTCGACGCGTTCGGGCTTGCCCAGCCAGTCGCGGTGGAAGCGAATCATGCTGGGCCCCGTCTTCATCCAGTCCGGAACGTCGGTACGCATAGCGTAAGGCACGGCACACCACGGCTGGTCGAGCGCCCACTGCTTGTAGATATCAGCCGCGTCACGCCAGTCGGCCGACTCGCCGGGAGTTCGGGCAGTGAAGGTGGTCGTGCTGATCTCGTAGCCCAACTCGAACGGTTCGCTCACCGGATGGTAACAACGCCGCTGCCACATCCACCTCAGCCCCTCCTTCGTACGTCGGCACTTGAGCCCCTTCGGAAAGCCGCGCCCGTCACGGGTGTGCGTGAGCAAACCTGCCCGGGGCGAATAGTAACAGCCGAACTGCGCGGCCAGAGGGCCCGGTTGGGAAAACGACAAGCCTTGACCGAGTTTCCATCTCGACGGTTCACGGAAGACGCCGCCTTTGGTGAGCCCCACAACGACGGCATCCGACTTGCCATCATCCGCCAGCGGCGCGCGCAAATCGAATATGGGAAAGCGGATCTCTTCGAGAACAACTGGGGCTTCACCCGTCACGCGCAGTTGCCACCGAACGTCGTCCTGGCCGGGCAGGGTTGATGCCGTGCAGGTCACAGACATGTCATGACGGCCAACGCGTTTGAAGACTGCAGTCAGGGCGCCGTCGCTCGCGTCCCACTCGACGTGTTCTGCATCTCGACTCGTCAGCCGCTCGAGCTTGCCCGATGTGTCACCGGGCCGGGTCCAGGCGATGGTAAACAGATCTTGCGCCGCAGGCCCGTTCGCAAACTCCGTCCCTGTGGCGTTGTCGACTAGAGAGACAACGGCGCCTTCACGCGATTGATCGAAGACCACGGTCGAGCGAGCCGTTTTCAAGGTGACGTGGTTAACCTCGGCGCCCGAGACGTCGACGGTGTGCACGCACAGCAATAAGGCCATCGTCGTTTGATGCATAGTCTGCAAACTCCCGGGGAATAATGAAGTGGCGCGAGAATCGCTGGACCACGACACTACGCGGCCACAGGCGTCAGTCCTGCAACGCGCCGATCTTGTCTATGGGGACTGGCTCAAAACCGAGCTCCAACGCCGGGGAATCGGGCTTCAGTCGATAATCGTCGTTCCCTGGATCGACGAAGAGAGGATCAGCGACGAGCGAGTGTTGGTCGAACCCGGCCTCCTGCCATTGGTGCCAGGTGCCGCGCGGCGTCAGCGGTTCCGTTAGTCCCTGCGGGTCCCGGAGGTCTTGACCAGCCATCCAGTAGAGGTTCCGGTCGCATTCAGACAGGCATTTGCCCGCGCCGCCGCGGATCCGCATCAGGCTGCCGTTGCGCCAAACGACGATATTGCGGATGAAACGATTGTCGACCATGTCGTCGCGGCCGTTGCATTCGAACTGGCGCTCGTCGCCATCTACGAAGATATTGTTTTCGAATACGTTGTTCCGGCCAAGGTGGACGTGTGCGCTGGAGCGAAACGTGCGAGCAACGACGTTGCCGAACACGTGCGTACCGCTTGAGTAGTCATCGAGGTAGATACCCCACGTGTAATAGGGTGTGAGCATTTCACCCGTCTCGCTCGTCTTCAGACCAACGACATCGAGGATCAGGTTGTACCGGATGACGTTGCCAGAGTCTTCACGATCCCTGCCGAGCGTTTCGATAGCGCCGGTGTCGTTCGTCTCGAGGTTCGTCCGCTCGATCCGGTTGTACTCGATCACGTTGTCGTGCGAAACGCTGCCCTTTCGATACGATTTGAGCGAGATGCCATAGCGAGGCATGTCGGTAATCGTGTTGTGGGCAATGCGGTTTCCGCTTCCGGTGGTCACGTAGACACCGGCCACGTGCTTCCATATCTTGCCGCAGTGGGTGATCGTGTTGCCGGCGATCACGTTGTTCCTCGGCTGCGTCGCCGTAAGGTCGCCGACCAGCAAAACCCCGCCTTGGCCGGCTTGACTGATTCGGTTGCCGATCACGTGGTTGTTGTTGGAGTGGTGCGACATCCGCACCGCGTAGCCGCCCACGCCCGCGAAACGACAGTTCTCGACCGTGCAGTGCCTTGCCCGTTCCATCCAAATCGCGCCGTCGTCGGGCGTGTAGGGCGATGGCATCTCCAATTTGTAAGTCGTGTGCATAAACGTGAAACCGCGGAACGCAATGTGTTCGACAAAGCCGGACTCCCCATCTGCCGCGGCGGTTTCCTCGCCCGCGGCGGCTTGTCCCTCCTCCCCGACCTCGACATCGCCGCGAAAGGCGATCAGTCGGTCAAGCGCGGGCGCGAACACGCCCTGCTTGGCGAAGTCGTCGTCTTTCGGCCGGTAATACAGTTTGCCGAGCGAGCGGTCCAGAAACCACTCGCCGGGTGCATCGAGCGCCTCGAAAACGTTCTCGATGAAGTACCGGTTGCCCAGACGTAGCTCCTGCGAGCAGTTCTTGTTTGTCACGTAAACCGTGCGCGTATCGAAGTCGACTTTGTCGACCGACAGGATCGAGTTGACCCATCCCCACGCCGGGAAGATGTGAATTTCCGCTTCGGGTGAGCGTGGCCACACTGACCAATCGCCCGCGCGGAAATGGAAACGATCCTTGTACGCACGTGCCGGCGCTCTGGCGATCCTGAATTCCCGTGCCTTGGCGGCTTCGTACGCCTCGGCTTGGATCAGCATGACATGTGAGTCTCTCGCTGGTTCGGGCAACTTCCGGCCCTTCGGCTGCCAATTGGGATCGCTGCATAGGGCGAAGGCATCGAAGTCGAGCCCGCCGCCTTTCACGTTGGTCCAACGCAAGCGATGATTGCCTGCAATGAGAGTCAGCTTTGCCGTGCGGCTCCATCGGAACGTCTGCCATCCGCCCGTGTCCGGCAGGTTGTCGAGCAGCACGGGTTCAGAATCGTCAACCTGCATGGTCGTGCGGCCGGCCATGTCCGTTCTGCCGTGGGGAGCGTTTTTCGCACCGTAGTAGAACCACAGGTCGTAGACCCCGTCGGCCGGCACGTTGATCGTCCACATGAAGGTGTCGCCCGGTGTATGGATGTTGACGAGCGTGTCGCCGAACGCTCCCTTCTGCCCGTCGGGACGGGGTGGCTCTGTGATGAATTGCCAGCCACCTGTGTAAGGGTTCCGAGGGTCGAAGTTCGGAGTGCGCGCCCGAATCTGCCGTTCCTCGCCGACGAAGATCTGCCGGAAGTGCCAATCTCCTTGAGCTACCTCCGGAACGTCCGCCACGAACAACTCACCTTCCCGCCGCCAAGGGCCGACCGGCCGCCCGCCGCTGATAATCGGCGTTTCCCCAGGGTACGCCGCGTATGCAATGGGTGAATCTTCGGTCCCGGAGTCCTTAGGCTCAAATCGAAGAGGCTCCGGCAGGTAGTACGTACCGCTGCGAACGAGAACGGTGATGCCGCCTTCGGGCAGGCCCTTCCGTTTCAGTTCTCTCACTCCGTCTCGGGCTCGCTCCAACGATCCAAAAGGGCCGTCCGTCTTGTCGGCATTTGACACGGGAAGTCTGCCTGACCAGGCATCGTTGCCGTCGGGGGCCACATAGAAGGTGGGAGTCTGTGCCACAGGTGCGGCGGCGAAACAGGTTTTCCCGAGGACTAAGACAATAGTAGTCGCGAAGGACGACATCACTGACAATCGTTTTCCCATAATGGACTCCTTGCATGACGGACAAGACGTTAGGATGACAACATCGTACAATGGCGAAGGCGAGGTTCAAACTGACGTACCCGATGAGATCCGCTGGTTTCGGTGGCATCTGCACGGCTAATCAACGGCAATGGCGGAGTGCGGAGCGTTTGGAGGGAAGGAAATGAAGACGTTGCGGTTTTTGGATGATCCGGGCGGAAGCCGCGGGGCTAGGAGCAGAGTGATGAAGAAAAAGACGAAGAAGGCTGGTCAGTGTCAGATGACGCGCCGTGAGTTTGTCGGCGGGGGCCTAGCGGCGGGCGCGGTGGTCACAGGGGCACCAGCGTTGCTGCGGGGCCAGAACTTGAACAGCAAGTTGGACATCGCGTTTATCGGTGCCGGCGGTCGCGGGAGTGCGAACATCCGGGAACTCACCGTCGCGGACGACCAAGGCCGCCGACGCGGCCGTTCGTCCACCGCGCCAGGCGTGCCGCATCCGGACGAGAACGTCGTCGTCCTCTGCGATGTCGATCAGAACCGCCTGAACTCTGCGTCCCGGCGGTTCCCTAAGGCCAAGACGTATAAAGATCTCCGACGCGTCTTTGACAGCCCGAATGACTTCGATGCCGTCGTGGTCTCCGTAGCCGAGCAGACGCACGCGATTGCCACCTACCTGGCGCTGACGCACGGCAAGCACGTTTACTGCGAGAAGCCGCTCGCCTACAACATCTGGGAAACGCGCCTCATTCGCGAGACCGCTGCGAAATACCCAAAGCTGTCGACGCAGATGGGCAACCAGGGGCATGCCTCGGTCAGCCGGCGCACGATCAGAGAAATCCTCGATACCGGTGTCATCGGCCCGGTGCGCGAAGTTCACGTCTGGACAAGCCGCGCGTGGGGGCTCCAGGACGCCGCGTCCGCCGAGAAATTCGACAAGCCTCACGGGTTCTACAATGGCATCCAGATCGTTGACCGGTTCAAAGAGGAGATGCCGGTCCCGCCGAACATGAGCTGGGACCTGTGGCTCGGACCCGCGCCGGAGCGGCCCTACCATGCGACATATTTCCCCGGTCCCCGGTGGTACCGGTGGTGGGATTTCGCCAACGGCACGATGAGCGACCTCGGCAGCCACGACAACGACGTGCCATACACGGTGTTGGAACTCTGGCGGCCTGATGGGAAGGGCGGGTCGGTACTGGCCCCGATGACGGTCGAAGCGATTTCGCCCAACGTGCCGGTCGCGCACAAGGAACTGGCGCCCGCGACGATGAGCGCGATCTTTGAGTACGCAGCGGTGGGCTCCCAGCCAGCTCTCAAGCTCGTCTGGCATCAGGGCGACAGCAAGCCTCCAGGTTGGGTCAAGGACTGGGGCGGCCGCTCCCAGCTTTTCATCGGCGATGAAGGAATGCTGCTCGGCAATGGAAAGCTGCTGCCCGAGGAGAAGTTCAAGGACTTCCAGACGCCGCCGGAGACGCTGCCCCGCTCGCCCGGTCACTGGGTGGAATGGGTCAATTACGCCAAGGGGCGCGGGCCAGTACCCGGCTCGAATTTCCAGTACTCCGGTTGGACAACCGAAGCGAACCACCTCGGCAACGTGGCCTACCGTACCGGGAAGAAGATCGAGTGGGACTATCAGAACATGCTCGCTAGCAATGCGCCGGAAGCGGACCCATTCATCAAAAGGCCCGAGTACCGCAAAGGCTGGGATGACATCCTGAAGTTCTAAAGATGTGGAAATGGCACTAACCGTGTACCTGTTTGAAGACGTTCTGAAAGGAGAGTGAAGATGCAGTATCGACAGTTTCGGCTGCCGGGCCTCGTTCTGTTTCTAGTAAGCATGTCGTCCGCCTGCGGTTCCGACGGGGCCGCGGGCGAGCAGCCTGCTTCCGGCAAGATGGTCTTCTCGCACATCGGTATTTACACTGCCGAGAAGAAGCCCGGGGGCCACTCCGTGGCGGGTAGACGGGTCTGGGTAACCGACTTCCGGAAACATCGCTGCCGTGTGGAATGGCTGTGGTTTGAGCCGCTCCGCCCCGTCACCGGCCAACTGCCACACGTGGCCTATCGCGTCGAAAACATCGAGGCCGCCGCAAAGGGCATGAAGGTCCTGAGCGAACCGTTTTGTCCGGGCGTGTTCGGCGTTGCCCGGGTGGGCTTCTACCAGACCGACGACGGCGCGGTCGTCGAGTTCATGGAGTTCAAAGACGAGCACAAGTGCGATTCCGACGGTGTCGCGGGCGAGCAGCCTGCCTCTGGCAAGATGGTCTTCTCGCACATCGGTATTATCACTACCGAGAAGAAGCCTGGGGAGCTATTCGTGCCGGCCAGCCGGGTTTGGGTAACCGACTTCCGGAAACATCCCTGCCGCGTCGAATGGCTGCGCTTTGAGCCGGACAGCCAAGTGACCGGCCCGCTGCGGAACCTGCCGCACGTGGCGTATGAAGTGGAAAACATCGAGACCGCCGCAAAGGGCATGAAGGTGCTGATGGAGCCGTTCTGTCCGGGCATCTTTGACGTTGCTCGGGCGGGTTTCTACCAGACCGACGACGGCGCGGTCGTCGAGCTAATGGAGTTCAAAGATGAGGACGAGTGACGACGCCGTGAAATCACCAGAGGTCAGTTTTTGCGCCACTTGAACAGAAGTTCTCGCCATGCAACAACGTGATTTCCTTTTGTCACTCTTGACACCCCGTCCCGCGTCTGTGGCAACGGCTCGACTGGTTCTATCGCCTGTTCTGTCGATGGTCATTCTGGCTGCCCGGCAGGCTTTTGCAGAGACGACTGTTGTGATCAACTATGGGAAATGTCCGATGACGCCAACAAAGGGAGCACAGACATGACTCCGCATCGTCCTGAAAAACATGCGCGCGCAACGCGCCGGCAGTTCCTCCGTTGCGCAGCGGTCGCCGTGGCCGCACCGTATATCGTTCCGTCCTCCGTGTTTGGCAAGAACGCGCCGTCTGAACGGGTGACGATCGGCATCATCGGCTGCGGTGGCCGGAACACGGTCCACATCCGCACGTTGTTGCCCATGGCGCAGGCCCAGATCCTCGCCGTTTGCGATCCCGACGCCCGCCGGCGTGATTCGGGAAAAAGGATGGTCGAAACCGGTTACGGCCAAGCCAAAGGCGAGACGTACAAGGGCTGCGCCACTTACAACGACTTCCGCGAATTGCTTGCCCGGGACGACATCGACGCAGTATTCATCGCCACGCCGGGACAATGGCACGCCCTGCATTACGTGGCGAGCGCCCAGGCGGGCAAAGATGTGTTCGGCGAGAAGCCGCTGACGTTGACCGCTGCCGAAGGCCGCATTGTGTGCGATACCATGAAACGCTACGACACGGTGTTCCAGACCGGGCTTCAGCAGCGTTCAGACGCCCGCTTCCGGCACGCGTGTGAACTGGCCATCAACGGTTATCTCGGTCGGGTACACACGGTCAAGGTGGGCGTGCCTGGGGGAGCGACTATTCCGCACGCACCGGCAGTTCCCATACCCGACTACTTCGACTATGAGATGTGGCTCGGGCCGGCCCCGTTCACGCCGTACAACGAGGTCAAGTGCCAGAGCGAACGGTTCTGGGGCCATATCTACGACTATTCGCTCGGTTTCATCGGCGCCTGGGGCGTGCACCACTTGGACATTGCTCAGTGGGGTGTCCCGTCGCTGACCACCGGCCGGGTGCAAATCGAGGGCTCGGCCACGTTCCCCACCGAAGGGATGGCCAATTGCTCGCTAACCTGGAACGTGAATCTGACGGCCGCTGATGGCGTGCGGCTGCACTTCACCGACAATTCGGTCAATGAGCAAGGCTGCCGGTTCATCGGCGAGGAAGGCTGGGTGCATGTCAATCGCTCGACGATCAAGGCGGCGCCTGAGTCGCTGCTGACGGTGAAGATCAAACCCACCGAGAAGCGTCTGTACAAGTCAGACCATCACCATGAGAATTTCCTGACGTGCGTGCGCACGCGGCGCGAACCCGTGGTGCCTGCCGAAGCCGGCCATGCCGCCACGTTGCTGCCGATCATTTCGGACATCGCCACCCGCGTCGGCGGGAAGCTCACGTGGGACTTCAAGACCGAACGGTTCATCGGCAACGAGCAGGCCAATTTCATGCTCACCCGCGCGCTACGGTCCCCGTGGAGTCTGTGACCGGGCCAGCCCGGCTCATGCCTGACGTGCAAAAGCGGCGCTTCCAGACTTAATCTTTTTCGCCTAAAGGCGGCACTACGAACACGTCAATCGGAGATTGACAGACCACCAGGCCCGCTGAATTCGCGACGATCCTGAAGTTGCGTCTTTATTGGAGCACCTTTTCGATCGTGTCTAGAACATCGTCGATTTGCTCGGGACTTTCGAAGCCAATGGGGAAGGCGTCGACACAGCCCGAATGCAGCACGAATTTGAGCGATTCCGTGCGTTCCTTACGCGTGGCGTGTCGGCCGCAGGCGAAGAGCTTCATGCCGATCGTGCCCTTGCCTTGTTCATGCAACGCCTTGAAGCACCGCACGTATTCCTCGGGGGACGCGTCCATCACTGCGCCGAAAGGGTTGATCGGGGCAAGTTGGACATCGAGCCAATCGCATCCGACTGATGCCCGAAGCGGAGCGATGCCGTGGTTCGAGATGCCAACCGCACGCACGATTTTCTTTTCTTTGGCTTCGGCAAGCACGTCCATCACCGGGCGCATGTCGGTCGGCCAGTTCTCGCTTCCCATGGCGTGCATCAAGAGCGAGTCGATGTAGTCGGTGCCCAGTTCCTGGCGGAAGCGATCGAGGTCGGACTTGGCCACCTCCGCATGGCGAGCCCGGGTTTTCGTCTGGATGAAGAGCCTCTCCCGCTCGACGCCCTTAAGCGCCTCGCGGACGAAAATGTGCGTGCCGTACTGATCGGCTGCGTCGATGTACCTCAGACCGCGATCGATGCCATGCCGGATCAGCCGAGTGAACGCGGCCTGGCCGAGTCTGAGTTGACGCGACGAGCGTCGCACGCCGTTGCTGCCGGTACCCATGCCCAGCACAGAGGTCTGAATACCGGTCTTGCCCAGCGTGACCAGATCCGTCCCGGTCTGGACCTTCTGGGTGTTTTCAGCCGCTTTATCTTCGGCAGCTTGCACTTCATGTCCGGCCACCGCGGCCACGCCAACGGCCGCCGCGGTTCGAGAGAGAAAGTCACGACGCGAGATCTCGGACATGGCAAGGTTCCTCATCAATTGCAGGATTCCCAAACAGGACTCGGCACCATTGTAGACCGCCGTGATCGGGTCAACAATTATATGCGGTGACCGACAGGCGGTGCGCAACCGACAAGGCCATATCACGGATGGTACGAGGTTGACCCATGAAGACATCCTTGTGTCTATTGCTCTTGGCAACTTGCATCCGTTGCGGACCAGTTTTCGGCCAACGGGAAGATCTACCCGCCAGCCCAGGGGGCGTAGTAGCAACGGTTTGCATCGACCCCGACGTGGCGGTCACAGCCTTGGCGAATGACAGTGTGGCGTCTGACGGGGCGCGAGTGGAGAGAATAACGCAAGAGAAGAATTGGGACGGGTCGAAATGGCAGCACAGCGTTGTAGTCACCGTCGACAACACGGCGGGCACGAGCCACTTGTCGCACTACCAGGTGAAAGTGCTCTTGGATTCTGACAATTTCAGTTTTGGCACGGCTCAGCCCGACGGGCGGGATCTCCGTTTCGTTGACACCGACGCCAAGGCACTGCTTCCGCATTGGGTCCAGCGGTATGACGCTGCGCGTGAAGAAGCCGCGATTTGGGTCAGAGTACCCAACGTGCCGGCTTCGGCTACGAAGACAATTCACATGCATTACGGGAACGCCGCGGCGGATTCGACTAGTGACGGCGCGAGGACCTTTGAGTTCTTCGACGATTGCGAAAGCAGGGACGCGGCTGACAAGTGGGAGCTGGTGATGGGCAGTCCCGGGTTCGAGTACGCCCGATACGTGGACCACTACGGCACGCCGGGCGGCATCTGGCATGCCAGCGGCTGCAAGCGGAGGATCTCGCCCGCCGCCAACACCGTGTACGGCGGCGCGCACGCTACGTACTGCGCATGGACCAGGCCCATGGCAGTTTATGCACCATCGCAGAATAAGACGTTCTTCGTCTTCGGAAACGCGGAGAACTCGCCCACGATCTGCTGTTACGACCACACAAGCCACACACTGGCCGACGCCGTGGTGGTGGGAACCAACCCGGATAAGGACGCGCACAAGAACCCGCATATCCTTATCGACGACGACGGATACATCTACGTGTTCTACCGTGCTCATTGTTCGCCCACTCATCTGGCGAAGTCCGCGCGGCCTTTCGACATTTCGCAATGGACGCCCACGGGCGTTGTCGCGGAGAACTCGTCGTATCCCCAGCCCTGGCAGCTAAAGAAGGACGAGATCATCGTGCTCTATCGAACCGGCGGCACACACAATGCCACGGAATCCTGCGTCCGGTCGCACGATGGAGGCAAAACATGGTCCGAGCCCGAAACCATCGCATCTTCGCCCCCCAAGAACGGTTTCTATGCGGTGTCGATCGCCGAGACCGGAGAATATCCGCGTAGGGTCCACATGGCCTGGTCCGTAACGCGCGACGACTGGTGGCAAAGATACCACGTGTACTATGCATACTCCGACGACGGCGGCTACACGTGGAAGAAAAGCGACGGAAGCACGTGCGAATTGCCCATTACCGAGCCGAAAAGTGAAAGGATCTTCGAGTCCGACGTGCCGGACCGCGGCGTTTGGCTCAAAGACATCCAATTGGACTCGAAGGGAAATCCGTACGTCCTGTTCGTGGACGGTAATACGCTTACCTATGACTGTGCGTGGCGAGTGGCGGCGTGCGCAGACGGCAAATGGGCGATTCATGAGATCGCCAGATGCGATCACATGTTCGATGCCGGTTCGCTCGTGTTCCTTGCCGACGACGACCTCAGGGTCTACCTGCCCACCACACCCGCGCAGCCTTACGAGGACGGCGGAGATATCGACGAATGGCAGTCGACCGACAGCGGAAAGACGTGGTGCAAGACCAAGGCCATCACATCCGGTTCGGAGTATTCGCACAACCACGTGAAGACCGTTTTCAATCACCAGAATGGAGACTTCCGGGTCTTCTGGTGCTACGGCGATGCCAGGGTTCCGCCCAAAACGCGCGACATTGACCTTTTCTGGTACGGCGAGGAATTGCCGAGTCCGAAGAAGATGGACCTTGCCTACTCTCCCGCGTATATGCCGGGAAAATTCCTCATGGTCACGCAACCTGAGAAGATTGACAGTGCCATACGAATACGGAATCTCAGCATGGACAACGTAGCCATCGACGCCAGGGCAAGAGCGGGTCCACCCAGTACAAAGCATTGTATGTTGTGTTTGAGAGTCGGCGATGGCCCCTGCCTGTACGGCGCCGGCTTGCCGCATGGCCGAGGGAAGTTGTACGAATACCGCGGTGGCTGGACTCACCTGCTCGAAGACAAACGCCTGGCGTCTCCGCAGCCCTGGCAGGAGTGGAGCTTCCGCGCGTTTGGCGACCGATTGCAGTTGGCCATCGAAGGCGAAGTGCTGGCGGATACAACGGACGCCGACATTCCCCTAGGTGGCGTCGGTGTACGGGTCTGGAACACGTCATTCTATTTGGATGACATTCGCGTGCGAAGATTCTCCCTCCCCGAACTCTCAGTTACCATCTCACGAAAAGAACCATGACATTCCCCAAAGCAAGGCAGCCAAGCATCACGGTCTTTCTTTGTGCGGCGTCGGTGGGAGTCGCTGCTGTCGGTGTGGTACGAAACGGCCAGGCTCAGGAAAACGCACAGTCGGCGGCCCTTCGCGCAATCACCATGGAAGACGGCAGGCCGGTATTCAACATTCCGGCTGACTCGCGACTGGCCCGTAATGAACACCCGAGGTGCTTGCTGACCATCGAGGAATTCGAAGGAGTCAAGAAACGCCTCGCCGATCCCAGGATCGCTCGTGAGTTGGAGGTGATCAAGAATCGCTCACTCGGCGACCGACCCAGGATCCTTGAACAGGCTCTCGCCTACCGCCTAACCGGTGACGAACAATTCCTCGCTGCGGTGAGAAGCTCTCCGCAGTTCGAGCGGCCCACCTGGGTCTTTGGCTGGCCGGCAGCGATTGATCTGATCTGGGAGGACTTGAGCGACGAGGAGCGCTCACGGCTCAGCGACGCGGTTGTCAAAGCGACCGCCAAGGACGGCTCGCTCTATTGGCGGCCAACCTTGCACTTGGTCTCGGTGTTCTACGAGGGTGGCGAGGGACCCAACGACGCAATGTTCTTGGCCAGGATGAAGCGGGACTTCGACTCTCAACTCGTGAGATGGACCGACAAGCTCAACCGCTGGTCCGCCGGCCGTGGCGGCTCGGACATGGGCCACGGCTACAACGGCGAACATGCCTACTGGGAGCCGTTCATTGCGGCCATCTGCTGGACCAACTGCACCGGTGAGGACTACTTCAGCCGTGCCCGGTTCGCCAACTACCAGAGCGCGTTCTACTGGTATCATTTCGTGCCCAACAGGACGCCCCTCTGCGTCGAGCACATCGGGGTGACGAGGAGCTGTGCTGACGCAGGGGCGGTCGGACCAGGCCATTCTGGCGCGAATAACTTGGCATGGCTTACGATCGCCAGCCAGAACGACGGGCTGGGACTCGTTTGGATGGACACGCTGCGGTCGCAGGAGCCGCGATGGGCCAAGGATCGGGACGCGCTGGGCCGGCTGCTCTGGTGGGATCCCGAGCAGGAGCCTCTCGATCCAAGCACCTTGCCGACCACGCGTCTGTTTCCGACCTCTGGCCATGTCATTATGCGGAGCGATTGGACTGAGCGCGCAACGTTCGCCACCTTCCGTTGCGGTCGCTTCGGCGAGATCGACGGATACTGGGGACGCAATAACGCCGACAACTTGAGTTTCACCATCCGCAAGGCCGGGCCCCTGGCGATCGATTCCGGGCCGTGCCATGGACAGAACGCCGATGTGCTGAAGTTCTACTCCCAAGGCACAGCCGGTGCCGTGAGTGAATATGGTAGACAAACGATCGCTCACAACAGCATCACCGTCGGTGATTCCGAGTTCACGCACGTGGATTGGCGTGGGCAACCCGCCGACAACATCGTCCGTCGCGGCGGGCAGTCGGTGCCCCAGGCGCGCCAGTGGTGGCAGGCCTGGGGTTTCGAAGACCAACAGCAGGGCTTCATGGAAGGCCGCATCACAGCATATCGCACGCATCCGTTGCACGACTACGCGCTCGGCGATGCGCGCTTCAGCTACAATCCGGCCAATCTCGAAGAAATCACTCGACAGTTCCTATATCTGAAACCGGACGTCTTCGTCATCTATGACCGTATCAAAGTAGCCGATGTCGGTGAGCGGCCGTGCTGGCTGCTACACAGTCTCCGGGAGCCGCAAGCCTTCAGCGGCGAGAAGCCGCTGACCCCGGACGAGATCGGGCCGCAACGGCTCCAGGTGGCGGCGGGCGAACTCATTCCGCATCCTCAGCCGGGCGGACATTTTCGTATGAACGGCACAGGCTTTTGGGTGGAATCTGGGTCGCCCCATGAAGAGGGCGAAGGGTGGCTCCGCGTCGAGACGCTTGTGCCGGCGGAAGAGGACTCGGATCGCATTAAGATCGGTGGCCGGGGCCATGAGTTTGAGGTCGCGGGTATCCAGTACGGCGTGACCGATGAGGGTTACAGCATGACCGACGATCCCTACGCTGTCCAAAGCACGATTGGACTCGAGGGTTGGCGAGTGGAGCTCAGAACGCGGGAGTCTTCGCGGGCCGTTGAGTTCCTTCATGTGCTCCAGGTCGGCACAGGCAACCGCGAGATGGCCAACGAGGCGGACCTTCGTTCCGACCCATCGACGCATACGGTCACCGTCGAACACGCCGACAAGACCTTCGTGCTCACACTGGCGCGCAAGGGCAAGAGAGGCGGCTTGCTGAGAGTTAACGAGACCACCAGCGGTAAGGTGCTCTACGACGACGCGCTCCCCGATACGGTCGAAGACTATTACCGCTACTACCAAGGCGAGTCGGACTATAAGCTGTGGATGACCGACCCGCGGTATCGCGTCACCATCGAACCGACCGACGAGGACCGGGCCTTGTTGAAGTAGATGCAATGAAAGGGAGACCACACATGACTACAAGATTCGCCAAAACTCGCCACGCAATTCTCGTCGTGCTTCTCATTGGCGCGTGTGTGACGCAAGGGGCCGCCGGAGCCGATTGGCTGCAATTCCGCGGTCCCGGCGGGTTGGGGACGTCGCAGGAGACCGGCTTGCCGACAACGTGGAGCGCCACGGAGAACATCGCCTGGAAGAAAGAACTCCCGGGGCCGGGGGCGTCGAGCCCGGTCGTCGTGGGAGAGAGGATCGTCATGACATGCTATAGCGGCTATGGAGTTCCCGGGCAACGGCGCGGAGACATCGGTCAACTGAAGCGACATGTGCTCTGTCTCAACTTGAGCGATGGCAGTCTCCGCTGGAAGAGAGACATCCCAGCGGCGCTGCCAGAGGAGCCGAGAATAGCAGAACACGGATTTGCCTCCAGCACGCCTGTATCCGACAGTGAACGATTCTACGTCTTCTTTGGCAAGTCGGGCGTGTTCGCCTTCGATCTTGACGGCCAGCAGCTCTGGCACGCCGATGTGGGTTCGGAGACTCATGGCTGGGGTTCTGCCGCCTCGCCAGTGCTCTACAGGGACTTGGTGATCGTTAACGCCAGTGTCGAAAGCCAATCGCTGGTGGCGCTGAGCAGGCAGACGGGCAGGGAGGTTTGGCGCGTCGGGGGAATCCGGCAAGCCTGGAACACCCCGCACCTTGCGAAGACACCGGAAGGCAAGACGGAGTTGATCATCGGTATCGAGGGAAAGCTAATGGGCGTGGACCCTGACAGAGGCGAACAGCTCTGGAGTTGTGGTGGATACCGAAGCTACATCTGTCCCAGCCCCGTCGCTGACCACGGGGTCGTGTATGCCGTTTGGGGTCGGCGGACTCTTGGTGTTCGCCTCGGCGGTCGCGGCAACGTGGAAAGGAGTCACCAGTTGTGGAACTTTTGGCGGAACCGTGCGGGGTCGACCGTCTCCTCGCCGGTGTATCACGACGGTCACCTTTACTTCGCGAGCGACCGGAACGGTGTCGTCTACTGCATGGATGGCCAGACCGGCGAAATCGTCTACGAGCAGCGACTGTCTCCTGACTCCGGCAAGATCTATGCTTCGCCGGTGTTGGTAGACGGCAAGTTGTACTACGTTTCCCGCGCCGGCGGCGTGTTCGTCATTGCGGCCAAGCCGGTATTTGAGCAACTGGCTCACAACGAACTCGGCGATCCCAGCATTTTCGATGCCAGTCCGGCGATCGTCGACGGCCAATTGCTTCTTCGGTCGAATCGCTATTTGTACTGTATTGGGACGAGACCATGAATATGAATGTATCACCAACGGTAGCACTGTGTCTCGGTCTACTACCTATCTTCCCTTCGGCCTATGCCGCCAGTGTTACCATCAACGGTTCCATAGAGCATCAAACGATACAGGGCCTTGGCGGGGGAATGGAGAGCCATCTTGAGTATGAGAATGACAATGCGTTCTGGGATCTCTTGTTTGATGACATAGGCGTGAGTTCCATATTTACGTACGCTTTTCTGGGACATGAGGCATTGGATCCGGTGGAGAGGTTCCCAATGCTCAGACAAGCGAAGAACCATGGAGTGCGACATTTTCTTGCTCATATGGGTTCTCCACCTCAAGCTTGGAAGAATAGCGGCCGTTTGCTCCCAGAATACTACGATGATTATGCACACCGCATCTTGAACTATGTCAGTTACATAAAGGCCAATACTGGTGTGGACTTTACCCAAGTGTGTCCAAACAATGAGCCAGGCATAGGAAAACCAAATGACGTTTATCATTTCCAAATAGGTAAAACGGAATACCCTAAGTTTCTTAAGGTGGCAGGTCCCATTCTTAGAAACGGACTTAACCCCAAGGTCAAGATTGTTGCACCAGATGATTGGAATATTCGTCAATCAATACAATATGCCAATATCATCATGGCAGACCCCGAAGCAAGAAAATATGTTGACGTACTATCGACCCATACATACGCGTGGGGAAGATCGGGACGACATTCAAGTTCGCCCAGCCTCTGGCAAGACTTTGCAGGTATCGCTGAGAGCTACAACAAGCCAGTCGCTCACACCGAGACCTGGCTCGGCGGATCCAATAACCCCAAATCTGATCCTGCAGGTGTTCTGACAGCCAAATGGATTCATCATGCTTTTGTAGACGGTCAGGCAATTGAGTTTCACTGGTGGGACATGATTGACAAGGGCGAGTATTCGGGCACGCGGCGCGGCTTTATCTATTCGAAAGACTGGCCTTGCAAGAATGGCATTTGTGAGTTCCGCACTAATGGCATCACCAAATGGGGTCATGCCTTCAAGCAATTCGCCCACTGGGTCAGACCGGGCGTTATTCGAGTCGCGGCATCCTCGGATGACTCCAATGTTTTGGTTTCCTCCTACAAACATCCGACAGACAACACTTTCACGATCGTGGCGATCAACGATAGCGGCGATAGAGACAAAAGGGTCACCTTCAATATCAACAACCTCAACTCAGTATCCACTCTGGCTGTGTATCGCACGTCACTCACAGAGGATTCCGTAGATCTGGGGCCTATTCAGGTCACCAATCATGCTTTCACGTACACGTTACCCAAGGAAAGCACGACGACCTT
Organism: uncultured Pirellulaceae bacterium; assembly: GCA_964623055.1. GTDB lineage: Bacteria > Planctomycetota > Planctomycetia > Pirellulales > Pirellulaceae > JADHUC01. The sequence goes on from CAZURK010000186.1 coordinate 27,931, forward strand.
TTCCGGGACTGAAGCGCCTCTTGAAGAATCGGAAGGTGTTCGACCATGAACGGATCGAGCCGGCTCGGATTTCGACGCGTTGTGCGTCGGGCTGGGAGATCTTGTCGTGTGGCGGTGGTCGTTCATTCGTGCATGACGGCCATCGTTATTGCTGTTGGCGCCGTTACAGCATCGGCTGCGGAGGGCTTTCACATCTACGTGAGCCCCAGCGAACATGACGACCGATTGCACGCAGGGATTTCGGATACGGGCGTTTGGGACAGCCTGGAAGAAGCCGCGGACTATCTTCACAGCCATGTCTTCCCTTCGCTTGAAGCAGACGGCGCTAGAACCTACGTCATTGATACCGTGTACTCGCTCGAGTATGCCCTGAACAAATACCCTGCAGACACAGGCCGTGTGCGATCGCTACTGAAAAAAGGACAACTTGCCGTCTCCGGAAACTACATTGCCTATAGCTCGAACCACCACGAGCAAGAAACGGTTGTCCGCTTTGTCACCTACGCAAAGTGGTATCTGCGAAACCACTTTGGATACGACGCCAAATTCATCAAGCGTCCCGATTCACCGGGTTTCACGCCGCAGACCGGCCAGATATACAGCAAGGCGGGCGTAGATCTCTTTGTAAACAACCGCCTGACCTATCTCACGTCATCTCACTATTGGGATTGGGTGGGCCTTGACGGCACGAAGACACTCACCTTGCATCCGCATTACGACTACGGCATCCACGCTACCAGCATCTACGATCCAAACAAGAAGGGCCTCGACTCGTTTCCTCGCTATACTCCGGCGGCCAGTCGGTATGGTCATCGCCTGTTCGATCGCCTTTCGGCGAAAAACTGGCCCGGCAACATCGCCTGGGTGATGGCAGGTTCTGACAACTCGATGCCGAACATACCCAACGTGCAAGCCTTCGTTAACGGCTGGAATGCAGAACCGGGGCAAGACAAGCCCATGAAGATGTCGAACCTGACCGACTTTCTCTCGGAGGTTCGGTCACACGTCTCCTCCGGCAAGATCCGTCCGGAGAAGTGCGCACGCTGGGGAATCGGTTGGGGTATTCGGCAGGATGACGATACATTCCCGCCGTTCATGCATTTGAACGACGCTCGTCGCAGAATGCTCGACCTGGAAAAGGTGGCCAGTTTGTGCGAGATTCTCGGCCTGTCAAGCTATCCAACGTCAGAGATTCAAGAGGACTGGGGCAAGATTCTCTTCGGTCGCGATCACTCGAACCTGGGCTACATTCGGGTCATCGACAGCACAAATCGAAGATCCTTGAGTGACGTCGCCCGAGTGGCCGAGGATCGAATACGCCGTCTTCTCCATGACAGGCTTACCAAACTCGCCAATGCCGTCGACTATGCCCGGCCGGGAACTCCCGTGCTCGTCTTCAATACCCTGAACTGGAGCCGCACAGAACCGGTCGAGCTACAACTGACGCTCCGTAGCCGCACCTACAAGGCAGTCGACCCGACCGGTTCCGAGGTGCCGCTGCAAGCGATCTCCAGCACGGACCTCCCAGATGGAAACACTTTGCATCGGTTCCTTCTCATGGCCACCGACGTGCCTTCGCTGGGCTACAAGGTATTCTACGTTGTGCCAGGCAAGTCTTCGGTGCACACGGACGTATCCGCGGTAGCCGGAAGAATCGAGAATCGATTCTATCGCGTTGTGGTGGACAGTGCCGGTTTTCGGAGCATATGCGACAAAGAGCTTGGCCGAGAACTCGTCGCGCGGAACCGCATCTCTACCTACCAGAAAACGCAGACCGGTGAGACGGTCAACTTCGGAGAAGTTGTATCGAGCAAGTTCTTCGACGGTCCGGTACACCACTTTCGTCCCTTCAACTACTTGAAGAAGGGCAGCCTGATCAGCCGGATGGTGGTCGACAACTTCCGCGTCGTGGAAACCGGGCCTTTCCGAGCAACCATACGGATAAACGCACACCTAGAAACAGAACGCATCGTGATCACGACAAGTCTCTACCAAGGGTCGAAACGCATCGGCCTGAAGTATGAGCTTGTCCGAAGCGGGGCAATGCTTGACGGCAACCAGGACGGGGAGCCGGACTACGTGACCATCCCGTTGCCGCTGAACATGAGCGACGACATGAAGCAGCAGTTCGGCGTGGTCTATGGATCCATGGATAACCCCGTTCTTGCAGATGTGGCGGAAGGCACCGGCGGAGGCTCCCCGATCGGTGTCCAATGGCCGACACAACCGGCCGCTCCCGGCAAGATCATCAGCGGCGGATTCTCAAGTCACCAGCAAGCACAAAACGTTCGAGGACACATTGGCTATCGCTGGAATCGTCACACCGACAGAAAGCAGATCCATCAGTGGACGGATGTCCGAGAGCCGGACGACTCGTTTGGCGTGACCATTGCGCATCCGGGAGTGATTCAATACGAGCGGCTGAATTTTGTAGCGCCGGTGCTGTGCGCGTGGGAACCAGGGCTTAGGGCCTGGGGTGTGAACTACGAGAACGGCGTCCCATTCCCCGAACCAGGCGATCGGAAAATCTTCATGAAATCCGTTCCGGGCGAAAATTACACCGCAAGCCTCTTTCTGCGAAGTCACCAGGGAAGTTGGGATACGTCGCAA
>CAZURK010000187.1:0-30460 GCA_964623055.1 uncultured Pirellulaceae bacterium
AGTACATCGACTTCGATTCCGGCGAACTCGACATCCACCACTGGATTCGGGGCGTGTGCAGCTACGGCATCATGCCGGCCAACGGCTGCATTTACCTGCCGACGCACAGTTGTGGATGCCACGCCAACGCCAAGCTGAACGGTTTCATCGCACTGACAACGACGGACACGCCCGAAGTATCCGGGGACGCCGAAAACCGTCTGCAGAAAGGCGACGCCTATTCATATCTTGGCGACGCAAGCTCGGTGTCCTCAGAAGACTGGCCTGTCTTCAAGCGTGACAATCGTCGCAGCAATCACGTTCCAACGAGTGTGCCGGCTGAATTGTCGCAGCAATGGTCGCAGCCAATCGGCGGCCAACTGACACCTCCGGTTGTCGCCAATAATAAGCTGTTCCTTGCCTCGCAGGATTTCTGCCAATTGTATTGTCGCGATGCGACGTCGGGTGACTCTCGGTGGCAGATCGCAACCGAAGGTGCTGTCAATTCCCCGCCCACGTACTACAAAGGCCGATTGATTTTCGGGACGCGAGCCGGCTTTGTCTACGCTGTTCGGGCTGACGACGGGCAATTGATTTGGCGGTTTCGTGCCGCCCCCGCCGATTGTCGCCTAACGGCGTTCGGGCGTCTGGAGTCACTGTGGCCCGTCCACGGAAGCATCTTGGTGATGGACGACCGCGTCTACTGCGTGGCAGGCAGGTCGATGCATCTGAACTCGGGGTTGTACGCGTATGCGCTTGACGTGAACACGGGCGAGGTGCTTCAAGAGGTGAACCTGACGGCGGACACCGGTGTGAAGGGTGAAGTCAAAGGCGCCGTTCTGCCGGACATCCTCGTGAGCGATGGCGATTCCATCTACATGAGAACGATGCGATTCCCCACCGATGACCTCAGCGATTACCAGGTCGGAGGGCCTGGCAAACATCTGGCGGCGAATGACGGAGGCCTGCTGGACGATACATGGTTCAACAGCGCGTTCTGGGTGTACTTGAAGAGTCGTGCTCAGATGCTGGTCTTCGACGACAGCACGGTATACGGCATTCAGGCGTACGAGAAATTCGTGACCAAATCGTATCCTCACGATATCTTCACTCCCGGCAAGGGTTATCGTCTCTTCGCCGCGGGCATGAAGTCCGGCACGCCTAACACGTCCGGCAAACCGCGCAAGCGCGGGAAAGGCAAGACAGGTCCGTCGATCAAATGGGACGGGCGCACATCGGTACGCGCCCAGGCCATGGTGGTTACGGATCAGCATCTTTACCTTGCGGGTACCCCGGATGTTGACGACGAGGTCGACCCCTGGGCCGCTTTCGAGGGTCGCAAGGGCGGTGTGTTGGAGGTCTTCTGCAAGGAAGACGGGAAGAAACTGCGTGAGTATCTCCTGAAGTCGGCTCCGGTCCACGACGGAATGGCCGCAGCCGGCGGAAAGGTCTACCTCTCGTTGAACGACGGGAGTGTTGTCTGTTACGGTGAGTAGCTGCTTACGTGACCATCGCATTCCGATTCATGGTGAACCATCATGTCGCACCGTTATCCCGTGTTTGTCAAACGTGACCTGGACGGTTTTTTTGGACTGTTCATCGACAACCTTGTTCAACTTCTGTTGATCGTCCAGCTTTGTGCCTGGTGTGGAATCAGCGCCAAGTCGGACCTGTTACTCCGGTACATTCTGCCGGGCGCCGCGTTGAGCATTCTGATCGGCAACATCTTCTACGCCTGGCAAGCGCACCGACTGGCGAGGCGTGAAGGACGCAGTGACGTGACCGCGCTGCCCTACGGGATCAACACTCCCTCACTGCTGGTCTACATCTTCTTCGTAATGATACCGGTCTATCAACGCACCAACAGCGCGCAGTTGGCGTGGCAAATGGGACTGATCGCCTGCCTGGGGAGTGGTTTGATCGAGTTTCTCGGGTCCTTCGTCGCCGAATGGGTTCGCCGGAAGACGCCGCGGGCCGCTTTGCTTTCGACGTTGGCCGGCATTGCCATTGGGTTCATCTCGATGACATTCGCGCTGCAGATTTTCCAGCGTCCTTTGGTTGCCATGTTGCCGTTGGCGATTGTCTTGATTACGTATTTTTCGCGCACGCGATTTCCTCTGGGACTTCCAGGAGGGCTTGTGGCCGTTGCTTTGGGAACGGTGTGCGCGTGGTCGCTGCCATCGTTTCTGCCCGAGTGGATTGCCGGGCCGTCGATGAGTACCGTGGCCGTGCGGCAAGCCTGCGAATCCGCGGGCTTCTATTGGGTCAATTTTGCCGGTGTCCAGATCTGGGATTTGCTTTCGCAGCCGGGGGAATGGGTAGGCTTTCTGTCGGTCATCGTCCCCATGGGACTGTTCAACGTCATCGGCAGCCTGCAGAACATCGAATCGGCCGAGGCCGGCGGTGATCGGTACAGCACGCAGACATCCCTGGCGGCCAATGGTATCGGGACGATCGTGGCGGCCCTGTTTGGCAGTTGCTTCCCGACAACGATTTACATTGGCCATCCGGGTTGGAAAGGACTGGGGGCCCGGGCCGGCTATTCGACGCTGAACGGAATCGTCGTTACCGCGATTTGCCTGACAGGAACCGTGGCACTGATAAGCGAAATCGTGCCGATCGAAGCCGGTATCGCGATTGTCCTATGGATCGGCATCATCATCACAGCGCAGGCGTTCCAGACGACGCCAAGATCTCACGCGCCGGCCGCGGCAATTGGCCTTTTCCCGGCAATCGCCGCATGGGGAGCCACTGTGGTGGCCGGTGCGTTCATTAGCGTAGGGCTGGTGACCAAGGGGGCGACGACCATGCAAGACCTGCTGGCCAAGAATCCAAACGCCGAAGTGAATGGCTTCTTGCTGCACGGCCTGATCACGATGGAACGTGGATACATTTTCACCTGCATGATCTTGGCCGCCGTATCCGCATTCTTGATCGAGCGCAAGTTCTACACGGCCGCTTGCTGGTCGCTGATCGGCGCGCTGTTCGCGGGAGTCGGGTTGACGCACGCGTATCAACTCGCTGGCAACAATTTCGATTTCCTATTCGTCTTTGCAGAACCCGCCCAAGGCGCGTTGGCGTTTCGCGCTGCCGGAATCGCCATCGGCTACGTCATGCTTGCCGTCGTGTTCGCTGCGTTCGGGATATACTACGCGCGAAATCCTAATGCAGAGCTTGTTGAACACTGACGACCGAGATCTTCCGGACGGCTCGAAGATGCGGTCGAACGATCCGCACCATCGTACTCCCCAACTCGGTAAGTGGAATCCTGACCGGAGTGATCCTGGAAATCGCCCGGGTCGCAGGCGAGACCGCGCCGATCCTCTTCACGGGGGCAGTCTATTTCTCCAGCGTGGCCGACTCGGGGGTCGATAAACTGGGAACGTATTCTACCAGAAAGGCATCGCCATCGGTTTACGTTTCGGGTATTCTGGCCGGCGAGTGGCATCGGATGATGATCAACATGCATTCAGGAGACAGACGATGAAGACACTTGCCGCGATCAGCGCGATTGTATTCCTGCACTTAACCGCAGTCTGCCACGCGGTCGACACCGCTGTGCTTGCCGAGCAGTTACTGGCAACCAGCGGGGTCAAAGGCGGGCTTGTGGTCCACGTGAATTGCGGCGATGGCGAATTGACCGCAGCGCTCCGCGCGGGCGATGCCTACCTGGTCCACGGCTTGGCACGCACTTCGCAGGAATTGGACAAGGCGCGGGAAACGATACGCAACAAACAGCTCTATGGCCCCGTTTCCGTCGACCTGTGGTCCGGACATTCGTTGCCCTACATCGACAACTCGGTGAATCTGATTGTGGCGGGTACGAGATGCGAGATGCAAGATGCGGGAAGCGAGATTCTGCGTGTTCTGACGCCGCGCGGTGTGGCTGCTGTGTGGGAAAAGGGAAACGAGGCGTGGCTATCTCGCATCCCGCATCCCGTTTCCCGCATCGGGGACGGCATTGCGATGTTCGCAAAACCGGTCCCCGAGGAGATTGACGAGTGGACGCACTACATGCACGATTCCAGCAACAATGCCGTGGCTCACGACACTGCGGTTGGTCCTCTGCGGCACCTTCAGTGGGATGGAAGTCCCCGGTACTCGCGGCACCACGAGTTCACCTCCAGCGTCGCCGCGATGGTCTCCGCGCGAGGACGTCTGTTCTCCATCATCGACATGGGCAGCCGTGCTTCGATCCACCTTCCCGCCAAATGGCGACTGACGGCGCGCGATGCATTCAACGGCATTGTCCTTTGGGAACGTCCCATCGAATCGTGGTTCAACCATCTCTGGCCCCTGAAAGACGGCCCCGCACAGCCTCCGCGACGGTTGGTTGCGGGAGAGGATTCCGTCTACGTCACGCTGGGCCTGGAGGCGCCGGTCAGTCGGCTGGACGCAGCCACCGGAGAGGTTTTGGACACCTATGCGGGCACCGAGTTCACCGAGGAGATCTTGTACTCGGACGGTTTGCTCTTTCTGCTGCAGAACAACGAGTCCATGAACCCCGCGGACTACTATCCCAAGCTGATGGTCTGTTGGGATGAAAAGAACCGGACGATGAAAGAGACGGAAGGCTGGCTGTTGAAGCCGGAGCCGCGTCACATCATTTCGCTGGATGCGGAATCGGGCGAGGTATTATGGAAGTCCAAACACGCGGTCGAACCGCTGACACTCGCGGCGGACAGCCAGAACGTGTATTTTCACGACTGGACCCGCATCGTCTGTCTGGACCGAGGCACGGGAGAGAAGAAGTGGGAATCGGAATCGGTGGCTCCGCGAGAGAGCATGGGCTACGTTTACGGACCAACGCTCGTAGCCTACGGCGACGTGGTTCTGTTTGCCGACGGCAGACGACAACGAAAGATCTATGCCGTCTCCAAACAGGATGGGAAGCTGTTGTGGGAGGCCCCGCACTATCCAGCCGGACACGCCGGATCTCCGGAAGACCTGATGGTGGTCGACGGTTTGGTATGGTGCGGCAAGATCGCAGGCGGAAACCACTCGGGCGTATTTACCGGCCGCGATCCGAACACCGGCGAGGTGAAGCGTGAATTCACGCCCGACGTCAAGACCTACTGGTTCCACCATCGCTGCTACCGAGCCAAAGCCACGGACAACTACATCCTTGCCTCCCGAACAGGCATCGAGTTTGTGGACGTGCGCGAGCAAACCTGGGAAACCCATCACTGGGTGCGCGGAGCGTGTACCTATGGCATCATGCCATGCAACGGTCTCGTCTACGCCCCGCCTCATCCCTGCGCCTGCTATCTGGACTCGAAGCTCAGCGGTCTGTGTGCGCTGGGGCCAGAGAGGAAGTCAAATGGTCGAAAAGTCGAAGAGTCGAAGAGTGAGGCCGGCAACCGTCTGGAACGCGGACCTGCCTACGGGGCATCCGGCCTTCAGCCTCCAGCCTCCAGCCTTCAGTCTTCTTCCTGGCCCACCTACCGACACGATCCGGCTCGCAGCGGGGCGACCGAAGCCACTGTGGAACTGCCGCTGTCGGACCAGTGGCGAGCGGAACTGCCAGGCAGGCTGACTGCGCCGGTCGTTGCCGGCGGTCAGGTGTATGTTGCTTCGCAGGATACGCACACCGTCTACGCCTTGAATGCCGACACCGGCGACACCGCCTGGACATTTACGGCGGGAGGCCGAGTGGACTCGCCGCCGTCGGTGCATCGCGCGCGGGTGATTTTCGGCGCGGCAGACGGACGAGTGTACTGCCTGAGGGCCTCGGATGGAGTTCTGATCTGGCGATTCGCGGCCGCGCCCCAGGATATGAGACTGGTTTCATACGGCCGGCTGGAATCCGTGTGGCCGGTTCACGGCAGCGTTCTCGTCCGCGATGGCAACGTCTACTGCGTTGCGGGCCGCTCGACGATGCTTGACGGAGGATTGACGTTCTACTGTCTGGACGCGGCGAGCGGACGCGTGATCTCCGAAAAGAAGCTGTACGATCAGCAGAATCCCCAGCGGGACGTGAAGGTCTTGAATATGCCGACGGCGTCGACCGATGTCCTCTCCAGCGACGACCAGATGATATACATGCTATCGCAGGCGTTTGATTTCGAGGGTAATCGGTTGCAGACGCTGGATCCCACAGCCGATCCGCTGGACCGAGCGACGATGCAGGTGGGGAAGGGCGCCCATCTGTTTTCTCCGACCGGGTTCCTGGACGACGACGCCTGGCACCGGTCCTATTGGGTCTACGGTAAGGCGTTTTCATCGGGCTGCAACTGGTGGTTCCGCGCCGGGCGGTACGCACCGGCGGGCCGGATGCTGGTCTTTGACGGCGACCGAGTGTACGGCTTCGGCCGCGAACCAGGGCTCTTTGTCTGGTCCCACGTTCTGGAAAACCACTTGTTCTGTTCCGCCAAGCAGGCGGATGCAGATGCGATCGCCAGCGTCAAACAGTGGAGCAACAAAGTAGGGCGCGACGCGGTCTTCAACCGCCGGTTCACTCGCCAGACGCCTGTAAGCCAACGTCTCGCGCCGAACCTGCACTGGTCTGTGTCGCATCCACCGTTGCACGTGCGAGCCATGGCGCTTGCCGGCGAGACGCTGTTGGTAGCCGGCCCGCCGGACGTGCTGAGTGAAGACGAAGCGTTCAATCAGCCGTTTACTCGTGAGGTCACGGCGGCAAAGAAGAAACAGGATGCCGCCTACGAAGGGAAAGGCGGAGCCGTGCTGATGGCGCTGTCCGCGTCCGAAGGAAAAGCGCTCTGCCAACTCGACCTGCTCGCCCTGCCGGTTTGGGACGGCATGGCTGTGACCGAAAACCGGTTGTACATGGCCACGATGGATGGCAACGTAGTGTGCATGGGCGGTCGCTAGAGAGACGATCTTGGCTGGCGACTCTCCATCGTCAGTGTGGATTTGTCTGCAGCGTGCTTCTTGGCCCAGAATCCGGCGGTCCACCGCACGTCGTCCATGTCGACGCTCCGCAACCGCGCATGCTCGCTCTTCGACGTGTCAACGCGAAAGCCCGAAGGAGCCAGGGCGCCGCTCCCGCTGGATACGTGTCCAGGAGGACGGAATAGGGTAGACTAGCCCGCTGGCAGTGTTCGCTCTGTCAGGTCGAACGATGCCAACGAGTTCCATTCGTTGGCTATCGCTCATTTCCGTACATCACACGCAGCAGTGAGCCGCAAAGGGAACGTCCATTTTGGAAGGAAAGAGAATGAGAACGTTGATCGTGTTGAACCTACTGGTCTTGGGCCTTGGCACGGCGAACGCCGAAGTCCGAGTCCACCACGTCTTTGACAACAACACGGTGCTGCAACGTGGAAACCCCGTGAAGGTTTGGGGCTGGGCCGAGAAGGGCGAAGCCGTAGCCGTCGAGTTCGGCGATCAGAAAGCGCAGACGAAGGCCGATGATAAGGGCGCGTGGGCGGTGGAACTCGGTCCCATGCAGGCAAGCTCGGAAGGGCGGCGTTTGATCGTCAAGGGGGCGGCCAATACGGTCGAGTACGAGAACATCGTGGTAGGCGATGTCTGGCTCTGCGGCGGTCAGAGCAATATGGAGGATGTGCTGGAAAGCATCTATCACGGCGACGTGGAAGTAGCCTCCGCCCATCACCCGCTGATTCGGCTCATGACCATACCGGTCAAAGCGACGCCGGACCGGCGGGAGGATTTCGAGCGAATCAACGAATTCAACAGTTGGACGAACCGGCACGAACAGAAGGGTTCCTGGTTTGTGTGCTCGCCCGACACGGTGAACCGTTTTTCCGCCATTGGCTACATCTTCGGACGTCGGATTCATCTGGCGAGCCAGGTTCCCATCGGTCTGATCGACAACGCGGTTGGCGGCACGACTGTCGAGGGCTGGACTTCGCGCGAGTCGCTGCAAACGATTCCGGAAGCGAGACCGCTGTTGGAGGAGTGGGATGGCAAGATCGCCGATTGGGATGCAGAACAGGATCTGGCCGACCGGATCAAACGCTGGGAGCAGGATACCGAACGGAGGAAGGCCAGGGGCGAACAGCCGCGGCCCAAGCCGGACGATTTGCGCCTGGGGCCGGCTTTCGACCGCAACAATCCGGGTGCGTCGTACAACGCGATGCTGGCGTCCTTTGGCGGCTTTGCCCTGAAGGGGATTATCTTCAACCAGGGCTACAACAACGCGCTGGGCAACACGCGGCCGAACCTGTACGCCAAGACCTTCCAGGCCATGATCGGCGACTGGCGAAGCGCGTTCAACGACGACGCCTTACCGTTCGGGATCGTCGAGCTGACCGCAGGCGCCCCACCACAAACGCTGGACAACTTCGAACTCAAGATGATTGACGCAGCGCCGTATATTCGGGAAGCCCAATTCAAGGCTTATCGGGACCTGGAGAACATGGGTTGGGCCTGTGCCTACGATCAGCAGTTCTATCCCGCCAGGGCGACGTTCGCCGTGAAAGGCCAGGACCAGCATGGACGGGATCAGTTTGACAACAAGAAAGTCGAGGTGTGGAGCCCGTTCGTCAGCGAGCCCAAGGCGGTGCGGTACGCCTGGGCGCGCTGTCCCCTGGGCAACCTGGCCAATAGCGCCCACCACGAACGCTTCATTCCCGTCCCGTCGTTCCGAACGGACAACTGGGGCTGGGAGGATGCGCCGTTCGGTCCGGACGAGCGAAGTGTCACCAGCCGCCGCTGGCACGAAGCACGCCAGCAGGCCGAAGCGCACATGAAGAAACGCAAGTTCCAAGAGGCAGAGGCACGCTTTAGGGAATTGGCGGCGCAGGCATCTGGCGAAGTCGAATAGCCCGGCGGATGAAAGTAGGCCGGCAACAAGGAGCCTCTGGCGACGCAGTTCCGGCAGACTGTGAATGTTTCATCTTTGCCCAAACCCTTTCCTGTCGATTTCAGGCGCGGTACAAACAGAGTTTGGTCGGTCTATCAGGTCGCCAACTACAGGGAGACACTCGCTATGATTTCAAGACGCTTCATTCGCCGTACTTTCGGCATCGCGCTGATTTTGGCTATGGTGCGGGGTCAGATCCACGCGGAGGATACCGTTACAAAGGCCCTTGTCGACGGTTCGGGGCCGGGTTGGGTTGCGTTGGGTGAAGACGATTTCACGCACGTCAACAGCAACGACGATACTTGGTCGTTCAAAGATGGCGTCATCTACTGCACGGGGCAACCTGTCAGCGTGATCCGCTCGAAAGAACAATTCACGAATTTCGAGTTGGTCTGCCAGTGGCGACATTTGCGCGGTGCGGGCAACTCGGGCATCTTTGTTTGGACGATTCCCGAATCGCTTGAGCGATTGAAAGGACCGGGCTTGCCGCACGGCATCGAAGTCCAAGTCCTCGATCTCGGATACAAGACTGCGTACGAGAAGGGTGGCAAACGCAAAGCCGACTGGTTCACCTGCCACGGCGATGTGTTTCCAGTCGGTGCCGCGAAGATGAAACCGTTTCCGCCAGTCGCCCCGAACGGCACGCGCAGCTTCCCCTCGAAAGAGCTCAGCAAAGGCGTGAATCAGTGGAATCACTACTACATCCGCGCCCTTAACGGAGAGGTAAGGCTCTGGGTGAACGGCGAAGAAGTCTCGGGCGGCACTGATTGCACTCCGCGCACCGGTTACCTATGTCTGGAATCGGAAGGCTCGCCAATCGAGTTTCGTGGTTTGAAGATCCGGGAGCTGCCGTAACTCTTCTCGAATCGGGCGGCCAAACGATCAACTGTTCGCGAGGCACGGCGTCACCGATGCAACTCCACAAGATCATCTGAAACAAGGCTACTGACATGAAGAACACGAACGCACCCGCAACGTTGAGTCATCCTGGCCGATTTCTCGCGAACCACAAGCCGGCCTGCAAGGGACGGCCACAGGCAATCGTTCTAGCCGTATTGGTAGTCGTCGGATCGTTTGCGGCTGGCGATGCGAACGCGGCTCAACTCTTGGCGGGAGTCGCAAGAGTGGACATTACTAAGGAAGGCCTAGCCAACGATCCTCTGTATGCCAAGGCACTCGTGTTGAAGAACGACACAACGACGGTGGCTATCGTCACCGTCGACGCAGTCGCAATCGGCGAAATCGGACCGATCGGCAACGATTATCTTGGAAAGGTTCGTTCCCAGATAGAAAAGGAATTGAATATCAAACCAACGAATGTCCTCGTCAATGCCAGCCATTGCCACGGATCAGTATGCGCGGACGTTGACCACCGGACGTTCCAGACGGTGAAGGAAGCCTCCGAGAACATGGTCCCCGTAACCATCGGCGCCGGCGTCGGCCACGAGGATCGTATCATGGAGAACCGTAGGCTCAAGCTAAAAAATGGCAAGGAGCTTGACGTCCGTCACGCGTACTCGCTTCCGCCCGACGAAGAGGTCGCCGAGGTTGGCCCGGTCGACCCGGAAATTGGCGTTCTTCGGTTGGACCGGGAAGACGGACGGACCCTGGCCGTTGTCTACAACTTCGCGTGCCATCCTATCCAGGGAGTTCCCAGCGGCCAAAACACCGCGGACATCACCGGGTTTGCCTCGAAAGTGATCGAAGAGAATCTGAGCGAGGGTACGATCGCAGTGTTTCTGCAAGGGTGCGCCGGAGACATCAATCCGGTCTGGTACAAGGATGTCGACCATCCTCGAAATGCCGAACCACTGGGAAACATGCTGGGCCTTAGCACTCTGCGGGCATTGCGAAAAGTGCAGACGAGCGAAGATGGCCGGCTAAAGGTCTTCAATGAAGTCATCGAGTTGCCAAGAGCCGATTTCGCCCAACGCATCGCTGCGATGGAAGCCGAGCGGGAGAAGCTGCTTCAGTCCTTGAGAGGAACGAGCCTGAACCTGAAGACGTTTCTCCCGTTGGTCGTGAAATACAATCTGTCGAACGAGTTTCCGTCTTACTATTCCCACCGGTATCTACACGACCGGGCGATGGGACGAGAGGACTTGGACAGACTTGATGCACAAAACCGCAGCGCCATGGAGAAGTACATCCGCAACATCTACACCATGGAGGAATTGACGAGACTTCAAATTAACCTGGCTCTGTTGCGCAAGCATCAAGCGGACAATTTGGCCGTCGAAAAGAACACAATCGACATCGAGTTGGTTGGCCTCAGAATCGGGGATTTCGTGCTGCTCAGCTTTCCCGGCGAATTGACCGTGCAAATCGGGCTCAACATCAAGAAGATGTCTCCCCACGAGCTTACCTTCGTTGCCGGCTGCTCCAACGGCTACATCTACTACGCACCAACCGCCGAACAGCTTCGTAATGTGGGCGGAGCACAGGAAGACAGCGACTGTCTTCTGGCACCGGAATGGCAGAAGCTATACGAGGCCAAAGTCGCAGAGATGTTGAGTGAGTTATAGACTCAACCGGTAAGTGCATCCGTCCTGTCACCTTGCCGTTTGCTGGCGGGCGACCGTGTTCAAAACCAGTCGCGTTTCCCACGACTACTCGAACTGCAACTCCCAGTCGCGCAGAGCATCGGTGAGCTTTCGCATGATCTCAGGTTTCTCGCGTGAGAGATCTTTGCGTTCAGCGATATCGCGAGCGAGGTCCAAGAGTTCAAACGGACGGCCGTGAATGCTGACCAGTTTCCAATCTCGCCAGCGGACCGCCTTCGAGTCGCCCTGGCGCCAGAATGAAATTCGCTCGGGAAGCGGTTGCTGACTGAGGACCTGCTGGCGAAGACTGATCCCGTCGAGCGCATTGGATTCGTCAGCGTCCGGGAGATCCAAGCCAGCCAGTTCGAGCAACGTGGGGTGTAGATCCATTGTCATTCCCACGGTGGGAGATTCAGAGCCGGCGGCGATTTTTCCAGGCCACCACGCAATGGCCGGCACACGGTGGCCGCCTTCGTACAGCCCGTGCTTCTGCCCGCGCAGCGGGGCGTTGCTGGAGATCCGATTCGCTTCCGTGATCGGAACGCCCGCCATGCGAACGATGCCGCCGTTGTCCGACGTGAAAAACAGCAGTGTTCGCTCCTCCAACTTCAACCGTTCGAGCGTTTCCACGATGCGTCCGACGCTGTGGTCCAGCTCTTCGATCATACGCTGAACAACTGGTTGAACCGGCCCGTCGGCGTGCGGGCCGAGCTTCCCGATTTTGCCCTCATATCGTGATCCGGCCAGACGATGCGCGTCGTCTTCCGGCGTCATCCAGGGGAAGTGGATCGCCGAGTGGGAGACGAAGAGAAAGAACGATTCGTTACGATGTTCTTCGATGAACCGAATTGAATGATCGGTGATCAGTGTGGTGTTGTAGCCGGGCTCGTTCACAGCCTGATCGTTATGCCACCAGTCCATCCGGCCGTACTTGTCCACGTGAGAAATGTAGTCCGTCGCACCGTGTAGATGGCCCACAAACTCATCGAACCCGTGGTGCATGGGACCGTTGTCAGGATGATACCCCAAATGCCACTTGCCCATGAGCGCGGTGGCATAGCCGGCCTTGAGGAGACGCTCGGCGATCGTGAGTTCGCTTTTGCGCAAGCCCGGCGCGCCCTCGCCCAATGCGCCGTCGATCCTCATGCGTTGTTGGTATCTCCCGGTCAACAGCGCAGCCCGCGTCGGCGAGCAATTGGCTGCGTTGGCATGGAAGTCCAGAAACCGAAGGCCTTCGCGGGCCAAGCGATCGAGATTGGGCGTTCGATTAACCCGGTTCCCGTAGCAGCCAATATCGCCATATCCGAGGTCGTCAGCCAAAATGATCACGAAGTTCGGCTTGGCGGCGTCCGCGGCACCGGTGACAGCTAAGAGAAGCGGGAGGATACATGCGATTCGCATTGAGTTCTCGATTCAGTTTTCAAGCAGGGCGTCTATATCGTCCAAGCGAACCCGCAGCAATTCGATTTGTTTTTTGTTTCGCGAAAACGCAATCATCAGTTGCTCGTCGTGTTCGATTGCGTGGGGATACTGCAACGACGCGACGCCCGTTCGGAACTTGTGCCAAATCTTCGATAGGCCGCTGGCGGGCTCGGGGGATGGGATCGCCAGCAGGGCCATTCGCGTAAAGGTCCGTCCATCTTCGCTGACGGACAGATGCAATTCGCGTCGCCCAATATTTGGGTTGGCGTTCGATATCAGCAGGCGATAGCCACGACTTGTTTGCAGGGAAAACAACTTGCTTGTTGCGTTGGGGAAATTCGTGATTACCGGTTTCGTCCAGTTCCGTCCGTGATCGGTCGAGGTCGATTGAAACAGCCGGCGCGAACCGCCGTTATCGCGGTAGAGCGCGAAAAGCGTATTGTCGGGCAGCGTCCACAGAATCGGTTCGTCGGGGCTGAAACCAGGCACATCTCGCCTGCCTACGACTGGAAACGATCGCCAGTCCGTGATCGACTCTCTGCCTCCGATCAGCACCGATACATTGAACCGGGCATCACGTCGAGTCAGTATCCATTCCCCAGTCGGCAGTGGCTGGGGCGCGAAGTTATTGATCGCGTTGTCGTAGACCTTCCGTCTGAAACGCCACTGGCCGCTTTCCTCGTCCCAGGCGTAGGCCCGGAGCGCCAACTCTTTGTCGGCGCCAAACGCGCCTTTGCCCTTGAAATGAGCCGCCAGCGCCAGCAATTCACCGTCGCGCACCCAGAGCCCACGAGCGATGAAAGCATAGGGCGCATCGGGCCGGCCGGTCACCGATTTCGGTTCGCTCCAGTTCAAACCGTCTTTGCTGGTGGCGTAACGCACCTGCTGCGTGGGCTCATCTTCGATCGGCGGCCCATGGCTCCAGATGCACCAGAACCGGCCGCCGTGGAAAACAAGGTAGTTATGCAACTGGAATTGCAGGTTGTGCAAATCGAACTTCTGCAGATCTTCTCCCGCAGGATGGATGGCCGCGGGACTGACGACGGCGCGTACTCCCTCGATGCGAGGAAGCCGATCGTAGTCGATCCGTTCTGCGTCGGTTCCCGAGCCGGGAAGGATCAAGAGGGGGGCCGGACCTGCATCGGCCGCTGTCGAGGAAACGGCAGTGGCTGCTAGCATGCACGAAACGATCAAACTTGCGATCTGTCGGACGTTCATCTCTTCGACAGCCCCCGACCACGATGACTTCAAACACGTGGATCAACGATCAATTCGGCTTAGCAGCCCTCTCAACAGTGTACTCGCTGTCGACTGGCTTGGCATCAAATCGCAGCATCACTCCTTCAGAGGCAAGTACTCTCCGCGCGTCTACCTTGGCTCCTTCATGATTGATGACGATCACGCGTTCGGTCGTCCACGATGCCGGGAGCGCCACGTCGATGGTCAACGGTTGATCGTAGAGTTCCGGCTCTGTCCCGCACGAGAATCTGAGAATGGCTCGGCGATCGCCCTTGTTCTCAATCGACAGCGCTGCACAACGACGCTCGGTCTGGTATTTGTGGATATCGGCCATGCCTGCGATCCATAATTCCGCCTCGTGTTCCTTCGCAATATCAAGAGCGGCGCGGAAGTTGGCCTCACTGCTACTGAGGCCCTTGCCGATGTAGTGATAGTGGACCTTGTACCAGAGACCACGCTCGATGTGTGCCTCCAGCATTCGACGAAACGTGGCGACGCGGTTGCCGTATGTGTCGTCCATGCCTGTTGAATTGGTCGAAGCGTCGAACAAATGGTACTTGTCGAGGTAGTAACGCAGGGTCCTTGTCGTTTCCCACCGGGTACCGCCGCCGAGATTCAGGGCGAGCAGTTTGCTTCTGTCAGGGAAGAGCCTCCAGATTGCCTTCGACGCTTCGCCAATTTGGTGCTCCATCGATTTGTCGTCCACCGCGCCGCGATGGTGCAGGGTGTGGTTGGCAAACTCCTGATCACCGCGCCGTGCGCAAGCTTCCCATTCGCTCCTGTGCTCCTCGAAAGCAGACCGCTTTCGACTGTTTGGAGGATGTCCACCGGGATTGACCATAAAGGTGCCTCGGAAGCCGTACTCGCGGAGAATGGGAATCGCCTTGTACAGATGCGTCGGGTGAGAATCATCGAATCGAATGCTCAGCGCCGCTTGCCGACCGTCGTACCATCTGCTGATAGTCGCGGTAAGACCCGTCTCAGGATTCGTGACATGGCGTTCTTCCTCGCGAAGCAGTTGCGGCCGGTCGCCCGGTAGATCGACAACATGCACGACGTACGTGCGGGGCTCCGCGGGCACCGATATCAGTAGCTTGTGCCATTCGATGCCACTGCGCCGCACGGATATGGCTCGACCCATAGAATCGAGCACTTCGACATCCACGATGGGCCAGGTATTTCCTCCGCTGATCGGCAGTTCGACGCTGACGGTCAGAGGCTCTCGTTCGGATCGAGGATCAATAGCGATCTGCAACTCGTGCTTTCCCGTCGCGGCGACCGAAAATGTTGCCGGGCCTTGATAGTCTACGAACTTCACTTTCACTCCGGCCACCTCGACCTGATTACTCGGTGGAACCTTTGCCGCCTCTCTCGAATCGCCTATCGCCGACCGTTCCGCGCAGACGACGCTCACAGCGAATACGAGCAACATGCGGCATTGCCGCGTCCGACTTTCCATCTTCGATATGGACGATTTCATGTTGGTCACCTTCAGTTTCTCGGAGGCCACTCAGATCGAAGCGATCCAGGTGTCTCGGCTCGAATCGGATTCTTTAGATGTTGTCAGTGTTATCTGGATGGTACAATGCGGCGAAGCATTTTGCGAATAATGCTTGCCAGCATGACTAATCCGTAAGGAGGTAACCATGAGCGGGCAGAACGTATCACGCCGTAGATTCATTACCGAGGCGTCAGCCGGCGCGGCGGCGGCCATCACTGTGGGAGCCGGGTGTGCTTGCGGAAGCGCCGACAAGAAAGCCAATACGCTGGCGGCACTTGGAGGCACGCCAGTGAGAACAGAGCCGTATCCAAAGTGGCCGCAGGTTACTCTGGATATCGAAAAATCACTTCTTTCAACGTTTCGCTCTGGAAGCTGGGGCCGGCGACTGGGCGAGGGGCGGCACGGCGTGGGGCAGGTTGGCGAGTTCGAGAAACGGTTCGCCGAGTTGATCGGGACCAAGCACTGCCTGGCGACGGGGTCGTGCACGCAAGCATTGCACACAGCGCTGCACTCGGTTGGCGTTGGAGCAGGCGACGAGGTTCTTGTTATGCCCTGCACCTACATCGCGTCCATTCAGGCCGTCTTGCTCTGCAATGCGCTGCCGGTATTCGTGGATGTGGACATCGACACATTCCAAATGGATCCTGACAAGATTGAACCACTTATCACGGCAAACACGCGTGCCGTGGAACCGGTCCATATCGGCGGGATCCCCAGCGACATGGGCCGGATCATGGCAGTTGCCGACAAGCACAATCTGAAGGTGGTCGAAGATGCCGCCCAGGCCCACTTGGCCGAGTTCAACGGGAAGAAGTGCGGCACATTCGGCGACCTGGGCTGCTTCAGTTTTCAGACCAGCAAGGTGATCGCCTGCGGCGAAGGCGGCGCTATCGTTGGCAATGACGCGGAACTGATGGAGAAATGCTACGCATTCCACAACATCGGCCTTGGCACCAAACGCGGCAGCGTCAGCATCGGCACGAAATATCGAATGAACGAATTCGAGGCCGCCGTCTTGAACCCACAGTTTGCGACTCTTCCCGAACAGACACAAACCAGAAACGAAAACGCCAGGTATCTCGCTGGCCGACTGGAGGAGATCCCCGGCGTAGTGCCTCAAAAGCTGCACGACGGAGTCACGCAAGCGGCCTATTACATTTACGGGTTCCGATACCAGAAGAAACACTTCAACGACGCGCCCAAAGAGAAATTCCTCAGGGCGTTGCGGAAGGAAGGCATTCGATTCACGACCATGTACTTTGACCAGTTGAACAAACAGCCCTTCATCGATGAAGCGTTGAACGCACGCGCGTTTCAAAGGGTATTCTCGAAGGAGCGACTCAACAGGTATCGCGAACAGAACCATTGTTCCGCAAACGACCAACTGGCCGAGGAAGGCGTATGGCTTCCCCAATATGCGTTTCTCGGCGGCAAGAAACTGATGGATGATATTGCGGATGCAATGGTGAAGATCCACGACAACCGGGACCAACTGGCCAAGCTCTGAGGATGCACTTGCCCGATATGCCGCGGCCGGTTTGAAATGTCCGCTGGAGTACAGCCTTTAGGCTGCGAAAGACAGGCTGAAGCCTGGACTCCAACAACCGCCCGCGCCATAGAACGACCGGAAGGAGAAACACGATGCGAGCAACCGGCGCAGTTATGGCTGCAATCGCTTTGTTGTCGGTGATGCCATGCCTTGCTCGGGCTGAATCGGCCCAACAGGCGGCACGCGGAATACTCGAACAGAGCGGGGTTCAAGGCGGCCTGATCGTCCACGTCGGCTGCGGCGACGGGGCGCTCACGGCGGCGTCGCGGGCGGGCGATAACTTCGTCGTGCAGGGCCTGGAGGTCGATGCCACCAAGATCGAGCAAGCCCGTGCACACATCCGTTCCAAGGGCCTGTACGGTCCTGTTTCGGTCACGCGGTTCAACGGCAAGTGCCTGCCATACGCGGACAACCTAGTGAATCTCGTCGTGATGCGAGATACGGGATACGGGATACAAGATGAGGAAATCATGCGCGTTTTGGCGCCAGGAGGTGTCGCCGTTGTTCTCGACTCGAAACTTTCGACTATGGACTCTTTTCGCAAACCGTGGCCGGAGGAAATCGACGAGTGGCCGCATTACCTGCATGGCCCCGACAACAACGCTGTGGCCAAAGACTCGGTCGTGGGCCCGCCGCGGCACATGCAATGGGTGACCGGGCCAGCCTATGCTCGCAGCCACGAGATCAATTCCAGTATGGCCGCCATGGTGTCGGCGGGCGGGCGACTGTTCTACATCTGGGACGAAGGGCCTCTTGGCGTGCCGGACAAGCGGTTCCCGGCCAAATGGTCGCTTTTCGCGCGAGATGCATTTAACGGTGTGCAGCTATGGAAACGTCGCGTGCCCGATTGGGGATGGCGGCAGTGGCACGACGCCTCGCGATGGGACGACCCGCGCCAGCGTGCAAGAATGCTGCGGCACCTGCCGCCCACAACGCCCCGCCGCTTGGTCGCGACCGCGGACCGACTGTACGTCACGCTCGGCTATCAGGCGCCCGTGTCTGTGCTGGATACCGCCACGGGCGATGTGCTGCGCAAGATCGAAGGGACGGAGTGGACCGACGAGATTCTGTTGGAGGAGGGAATCCTTGTGCTTCGGGTGAGAGTGCCGGACAGCCCGCCCGACGCAGACGTGTGGGATGTTATGCCGGATCGAAACCGCGGCTGCGTGATTTCTGTCGACGCCAAGAATGGACGCAAGCTCTGGCAGAGCGAACCGGACGAGATGGCACCGCTGACCCTGGCAACCCGGAATGGACGAGTCTTCTATTCCAACTACGAACAAGTCGTCTGCCTGGACCGGGCAACCGGCCGGGAACTCTGGCACAGCCCACGTGTCGAGGGCGGAAGCGGGCACCGGGCCACGGGCGGCACTCTGGTGGCCCAGGACAAGGTCGTGCTGTACGCACACATGCCCGCGTCTGGGAGGAACAACTACGGTCAGCTTACTTCCTTCTCGGCGGAAACCGGCAAACTCCTCTGGAGCGGCCCGACTTTTGCCGGCCCCGGCCCCGCCAACCCGCCTGACGTGTTCGTGGTGGATGACCTGGTCTGGGTAGGCGAGGCCAGGTTGCCCCTGGACAACTCGGAGACAGCCATGCAAAGGCGGGGCTTCGATCCGACAAGCGGCGAAGTCGTCCGCGAGGTCTCCGTGCCGAAGCTGACAAGCCCGGGCCACCACTACCGGTGTTACCGGAGCAAAGCCACGCAGCGATACCTGCTGCTGCCCAAACGAGGCGTCGAGTTTCTGGACCTTCTAGAAAAGGACCACATGCGACACGACTGGCTGCGCGCGCCGTGTATCTACGGCATGTTGCCCACAAACGGGATGCTGTACGTAGCACCGCATCAGTGCGTCTGCTACCAGGGTGTGTTGATGTCGAACTTCAACGCATTGACCGCGAAACGAGAGTCGAAAAGTCAGAAGGTCGAAGAGTCGACGAGTGAGACGCGTCTAGAGAAAGGCCCCGCATACTCAGAAGTCAGAGATCAGAAGTCAGAAGTCAGAGACGGAGAACCTGCTACCTCGCGAGCCACAGGCAATCTGACCTCTGATCTCCGACCTCTGACCTCTGACGATGATTGGCCCATGTACCGCCGGGATCCTGAACGCAGCGGCGCCACCGACACTGCAGTGCCCGAGCATCTGGAGCGACGGTGGGAAGTCACGCTGGACGGCCGCGTTACACCGCCGGTTGTGGCTGGTGGCAGGTTGTTGGTGGCCGAGAAGGACACCCATACGGTCCACGCTCTGGATGCGGACAGTGGGCGAAAGCTCTGGAGCTACACGGCTGGTGCGCGAGTGGACTCGCCGCCTACGGTTCACGGACCGTTGGTCCTGTTCGGCTCGACCGATGGTTGGGTCTACTGCCTGCGTGCTTCCGATGGCGCGGAGGTGTGGCGGTTTCTCGCGGCGCCAAGCGATCGCCGAATCGCCGCGTTTGGGCAAGTGGAATCGGCTTGGCCGGTCCATGGCAGCGTGGTGGTGCAGGAGGACGTAACCGCCAACCCGCCGCGAACACTCGTCTATTTCACCGCTGGGCGATCGTCGTTTCTGGACGGTGGAATTCGCGTCTGGGCTCTTGATCCCCACACGGGCGAAGTGGTGCACCAGAACTGCGTCAGCGGCCCGCGTCCGAATCCGTTCGAGGATACCGGCATGGCAGGCTACATGGACGGCGCCAAGTCCGACATCCTGGTCAGCGATGGTGTCGATTTGTTCCTGCACCAGGAGAGGCTCTGCGGCGATCTCTCTCGCGTCAAAGCCCTGATGGAAAAGATGGGCAAAGAGGGCGGCGGCTTCCGCGTCTACCCAGCGTTCCCCGATCGCGGTTCCGATGCAAAGCGTCTGATGGCAACTCGCGGCTTCCTGGACGATTCGTACAACGAAGGCACGTACTGGACCTACGGCCAGCGCTGGCCCGGCTGGGACCGGAAGATGCGAGGCGTCGGCGCCTATGGCCAGCTTTTGGTCTTCGACCGGCGCACACTCTACGGCGTCCACGTGTTCACCGACAATATCCGTGTACGTCGCGGATTCACGCCGGGCGGCAAGGGCTATCGGCTATTCGCCAGAGACCACGACGCGAAGGAGGATCGGTGGTCCGTCTTCGTTCCGGTCCGCGTCCGGGCCATGGTATTGGCCGGCGAAAAGCTCTTCATCGCCGGGCCGCCCGACGTGGTCCCCGCCGACGACCCGCTGGCCGCATTCGAAGGTCGCAAAGTCGCGCTCTTGTGGGCAGTCTCGGCCTCGAACGGCCAGAAGCTCGCCGAAGTCCAGCGTCTGGACGCGCTCCCGGCATACGACGGCCTGATCGCCGCGGCCGGTCACTTGTTCCTGACCACGACCGACAGCCGGGTCGTGTGCTTCGGCAAGCAGACTGGGAATTGATGAACGTGAACGAAGTTGCAGTGCTGAGTGCACGATTGATGCAGGGCAGGAGAGCGGAGGCTTGAGTGAAACTCCGTTGAGCGGGCAACAGTTCAGGAGCCGGACCGATGCAGACTCACGTACCACGTATCAGTGTAGTCGTCTTGTTCGTGGTTGCTGGTTCTGGCCTCGCGGTCGCCGATGCGGACCTAACCGTGTCTGACGCCCAGCGCTTTCATCGCCTGATCAAAGATGTCGGTCCGCGGAATGGTCTCGAATGCCATTTCAATGGTTTTCCCGCTTGGAAGCTGAACGGTGTGGAACCATCTGTCCCCCAAGAACCGGAGTGGCATTTTGTCACCCCGCCGGAGACGAAAGACGGTTTGACAACGAAGCTCTCGCAGATCGTGCTGAGAATACGACTCGAACCGACTGGAAAGGCAAAGCCGAAGGGATTCCTCTTCACTTGGCAGGAGTATGACGTCGTCGTGGTGTCAAAAGCAGACATCAAACTCAGACAGCAAAGGAATACTGCATCGCTGACAGAATCGTTGAAGAACCTCGGTGCAAATGCCAGTGAAGTCAGTACGAACGATGAATCTCGTGACCGACCACGGGACTGATTCTACTCTTGCAGTGGCGTTCAGAGCGTCCGAAGGCTGAAACGAAATCGGCGTTCGGGGTTAGTTGGGGTCATGAGTGGTCTTGGGGTCGTTAAGCGGGTTAGTCTCCAATCGGGGGAATGACTATTGCACCCTCCATCTCCGTTGTTCCACCCTCCATGTCCTTGTCCTTCTGCGACCGCATGAATACCTCGCAGTTTGGCAGGGCCTTCCTGAGCTCCTCAATCCCCTCCTCCGCTACTCGCGTGTCGGAAAGGTCAAGCCGTTCCAGTCTTGTCAGTCCCTTGAGATGTACCAATCCCGCATCGGTCACTCGTGTGCTGGAGAGGTCAAGCCATTCGAGTTTCGTCAGCCCCTTGAGTTGCTCCAATCCGTTATCGGTGAGTTGTGTGGCCTGAAGACTCAGCATTTCGAGCTTCGTCAGGCTCTTGAGATGTTCCACACCAACATCGGTTACTTGAGTATCGCGAAAAAGCATCAAATGTCTGAGTTCTGTCAGTTCCTTGAAATGCTCTAAGCCCACGTCGCCAAGTTCTGTAGCGTAGAGGGAGTGTACGCCAACAACATCCGCAAAGAAATCTACACCAAGCAGTTCCCTCAGCCATGCAGGGGCTGGTGGTTCCGCCTTCCTCCCTGTGTACACTCCAGACTCGTCGAACTCGTAATCATACATCACCCACCCCCCCGCCTCTCTCATCGCCTCCACTGCCTCCACCGCCTGCCTCTGCCTTTCAGCCTTCCGCAACTTCACGGCAAGCCAACAGCACGGGACGGCAACCGCCACGACCAGCACCACAAGTGACCGGACAGTGAATTGGAAGCGACACCGAAAAAGCAAGCTCACGACCAACCAGAGCAACATCACGACAACAGCCAAGCACACGGCTGCCGCGGCAGTGAGCACCGTCCAGCCTTTCTTCTCGTTGAACGCAAACCATTGGAACTGCTCCGAGAGCAACAGGAACCCCTCGGCGGCGAGCAAGCCAAAGATCAACCGATCCGGCGAGAGGTGAAACCATCGGCGTTGGGGGGTGGGGTCAGGCATGACAGCAATCATCCAGTCGACCAAGCCGAGCAACGCCAGCATACCATTTTTCGTCTTGGGAAAGGAAGAAAGGATCGGTGACGAAGCCCTCATGCAGGCCCATTGTATTGGCCCGGCTTCGCTCAGGTGGTAGGGTGGAAGGGCAGCTCTGGATGGAATTGGATATTAATGAACGTGAAGGGAGCTTCAATGACAAGTGACGCTAAGAGCATGGTTTCGCCTTCTTCGTGTCGTTCGCTGGCGTGGTGCTGCAACATCGTTGTTCCCAACCGATTGGTGCAACCGATAGCTGCAATACTCGTTTTTGTTGCTCTTTGTCAGTTGTCGCAAGCCGGCCCTGCGCAAAGCGTTTCTGCCGGACACGACGAACGCCCCAACATTGTGCTGATCATGGCCGATGATCTCGGCTGGAAGGACGTGGGGTATGCGGAGGCCGAGTTTTTTGAGACGCCGCACATCGACCGGCTGGCGTCACAGGGGATGACGTTTTCGGCCGCGTATTCGGGCGGGCCGAATTGCTCCCCGACCCGCGCCTGCCTGATGACGGGCACCTACACGCCGCGGCACCACATTTACACACCCGGCGGCCGCGCGAAGGGCAACCCGGAATTCATGCGGCTACTGGTTCCCGCGATCAACCGCAAAGACAAGGCGCTCGCGAACCAAGCCGCCAGACTATTCCCCATCACCAATTCGCTCGATCCCCGATTCATCTGCATCCCAGAAATGCTCAAGACGGCGGGCTATACATCGGCGCGGCTGGGCAAGTGGCATCTGGGTGACGACACACAGGGGTTTGACCTCAGCTCGGCCAATGGCATCGGCCGGCCGGGCGGCAGCTTTTACGGAGACGTGGACGTCGCCGAACAGCTGACCGACCGCGCGATCAGGTTCATGGAAGACAATCGCGACGGGCCGTTCTTCATCTATCTATGCCATTGGGACGTCCACACACCACACCGCGCGCGGCGGGCAGTCGTCGAGAAGTACCAGGACAAGCTGGACAAGATCCCGGAGGCAGAACGCAGGAATTTCCAATCGGTCTACGCCGCCATGATCGAAGCAGTCGACACGTCGGTCGGCCGCATCGCCGAGAGAATCGACGAACTGGGTATTGCCGAGGATACATTGATCGTGTTCATCAGCGACAACGGCGGACTGCCCAACGTTTCGCAGCTCGATCCGCTCCGCGGCCAGAAAGGCTCGTTGTTCGAAGCCGGTGTGCGCGTGCCGGCCTGCATGCGGTGGACCGGCACGATCGAGCCGAAGTCAAGCTGCGATGTACCGATCACCAGCGTCGATTTCCTGCCCACTTTCGCCCGCCTCGGGGGTGCAGAACCGCCGACGTTGCAGCCGGTCGACGGCACCGACATCTCGCCGCTGCTATTGGGAAAGACCATTCCCGAACGCAGCATTTTCTGGCACTATCCGCTGTACCTGCAGGGGCGCGGGCTGACAATCGACGTACCCAACGGCAAGACCTATTCGTGGCGCGAATTTCCTTCGACCAGCCTGCGCCGCGGTGAATGGAAGCTGATCGAATTTCACGAAGACAACTCCGTCGCGCTGTACAATGTGAAACGAGATCCGGGCGAACTGTACGATGTGGCTGCTGACATGCCGGACCTAACCGCCTCGCTGCGTGCCGAACTCGACGCATGGCAAGCCGAAACCAAAGCGCCGATTCCCAAAACGCCAAACCCGGAATGCGTGCTGCCGGCCGTCGATGCGATTCCCAAGGGGCGAAGAGACTGATGTGTCGTCAAGCGTCAGAAAGCGCTGCAAACGACCGTCTATGGACTACGTGCCACCAAAACCAAACAAGCGTTGATGCGGTGGATGCGAGCTTCTTCGCAAACCCATGAAGTTGTGAGAAATGACGAAGTGACCAGAGACCTTGATCCAACGAAACTCATGACTCGGTACCTCCACGCAGGTCTCTTTCTTGCTATTGTCACCAGCGTCTCGGCTGCTCCGTCGTACGCAGCTGATCGCTGGAGTGACTTGTACGAGCCGCAGATGTTTCACGAGATGCCCTGCCGCGTGATGAAGCCGCTCGGTCTTGACGCTTCGA
Source organism: uncultured Pirellulaceae bacterium (assembly GCA_964623055.1). Classification (GTDB taxonomy): domain Bacteria; phylum Planctomycetota; class Planctomycetia; order Pirellulales; family Pirellulaceae; genus JADHUC01. Next base: position 24,132 of record CAZURK010000187.1, read on the forward strand.
GACAATACCCGGTGATCGTGTCGCTGCATGGCGCAGGAGGAAAGGGAACGGACAATAACAAACAACTGAAGGACTGGAATCGTCGCTCATCAAGACTCTGTCATCGGTCGACATGGATCGCATTTACATCCTGGGCCATTCGATGGGCGGGCATGGCACCTACATCTTCATCCAGCTCGATCCCAACTACTTCGCGGCCGCCGCGCCGTCTGCCGGAAGCGGATTGAGGAGAACCGAGAATTTCATTGATGCGACGAAGATCAGGGACTTACCGATCTGGGCATTCCATGGCGACAAAGATGGAGTCTGTCCCATTGAAAAAGACCAGCGGGTGTTTGACGAGATGAAACGATCGGGCGGAAACATGAAGTTCACTATCTGGCAAGGCGACAACCATGGCGTGTCAGCGAAGATGGTCGCTGGCGGAGACAATGGAATCACGCAATTCAGCAGCGACCGATGCGACCGGGAAGCTGACTTCATGACCTGGCTGTTCGCGCAATCACGAGATAGGACAGAAGAATATGGGGGCACCGTTCCATGAGAAGAGCATTCCTCCAGATACCAGTACTACGATGGACCGCGGCGCTAGTTCTGTTGCTGTTCGCATCCAGTGGTTTCGCCGAAGCCAAGGTCCAAGCCGACGAGCGGCCAAACATCCTGTTCATCATTACCGACGATCAGGAACGATCGGAATTCAATTTCTTGCCGGAAGGGCGTGACGAACAAGGCAAACCCCGAAACCTCACGCCAAATATCGATCGGCTGGCGACCGACGGGGTTGTCTTCCTGAACCAGTACGTGTCCAGCCCGGTTTGCACGCCGTCACGATACTCCGTGCTGACAGGCACGTACGCCAGTCGCTCACCCAACTTTGCCGCAGAGGCAGAAAGTGGCGGACAAGTCAACATTACCTGGAACAGCCACATGGATGGTGACACTCCCAACCTCGCTCGGACGCTGCGCGACGCAGGGTACTTCACCGGCGCTGTAGGCAAAAACCACGTCATCAAGCTCAAATCGAAGGGCCGCGAAACAGAGGCTTCCGCGGACGATGCAGATCCACGGCAGCCGGAAGTCGCCGCTTACTATGCCGATAAACAACGCGAGCAGGTTAAGTTCTTCAAAGCCTGCGGGTTCGACTTCGCAGCGAGTCTTTACGCGGGCAATCTGCCTGGGCATACGTGCAAGGCGCTCGAGTACCACAACGTGGACTGGATTACCAGCGGTGCCCTTGACTTCCTCGACGCATGGAAGCAGACGGAGGAGCCGTTCTTCCTGTACATGGCGACAACGCTCAATCATGGGCCGGGACCGGCCAATAGGAAATACACGGGCGACCCACTGGCGACTCCGGCCGGGTTGCTGGGTTCGCCGCTCGATGTCCAACCGCCGCGCTCGCGTATCCCCGAGCGCGTCCGCAAGGCAGGCCTTTCCACAGATGGACCGGCTTGTGATCTCCTTTGGCTCGACGATGGGATCGGCGCCGTCTTGAATAGGCTTGAAGAGTTGGGAGAACTCAACAACACGATCGTCTTCTACTTCGACGACCACGGGGTAGAGAGCGGTAAGGGCTCGCTCTACGAAGGCGGCATTCGCTCCGTCAGCTTCGTATGGTCGCCCCGCTACGTGAAGGGTGGCCGGCAAACGAGAGTTCGAGTCTCCAATATCGACTTCGCACCAACGATCATGGAACTGTGCGGCGTTCTCGAGAGTGAGCAGCATGCAGTGGACGGAAGAAGTTTCGTTTCCGTACTTCAGGGAAGTGGGCGAGAAATCCACGACTATCTGTTCTTCGAACTGGGCGCAACCCGTGCTGTGCTCCAGGACGGCTGGAAATGCCTCGCCTTTCGCCTGCCGCCTTCAACGCCGCCGGATCCGCCGAAGCCATACACCCATCTGGCCGACCGGCCTGGTGGACGAGGTTCGGAAGGCCCGGCCATGAAGTTCTATGCGAATTACTATGACCAGGATCAACTCTACAACGTCCATGAGGACCCACTTGAGCGAGAGAATCTCTACCAGGACGGACGGCTGAAGACGCGCGTCGAAGCGATGCGTCGGCTGCTCCGCGAGGCGGTAGGCAACGTCCCGGGCACATTCGCCGAGTTCACCGAACCGATCCAATCGTCGCGGTGACGGCGGCACACTTTCCTCTTGCCCAAACCACAACTCCGTTTAGCGAGCACCTGTGAAATGAAACGCTTCCCTATCAACATCTACACGATTGGAGCCATGCTGTTGGTCTGGACAGGCACGTTTGCCGCCGAACCATTCAAGCCAACCTGGGATTCGCTGTCCAGGCAGCAGATCCCGCTGTGGTTGAAGGATGCCAAGTTCGGTGTCTACACGCATTGGGGCGTGTACTCGGTACCAGCGCATGGCGGCCCCGACTATATCCGCAATCTGTATGAAGGATCGAAGACAGATAAAAAGGGTGTCTATTCCTACCACACCCAGAAGTACGGCTCGTTGAAGGAGTTCGGCTACAAGGACTTCATCCCCAAGTTTACGGCTCCGAAATTCGATGCGGATGAGTGGGTAGGGCTGATGCACGAAGCGGGGGCGAAGTTCGGCGGCATTTGTCTGGTACACCATGATGGATTTCTGCTGTGGGACAGTGAGATCAGCCGTTGGAATTCGCAGAACATGGGGCCCAAGCGGGATGTCTACGGCGAAATCGCCGCGGCCGTACGCAAGTACGATGATATGAAGCTCCTGGCTACCTTCCATCACGGCCGCACCTTCGGATATTGCACCGGCTCGATGAAGGAAGACGATATCACCGACCAGATGCGTCAAGACTGGGACGTGTTTGATCCGAAGTACCCGGACTTCTACTGGACGGCATTCACCGGTTCGCCCAAAGATTTCTCCGACCAGTGGAAGTTGAAAGTGAATGAGGTGGTCGACAAATATCGTCCCGATTTGATTTGGTTCGATGGCCTGCGGACCTCGATGCGCAACGACCATCCACCGGAGTCGTATGTACTGAACGTCCTGGCCAACTACTTCAATCGTGCGAGCGACAACGGGCAGGATGTGACCGTCTGCAACAAGCACGGCGGCGAATTCAACTTCCCCGAGTCGGTTGGACTCCGTTGCTTTGAAAACGGTCGCGACATGCCGACCGATGTGGGACCTTGGTTCCTGATCGATCGAGCCATCGCCTATCCCTGGAGCTACGTCAACAACAAGAAGTACCGAGACGGCGCCGACTACCATGTTCGCAGCATTGTCGATGTGGTCAGCCGCGGCGGCATCTTCCTGCTGTCGCTGACTCCCAAAGGTGACGGTTCGATTCCTGTGGAAGAACAGGAGATCATGCGCGGGATCGGCCGCTGGCTGAAGATCAACGACGAAGCCATCTATGGCACGCGTCCCTGGAAGATCTATGCAGAGGGGCCTACCATCACGCGTGGTATGAAGCGGAACAACAAAGGCGAAGAGAAGGAACAATGGGACTGGCGGAAAGAGTTTACGGCGGAAGACATCCGCTTCACGACGAAAGGCGATGTGCTCTACGCGATCGCCCTGGCTTGGCCGGAGGAAGGAAAGTTGACGGTGCAATCACTCGCCAAGGGGGCCGGCCTGAACATCGGTTCGGTGAGCTTACTCGGGCACGAAGGGCCGCTCACCTGGAATCAGTCAGCTGATGGGCTCGAGGTGACCCTTCCGGCCGAACAACCATGCGACTACGCTTTCTCTTTGAGGATTACGCCAAAATGATCTGGAAGACAATGAAGCGGATCACGGTACTACTCTTTGCACTGGCAAACCTACTGAGTATCGCCCGCCCAACAGACGCCGACGATGCCCGCCCCAACATCTTGTTCATCATCGTCGACGACCAGTCACCGTACGATCTGAAGATTTACAATCCTCAGTCAACGCTCGAGACGCCGAACATCGATCGTCTGGCAGCCGACGGGATGGTCTTCGACGGGGCCTACCACATGGGCGCTTGGACGGGCGGCGTCTGCACGCCCTCGCGGCACATGGTCATGTCCGGCCGAACCGTCTGGCACATTCCCAACAAGCCTGGACGAATGAACAATCCGCACATCACCAATCCGAAGTTGGTTCCGCCGGACTTGGCCCAATACACGATGCCCGCCGTCTTCAACCGGGCGGGCTACGATACCATGCGAACCTGCAAACGGGGCAACAGCTATGAGGCGGCCAATGAACTGTTCACCGTTCGCCACGACGCCACGAAGAGGGGCGGAACGGACGAAACTGGCAGCGCCTGGCACGCCGACAGGGTGCTGGAATACCTGGCCGACCGCAAAGCGGCCCAGGACACCAATCCGTTCCTGATCTACTTCGGATTCTCTCACCCCCACGACGTCCGCGACGGCAAGCCGGAATTGCTCTCGAAATACGGTGCCGTCAATCACACAGACAGGAACCAGCTTCCGCCTGCCGACCCGAAGCAGCCGCGCCTGCCGGGCAACTACCTGCCTGCCCACCCCTTCGACAACACGCACATGACGGTCCGCGACGAGGTGAATGTGAGCGGTGTCTGGGATAAACGGGATGAACGCACGATTCGAAACGAACTTGGCCGGGAGTTCGCTTGCAGTGAGAATATCGACATCCAGATCGGCCGCGTGCTTGAAAAGCTCGAAGCCATGGGCGAGTTGGACAACACGTACATCTTCTATACAGCCGACCACGGCATGGCCATCGGACGTCACGGCCTGCAAGGAAAACAGAACCTATACGACCACACGTGGCGCGTCCCTTTCGTTGTCAAAGGGCCGGGCATTCAGCCCCATTCCCGCGTGAAGGGCAACATCTACCTCCTCGACGTCCTCTCCACCCTCTGCGATCTGGCAGGCATCACGCCCCCTAAAACCAGCGAAGGAATCAGCCTGAAGCCGGTACTCCAGGGCAAACAGGAAACCGTCCGCGACGTGCTCTACGGCGTCTACTGCGGGGGCGCCAAACCCGGGATGCGTTGCGTCAAGAAAGGCGATTGGAAACTTCTCAAGTACGATTCCCTACGGGATGACGTGCGGGAAACGCAGCTTTTCAACCTGGCCGACAACCCGGACGAATTCCTGGAGGAACATCGCGATCCGAAGGTGGCGCAGTTGACGGGCGCCATATTGTCGGCCGACCAACGAGACCTTGCCGAAGATCCGCGTTACAGAGGCAAGCTGGCGGAGATGGAAGCCCTGTTGCTTGCTGAAATGCGCCGCTTGGACGACCCCTATCGCTTGTGGAACCAACCGGACGACGGGCTCCCTGCTGTCGAAAAGAACGCTCGCAAAGGACAATAGAAAGATGCGTCTGTCGAAGCTCGGCAGCTTGACTGTCACCCTGATCATCGCGGCGACGGCCGGCTCCGCGCGAGGGACCGAGGCTGAGTCGTTGGTCCTGAAGAACAAGCACGTCCAGCGCGAACTGCGTCGAGTCGATGGGAGTTGGCGAACCATACGATTTGCCCGCGCGGACGGCAGCGACGCCTTTGACGTCCAGAGCGACGAATTCCACATTCTTCCTCTTGATAGCGAACAAGGTTGGACGGTCGCTGATTACGCTGCAACTGGTCCACCCGTCCGATCGGAAGCGGACGGCGTGATGACGGTCCGCGTCTCTTACCGGCAACGTCAGCCCCTACCGGAGCCTGCGCCGAAACAGGTAACAGTAGCTTACGCGCTAGGTACGGGCCCCACGCACCACAAAACCGTCTCTCTCGCGATGAAGGAAGGCCAGATAATTGATCGACTACAGGTTGAGCGATTCTCGACGGCCCAAGAGGCGTCGCGCGGCGGATTCGGGCAGCCCGTATTTATCGGAAACTGGTTCTTCGGCATCGAGTACCCCGGCTTCTTCAGTTGGCACAGCAACGACTGCATCGAGCCCGACTACAACTACCGCTGGTTCTATGACGTCGAACTCGAAGGCCGCGAGCGGGAATTCGAGCCGCGCAATGGCTTGGTTACGCTGTTCCATTATCCGGGTTATGCCCGTGTGCAGAGCGACGAGTCATGGGGGATCGTGAGCAAGCAGGCGGTCGCTGGAATCAGCCGCACGCCCGGCGAGAACGCCGAGTTGGCCTTACTTGACCACGTCGCCCGAACACGCAAGCGCCCCCGCAGTCACTTGCACTTCAACAACTGGTACAGCGCCCAAGCGAAGTTCATCACGAACGAGACGTTTGTGGAAGGAACGGCCCGTCCGATTTTCGAGCGTCTGGCCGAACACGGCGCTCATCTGGACGCCATGGTTCCCGACAACGGCTGGCAAAATGGCAAATCGTTTCAATCCATCTCACATTCCGCACATCGGGGAACGGTAGTTTTGATTTTTCGAGAGTG
>CAZURK010000188.1:0-30331 GCA_964623055.1 uncultured Pirellulaceae bacterium
GCCCCCACCGCTGGCTCGAAACGCAACTCGCTTGCGCGCGTCGGTGTTCACGACCGAGGTAACGAACTCGGCAGACCGACGAAGAAACCGCCTGGAGAAGGCGGCCAAAAGTGTGCGAAAGAGCACGAAATTCTTGACAGAGCCCCCGCCGGAGAGCTATTCTCGGCGAGCGCCGGGGATTGAAAAGCCTATCAGTTATCAGTCATTCGCGTCGAAGCAAATCGCAACCGGGTCTGCCAGATGAGGCTCGGCGGCAACAAGTTCAACGTGAAATCCGTCTTCCACCTCGAACATATCGAGGCTCTCCAACGGCGCGTGCGGCTGAGGGGCATCGGCTGCCATCTGAATCGTCTGGGCCGACGTACTTCCGTCAATGCCGCCGCGGAGGACGGCTATCCAGAGCGTCGAGCAACGCGAAATCATGGCGGATCCCTTCATGTAGGTCCTATTTGCCTATATTGTATTCGATATGCCGGCGCGGGCGCGACTGCTCGGCCAGATAATCAGTAAGCCGAACAAGCAACCGACCACGAAAACGGCCGCCGCGATGGAGAGGATCAACGTCAAGTGCTTCTGAAGCTGGACCACGGCTGGTATGAGTCGGGCCTTCAGCCAAACTTCGACATTCATTGCTCGGGGCCCGGTCAGTCGCTAAACTCATTGCTTTACATCCCTCCAAACACCGCCGGAAGCCTGTGGATGAAGCGAGCATATCCCCCGACTCTGTTGTGGCATTGTCGGATATTGACGATGTTGGTGATCTCGCTCTGCGGTTGCCAGTCGGATGATGCCGCCGACAAACCGCGACGACTCAGGATGGCTCATGTATATGAAGTCAGTGCGCCCACGCATGCGTACGGGACAGCTCACCTGGCCGAACGGCTGCAGCAGACCACTGCCGATCTGGAGGTGACGGTATATCCGGCGTCTCAACTGGGCAGCGAAGCCGAACTGCTGGAACAACTGGTGGCGGGCGAACTGGACTTGGCGATATCCGGTCCCTCGTTTCTGGCCATGTGGCATCCTCCGCTGGGAGTCCTCGATGCCGCCTTCGCATCCCGCGATCTAGATCACATGCTGGAGACGGCTCGCGGCCAAGAAATGGCGCGGCACTGGGACGAACTCCGAGAGCGTTACGACGTGCGTGTCCTGGACACGTGGGCGTACGGGGCCCGGCACATCACCTCGAACATTCCGATTCGCCATCCGGACGACCTAAACGGTTTTCGCCTGCGGCTTCCGGCGTCTCGCGTGTTTCAGGCTTCCGGAGAGGCTTTGGGGGCCAGCCCGATGCCGATTTCCTTCAGCGAAGTCTATCTGGCGCTGCAGCAGGGAATCGCGGATGGCCAGGAAAACCCCGTTCCCGTGATCAAGGCGATGGGGTTTCACGAAGTGCAGGAGTATCTGAATCTGACCGGCCACATTCAGTCTTCGGTACAGATTCTGATGAACGAACGCACGTGGCAACGACTGGACGCCGATCAGCAGGCCGCTTTACTGAAGACGGTGAGGGAGCTGGGCAAAGAGGTCTACCGCGGCACCATTGAGGACGAAAAGAGACTCATTGAACAGTGGCGAAAGGACGCAACGATGCAGATTGTTGAAGATGTTGATGTCGACGCCTTTCGCATTCGGGCGCGCGAATACTTCTCAAGCGGATTCGCGTTCAGCGAACTGTACAACCAAATCACCTCCGAGCCTGTGGAAAGCCAACAGCGATGACCGCAGCCAACGATTTGAATTCAACGGATTCCGTAACCGCCTTGCCGTTTTCGCGTTGTGTCCGCTGGATGAGCCTTGCCGAGCGAACTCTGGCGGCCCTGTTTCTATTTGTGATTCTGGCCACGATGGGAACTCAGGTATTCGCCCGCTATTTCTTCGGGGCTCCGTTTCAGTGGAGCGAAGAGGTGGCGCGCCTGGCTTTGATCTGGATGACGTTCATGGCGGCTGCTTTTGTGATGGCAGAAGGCCGGCACATTACGGTGGACGTGCTGTCGCCACGACTGAGCGTTCGGGGAAAACTGTGTCTGGAATGTCTGAGCCATGGGATCGTGGCAGGAGCGTGCCTGCTGTTGCTGATTGGTGGCAGCCGCTTCGTGTGGTACGTGGGCAAAGTGGGATCACCTTCGCTGGGGATTCCCATGAGCTGGTGGTATGGCGCCGTCAGCGTGGGGCTGCTGCTGATGGCCATTCACTCGATCGTGAACCTGCTCCAGGTATTGGCCACAGGGCGCCCCACCGTGCGTGAGACCATCGCCGAAGAGGAAACGTTGCACCTGGAAATGGAGTCGGGCGAATGATTCTGTTGGCGTTGATCCTTGCCATGCTGCTGCTGTTGTTCATGCGGGTCCCGGTCGCCATTAGTATGCTGCTGCCGTGTCTGGTGTATGTGGTGTGGTCGCCGGATATCACGTTGGGAGTCGCTCTACAGCGCTGCATGGCATCGATCAATTCGTTCCCACTGCTGGCCGTGCCGTTGTTTATCATGACGGGTTACCTGAGCAACGCAGGTGGACTGGCCGATCGGCTGTTTCGGTTACTGCTAAGCCTGTTCCGAAGAATTCCCGGTAGCCTGGGTTACGTCAACGTCGTTAGCAGCCTGTTGTTTTCCTGGATGAGCGGAGCGGCGATCGCCGACGCGGCGGGTCTGGGTTCTGTGCTCGTTCCGGCGATGAAGAAGCACGGCTACGATGGACGTTTCGCTCTGGGACTGACGGGGGCGTCTTCTTTGATCGGTCCGATCATGCCGCCCAGCATTCCCGCGATCGTGTATGCCGTTGTCGCGGGAGTCTCGGTCGGGGCGCTGTTCTTTGCTGGCGTTCTTCCGGCTCTGGTGCTGACGGCGATTCTATGCGTATTTGTGTTCGTGGATGCTCGCCGCAATTCGTCGCGCGACGAAGCCGCCGCGCCACGAATTCCCCTCAAGACGGCTGTTGGTGCCGCGCTGCCGGTGCTGTTGACGCCCGTCATTATTCTGGGCGGCATATTGGGTGGCGTGTTTACTCCGACAGAAGCCGCTGCCGCGGCCGTCATGTGGGTGTTGTTTCTGAGCGTCTGTTACCGGTCATTGTCGTTGCGGGGGTTTCGCGGCGTGCTGGTGAAGACCGCCTCGACAACCGGAACAATCATGCTGATCGTGGCGGCGGCTGGACTGTTCGGCTGGGTGATCGCCAGAGAACAGGGGCCTCAAATGGTCACGGAAGCGATGCTGCGACTGACCGACAATCCTTATGTGTTCTTGCTCCTGATCAACGTCGCCTTGCTGGTGACGGGAATGCTACTCGAACCAGTAGCGGGGCTGTTAATCACAGTTCCCGTGTTGCTGCCAGCCGCCATAGAATTCGGCATCGATCCATTACAACTGGGCATCGTGATGATCCTGAACCTGGTCCTTGGCCTGTTGACTCCGCCAGTGGGGCTGGTGTTGTATGTACTGAGTTCCGTAACAGGCAGTTCGGTTCAGCAGGTTATTCGCGGCACCGTCCCTTTTCTGATTCCGCTGCTGATCACGTTGCTGTTGATTACGTTTGTCCCGGCGTTTAGCTTGTGGTTGCCGAGTTTGTTGGCAAAGTAGATTCGGAAGCATCACGACGGCATCAAAAGGGGCAGCCTCGCAACTGGTCCCAATCAAGTTCGGGCGGAACTGAGTGCTGCTCCTTTAGCCGCGGCAAATGGTCGATGGCCGAGTTCACGGCAGCGCAACCCGCATGGATGGCGTGGACGTTGCCGATTGCCCCGTCCCAAATCCACTCGCAGAACGTGCGGATGGAATCGAACGAATGGCCCTGGTTGCCCAGTTGTGTGACGACGTTGTGATCCGGGGCGGCCTTCATCAATTGCCGGACCTCGTAGACGGAATGAGCCAGCGGCTTTTCGCAGTACACGTGTTTGCCCCGTTTGATGGCTGCCATAGCTGCCACCGCGTGGGTGTGGTCGGGCGTGGCAACGACAACAGCGTCGATCTCCTTCTCGATCTGATCAAACATCTTGCGAAAGCCACGGAACTGTTTGGCGTCGGGGAAGGTCTTGAATGGGTCGCCGGCGCGACGCGCGTCCACGTCGCACAGGGCGACGATGTTCTCGCTCCTCACGGCATTCAAGTCGCCCCGTCCCATCCCTCCTACGCCGATAGGCGCTCCAGCGGCGGATCGGGTTTTTGGAGTTCGGATTGCTGTCTTCCGTGACATCCTACGGCTACCCGTAGGATGTGTGTGGACAGGGCCGGAAGTATTCCCGGAATCCGTGCGGAATGAAGCTCTAACGCCTACCGCAGCCAAGTAGGAATGTCAGCCGAAAGGCAGGAAACGCCTCAACAACGGCTCGGCCTTTTCAAGGTTGAGGCCACTCGCCCACTATGCTTCCGAGTCATCCTGCATTATCTCCATGATTCGCTTTCCGCGTTTCACGACAGCCTTGATGCCGTCAGGGCTCAGAGTGTACCGAAGGTGCGCGGTTTCGGTCATAGGCATGACCTGTATGTGTACAGCCCGATTTGCGCGTCTATGACGCATTGTAACAGTACGTGCCGGATAGGGTGGGGCTGATTCGCGGCAGAGAATGTCACCGCGGTGGTGCTGCAACTGTCGCCTGCTTCCCGATCCTGCTCTTCCGTCCCGCAGGATTGATCCCCAATGGGACAATTGAGCAGATACGCGCTGAAGCCGTCAGCATTCTCCGGCACAACTACTTCATTTCCACCGCTGCCGACGGAAGGCCGTTCATTGAAGTGTTGAAACCACGCCCTCTGGGCGTGGTCATGAGTAAGGGCTCTGCCTTTTTAGGACAGAAAGGGTCTACTCCTAGTCAAGTTGTCCCCACAACAAGACAGGAGTAAACCATGAGTAGATTTCGCAAGCTATCACATTCGATTTGGCACTGCCAGTACCACATTGTCTGGGTTCCCAAGTATCGTTTTCGGGTATTGGAAGGAAGGCCCGCCGGGATGCTTCGAGAACCAATTGGTCATCGTGTCAACTAGCAGATCCGTCATCGGCAACTTCCGGTAGGTCAGCGACTTCTCCCGGCTTTTCTTCTTTTCCCGAACAAGGGCCATCCTGGCGTCGAAGTCAAAGTCATCGATCCGGGATCTGACGATTTCACTTCGTCTGGCCCCAGTGTGCGCTGCGAACACGAACATCGGGAAGATGAAATCGTGACGCGCATGTTCCAGCACGTGATCACGCACTTCTTGAGCCTGAACCACCGCCAAGAAGAGACTGTCCCATAGCTCGTCTATCTGATTCGCGTTCAACCCGCCTCGGTCTATGATTCGCTGGATTTGCTCCAACGTCATGAACGGCGGCTTCTGATCGATCTTCGGGTACTTGAGGCCGGAAGTCGGCGCGGGTCCAACGAGGTAGCCTTGATCCGCCGCCCAGTTCCAAATCAGACGGAGCGTGGTTACCTCCTTCTTGATCGTATCCGGCCGGATGACCTTTCCATGCCACTTATCGCGCAGTCTTTTGTCCACATAGCCTTGGAGGTCCGAAACCGTGAGAGTCTGGACGACCGTGGGTGGTTTCAGATGACGCAGAATGTGTTTGATATGCGTGCCCTCACCTTCGAGGGTCGAAGGCTCTTTTGCACCTGAGCCCAACTCTGTTCGGTACAGCTTGAAAAGTTCGCTCAAAGTCACGGCCTTCGGAGGGGCCAGCTTCCCGTTGAGCTTGCCGTCCGAGAGGATGAAGGAACCAGGGTCTGCATCAGGCGGCATCACCAGACGACCGCGCTCGATGAGCCTGATGGTCTTTTCGACGCGCCCCAGTACCGCTCTGGCTTCCGCCTCGTCCGTAGTCGTCAGTGATCGCTTGTGTGGCCGTCCGCCGTAGCCGAATCGGAGGCGGAAGCGCCCCGATGCGGCGTCGTGTTCCAGACTGGCCATTTTGCTCGCTCAATAGCAGCGCATAAGGATATGGCAACGTCCAAGAGGCGCGCCCGAGTTTGCTTCCGGACGGGCTTGAGTCGATCGCTCAAATCCTACGTGGAGGGGAGTGGGCTGGCCATCAATACAAGCCCCACACAAGATCGGCGCTGTGTCAGATTTGTGTCAGATCGGCCGTGGCGCAAAAGAAAACGACTCACAGCAAGTCGCCGTAAGTCGTTGCCAGGATTGAAGTACCAGAGCCCGGACTCGAACCGGGACGGGGTAACCCCCACTGGATTTTGAATCTAGATGAAAAGCGTTGGACTAGGGGTGCAGTGGCGTAGTAACAACCTCGGATATCAAGACTTACATCGAAACAACGTTGACAACAAATGGTAGGCACATTGCGGTCAAATGTCCAATCGTGCCACTGATTTGCCACTGATTCGATTAACCCCGATTTCCACGGAGCGGAATTCGGGGCTAATTCTATCAACGTATTAGCCGGTCCAACCTGACGGTTTCTAACTGAAGCCCTGATCCCGCGATTCAGGTCACGCCCTCCTTGGTTAGCAACTCGCGTGGTGAAGTCCCCGGATCTCATCCCTTCAGCGGACCATTTCTCTACGCGTCCGATACGTCGCGACCCATTGCCATTGTGACCCTGCTGTATCGGAATACATGCCTCTGTAGACAGGCTTCTTTCTTGGTCACATTTGCGCAGAAACCAAAACCCGGCAACTATTTGTATCTCCGATGGCCGCCCGCTAGATTGGTTGAAAGGCAGGTTCACGAGAAGTGCCGTAATCCGAATCACTGCGAAACACTCCTGCGGTGTGCGTTCCGGCCGCGGCGGCCGGTCAGGATCTAGACCAATCTAGACATAGAAAGACGGGAGGAAAGATGAACCAGAACCTTACTCTAGCACGGATCGCGCGGACAAGGTTGGCATCAGGCCTGTTATTGGCCACCGCCATCATTGGCAGTGGGTTCCGAGCGAGGGAGGGCTTTGGCCGTGAACCCACCGTGACATTGGAGTTTTCGACGTTTGTGGGCAGTACGGAGTGCTCCTACGCGACCCTTCGAGAAGCAACGGTTGATTCCGCCGGAAATATCCTCGCGGTGGGACGCGGGGTCTACAGCCCGGACGGGTTCCCAGGAGCCAAGGTGCATACCTATGGCCCGCTTGGTGGCGGCTCTGACATCATCGTCGTGAAGCTCAACCATGACGGAACCCAGATGCTATGGGTGGCCTTGCTTGGAGGTACAGATAGGGACCACGGCGGCTACGGGATCTGCGTCGATGCGAATGATGATGTCTACATCACGGGCAAGACGAAGTCCCAGGATTTCCCGACCACGAAAGGAGCCTTTGACGAGACCTTCAACGGGGGCGACCAAGACGCGTTTCTCTGTAAGCTCCGTTCCGACGGCGGTGGTTTGATCTACAGTACCTACCTTGGCGGAAGCAAGGGAGATTCGGCTCGAGGCGGCTTGGCTATCGACGACCAAGGGTGTGCCTATGTGGCGGCCAACACCTTCTCGACCGCTGACTACCTGGACGACGCGACCAGCCGCAACGATCCGAGGAAGCTGAACCGTTCCGGCGGCAGGATCGACCACCCGATTGTGAAAGTCTCCGCGGACGGCAAGCGGGTCGAGTACTGCCGTTTTCTCGGAGATCTCGGCATGCACCTTGGACGCATTGCCTTGGACGCACGGGGGCGGATCTACGTCAATGACTGGGTGAACAATCCCAAGATGCATGTTTCTCACAACGCTGCATTCCCGACGTACCGAGGCGGGCAAAACGACGGGGCGTTCCACATCTTCTCCAACGACATGCAGACGTGCCTCTATTCGACCTTTCTTGGCGGAAGCGGCAATGAAATCGCGGAACATAGGATCGCCGTCGACAAGAGCGGGACCTCGAGCCTCGTGGGGTACACCAACTCCAAGGACTTCCCCACTACGGACCAGGCCCATCAGCGTACGGCGGGCGGCGGTGGGGACGGCTATCTTGCCAAGTTCGCACCGGACGGCAAACCGATATTCGTCACTTACATCGGAGGCTCGAAAGACGAACTGCTGAACGGGCCGGCGATGGACGCCGCGGGCCGGGTTTTCGTCACTGGCTTCACGACTTCCGCGGATTTTGAGGTGACGCCCAACGCGTACGATTCGACGTACGGCGGCGGCCGTGATATGTTCCTGCGGATATACAGCCCAACGGGCCAGTTGCTCTACTCGACTTTTGCAGGCGGGGAAGCCGACGATCAGGGTCGCTTCGTTACCACGGATGCCGCGGGCAATCCCATCGTTGTTGGCCGAACGCTTTCAAGACAATTTCCGATAACTCCTGGTGCGAACGACAGCAGCTTCGCGGGCAGCGAAGATCTGTTTTGTATGAAATTCAAGGTTTCCTGGGCGCCGGCGCCTTCGCATCGCTCTTCCAACTGACGGAATCTGCGTGCAAAGAGTCAAGACTCAAACGAGGTTGGATGATCACTTGGTCCACACGAAAGCCCCCAAGACAGTAGAGGAAGTTCTTATGTCCTGCTCCCACCAGTCTCTTCGATTTCCTTGTGCAGGACTCTTATCGGTATTGGTCGTTTTGTTGGGCATTGCCGGGTGCGGTCAGCGTGAGCCGACTGCAGAGAACAGCCAAGCAGTGGTTCCGGCTGAACGAGGCGACACTACGTCCATCAATCCCGATTCGCAGGATGGCACGCGGACCGAGAGCAAACCGGAATCGGAGGCTGACGCGAAAGCCGACAGCGCGCATAACGCGGACAGGGTCGCACAGACCGTAAAACCGATGCCAGCGGACGAGGTATCCGTGGCCAAAACGCCGTCGAAACAGCCAGAGGATTCGCCTCGGGTGACAGGTGATGGCAGTCGCGACGCCTCTGACCTCACCGCGGCCCTGAGTGGGGAAGACGCCGTGGCTCGGTTCCTGGCAGAGGAACAACTCGTCGAGATGGGCGACGAGGCCGTGGCGGCGCTGGCACCGCTGGCGACGTCGTCTGGATACACGCCTGGTCGACAGTACGCCATTATCGTGCTCGCCCGCATCGCCAATGAGAACGCCATTGCGATCCTGCTCGATATCCTGGAAAAGGAACCAGACGTCAAACTGCGAGCGCTTGTCTGCACTCACTTGGGGCGGCTTGGTGTGGAGGAAGCTGTGCCGATCATCGGCAAGTGGCTGTTCACCATCGAGGGAAAAAGCCTGCCAGGTCCGTACCCGGGCGTCTCGAAGCCAACTCTATTCTGGCTGGAACACGTGTATGCGCTCAGGGCGATTGGTAGCGAGAAAGCTATCCCGATCCTGGAGAGGATGCAAAAGACGAGACACGGTGGTCAGGGTGGAGGCGCCATGCGTATGGCATACCAAGAGTGCCTGGTCGAGCTCGAGAGCCAGGCGAAGTTTTGGGGTGCGGTGCGCCGCGTGCCGGGGATGGAGCCCGATGTGAAACTACTGTTCGAGTTCTTCCGCAGAGACACGCTGGCATCTGTCCGCCTGTATCGGGACAAGATCGTCCGTGGCGGGCTGGAAGGACAGTGGGTACTGGAAGACATGAAAAATCACACGGACGAGAAACTGCGAAAGGCTGCCGGAACACTATTGACGCATTACGGAAACCTGGGAATTCAACCGCCGAAGGATGAAACATGACCATGCCACAACAGAGCGCGACAATCGGCCGCATCCGCATTGTCCAGACTATTGTTGCAGTGTTGGCCGCGAGTCTTCTGTTCCCCGTAGCGGCTTATGCCGTACGGGCGCATTACGGTCGGGTATTGGCGCCCCGTCTTGAGAAAGAAGGCAAGTTTGCGGATGCGGCCCTTTGCTACCGTGAAGGGTTGGATTTCTACGCTGCGATGCTGCAGCTTTGGATCGGGTGGGGCGCGTACGATCCACGCGGCGACGAGATCTACGAGAAGTACGTCGATATTTTCGGTACTGACGGGGGCTACCGAGGTGCGCACAACGAGGAGCGCTGGGACCCGATGGGCCGCGGCGGTTACTATTACTTTTTCAACCGAGAGGGCGCGGCCAGGAGTGTGGATAAGGGATGTCTTTCGAGAGAACAAAGGGCGCAGCTCGAAGACCGGGTGCGGATCTACACAGAAGATCTAATGGATCCCGATCATGGCTTCGGCGGCGACTTCGCATTTTCGCGCAAGGCGTGGATTCTGGAACGTACCGGGCTGTTCTGGCATGCGTCATTCCGCCGCGAGCTTGCCGGCCGTTACGCGATCGTGGTATGCAGTCGATACTGCGAAGCCCTTGCCGATGAAATGGAACGAACGTTCGGTGATCCGGTACGCGCGAAACTGTACCGAGAAAAAGCGGCGTGGTGGCGAAGTCGGGGACTGGACGAGTTCCGTCTCGCGAACGGCGACCGGATTCTGGCACGTCTGAAAGGAAACAAGAAGGACCAACGACTGAATCGCCAGGAAGTCATCAGCGTGCTCAAGCAAGGGCTGCGAGATGAGAACGTCGATGCCCGTCGCGCGTCTGCTTGGATTCTCTCTGATCTGGGTGAACGCGATTGGAGCAAGTTTTCGGCCGAGGAACTTCGGCAACTGGCAAGTTTCGAGCCACGAAACACGAAGGCCCGCTGGCGAGACGCGACGCGGCCGATCATCAGTGATGAGCACGGAGTCTTGTTTGAGTACTTCAAAGCCCCTTCTCAGAGTCAGCCGATCACGGCGAAAGTGCTTGACACCGTCGATGTTGGCATGAAACTGCAGATCAACTTCCCCAGAGTATTCTACGACTACTGGGACAAACCGGAGGCGTTTCCTGCGGACGCCACGGGGCCGTTCTACCTCAGGGTCAGCGGAAGGCTGTTTGTCCCCCATGACGGCAACTACCGTTTCTATGCGAAGACGGTGGTGGAGAGCCGGGCAACGGTGTCGATTCGAGATGCCGGGGGAAGTAGAAGCGAGATTATCTCACCTCGCAATGACAGCAAGCTCCAATACGTGATGCAACCGGCGATGCCGACTCATCGCATCGATTTCTCCACCCCCATAGCGCTGAAACAAGGATTCGCGGATCTGGAGATCGTCTACCAAGGGGACGAGGTTAGGAACATCCGGCAGGGCGATGACCATATTGTGAGAACTTCCGGCATCCAGATGGATGGAATCAAGCTCTTCTGGAGTTCGGACAGGCATCTCATTGAACTCGTACCGGCTGATCTTTTGTTTCAAGTGCAAGACAAAGACTGAAGGACAGCGCCACTTTGGTAAACTCTAATCCGACTCGTTGCCAAGCTCCGGCTTGGCAACGAGTGTTGTGCCGCTGTGAAAACAACGCCGGGTTGGGCGGAAGAAGGGCGTTACCAAGCCGGAGCTTGGTAACGAGTTTCTACAAGGTATGACTGGTGAACAACACGAAACGGTTTGAATCTGTCGTCCGGCGGGCCAGGCAATACTTTATTGCAGGATTGGCCCTGGCTGTTTTCGTCTTCGCACTGCCGGTCGTGCGCGCCGACCGTAGCGCGGCGCAGGGGCCGTCGGGGTGGTACTTGGAGAAACGGGGCAAATACGCCGAGGCGGCGTTGTATTACCAGAGGGCGCTGCGCGGGTTTCAAGAGGTGTGGGTCAAGTTTTGGCACCATGGCCTTTCGAGCGAGGCGAATCAGCAGACCCAGCAACTCATCGGAGAATACCGGGACCGATTGGAGCGGTGTCTGCAAAAGGCGAAGCTCCCAGAGGCCAAACTCGAACACATGGCGACGGTGAACGAGCTATGGATGGCGGAATATGTGAATCAGGAACTCGGCGGATACAAGTTGGCCTTCGCCTACCGAGCGGAGGAGGCCGAGAAGCACGGCGATTTTCTGCTGGCCGAACAGCTTCGCCTGGCGGCGGCCGATTACTGCCGGATTGTGGCCATCCCCTATCATCAACGATTGGCCTCGCAGCTCGACAAACATGGACGGCCTGAGACGGCGGACCTGCACCGCGAGGCCGCAATGCAGTACGAGCAACAAGCCGTGGAACACCAGTTCATGGCGCGAGGCGACAAGGTGCTCGCCGGCATTCGCGGTCTTCAAGGGCCGGCATCGCATCCCGACCTGGGCCAGCACTATTTCAACTCCTATCGGGTTTACCATCGTCGTGTGCTCTCGGTGAAAGGCAGCCAGTGGATAACCGGGAAGTCCTCGCAACAGGTGGCTGCGATCCTCAAGCAAACGGGGTTGAAACACGCCGACACGAATGCGCGTTTCGCGTCGGCGGTCGTGTTGGCGAACCTCGGCGAGAACAGGGCGGTGCTGACAGCCCTGGCAGACCAATCGCCTCGCGTCCGGCTGGCTGCGGCACAGGCGTTGGCGGCCACTCACTCGGCTGACGGTTGGGCGGCTTGCGGCCAGCACACGGACGACAAGGTGCGTCAGGTGATCGAGCCACTTATGAAGCCGGCTGGCGAGCCGATGCTCTCGCGCACGGCTTCGATTACTGAATTAGTGCGAGGTCTTGAGTCCGAATCCGCGGGCACGCGCACGTTTTGCCAGACCGCACTGCCGCGTATCACGGGTGGGATCGAGCCCTCAGTGGGTGCATGGCGGACGTGGTGGAATGGGTTGGGAAGCGCGAAGCCGGGTCTCGTCCGAACGGGGCCGAGTGGCTCCGCGGTGGTGGACCAGACGATTGACCTGGGAGCGTGGTGGCAGAGCGGCGAGCGTTCGATCCACAATCGCGCGAACCCGCTGTCGAAGTATTCCTTTCCCGCCAAGATCCGATGGCGCGGGAGTCTGGTCGTGACGCGAGCCGGCAACTATCGGTTCTACGTCCGCAGCCGGGGAGCAAAGAAGAGCACCTTCGACCGTTACGAGATGCTCTATTTTACCGACCCATGTGCCAAGCTGTGGATCGACGGCAGCCCCGTGCTGACGGACCCGTCCGACGTCGTTGAAGACGCTAAGATGCATATGCGCATTGACTGGAGCAAGCCGATCCGGTTGAAGCCCGGTTTGCACAAGATTCTGCTGGAACTTGACGTAAAAAGCGCCGGTACCGGCTTGTGGCAAAGTCCGTCCGTGCGGCTTTATTGGAGCAGTGAGCATTTTCTGCGCGCTGTGGTGCCGGGCGATCATTTGGTCCACGTGCGAGACGGAAACTGAACGTCCGAAACTCAGGAACATTAGCACTTCATGTACACACATGGCTTTTGCGCTGCCCTGCTGGGCGTCGTCCCATCTTTGCTAGGTCCGTTGCAGACGCTGCTGCTAGTGCTCCCGCTGATACTCATGGGACTGACCCTGGCCGCACGGTCTCTGACGAGCCCACTGGCGTGGCGCGAGGGGATTGCTCGCTTCGTCTCAGACGTCCGAAACCGGCCGCTGAAGTCATGTCGTTACTTGCTGCTTGCTGTCGCTGTGCCTCTTGTCGTCTGGTGGGTTTTGCAGCCGGTCGGAGGTTCCACGCCGGCACTGGATCCGATCGTGGCGATAGGGAACTGGCCGACGTTTCACGCTGATGCGGCTCGCACTGGGAAGGCGGACCTGACCGGTGTTGGGGCGGATGTCGAGTTGGTCTGGAAGTACCGCGACGCTTCGATCCTCGACCGCAGGCCTTTCGCTTCCTCGCCCGCGGTGGCGGGCGATCGCGTACTCATCGGCAGCGACAATTTCAATCTCTACTGCCTGAGCCTCGAAGACGGCGTGCCTTTGTGGACCTTTGAGGCCCAACATCCAATCTTCTCTTCACCGGTGGTTTTCGATGGTCGCGTGTATGTTGGCGAAGGGCTGCACTACACGCAGGATGCAAAGCTTTACTGCTTGGATGTGGTTGCCGGAAAAGTCATTTGGGAATTCCAGACAACCAGCCACACCGAATCAACGCCCGCGGTCAGCGATGGCAAAGTCTACTTCGGGGCGGGAGACGACGGCTTGTATTGCCTCGACGCAGAAACCGGCCGCCTCAAATGGCGTTTCCCTGACGCGCACGTCGACGGCGGGCCGCTGGTCCACGACGGGCGCGTGTATTTCGGCTCCGGGTACGACACGAAAGCCCTCTTCTGCGCCGATGCCAACAGCGGGCAATTGGCCTGGAGGAAAGACTTCGCCGTCCCGATTTGGGGCGCGCCGGCGCTTGCGCACGGAAAGCTGTACGTTGGGATCGGAAACGGAAACTTCGAGGAAAGCGACGAACACCCTCAAGGAACGGCGCTGTGCCTTGATCCAGAAACCGGTGATGAGATTTGGCGTTTCGACAAGGTAACCGATGGTGTTCTCACGTCAATCGCCGTTTCCGACAACCACGCGGTGTTCGGTTCGCGCGACGGTGGTTGCTATGCACTCGATGCCACAACGGGCCAGTTACTTTGGCGGACCGACATCGAGGTGCCCATCCTCTCTTCGCCCGCGATCGCTGGCAAACACGTCTCGTTGGGAACCGACGACGGCCTACTCTTTTGCCTGGATCTGACAGACGGCCACGAGGTGTGGTCGTACGACACGAATGACGACCTGATGGTGTTCGGACATGGCGACGGCCGAATCCAGTCGTCGCCCGCGCTGGCCGATGGCAAGGTGGTCTTTGGGGCGTCGAACGGCAATGTTTACTGTTTGGCTGGTCGTGACAGCGTCGACGGGACTGAAATCGCCGTCGCCCAGTCGCAGCAACGTTCGCGACTGATGCGGGGTGCAGATTTTTTGACTGTCGGGTTGGTCAAACAACTTGCGCGGGCAACAGGCAGCTTCGGCTGGGCCATTATCCTGACGGCTTTGGCATTGAAGCTGGTGTTGCTTCCCATCGATTGGAAGCAGTCACGGCAGCAAGCCAGATTCCAACAACTCCAACCCGAACTGGAGCGGCTAAGGCGCGAGCACATCGACTATCGCATCCACCGGTTTGAGGTGCGCCGCTTGTTTCAGCAGAGTGAACTGGGCGCCTTGAGCACGCTGGGGCTTGTCCTACTACAGGTTCCCCTGTTTATCGTCGTACTGTTGGTCGTTCAATCGACGCCAGTCTTTGCGGGCGAAGCGTTTCTCTGGATTCCCGATCTCTCGGCGGCGGACCGCGCTGCGGAGATCCCCGTTGTACCCGTGTTGGGACCCGAACTGAATCTGCTTCCCTTCGTACTCGCAATCTCGGTTTGGGTCTACTCGCTATCACTTGGAACTCCGCGCAATTGGGGACGCCTGTTCGCCAGAATCGTTTGGCTCTCGGTCGCGATTGGTTTGGGCTTGCTGACCTACCGGTGGTCCGCGGCGCTGCAAATACTGTTCATCTCCCTGCTGTGGATTGGGATCGTCGAGTCGCGGTTGTTCGGGGCGTGCAAACAGCCAGCGCGCCGTGTCACCACGGAAGCGTGAAACGAAATGGAACCTTTTGTCATTCCGCTTGACGAGATCGAAGAAGATCAGTTGTCGCTGGTTGGGGGAAAGGCGCTGAATCTCGCGCGCCTGCGACGAGCGGGTTTCAAGGTTCCACACGGCTTCGTCCTCACCACGGCACTCTATCGCGAAGCGAGCGGCGACGGTGACGCATTGAATGTGCCACCGCATGTGCAAGATCGCATTTGCGAATGCTACCGACGATTGTCTCAGCCGCTGGTTGCCGTGCGCAGCTCGGCCAGCCACGAAGACTCGGCAACCGCGAGCTTCGCCGGCCAAGGGCGAACGATCCTGAACGTCAGTGGCGAGCCGTCGTTGCTTGAGGCCGTCAGTGCCGTGTGGCGGTCACTCGAATCGTCGCACGCACGCGAGTACGCGCGTCACCGGCGCATCGAAGCAGACAAGGCTGCCATGGCCGTCGTCGTGCAAGAATTGGTGGACGCCGAAGTCTCCGGCGTCATGTTTACCATCAATCCAGTTACTGGCGACCGAGGCGAGATGGTCATCAACGCCACCTGGGGTCTGGGCGAACCGCTCGTCTCCGGCAAGGTGAACCCGGATGAGGTCGTTATTGACACCGCTACGCGGACTGTGAAGCGCACGACCGTGGGAAGGAAAGATTTGGTACTCAACGCTGCGGGCGGCCAAGCCACCGATCGTCGGCCCGCGGACGCCCTCTGTCTGAACGATGGACTCATCAGCCAGCTCATCGAATCGGGTGATCGCCTCGCTGAACACCTCGATGGACCGCAGGATATCGAGTGGGCTTGGAGCAATACGCTGTACGTTTTGCAGACGCGCCCGTTGACCCAAGCGGGGCAGGCTCCCAACCTGCTCGACAGGCAGGATGTCTACCCCGCGAGTGACGAGGCCGAGTCGCTTTGGCAACAAGAACTCCGGCGGCTTGAATCAGTGCCTCACGTCCGCCGAGAGATATGGGTGGCCAAGGGAATGGCAGAGGCCTTGCCGTGCCCGACGCCGCTGAGTTGGGAAGTGGCGTCGCGATTCATGTCCGGTGAAGAAGGCTACGGCTTGGGGCAACGCTATCTGGGGTTTGACCCGGCGCCGGGCACGATCCTCCAGCGAATTGCCGGTCACGTCTACGTCGACTTGGATCGCGAAAGCGGCCTCTTCTTTCGCCACGCGCCGATTGGTCCGTGCGTCAGAGGAATCCAAGAGAATCCCCTGCGTGCGGCAATGCCGCGGCAGGTCTTCGATTGGCGAAAGCTTCGACCGGGACTGTTGATCCGCTGGCCGCAACTTGTCGTTCAGGTCGTCACGCTCCTTCAGAAACTGCGCCGACTGCGACAAGGTTTTCTGCCATTTTTCCACGAACGCTTTCGTCGCGATTTCGAACAGTACATGCAAACGGAGTTCGGCAGAGACTACGCTGCTTTGTCTGAACCGGCGTTGGCTGATCTGTTCCAGCGACGGCTAAACCACTTCCTCACGATAACCGCGCCGATCCTGTCGGCCGGTTCGATCCTCGCGGCCATGAGCTACCGCGAGCTAGAAGATCTGCTCATTGAGCGTCTCGGCGCCGAAGGAGTCGAACTCGCTCAGCAGCTCACGACGGGGTTGAAGCCCAACCCAATCCTTGACATGCTCGACGGCATGAGTGCTGTTGCACGCGGGGACAAGTCGGAAGACGAGTTCGTGCGAGACTTCGGCCACCGGTGCGGCAACGAGTTTGAACTGGCCGTCCCGCGTTGGCGAGAGGATCGAGACGCCCTGCGAAGTCAAATTGAACAGCTTCGTGACACTCGGCAGTCGCACGATTCCCGTTCGCACACTACGTCCGCCTGGCAAGCCGCCAAGAGCAAGCTCGAATGTCTCCAGAAGCAATGGGGGCGGATCAGCCGCGAACAAGTTTGCTCGCGGCTGGATATTGTCCGGCGGCTGTTTCCGCTGCGAGAGCAAACCAAAGACCTGCTCATGCGAGAATTTGAACTGCTCCGCGCCCCTTTGGTCGTACTGGACCGACGGCTCGATCTGAGCGGCGGTGTCTTCTACTGGAACTCTGAAGAAATCCGCGACTGTGCACAAGGACAAGATTTCTCAGATCTCATCAGCCAGCGACGACATCAACATACACTCGCCCAGCAACTCACGTTGCCCCAAGTGATTTTGGGGAGCGAACTGGGCCAATTGCGTGACGGTAAACAAGGAGTCGGTGACCTACAGGGGCTCGGTGTCTCGCCGGGGATTGCACGCGGTCGCGTGCGCATCGTCCGGTCGGCTGACGAACTCTCGGCCGTCAAGCCAGATGAGATCCTGGTAGCCGAATCGCTGGACCCAACCTGGACGCTCGGCTACACACAGGCCGCAGCGCTGGTAGCTGAACGTGGTGCGACACTTTCGCACGGCGCCATTGTCGCCCGCGAGTTCGGCATCCCCGCTGTAGTGAACGTTGCCGGGTGCATCAGCCGACTTCAGACCGGGCAATCTATTGAGGTGGACGGTAGCAAAGGATCGGTTGTTCTGACGCGTTAACGGCGCATCGTTTGTCTCTGGATGAGTCGGTAATGAGAAGTGTACTAGCTCTACTCACCCGTTGCGTAAACGAATTTGTAGGACGGTGTGCTAGTCTCGCGAGTGGCCAATTGTCGACGTCAATTGGGGAGCAAGTCTGAGGGAAACGGAAGTCAACCGCGCGCGCCTCGACGACCGCGAAGCGACAGTGGCGATCCTCTTCCGTTTCCCCGCTGGCGTGGGCAACGGGCTGGTGGTTTGGAGCTGTCACACCCACCTCGTAGCGCGCTCCTGTCGCATCGCCCCGGGCACTAAAACGCCTCTCCGCAAAGCGGCCAGGCCCCCCACCTGCGTCAGATGCGTTGCCAGGTTTGCGCGCTCAGGACTAAACGTCCTGCGTCAGTAACTGCGCTCAGCTAACCTAACGAGGTGATCGCGGCCGACGCTTTGGGGCATCCATGCGCGACCTGCGGCTGTTCACGACTCCGCGTCGAGAGGAGGTCTCGCGCATCTGGCCGAGGTCGATTTCAGAGATGCACGCTCATTCAACCTCCGATGTAGCGGCGGCGTGTGTCACGACGCGCGCAAGCAGTCGCTTCTCATCTCTGGTGCCCGGACAGTGAACCCTGGTATCATCTTGGGGGCAGGTCACCCTTTTCGCCGGAAGTCCATCGGTGGGTTTGCCGACGGATGCTCGATCGTCGGAAACGGGAGCGGCGCGTCATGTGTATTCAGCGGTTCGTCGGTTGCGGTACCTTGGCAGTATTTGCCGTTGCAGTGATTGGAACAGCGGGCCGGGTGGCGGCTGGACCGAACCTGTTGAGAAACGGAGACTTCACCGAGACCGACGAGAAAGGCATGCCGAAGCATTGGGGCTTGCCTTCCGCGGGGCCAGGCAGCGGCAAGTCCAACGTCCACACCTCGCTGGTGCGAGGACCGCATGGGAAGCCGGCCGTCAGGATCGAATGCACGGAATCGGCCACCCGAAAGAAACCGACCTGGATCATTCTGAGACAGGACGGCACGGTGAATGCCCGGAAGGGACAGAAGCTCTACGTCTCCCTCTGGCTGAAACAGGAGAACCTTGAGGGAGGCGTCATCAACGTCTGGCTGATGCGACTGGAGCCGTGGGGCGCTCTCTTCAAGGCCAGCACTCAAGCGACGCGTGAATGGCAAAAGGTAGAGTTCGTCTTTCGCCTGAATGAAACGTGCGGCAACACGCGGTTCGAAATCTTCTTCACGCAGACCGGCACGCTCTATCTATCCGACATCCACGTGGCCGAGACGACGAAACACGAGCTGGATGTCAATCCGATCCGCCAGAAGATGGAGCGCGAGCGTAAGCCACCGGCGCAGAAAAACATGTTGCACAACGGCAGCTTCGAGGCGGGAATCGACGGCTGGGGCACTGAAGGTTTTGACCACAACGTGGTCAAGATTGACGGGACCGTCTCGCACCACGGCAAACGGTCGGCGAGGATTGATTTGGACAAGAACAGCTTGCCCGTCGGCTATTCGGATTATCCCAAAGCCCGCAAAGTTGTCTTCACGAATGTGCAACTCGCCAGCAGCGGCTGGACACGATTCGAGCAGGGCAAGCAGTACACGCTGTCGCTTTCTCTGAAATCAAACCGAAAGAACCTGCCGGCGCAGATCGGCGTTCGCTTCATGACCGGGGCGAGAGAGGAGGAAACTCTCACTGTCACAGATCAGTGGCAGCGGCACGCGCTGACCTTTACGGCCCGTGACATCTTCGGCTTCGTCAGGATCGGTTCCCAAACCGTAGATTCTCTGGGGCAAGTGTGGATAGACGCCGTGCAGTTGGAAAAGGGCAATGACGCGACGGGCTTCACCAGCAGGTACCCGGTCGAGATCGCCCTGCATCCCAAGCGGGCCGGGGGCATCTATTACACCGGCGAGGAGCTTTGCTTCGATGTGGCGTCTGGGTTCAGAAACGATACGGACAGGGCAACTGTGGACCTCAAGGCACTGGACTACCAAGAGAACGAGGTTTATCAAACGGCGATCGAACTGGCCAAAGGCACGGCCTTAAAGAGCATTCAGCTTCCGGTGACGGGCAACGGCCCCTACAAGTTGATCGCCGTCGTCCGAGGTCAGGGATTTGCTTACACGCGTCAGACGCACTTCGTCATCATTTACCCCTACGCGCGGACCTACGGGAACCGGGAGGCGCGTTTCGGCACGAATCACCCGTATTACTCGGATCTGCTGCAGGGGATCGCCAGAGACGCCGGCGTGTATTGGGTGCGGGATTGGACGCTCAAGTGGGACAACGTCGAGCCTGCACAGGGCGAATGGGACTTCAGCGGGCCGGAGGTTTTCTTTGACCGTGCCCGACGGTTCGACACGCAATTGCTGACCATCCTGCCGGACCCTTCTTCGGGCTGGGCCAGTTCCGGCCCTCCGGAATCGCGCGGAAAACGACTTGGAGACGCGTTCGAAGACTTGTGGTATCTGCCCAAGGACCTGGAAGACTACCGGCGCTATGTGCGCAAGTGCATCGAACGCTACGGCGGCGTGAGCGGCGCATGGGAGGTGCTCAACGAACCCTACGCGGGCAAGACGCGCAATTGGCAAACAGATGACTCGTACGATGCGCTGTTGAAAATCGCGAAGGAAGAGGCGGGCAGAGTGGACAAGAACCTGAGGGTGATGCGCTGCGGCCTTGGCTACTTCAGGAGAGACCAGAAGCTCAATGCGGACGCGGCAAGATTGGCCGACGTGCTGAGCGAGCATGCCTATCCCCTTTACAACAACACACGGCAGTTCCTGCGCCGTGTCCGGGAAATGGATGGCTTCCTGCAGAGGCATGGTGTCAAGACGGACATTTGGTTCACGGAATACGGCAAGTACTCCAACGACGATCCGAGCTACAAGCACGCCGCGTTTGACCATTATCATGCCAACGGCGACGAGCGTACCGCCGCAGCGTACAACATCAAGTACATGGTCATCCTCTTTAGCCACGGTGTCAGCAAGGTCTTCTTTCATCAGCGGACGTGGCCGCTGGGGCTGAACGACAAGGGCAATCGCATTCACTTCGACATGCTCTTCGATTACGGTCCCAGGCCACACAAGCTCTTTCCCGGCGTCAACGCCCTGGCCTGGTTTCTGCCTCCCGGCACAAAACCAGGCAGACCCGTCAATGAGCAGGGCCCAATCTTCGCCTACAGTTTTGACCGGCCGAAAGATAGGGTGATGATCATTTGGACCGACGGGGCTGACATGAAGCTCGAAGAGTCTCCTCGGCAGTTGACCCGCGGCCTGGCCGTCTACAACATGATGGGCAAACAACTGGATAGACTCGACCGCGTCGGCGACGAACCCGTCTATCTGATCGGCATCGACGAACGCATCGAAGCGCTCGAGAAGATGCTTGCAACGAGGCCAGCTTGTGTTTCCCGGGCTTCTACCATATCGTCACAGACTGAGCAGATCCGACAGTCCGTGCAGAAGGAAATCGACGGCGGCCTGTTTCCCGGGTCGGTGGTTCTCGTCGGTCGACCGGAAAAGGTGCTCTATCACGAGGCGTTCGGCCACGCCCGAGTCGTTCCCGACAAGGTGGAGATGCGGAAGGACTCGATCTTCGGTCTGGCCAGCATCACCAAGGTGGTTGCCACCGGTACGGCGTTCGGTGTTTGCGTTGACGAAGGCCTGCTTGATTTTGACACACCCATTCGCGAAGCCCTCGCCGATCTTACCGGCAAAGGCATCGAGAAGATCACGGTTCAGCATTTGGCGACTCACACTTCCGGGTTCTCGAACGCCAAGTACCACGAGCGGGCTCAGGGCGAGGAAATGCTGGAGCTGATGCTCGGCGCATCACCTCGGTGGGCCGCCGGGTCGCGCTACGAGTATTCCTGTCTGAACATGATCCTGCTTGGCCGAATAGTCGAAAGAGCGACCGGCAAACGGTTGGACGTCTTTTGCCGAGAGCGGCTCTTCCAACCGCTGGGCATGCATGATACGGCCTTCGGACCGATGGAGCCGTCGCTGCGGATCGTGCCTTCCGGATCGCCGGGGATCGGCCAGATCGAGGACACCCAGGCACGCGTGGCTAGAAGACCCGTCGGCAACGCGGGGCTCTTCAGCACGGCGGCCGATCTGGCTCGCTTCTGCCAAATGATGTTGGGCGGGGGGCAACTGGGCGATGTCCGAATCCTGTCAGAGCGCAGCCACGCCTGGATGACTCGCAACCTGCTCGCCGCTCCGCTGCCAGCTCGAGGGTTCTGTTGGGACATGGATCTGCGGACATCGCATCGGCCCAAGAGGCTGTCGGAAAAAGCCTACGGTCACAGCGGCCACACGGGCCAGTCCATCTGGATTGATCCGGAGAAAATGGTCTACGTCATTGTGCTCACCAACCGTGACCATCCCAAAATGGTCGGCGGTGCTCGCAAGGTCGAGCAGTACCGGGCAAGAGGGCGCATCGCCGACGCCGCGCTGGAAGCGCTCGGCTATTGAGCCGATTCCGCGGTGAGATCCCTGGGCCGAACGAAGGTCGCCAAAACTCACGGTTCCGTCGCGCGCACGCCGACGACATTTTCTTTCGAGTGACCCCGGTTCTCGAACCAACCGAGAAAGCCGCTACCGTGGCCGGCGTAGACGAAATCACGATCGCCGTCTCCGTCCAAGTCCCCCCACGCCATCTCGCCGCAATAGTAGCCGTGTGCTTTGCGGAAACCTTCGCAACTGGTCACGCCGAACACGTGCTCCTTCCAGCGGACCTTGCCAGCCTCCTTCATGTATTCGTACCAGCGAAACCGCTGTTTGCCGTCGCGCTTGTCAACGCCGCGAACAATCAGGTCTTCATCTCCATCGGCGTCAACGTCCACGAGCTCACAGTTGTGCCCGCCCATTACGTCGTTGCTGTTGTCGGCGATATCGAACTCGCGCAGCGTATAGCCATTGTCCTTGCGCTCCCACCATCCAAAGTCGCCCGCCTCGTAGCCCTCACCCGTGCCGATGAAGTCAACGTCTCCGTCTTGGTCGAGATCCCGTGCGAACGCCTTTGTGAAGTTGGCGTCGACTACGAAGTGTTTTCGCCACAGCTCATGAACATTGCCGGGGGGATGTTCGTACCAACTGATACCCTCGCCTCCGTCCTCTTCTTTGGCGGTGACGACATCTTCAAGCCCGTCGCCGTTGACATCGTAGAAGGACATGTAATGCGTCAGGCCGCTTCCCCGTGCGATCGTGTAGTACGGCCAAGGCCGCTTCGCGTTTTCTCCTTTCGGAATCGGCTTGACGATTATCTTCCCCGACCAACTGTCCTGCAAAACAAGATCCAGTCTCCCGTCGTGGTCGACGTCCCGAAGTCGAATGTCGTGACCGTTGTTCAAGTCCTTCCCATAGTCATAACACTCGGTCCACGGCTTAGCGGAATCCTCCGGGCAGCGAAACCAGTGGTTGTCGTTGCTGAGCGGACGATAGCCTTGTCCGATGAGGTCTTTCTTGCCGTCGCCATCCACGTCGAACATCACGAACCGATAGACGCGGCTGTTAGGGCCGAATGATTCCTTGCCGACGATCCTATGTTCGCGCTGGAAATCTGGCCCCGGATACCAGGCCACGTAGGGATGGACGAATCCTGGTTTGTCCATCCACGCGATGTGACTGGCTACGAGGTCGACGCGCCCATCGGCGTCCACATCGTGCAGCCAAACCATACTCGGCACCGTGTTCCCCTCGGCTCCCGGCCGCGGCGGTTTGATCACGCGAGGCGCGAAGTCTGGATGACTGGCCTCGACAGTCGCTGTGCCGATCACCATAAACGTCATGGCTATCAAACTTGGTATGCTTCTCATGAAAGCTCCTTTCTAACGTGTTCATATCCACGAAGGTCAGTTCTCCCGTCTGGCTGTCCGCGAAGCAGTCGGCGACGGAGACCTTAACGCGGCGCATTGACGGGCGGTGGCGGGCTGGGGCCGCGGCCTTGCCTGAGCACCGCCTGGGCGTGTCGCGCGAGATGGCCGCGAAGATCGCACGCGTACTCACGGAGCACCTTCTCGCCGAGACCCTCGTGGTCGCCGCAACGGTATAGCGCCCGTGCGAGCAAGAGTTCCCGAAGGGCCATTTTCCTCTCGTACGCTTTGCTTCTTACGGTGCGGGTGGCCAGCCGGCGGGCCTCCTCGATCTTGGTGACGGCGTTGCCGAGCATGTTCACTGGCCGGCCGTTGCGGCTGCCTTGGTTTCGTGTCATCTGTTTGGCGATCGCGGAGGCCGCGGCCGGGTCGCCGAGGGACTCCAACGCCACAGTCATCGCTCGGATATGTGAGAAGGGCGTGTCTCCCCGGATGTGCGGAATCTTCTTCAGTAGCGCCGGCAGGGCGCGGCGGTCTCGCGTGCGCCCGAGGGCGATGAGGAGGCTGTCCATGCGACTGTCCCGGATATCACCGAGGCTCTTGAGGTGGTAACCCGCGTCGAAGCCCTCCGAAGCTTCAATGGCGTCAACGAGCGTCTGCACGCCGGAGGCGTCTCCGAGTATCGCCAGGGCCTCGGCCGCCCGGATCGCCGCTTCGTCCGAGGTCGGCCGCTGTTCGTGAGCGTTCTGCAAGATCGGCATGGCTACATCTGGACGGGCGAGAATCCGCGCCAGCGGCGCGATTGCTTTCGTCGTATCTTCCTCACACAGGAACGCCTCGACAGCCGATGCGACCTCCTCGGCGGAGATCGGATAAGAGTCCTCCTGAGTAGGTGTTTCTTTCGTCAGGATGCCCTTTTCTACAAGACGCCGCTGAAGCATCCGGACATCGACCTGTCGCAGCGGTGCCGCCGCGCTAACAGCCATCGCGGCCGCCAAACCCGCCGCGTAGCCCTGGTTCTGCATGTCCGGCTGCATGCGCAATACGCCCATCGCGTCACGGTGGGCGCTGAGGCCGATGCCGATCACGAGCAGCCCCTCCAGGTTCTTCGGCAAGAGGCAGCGGTACGGGACGTTCGCGCTGAACTGCTGGCGCCCCGGAGACCTCGCGACGACCAAAGGATGCACGCGGTAGCCGTGGTTGTCGAAGTAAGCTCGCGGTTGGACGATGGTGTCGGGGTAGGTCCGCCCGTTCAGGATGTCGATCGGCGTGATAAACGCCTCGCCGACGATCCGCCTGCGCTCGCGGGTCTGGGGAAGCTGACCGAGATCGTACGTGTCGCCGTAGATATCCTTGGCATAGACATAGAGACGCCAGTAGTCCACGACATCCCCATCGTCCACCAGCGTGAAGTCTGTGTTGCGCAGGCTCACGCCGAGGTCGCGCGCCGGCAACCCCGCGCCCTGGACTCCCGCGGAATCCCCGACCGTGACGATGCACTCGGCGCCAGCGGCCGCGGCGATGTCGGCGTTGCCGGTGGCGTCGATGATCACTTTCGCGAGCACTACGCCGCGCCCGTCCGGCGTCGCCACGACTGCCCCGACAACCCGACCGTCCCGAAGGACCGCCCCGCAGCCCAGCACGCCCGTCCAAATCTCCGCCCCGGCGCTGCGGGCCTGCCTCCGCAACCACTCCCGGCGGCCTTCGATCAACACCGCCGCTGTAAGGGCCGTCTCCCCTTCCAGGCACTCGGTATAGAAGCCGCAACGGTTCCCCATGAAGGCGCGGCTGACCATGCCAATGGTGCCCAGTCCCCCAAGGCCGTGCAGATACTCCACGATCAGCGTCCTGGCCCCCTGCCGGGCCGCGGCGATTCCGGCCGGAGCGCCGCTGGTGCCGCCGCCGATGACCACAACGTCGTAACGCCCAAACACTGGCAGAGTCCGTCGGCCCGATCGCACGGTCGCCAGCCCTTCCTGCACCGGGCGCACGCCGCCAAGCGACTCTCGAACCTCGCCAGCGTCGTTCGCATTGACGGGCTGGGACGGCAGTTGCACGCCTTCGGGTTTTCCGGCGGCTTTGGCCTCCGCGGCGGCCGCGGCACCAATCCGGTCCGCAATCTCCATCATGCCCCCGGTCCGCAGGAGACGCTCGGCGACATCGCGGGGCACGTCCGCGCAGCCGCCAAGGACATACAACCGCTGAACGCCCCTTGGCCTGAAGGCGTCCAGATCGGCCTTCTCCGCTCCGGGCCACTCCTCGACCAGGCTCGTCCGGCCGTGCATCGGGGCCGGGGGAACCTGGAAAAGGAACTCCGACGCGTCAACCTGTTTCGGGTCAAAGGTCGCGTCGATCGCCCGCTGCTCGGCCTCGGCGAAGGCTCGGTACCCGCCGTCGGCCATTGGGATACTCAGCGTGACTTCGTGAACCGGATACCCCTTGTCGCCCGCTTCAGCCTTGACACGCCGCACATCATTGGCCTCCCTGGAGGCCGGGTCGCCGCCCACGATGACCCGACGGAAGACCTGTGGGCCCTTCGGATAGGGACGAAACTCCGCCCCGGCCAGACGAGCGGCCGTGGCGCGGTGGGTAGCGTCGATGACGACCTTGGCGACGACGGCCTGCCGGCCCGCGCGGTTGGCCATGATGATCCCTGCCGGGCGGCCCTGTTCGTCTCGCAACACGTCCGTCACCACGCAGCCGTACAAGAACTCGACACCCGCGTCGAGCAGGGCCTGGTCGAGAGTTCGCTTCACGTGCATCGGGGTCGACCAGCGCCCCGGCTGGAATAGCTTCTTCGCCAGCGGATGCGATGGCTCTTCATTTGGCTCTTGCCAGAGCCGACCCGTCGCGCAGACATCCTCACCCAGATACGGCCGGGGGGCGGCAAGGAACACGCTCGCTCCGGCCTCGTCCGCTTTCGCGGCGGCCGCTACGGCCGACGTCGTTCCCCCGACCACCACCACATCGACATCGTGAACCACGTGAATGCCCCTGGGGGATTCAAGGATCGCGTCTTCCGCCGCCAGCGTCTGGGAAGCTGCCAGCGATCCGGAGACGGCGGTGAAGATGATGACTGGCACCAAGATCCGTGTGCTGCGTTTTTTCGGTTCGAGTCTGTGCTCTTCGTTGCGTTGTGTGGGTCTGCTCATGTTTGGAACTCCGACGCATCGGTCAGTTGCTGCTCGCGCAGAGCCTTGACCCCAGCAGGCTGCATATGCTCATTGGTGTAACGGTTCTCAGGATCCAATAGAAGGTGACTGGTCAAGGAGGCGCGCGTTTCCGCCGGACCAGCGCAGCGACACTAACGCTTGACGACCTCGAAGGGTATGGCGGGCAATGTGCCTAGCACGGCGCGGTACTCGCGCGTTTTTCCGCTTCTTCTGTCCGTCAGCGTTCTTTGTTGCGATGCGTTGGCGATCAGGTTGCCCTTGAGGCCCGGCTTGGCTTTCTCGGCGTCGGCGCGCAGCGAGATGGCCGCGCCCTCGTCAAATCGCGACACGCTGTCGATGGTGATGCCTTCTGGCGGATCGCTTAGTTCGACTTGGATCTCGCCCTCGCGGGCAGGTATGGTGACTCGCAGCTCGACGGTTCCGCCGGCGGGGATTTTCACGGGCTGATCGCCGAGAATGGCTATTGGGCTCCGGTAGGGCGGGCGCGGCGTGTTGGTCGCTGGTGCCTTTGAGACTGGGGGGTTCTGCCAGTCCCAAAAGACAACCTCCAAATCTTCGGCAGGGACTAGATGCTTGTAGGCGAACGCCTGCATCATGTCGTCTGCTGGCACGGCCGAGCGCACGACCTCCTGACCGGCAATGACGGCGCGGCCTTCCACGTCAAGGCTGATGTGTTCGTCCGGTAGAACCGGCGGAACGAGCAACGTCACGCGCACTTTTTTGCGGCCGGCCGGCAGCGTGCCGCCAAACAACGAGAAATCTTCGGGAACGCCCTTCAGACTCAAGGCAATCTCGCCGGAGAACCCGTCCTTGCGCAATGCAAAGACGGTGAAGGGAACGAACTGGCGGGCCCGCGCGTTGATGCGAGAAGGCACCACGCGCAGCGCGAAATCGGGCCGCGGCGGACTGATCCGCAGTCGGTAAGCATACTCCCGCCCACCCTCGCGCTGAGCATCGCCCAGACGCAGGTAATAGGTCCCGTCGGCAGGCGGCGTGAAGTCGATCAGCGAATCGGCATAGTGCGTCTTCAATGCGTCGGCTCTGTCTTCATGGTCGTCGCTGAGGGCCAGTCGTTTGCCGGCAGCGTCGGTCAGCTCCAGCAGGGAATCCACCGGCGAATCAAGACGCCGTGCGTAGACCTCGGCGATGATCCGCTGGCCAGCGCGGCCTTCGACGCGGAACACATCCCAGTCGCCTGGCTGATCGACCCGGCCATTGATGATCACGGGCGGCGCGACCGGCTGGGCGGTCTCGAACGAGTGGTTGGGTTCTTCTTCCATGGCTTCCGGCAGCGTGTCGACGGCAAAGGGCACACGGTTGGAAATCATGTCTCCCTCGCGGACCGAGATGTAGGACGGCCCTTCCGGGCCGTCGTTGTCGGCCTGGAAAGGCCGACGTACTAGGACGTTGTTTCCTGCCGACTGCCTGGCGTCCATCGACAACTTGTCGACCAGGAGGTTCCAGCCCTTCAACCGGACCGTGGTCTCGTCGCCGGCCGGCCCGCCCAGCGGGAAGATGCTTGTCACATAGGGCAACTCGCCGATCGCAATGCGATACACGAAATCGGGACGGCCGCGGTAGATCGCGTCCTTGATCTCGACCACGTACTGACCGTCTTCCGGGACCTTGTAGAACAGGATAGGATCGGGCTGGAAACGGTAGTCGTCGTCGTAGGCCAGCTCCTTGCCTTTGGCATCGTACAGCGTCAACGTGGCCTGAAACCAGCCGGGCACTGCATCAGGCAAATACGGAATCAACTCCCGCGCGCTGGCGGCGATGACCAATTGCTGACCTTTGCGGACCTCGAAGCGATAACGATCCGCGTCGCCGGGCGTAAAGCGATCGCGCTCCCACGACGGCTGGTTCGGTTCGCGGGCGATGATCTGGCCGTTCACCACGGCCGGCAGCGTAATGTCCAGGATCTGACGTATGGGCCCGGCGCCCGACGCCACCCTGGCGTTTTTCGACTCCGGGGGGAGCACCGGCTCTGGCTCGCAGAATTCGGGCAGGGTGCCGACGTAGAACGCCAGCCGATTCGACACCCCGCGCGGTGTCTGGAGTCGCAATTCCCGCTGGCCGGGCTCGGCGTCCGGGGCCAGCCTGATCTCCAGCAGAGTGCTTTCGGAAATGGCGGGAATCCTCCGGCGCGCCTCCATGATGTAGATCTGGTAGAGCTTCTTCTGGATCTCGGCAACTTCCTTTTCTTTGGCGGCGTCCCGCGCGGCGCCCATCAACGCCCTGAGCCTGTCTCTCAACTTGCCGCCCTCTTTCATGAACGTAAGATCGATCTCGCCCAGCATAGTGGCTTTGATGCCCTTGCCGGAGAAACTGGCCACCTTGGCGTTGGTCAAATGGTGTAGGCTCCACCGTCTGGCGACGGTGGCTACTGGATAAGTTCTCATCTGCCGCGCATCCTACCTTTGACTCACATGATTTCTTTCAGTCGTCCGGCCATGGGGATGCCGTCGGCGGCCGTCGGCGTGACGGTCAAATCCATGTTCATCGGATTGGGCAGTTTTCCGTCCGGGTCGATGCCCAGCTTGTTGTATACGCTGCCGAGGAGGTCGCACGGATAAACGGGGCGATCCTTCACTTCCTCTCCCTTCGCATCCGAGGCACCGACGACACGTCCGCCCTTGAATCCGCCACCGGCCAGCACCGCGGAAAACACATTGGGGTAGTGGTGCCGGCCGCCGTTCCAAGGCGCTTTCCAAGCGATCTTCGGGGTCCGGCCGAACTCGCCGCTCCACCAGACGATCGTGCTGTCCAACAATCCACGGTCGGACAAGTCCTGAAGCAGCGTCGCCATCCCCTGGTCCAACTCCGGCAGTTTCCGTTCCATGATCCGGAAATGGTCCTTGTGCGTGTCCCAACCTGAGAAGTTGATGGTGATGTACGGCACGCCGCGTTCGACGAGTCGCCGCGCCACGAGGCAGGCTTGGCCAAACCAGGTGAGCGCCGTCTCGCTCCAGGGCATATGGCCGTAGCGGCTTCTCAGAGCGGCGTCTTCCTCGGAGAGATCGAACACCTTGGCCCCGTCGCCCAGGATCATGTCATAGGCTTGCTGCTCTGCCTCAAAGAATGCCGTCAGGGTGGCGTTGCCCGGTACGCTGGTCCCAAGTCGGTCGAGGCTACCAAGCAACTCGCGGCGGCCCTGCTGCTGCTCCTCGCTGATACCACGGGCGACGACGCCTTCGACATCGAACGGCTGCCGCAGAGGGTCACCGCCGGTGACGAACGGTTTGTAACGCGTCCCCAAAAAGCCGGCCTCGGAAAACCGCCCCAGCGGTCGGGTCATCACAATGTAGGGTGGAATCAAACCCTTGTATCCGGCGTCGTAGCCTCTAAACAGTTTGACTACGGCGCCGGCGCTGGGATAGACCAGCCGATCACCAGGCCTGCGGCCGGTCTGCACCAGGTAGGCCGCCGTTTCGTGACCGCCGTTGCCGTGGGTCATGCTGCGGATGATGGAATACTTGTCGGCCTGCTTGGCCAACAGAGGAAGTTGGCCGCCGATGCGGATGCCGTCCACGCTGGTCGGGATCGCCTTGTTCAGCGGGCCGCAGTAGTCGTGGCCCGCGTCCGGCTTGGGATCGAAGGTGTCGGTGTGCGGCGGGCCGCCCCACATCCACATCTGGA
>CAZURK010000189.1:0-30246 GCA_964623055.1 uncultured Pirellulaceae bacterium
GCGATGGTGAAGACGATCCAAAATGTGTCGAAACCTTGCATCGCCTACAAAGTGCTTGCCGCCAACCGCCATTGTCACTCGCCGGCCGCTGTCGAGCGAGCAATTCGCTTTGCCTTCACCGGCATCAAACCGACCGACGTGGTGCTGCTGGGCATGTGGCAGAAGTACAAGGACCAAGTGGCGGAAAACGTGGGATATGCCAAGAGGTGTTTCGTGTAGGGCCCGTCTGCCGGGCGGGACCTGAATCGCCGAACAACGTCGCGGCCGATGCCGAGGTCCCGTCCGGCAGACGGGACCTACTGTTGTTCTTGGCTCGGCCGGACGCGAAGGCTGGCTAGTTGATTAGCCGTGCCAGTTCGGGGTATTGGTCGTCTGTATCCCCCACACGTTTCTTGAGTTGCATCAACTCCTCTTTGAGTTGCTCGACAGTCTCGGCATACGCGGGATCGCTGTAGACGTTCTGCATTTCGCGAGGATCTTTGCGTAAGTCATACAGTTCCCAGTGAAGCGGCGTCGGTCGCTTTGCAGCGCCTTTCGCATCCAGCGGCAGTCCGTAGAAGAAGATCAGCTTGTAGTCCTGCGTCCGGATGCCATAGTGAGCCGGGTTGTCGTGGTGGGCCATGTGCATCCAGTATCGATAGTACGTGCTGGTGGGCCAGTCATCCGGAGCCGGTTCGCCTTGGAGTATCGGCAGGAAGCTGCGGCCCTGCATTTCCTTCGGTGCCGCGACGCCCGCCATGGCCAGTAGCGTAGGGGCGAAGTCCGCATTGTTGATTATGGCGTCGTTGACGGTTCCTGACGTGATACGCTTCGGATATCTGACAACGAACGGCATGCGCAACGACTCGTCGTACATCCAACGTTTGTCGATGTAGTCGTGTTCGCCCAGCATGAAGCCTTGATCGGCCGTGTATACAATGACTGTGTTATCCAGCTCGCCGGTCTTCTCCAGGTGCTCGAGCAATCGGCCGATGTTGTCGTCCACGCCTTTGACGGTACGGAGGAATTTCTTCAAATATCGCTGGTATGCAATTCGCGTGTACGGCTCCTTGGGCAGTTCCGAATCGACAAACATGTGATGGCCCATGTTCCGTCGCTGGTTGCGCGGCCCGACGGATGTGCCGTACAACGGCTTGCTGGCCGGACCGTGGCCGCCGCGATTCCAAAGGCTGTCTGGTTCGGGGATGTCGACGTCCTCGTACAACCAGTCGTATCGTTCGGCGTTTTCAAAGTTGTCGTGGGGTGCCTTGAAGTGATGCATCAGAAAGAAGGGTTTGTCCTTCTGTGTGCGGCTCTTGAGCCACTTCAACGAGATATCGGCGATGGCATCGGACGAATGTTTCGAGTCATAACCGGACGCCTGCCACGAGTTCTGCGGCCATGCTTCCGGGCCTCGGACGCGGAAGATTGGATTGAAGTAGGAGCCTTGACCGGGCAGGACGCAATAGTAGTCGAATGCGGCAGGTTCGTACTTCAAGTGCCATTTGCCGACCATGGCCGTCTCGTAATCGGCTTCTTTCATCAGCAACGCCAGCGTTTGGCGCTCTGGCGTTAGACCTCCATTCAGTGTTCGCACGCCG
This sequence comes from uncultured Pirellulaceae bacterium, assembly GCA_964623055.1. Classification (GTDB taxonomy): domain Bacteria; phylum Planctomycetota; class Planctomycetia; order Pirellulales; family Pirellulaceae; genus JADHUC01. The sequence continues at coordinate 1,581 of CAZURK010000189.1, forward strand.
TTGGTATGGCTGTACTGACCGGTCATGATTGTCGCCCGGCTCGGTACGCAGATCGAATTGGTGCAGAACACGTTGGTCAACCGCGCTCCTTCGCGAGCCAAACGGTCGATATTGGGCGTCGGATCAAGTTCCGCCAAACGGCCTCTATAGGCGCCAATCGCGTGGGCCGCGTGATCGTCGGACATGATGAACAGAATATTGGGCCGATCGTCGGCAAAGGCCGGCAAGCCCAAAGACAGAACGAAAAGGACTACTAGTACCAGTTTCGCGACTCGCTTCCTCATTTTTCTACCTCCAAGTGGAAACCTCTCCGCTGACGAACGTAGCAGGGCGACGAGATATCGACAACCGATGGTAACCAAAAGAAAAGCCGCCGGTCAAATGACCGACGGCCAGCGAAGTGGTGGGTGTCTCCGACAAACCCAGGGAGGTCGTTTTCGTTCTATTTCATAGCCAGCCCGGGAATACCCTGCTTCTGCTGAGCTTCGTATGACAGACCGGTCAGGAAGTTCTTGCCGGCCACGTAATCGGCAGGACTGACGGCGTCGATATTGTCTTTCAGCTTACCCTTCAGACGCGTGACAACTTGCTTGATCTGCCGACAGTTGTCGCTCCCAAGGCCGCTGTTGTCTACCGTCCGTTCGTCCATCAACTGATTGACCGCCATTCGTTCCTGACGAAACTCACTGCCCTGCAACGCAGGCGGCCAGTGGAGTATGCCAAGCGATTCGTGGAACCCGTGGGCTCCGAGTCGATCAGGCGCACGCATCTTGGCGTAGCGAGCGATGTCTTCCTGCGTGGGACGTTCGCCACGCTGTTCGGCTCGGGCCTCTCGATTGAGCTTACGCATATCGAAGTAGGTCTTGGTGGCATGTTGCCGGTTGTCGATGTAACGGCGGCGAGCTTCTTCGCCGTTAATCATGGCCAACGAAGTGCTGTACAGGTAGTCGCCCCACGCCCGCACCAAATCCGCGTGTCCTCGCAGCAGACCTTCCTCGTATGTGGACGCGTGATGGTATACCGTCGGAGGTCCGTAATGCACTGGGCGAACTGCGTAGCCGTAGGAGCCGGAGCGATACTCGTCGCCAAGGCCAATACTCGCGTTCAAGCTGGCCAAGATTGCAGCGGTAGTCAGAATGGTGGCCTTCATCGTTCCAGTCCTTTTGGGGTTATTTGCGCGGCTCTTATTGACGTTTGATCTTGGTTTCTTTTGTGCCGTCTGAAAACAAAACGCTTCGGAGCCCCAAACATTGCGCGGAATATCAAGAAAAGATGGCTAATCTCCGTAAGCGTTTGTGTTGCAGCAGGTTATGGTACGCAGAGGGCAAGGTCGCGGTGTATGCCGCGAGATCAGGTTAGCGTGGTTTCCAGAGAGAAGTGGCCAAAGGGCTGCCCTGGGCGAACGATTGACCGAGTTCGGATGGATGGAAAGAATTCATATGCGAACGCGTCTATGTGGAACCACACTTCAGGCCAACGCACTCCTGCATGGGAGGCTTGCCAATGACTGGAACATCATCCGCAGGGTCAATTCGCTGTGCTACCGAAACTGAGGATGTCGAGATTCACGGTCATATCATCGACAGCCTTATCCTTCCGAAGGTACTCGATACGATCTCCGCAGGGGGCGGTTCGTTTCGCATCAAAGATGTGGGCATCGGGCAAACGGCTACGGACCCCAGCCGCGCGGTGGTCGAGGTGCGTGCGAACGATCTTCCAACATTGGACCGGATCTTGTCTCAAATCGCAGATCACGGCGCCTTGCCCACAGAGCGTCACGACTGCCGACTTGCCGCGGCGGACATGGACGGTGCTTTCCCGGAGGGTCTCTACAGCAGTACGAACCAGCCGACTGAGATTCGACTAAACGGCAGATGGCTTGCCGTGGAGAATCAGGAGATGGACTGCGGCATCTGCGTAAATCGCAGCCAAGACAAGGCCCGCTGCGTCCCAATCGGCGAAGTTCGCGCGGGGCAATTGTTCGTCGTGGGCCACGGCGGCGTGCGAGTCTTTGTCGAAACGCGCAGCAGCAACGAAGCCAGCTTCGAGTTCATGGGAAGCGAGGTCTCGACCGAAAAGCCCAAAGAACTCGCAATCCACCATATAGCCCGCGAATTGGTCACCGCCCGAGGCGACTCGGGGAAGACAGCCGTCGTTGCGGGGCCGGCGATCGTGCATACCGGCAGCGGGCGTTATCTCCAGCATCTGATTCGCCGGGGGCTCGTTGATGTCTTGCTGGCCGGCAATGCACTGGCCACCCATGATATTGAACAGGCGCTGTTTGGAACGAGTCTGGGAGCTTATCTCGACCGAGAGGGCCTGGCGCCGTCGGGGCACGAGCACCATCTCCGGGCGATTAATCGAATTCGGCGCGCGGGTGGCATACGCCGTGCCGTCGCGAGCGGGGTGTTGACGTCCGGCATCATGTACGAATGCGTCCGCCAAGGAACTGATTTCTTGCTGGCCGGAAGCATCCGGGACGACGGGCCGTTGCCCGAGGTGATCACAGACGTTCTGGAGGCTCAGCGTCGGATGCGCGAGAAACTACGCGGCGTCTCGTTCTGTCTGATGATTGCCACGACTCTTCACTCGATCGCAGTCGGTAATCTATTGCCGTCTTGGGTCAAAGTTGTGTGCGTCGACATCAATCCGTCCACGGCGATCAAGCTCGCAGATCGCGGGTCCTTTCAGACCACAAGTCTGGTCACGGACGTGGGACCGTTTCTTCGAGCTTTGGTTGAAGAACTGGAGGCGATCACGTGCGCGACGACCTAGGGGAAAGGCCAGACGCTCGGCCCGCAAAACGAATCCTGATGTGTCCGCCCGACTTCTTTGGGATTGAATACGAAATCAACCCTTGGATGAATCGGCGCCGGCCATGCGATCACGGCTTGGCGGTGCGGCAATGGCAGAACCTTTGCGGTCTTCTGAATGATTCCGGGGCGAGGGTAGTGACGCTTTCTCCAGTCGCGGGCCTACCCGATTTGGTGTTCACGGCCAACGCGGCACTGATCCATCGCCAGTCGGCAGTCCTTTCCACTTTCCGCCATGTCCAGCGGCGTCCTGAACGGCACCACTTCGATAGATGGCTGTCCGACAGCGGCTTCCGCACGTATCGCTTGCGCACCGATGCGTACTTCGAAGGAGCCGGCGACGCGCTGTTCTGCGGCGAGACCCTTTTTGCAGGATACCGCATACGCAGTGATATCAAGGCGAGCCAAGAGATTGGGGCCCTAATCGGTTGCCGAGTCATCCCTTTGGAACTTGTCGATCGTAGATTCTACCACTTGGACACGTGTTTCTGTCCATTAGCACCTGACCGTGCCGTTTACTTCCCCCGGGCATTCGACTCGTATGGTCAGCGCGTGCTGCGTAGGGAGATCGGCGACTTGATACCGGTTGGCGAAGCAGAAGCACGAAGATTCGCGTGCAATGCCGTTGTCGTGGGTAAAACGGTCGTTACCAACACCGGTTGCACAGAACTCGGCGGGCAGCTCAGAAAACGAGGTTTCTGTCACCGCGAAACACCGCTTGACCAGTTCATCAAGGCGGGCGGCGCCGCGAAGTGCCTGACGTTGCGGCTTGACGGTGAGGACGCAGCGGCTTGGCGAACGGCGCTACCCGGACGGCATCGGCGGTACGGGTAACGTGAATCGGAACGTGGTCGCTTGTGGTGGGTCGACTGAGACCAGAATCTCCCCGCCATGAGCTTCAATGATCGACCGGCTGATGGCCAACCCCATCCCGAGTCCGTCTGGCTTGGTGCTGAAGAACGGATCGAAAACCTTGTCGGCGATCTCCGGCGACAGTCCGGCACCCGTGTCATGCACGGCAATCTCGACGGCGTCACTTTCGGCCAGGGAACTTGTGATTGTCAGGCTCCGCTGCCCCGAGGGCATCTCGGACATCGCATCCAGCGCATTTCGCATCAAGTTCAAGATGACCTGTTCGATCTGAACAGAGTCAACCAACACGTGTGGCAAGTCGTCGGCCAGTTCCAGGTGTACCGCAGTCTCGCGGTGCCGGGCCTCGGAGCCCATCAGTCCATCCAAGAAGCCTCGAATAAGACCGTTGACGTCCACCGTGGAACGTCGAGGCTCGCGTTTGCGGATCAATCTGCGGATGTGGGCAATGATATCACCCGCTCGCTTTGCCTCCGACAGCGTTTCGTTCAACACGGGTGTGAAGTCGTCAAGATCCGCCGTCCCCTTTCTAAGCCTTTGGATCATCCCGTTGGCATAGTTTGAGATCGCGTACAGAGGTTGGTTGATCTCGTGTGCGAGAGATGCAGCCATTTCCCCGAGGTCGTGAACGCGGGCCATATGAGCCAGCTCCGTCTCCCGCCGCCGCAAATCCTCTTGCGCCCTCCTGAGTTCGCTGATGTCCCGCACGTGGAGCAAGAGGGCAGGGACTCCCGCAAACTGAAAACGGTTCACCCTGATTTCGACTGGAACAGCACGCCCGTCTTTGGTCCAACTGAAGCCCTCGGCGTGGTCCCATTCGCCACTCAGCAACTTTGGGAAGTCGCGTGTCACCTCTTCCCTCCTGTCCGGAGGCACTAGTTCCAGTACGTTCTTGTCAATGATGTCCCGCCGGTCCATGCCGTGCAGACGGCATGCCGCGGGATTGACATCCAGCACGTTGCCATCTTGATCCTCAACAAAGATCGCATCCGGGCTATGTTCGAACAGACTCTTGAAGCGTTCTTCACTTTCGCGTAGCGCTACCTCGGACAGTCTTCGGTCTGTGATATCCGTATCGGCGCCTCGATACCCGAGCAGTTGCCCTTGCTGATCTAGCGTTGGTACTCCACTTGTGGAGAGCCATACGGTCTTGCCGCTCTTGTGCACGTTTCGGTTAACGAATTCACGAAAAGGATGCTCCTTGGCGAACACGGCGAACGCTGCTTCGGTGTTCTGCTCCCGATCTTCCGGGTGGAACAAGTCGTAGAAGTGCTTCTTGCCGACAATCTCGTCGCTCTTGTAGCCAAGGATCTTTTCCACTACGGGACTTGCATAGGTGTACAAACCATCGGCATCGACCTCCCAGATCCATTCGAGGGCGTTTTCTGCCACTTGACTGAAACGCTTTTCGCTCTCTCGCAGCGCGGCCTCGGCGCGCTCGCGGTCGCTGATGTCCCGCACATGGAGCAGAAGCGCCGCGCGTCCGGCGTACTCAAATCGGTTCACACGGATCTCGACTGGAATGGCAACGCCATCCTTGGTCCAACTGTAACCGTTCAAATGATCACATTCGCCCAGAATCAGCTTCGGGAAAACGCGCGCTACCTCCTGCCGTCTGTCCGAAGGCACCAACTCCAACACGTTCCTGCCGATAAGGGAATGCCGATCCATGCGATGCAGGCGGCACGCCGCCGGATTAACGTCCAGCACGTTGCCATCACGATCCTCGACGAAAATCGCGTCAGGGCTATTGTCGAACAGATCCCTGAACCTTCTTTCGCTTTCGCGTAGCGCTTCGACAGACTGGTCGCTCTGAGTATCCGCAGCATGCCTACCGTTTTCCGTCATCTCGCGATCCCCCAAACGCCTGTTCTCCACAACTCCACACGGGAGGTCCGGCGGGACGGGAGAAAGAGACGTATTAGCTGACGACACAGCATGCCTTGTGTCCACGGCGCATGCAAGCGCCGCATAGTAGTGATTCCATGATACCGAAGGCGGGTGTTTCACACCAACGTCGTCTTCGAATTCCACTGCCAGAAGAGCAGACGCATGAATTGGTTTGTAGTCCCGCCTTTAGGCGGTCCTAAAACAAGAAGCAGCTCGAAAACCGCCTAAAGGCGGGACTACGAACGGCCTCACGACTCATTTATGCGTCGGCTCAGAAGTCTGGCATGCTCGGCGAGGGTCTCCCAATCCTGCCGAAACGAGCGACCGGAGGTCTCCTAGCGACTGTCGGAACGTGCCACCTTCGGTCGAACGCAGTGCCGGGTCAGGAGACCCGCGCACAGCGGGACAAAGCAGCCTGCGTCTGAAACGCAAAGGCGCCGCTGCGTCCCCGCTTCAGCCAACACGTTGTGTCCGGCCGCTCTGGGCGGATTCGTATGCCGCGAAGACGTTCTTCAGCGCGTCCAAGCTCTCGTCGGCGGTAATCGGCGGCGGCTGGAGCCCGGCGCACGCTCGGGCGGCCGCGCGGACAAAGGGCGGGTAGCCGGTGGGACCATCCGGCGCATTGAACTCTTGAACCTGCGAGGCGCGTTCGCTCTGGGTACTGCACCAGCGAAGAGGAACGGCCGCCAAGAGATCGAGTTCCATCCAGCCGGCCGAGCCCCATATCCTGATGTGTTCGTGATACCCTCGGTCCAGATAATACCCCGATGTGTGTGTACCCAGCGTGCCGTTATCGAATCGCATCGTCACGGCAGCCGAGTCTTCGATGTCGATGGGCTGGCCGCCCACGTTGGCCGTGAACGCGGACACTTCGCGGATCTTCGAGCCCGTGACGTACGTCGCCAAGTCGAGCCAGTGGATGCCCAACCAGATCAAGTGTCCTCCGCCGGCCCGCGCTTTCTGCGCGAACCAGCTCTTATGATAGGAATCTCTGGTCAATCTTGTCTGGTCGGCAATCAGGTGCGACTCCAAACCAAAGATCTTGCCGATCGCGCCGGCACGGACCAGTCGCCGCGCTTCCTGGATGGCTGAATGGAGCCGATTCGCTAGCGCCAGCATCAGATACACCCCACGCTCGTTTGCCTTCTGGACCAGCCTGGCGAAATCGTCGACGCGGACACAAGCCGGCTTCTCGGCAAACACGTGGCAGCCGGCGTCCAGCACAGCTTCGATCACGGGCGGGGAGCCGACCGCCTCCATGGTGACCAGCGCCATCTGCGGTTTCGCTTCTCGCAGCAAGACGGCGGGATCTTGAAAGACGCCGGTCAGTTTCTCGCCAAGCTTCGTGCGCGCATCGGGCACAGAGTGACCACTGGGGTCCGAAAGGACGACCGATGTAACCTCCTCGGCCTGCGCGAGCGACGTGAAGTAATGACCGAGGTGTGCGCCACCCTTCTGGGTCATCACCCCAACCGAGCACGTCTTGCCGTTGTTTTCCGGCGGCTCATCGGCAGCCCCGGGACGGGCGGCCACTGCGATGGCTGCTCCGGCAGTTGCTCTGGCCGTGTCTGTCATGAACCTACGGCGATTGATGCTTCGGTCACTCATGGGAATGCTCCGTGATTTTGTGTAGGGCAACTGTGCTTAACGCAATTCGTTGGGGCGGCGCGCACAGCATATCCTACATGTTATACAAGAATTCTCTGCTCTCGACCAAATCCACAGTGTACATACGGGCAGAACCATGATCGCTCGAAGGACAAGAACCGCTTCCCAAGAATCGCCTACGAATGACAAGGGCAAGCTTGACCGGATATGCTGTTTGGCGGATATTGAAAAGATGAAAATGGAGTCGCAGGCCTGCGTCTCGACTGGTGACCAGACTTGTCGACATCATGACAACCGAAAACCCGTTGGGCGAACGTCTCTTATGGGTGCTGCACTCTTCATCCACCTCGAACGAGACATCCCTGATTTCGATCCGTTCGTCAATGGCAAGGCCGTCGCGCGGGAGACCGACGCGATTGAACGCGCATTAGAATCACTCGGCAACGCCTCACTCTTCGACTTCTTCAGCGTTTCCGATGATGAGGCCGCGCTCATGTTTGACGACGTGGACGACGACTTCGTCCCTGAGGTTCCCGACGATGCGTGGCATGCCGCAACCGTTGGCCTGCTCCTGTTCAATTCGCTGGTTGAATATGTCTGCGATAATCCATCGCAATTCACGGACGCTGAATCGCTGTCCGAGGATCTCGTCGATTTTGTGCGCGTTCTGACAAGAGCGGCTGAACACAATGTCCGTTGGCGATTGTGCCCCGACGTGTAGCGCCGCCCAACGGCCGCAAAGCGGAGTCACCGCAAAGCGATACAAACTCGTGGGGCTTCGGCTATACTTCCTGGTCATTCAAAAGTCTTTTTGGTTGGAGGGTGCGGTGACGGCCGTGCCAACCGTAGGCGGAACACTAATCGTGCCGGAATCCGAGTCGCTCGTTGTTCGCGCGGATGGCTACAACAACTTGGTGTGGAGGGCGATCGTACCGTATATCGTCTTCCCTGATGCCAATCATCCGAGGCTTTGAAATCCTGCGTCTGCATTCAGTAGTTCCAAGTTCCAAAGGAGGCCACCATCCTCGCTAGCTGGATTCGCAGGTAGGCGTAGGGCCGGTTCCCACCGGCCGATCAGACGAAGATCAAGCGCTGGCCGCTAGGAACCGGCCCTACTCGACTCAGCCACCGCGTACCGGCGCGTCAGCTAGATCCCGCTGGACGAGACTATTGACGCAGTCTATGCTGTCCGTCTTGCGATGCCGCCTGAGATTTGCTGCATGTCAAAAGCACGTATGCCTGAGAAAAGAAAGATGTTGGTAATGAATCACAAGAGCATTTCGATCGGTCGGTGTGCGGGGACATTGATCCTCGCCGGTCTCCTCTCATTCGCGGCCCATGCTTCGGACGCCCATGTGGAAATCAGTGGCAAGCTTGCCAAATGGCACAAGATATCGCTGACGTTCGACGGTCCTGAGACGAGCGAAAGAGCAACGCCGAATCCGTTCACCGACTATCGGCTGGACGTGGTATTTGTCGGGCCGAGTGGTCGGCAGTACGTCGTACCGGGCTTCTACGCGGCCGATGGAAACGCCGCGATCACATGCGCCGAGTCGGGCAACAAGTGGCGAGTGCATTTCTCCGCAGACGAGGCGGGGTCGTGGTCGTATCGCGTCCGTTTCGTGAAGGGTGCGGGCGTCGCGCTGGCGGACAAGCCGCAGGGCGAAAGCGGTGGTTTCATGGACGCCATGAAGGGCTCGTTCGAGATCGGCCCCGCCGACAGACCCGGCAACGGATTCTACAGCAAGGGCCGTCTGCAATACGTCGGAGAACGTTATGAGCGATTCGCCGAGACAGGCGAGTACTTCCTGAAGGTTGGCGCCGACGCGCCCGAGAACATCTTCGCTTACGAAGACTTCGACGCGACACCAAATGTAGGCGATCGTCGCAAGGCCTGGACGCCACACCTGAAAGACTACGACTCCGACGCAGACGATCTGCTCTGGGGACCGAATGGCGACAAGGGTAAAGCCCTGCTCGGAGCAATCAACTACCTTGCGGGCAAGGGCATGAACGTCTTCTCGTTCCTGACATTCAACGTTGCCGGCGACGACGAAAACGTCTTTATGCACATCGTCAAAAAGGACCTTGCCGACTACGAGGCCAACAACGGGAAGAAGACACCCGACAAAGCCTGGACGACAAGTATCGAGCGGTTGCGGATGGACGTTTCGAAAACGGCGCAATGGGATCGCGTCATGCAGTACGCGGATCGCAAGGGCATGTTCCTGCATTTCAAAACGTCCGAGGCCGAAAACTGCAAGCTGATGGACAACGGCGACCTCGGGCCGGAACGCCGTTTGTATTTCCGCGAATTGGTCGCTCGATTCGGATACCACTTGGCGCTGAACTGGAATTTCGGCGAGGAAAACAGTCAAGCCACCGAACAGCATCAGGCACAAATGGCCTATGTCAAGCGAATCGATCCGTACAATCACCTCCGCGTGGTGCATACGTACCCGGGCGCGAAGGACAAAGTGTACGGGCCGCTGCTGGGTGACAGATCGGAGCTGACCGGACTCTCGCTTCAAACCACCAATCCCGCGTTCACGCAGGTCTACGGCGATGTGAAGAAATGGGTGCTGCTGTCCGAGGCCGCGAAGAAACCATGGGTGGTCGCGTGCGATGAACCCGGTGACGCGACGCACGCACTGATCACCGACGGCGAAGACCCCGACCACGACAACGCTCGTATCAACGGCCTCTGGGGAACGTTCATGGCCGGTGGCTGCGGCACCGAGTGGTATTTTGGATACAAACACCCGCACTCGGACTTGAATTGCGAGGACTGGCGAAGCCGCGACAAGTTCTGGGACCAGGGGAAAATCGCGCTGGACTTCTTCTACAAGAACGATGTGCCGTTTTGGAATATGCAGCCAATGCTGACGGAGTCGGGCGACTGGGCGCTGGCCGGCGACGGTTGCGTTGTGGTCTTCGTCAGAAGCGGCGGCAAGACCGTGCTGGATCTGCCAAGCGCCGAATTCACCGTTTCGCAGACGTTTCCCAAAACCGGTGGATCGGGATCGTATGCCAAGATCGAGGGCAAGGCCGCGACGGAGTTGAGCATTCCCATCAAAGGCGATGTCGTCTTCCTGCTGAAGACCGACCAGAAGGATGTGAAGTTCAACCTTGGGAAGGTGGAAGCGCCGATGTCGATCAATGTCGATTCGGCTCCGACGCCAAGAAAGCCGGCAATCCCCGCCTTTGTTTTCAACTACGATCCGACGAACGCAACGAAGGTGCATAAGCAGTCAGACGGCATCATTGTAGTCGAGGCGGAGGACTTTGACGCAGTCGATCGGGACGACGCACGGAAATGGTATCTGACAACCATCGACAAGACTCCAGGCATCAAACCCGATCCCGACCCGAACCATGCCGCCGACGCTGTCGGCAAAGCGTACATCGAGTTGTTGCCCGATACGCGCGTGACGCATGGCGATCCGCTGGTTCACGGCGTCAGTTTCACAAACACACCGGGCCAATGCAGTGTGTTGTACTACCCGGTGATCTTCACCGAGCCTGGACGCTACTATGTCTGGGTGCGAATGTGCTGCAGCGGCTCCGAGGACAACGGCCTGCACGTCGGACTCGATGGCCAATGGCCCGATTCGGGTGCACGGATCCAGTTCACTGGCAAACATGGCCAGTGGCAATGGGACTCGCGACAGCGGACGAACAAGGTTCACACAGGCGTCTTGGGGCAAATCTGGCTCGATGTCGACAAGCCGGGCCTGCACACAATCATGTTCTCGATGCGCGAAGACGGTTTCGAATTCGACCGCTTCATGCTGACGAAACAGAACGACGCCATGGAGAGTAAAACGGCCGAAGCCGGCCCTCCCGCAAGCCCACGGGCGGAGTAGCCCGTGCGTTGTGGCTGCGCTCGGCGAGGATTATGCGATGTCGGACGACGTACAGCGTGATGACCAATCGACTGGCATGGTCCAGGGCGGCTCGCAGTTTCATACCACACGTTGGTCTGTTGTGTTGGCTGCGGGGAAGGAATCGGCGGCGGATCGTCGTGAAGCGCTGTCGAGACTCTGCGAAACGTACTGGTACCCGCTGTACGTGTTCGCAAGGCGTCAGGGGCATAACGCTAACGACGCACAAGATCTGACACAGGCGTTCTTCGCCAAGTTACTGGAAAGAGACGACCTTGCGGGTCTAAAGCCCGATCGAGGTAAGTTCCGAGCATTCCTGCTGGCCGCGATGCGGAACTTTCTGGCCAACGACTGGGATCGCAGTCATGCGCAAAAGCGGGGTGGCGATCGCTGTCATTTCTCGATCGACTTCCAGCAAGGCGAAGGGCGATATGCGGTCGAACCTGCGGATCGGCATACGCCGGAGACCCTGTTCGAACGCCAATGGGCCTTGACGCTGCTGGATCTCGTCTGGGCCAAGTTGCGTCAGCAGTACGAAGAAGCCGGGCAGCTCGCGCTGTACCAGGAACTGCAGGGCTGCTTGACGGGCGACACGAGTGCGGATTCGTACAAGGAAATCGCAACTCGCTGCGACATGACCGAAGGGGCCGTGCGCGTTGCCGTCCATCGTTTGCGCCGCCGGTTCGGTGCGTTGTTGCGCGAGGAGATCTTCGATACACTCGAGAACAACGAGCAGACGGAAGACGAACTGCGGTATCTGTTCACGGTGCTGAGAAGCTAAACAGCACCGACACAGGCATGAAGAAGCGAGTCAGACTCCCTCTCCACCCCTCTTGCGGTCTGTTGATTTGGTCGTGGGATAGGCTTCCAGCCTGTCAATTGGGCGACTTGAGTGCACTTGGCAATTGAAGTTACGGAATCCTGACAGGCTGGAAGCCTATCCCACGCTTGTTTCCCGATTAGATCAACAGCCCGCTTGTGAGAGAAGCAAAGAAATATCGAGATTTCCCTGTAACAATTCTGCTGGTTTGCTTCTTCATTCGGTAGAGCAGTTTCATTTCCAGAACAACACTCTTGGCTGAGACTTAATCATGCTCACCACGCAGAAATGCGGCCAGTGCGGTGCCGAATTCGACGCTCGCGGGACCGCAGCGGCTTGTCCCGCCTGCCTGATGGAATTGGGGCTGCATCGCGGGGAATTGCCCGAAGAAGGGGATCCCGTTGAATCCGCCGAGGCCCAGGAGGCTCGGAGGTTTCAGCCTCCAAAGCCGGGAGAACTGGCATCTCGGTTTCCACAACTGGAGATTCTGGATCTGATCGGTCACGGAGGTATGGGTGCTGTCTACAAAGCTCGCCAGGTTCGGCTAGATCGGCTCGTTGCTCTCAAAGTCATCATACCCGGTGCCGTCGACGAGCCAGATTTCGCGCACCGGTTCGAGCGTGAAGCGAGAGCGCTCGCGAAACTGAACCATCCGAACGTGGTGACGGTGTATGACTTTGGGATCGTCGATGGCGTTTACTTTCTGATCATGGAATACGTGAGTGGAACGAACCTGAGACAACTAATCCATTCCAAAGAGCTTGAACCGGAATCCGCGTTGCCGATGGTTGCCGAGATCTGCGACGCGCTGCAATACGCTCATGATCAGGGTATCGTGCATCGTGACATCAAACCCGAGAATATCCTCGTCAGCGCCCAAGGTCACGTGAAAATCGCCGATTTCGGACTCGCCAAGCTCTTGGGAAACGCAATGCAGCAAAGCGCGCTGACAAAGACCGGACAGGTGGTCGGTACACCACACTACATGGCGCCCGAGCAGTTGGAGAGACCGTTGGAGGTGGATCATCGCGCCGACATCTACTCGCTGGGAGTTGTCTTCTACGAGATGCTTACTGGTGAACTGCCTCTGGGGCGGTTCAATCGGCCGTCGAAACGCGTCCAAGTGAACGTGAAACTTGACGAAGTCGTGCTACGCGCCTTGGAAAAGGAGCCGGAGCGACGGTATCAACACGTAAGCGAAATCGGAGGAGCGTTGAAGTCTCTGGACCCAGGTAGCCGCGTTCCACAGCCGCCCGCCGAGCCTTCCGTGTTCGAGGGCGCGCTGGTGAGCCTCGTTATTCTGGCCGGGACGATCCCGCTGGTCTTTTTTGCCTTGTGGTGGACCGACTCTTACTGGGTACTTGCAGGTTTCTGTCTCCCCTGGCTCACACTGGGCGCATACGTTACTGACAGGCCAACGTTGGCCGTCTGGATCGAAGCAGGCGTCTGTTTCCTGGCCATGACCGGTGCGATCGCGTACTCGGTTTGGAGCTCGAAGGACGGCTCGCCCCTGTACGTTTTGATAGCGGCTCTTGTCGCCTGGTGCCTTGGCTGCGCGATCGGCGAGGCCGAGAAGAACAAACGCATCGAACAGCAGCTCGAGTCGGAAGAGACTGCCGAGAAATGACCGAACACGGGGTCGAGCGTGCTGTTGATGGGTTTGAGCGTTGTGACGGGTTTCGCGCTCTTGGGGACGAAGTGAAGTTTCGGGTTCCGGTATGTGAATGCCGGTACCACGTCGGCCAGTCGCAGTCGCGGACTATGCCGACGCTCGACGAACGACTGGATCGACCACAACCTGCCGTCGCTACCGGCGGGGACGTTGACTTCGTGAACGTTTTTGTCTGTGGCCGTCGGTATCACCTCCTTACCGTCCGGGTCGAACACGCGCAACGCCGTGGCGGTCCGGCCGCGCAGCGTCATGTTGAACTCAAACCGAAAACGTGTGACGCCAGCGGGAACCAAGAAATACTGTGGGGCGTCCGTGACCGTGCCGGGCTCCAATCCTTCGGGCGCAAGCAGTACTGACCCGATGGCGCTGGTCGAAAACAAGTAGATGGTCGCCATCTCGTCGGCGATAATGCGGTATTCGCCCTCCGGTGCTTTGGCGGGAACCGTGATCGTTCGATAGTGCAACGGTTCGTTATCGCCCCACGTGTCAGGATGCCGGTCCCGGTGCGGGTAGTAGATCAGCGGCTCGCCGAGCCATGCTTCGGGCAGCCGATCGCCACTGGGCCCCACGAACGCCACGTTGGGACTGGTCGACAGCTCGATCGATAGCGGCTTGCCCTCAGGTTTGAGCAATACGGCGGTAGCCGCCGGTGCGTTGCGGACCTTGAACAGCACGAGGTCCCCGTCGGGCCGCTGGTCAAGGCCGGCCAGCACCGACATCAGGTAGGCTTGGTTCACGATGGCGTTATAGGCAGAGGCGGTCTGCATCTTAGTATTGTAAGGGCGCGAACCGGTCGGCGGGATGCTGCGCTCGAAGCGGTGCTCTTCCAGTCGTTTCAGCGCGTAGGCCAGGAATCGTGGATTCTTTGAGACATTGTACGCGTAGCTCATCCGCAACCCCACGGTGCGGTTCTCCGGATCGTTGGTGCGCATCTGGTGTTCGGCCATCGCCACGATACACCGGTTGACGCCCTCGAGTTGTTTACCGGTCAGGTTGCGGGCGTAACTGATGACGTTCGGCCCGCGGTAGAAAATGTAAGTCGGGTAGTAGGCGGTCTTCTGAGTGTAGCGGCCGATCTCCGGTTTGAAGCCACTGGTGCTGTTCGGATCGAGCGACCACTTCGCGAATTCGTTCGACTCGTCCAGGAACCACTTGTCGCCCAGCGCTTCATACAGCGTCGCCAGTTCGTCAGCCCGCTGCCAGTACCAGCGAGTCGCACTGCTATACATCGCGGCGGCCGTCTCCTTGGCGTAGTCTGGGCGTGCCGTGATGTACGTTTTCAGCGCCTCGGCATAGGTCCTGACCACGTCCATCGACCGTTCGTCGCCCGTCAGGTAGTAGTGCAGCAAAGCATGCTCGATGAAGAATCCGAAACTGCGACCGTGTCCGCCACCGCTTCGCGGCCCGGCCGGTTCGCCGATCCATGGGATCGGGTACTTGGTGTGCCACGCCCACGTTCCCTTCAGTCGCGACGGGCTCTCTTCGTGACACAGCACCGTGTCGTTCATGTAGCGAGTACGCGCGACCGAGTAGTTGTAGAATCGCCGATCGCCGCTTCGCAAATAGCCGAGCCAACCGGCCTTGCTGACGCCGTACTCGACGCCCGACGTGTACCGCCACACGGTCGCCACCGGTTTTTCGTCGACGAAGTAGATGTTCTGGTGCGGGCCTTCGCCGTAATAGACGAATCCGTAGTCGCCCCATTCGTACTGGGCCGCCCACACGTCGCCCCACACGCGGTCGATCCACTCTTCCATTTCGGGAAAACGCTCGCGGTCGACCGGCCACAACGGACCGACGACGCCAGAATTCATCGTCCAGGTCGGATCGGGCGATACCAAGGGCGGTTCCTCGAAAGCATCGGCCAACCTCGCGCAGTCGGCAGCTTGTGGTTTGCCGTTGCTGAACACCAGCAGCAGGTCGTGCGTCTTGGCCATGCCCGTCGGGTCGTTGCACTCGGGCCTGGCGCGGTAACGCTGGTGACTTTCCTTCCACTTGTCGGCGTATTCGCGGGCGAAATGCGGGCCCGTGAATTTGTCCATGCCGTCGAAGGTCAGATCCATCGGTCCGGACTGGCCGTCGGCGGCCCACAGCAGCGCGGTCAAACGTTTCGGTTCGGCGCGCAATTGCTTGGGGAATTGCTGCCACAGGCGGCGCATCACCAGCGTGACGCTCGCCGTGTTGTTGCCCGCGGCAATCCAGTTGCCGGCCGCCTCGCCTTCGACCAGCGCGGGCTCGCTTCCCGGCACGCCGCGGTAGATGCCGTAGTGGTTTTCGCCGTGGCCGAAGTGCCAGTGCGTATCCTGCAACAAGGACAGCCCGCTGGCGTGCTCGATCGGCACGACGACGGCGTCATTGCCGAACGCCGACGACTTGTCGGCAATCGCAACCGTCGCCGGCGTCTTCAGGCCGAAGCTGACCGCCAAGTCGCAAATCTTCAGTTGATCCACGTTGCCGATCCAAGTGAACGTGTGCGTGATGCCGATCATCGGTTGACCCGCGTAGAAGTGCAGCCGTGCGGTCCACCGACATGACGGTTTGCCATGATCGTCAACGTAACGCCCGTCGACGCGGATCACGCTATGTGCCGGCCCGTTGAGTTCGATCGTCGCGCGGGTGGATTCGTCGTTCCATTCGCCGTAGCGAGTGCCGTCGTGGTTGACCAGCCAGTTGCCGTCACTGGCTCCCTGTTCCAGGACGGTGGTGTCGCCCAGCGAAACGCGACGAAGCATGCCGCTGGCGCGCGGGATCTCGGCCCGCAGGTCACCCGTCGTGACAACCCACGCATCGCGCGTTTCCTCAACGACGACCGGGTTGACCAACTCCACCGACCGCCCTGGGCGATCCAGGATATTCAGTTGATAGCCTCCGGCCCCAGACACCGCCGCGAAGTCGACACCCACCCAGCGGACGTGACCGGTGTTGGGATACACGCCGCGTATGACAAATTGTGCGGGAACGGGATTGTCTTTGTCGTCCACCAGAACCAGTCGCGACAGATCGTCCGGTGAAAGTGCCTCGCGCGAAAACGGTACACCGGTCGTCATTGGGAAACCGTCCGGGGTCTCCACGCCCTCGGCCGTCGACAACCGCAACGGCGCCAGATCGGCGGCCTGTGACACTACGGCGCACGCAACCATCAGCACCACCAGCACGAATCGAATAATCGTCCACTGCAACACCTTGCACCTCCCGCGATCCATCTACCAGAATCAACACTCAATCCTTCGTTGGTCACGTGTCCTTCCGGCGGACCTCACCCGGCGATCCTATCAGCCGATAGACGCGCCGAGTAGCCGGACACATTTGAGAGCCGACGCACAAATGAGTCGTGAGGCCGTTCGTAGTCCCGCCTTTAGGCGGTTTTCGCGATGCTTCTTGTTCTAGGACCGCCTAAAGGCGAGACTACAAACCAATTCATGCGTCTGCTCTCGATATTCTCCTTCAAGGACCGGCTGACCCACCTACCATCGTGACGGCACAAAAGAGAAAATGGAGTGATCAAGAGAGAGCCGTGTTCAGTCTTGCGCATCATTCCGGAACCACCGTGATGAAACGCCCTGTTTCCGTAGCGTCGCTTGTGGCGGCGTTGTGTTGCGTGGTGATCGCCGCGGCTGCCGAACTAACGCCCGGGCCCGGCGTGATGACGACTAGCAGCGTCAAGCTCGATCTGGCCTCCGAGTGGCTGTTTCAGCACGAGCAGCTTGCTCGGCAGATCGAACTCCGCGAGAAGATCTTCCTGGGTCGCGTCACCAGCACGGTTTTTTGGACCGAGTCGTTGATCTTGCCTATCGACCGCGACCCGGCCGACGTGGTCCTACGTCGCACGGCGGCGCTCTTGGACCGTATTTCGCGACTGTCTGGTTGTCCCGACCTGGACGCTGATCGCGACGAATTGGCGAAGTTGCAGCGTCGGGCCCAATCGGTCGACATCACTGACGGCCTGCGCCAGGGCCGTCACGACCAGTACAACTACGGCGTCTACTTAATCGACTCGCTGGGCAACCGCGAGCTGCTCTACCGCGATCCGGCATTCTCCTGCCACAAGCCGATCCCCTTGCGCCCCCGCCCCCGGCCGCCGGTGATTTCGCACGGCACGTTGGTCGGTCAGCCAGAGCGCGCCGGGCAGAAGACGGTCGTCGCCAAGGACGAACTCCCGAAAACCACCACCGTGGCCGTGATGAACGTGTACCACGGCACGCTGCCGTTTCCCGAGGGCACGCAGATCGAGCGGTTGCGGATCACTTCTACGGCTCCTACGAAAACCTCCGCCGCCAAGAGCAAGGCGAGATCGTCGAGCCCACACTGCAGTGACAGGGGAGCTTGCGTTCAGCGGGACATAACGAGCCCTCGTTCCGAGGGATCGGTCCTTGAACGGGATTCTCAAGAAACGTATGGAACGATGATAGCCGACCGAGATGAGCTTAGCGGCCCCCGTACTTTCGGATCGCGTCGCGCATGGCAAGCACATTTTCCGGTTTCATGTTATCGGTCAGGCTGTTGCTGGACGAGACGATGTAGCCGCCTCCGGCCCCGATCGTCTCGATTCGCTGGCGGACCAGCAATTCAATATCCGCGGGCTCCCTGTGAACTAGATCGCTCATAAGGATGTTGCCGACAATGGCCACCCGGTCCCCATACTGCCGCTTGACCGCGTCGATGTCCATCACGTCGGTCTGGATCGGATGGATCGCCTGCTGGCCGAGTTCGAGCCAGGCGTCCAACAGCGGGGCCATGTCGCCGTCGCTGTGAGTGATCAGCGGCCGAGTGAACGTGGCGGCGACCGCTTTCTCTTTCGGCAAGATATGCTGCTTGTAGAACGCGGGATTGAAGACCGGGCCGGAGTTGAAGGCCACGTCGTCGAAAGCCCAGATCACGTCGAAACCGATTTCCTCGAGAATCGGAACGACCTGCGCCGTCCAATCGGCGTAGCCGTTGTGAACGTCGGCGATTATCTGGGGTTCGTCGACCATGGCGTAGGCGAATGCCTCCAAGCCCATGCTCAAGAGCGTGGCCCCAATACCCAGCCGGACACAGGCGCAGGTGCAATAGTCGTCCTTGTGAGCGATGAACTTCTGGGCGTTCTCGACGAAATCGGCGTCGGTGGGCGGCGGTAACTTGAAAGACCGGTCGAAATCGGCCCGCGTCTTGATCATGCCGTCTCCGACCAGTACGGGAGAACCGTCTTCTGCCTTCTCCATCCGGTGGCAGAAGATGGGTGCGAAGGCGCAGAACTGCAGATTGGCTTTGCCCAGAACGCGGTTGACCTTCTTCTGCTCTTCGGCCAACTGATCGCCGGGCATGGTGGGAAATCCGTCCGGAGCCACCGACCAGTCCACGCGGATCGGCTCGCCACAGACGGCACTGGCGATCCCGTTTTCGACGATGCCCTCGATCCAAGGGACCTGGTCCACATCTTCCCGGCGCAAGGCGGCAAGTACTCTTTCACGCGGCGTCATCGGCATGATTGGCGTCCTTTGCGTTGCGGCGTCTGGGTACACACATTGCGGGCATGTGGGGTCTTGACTTGTAACTTATCGTTTCGGTGGCAGGACCGTCAGTCACGTGCGTTGACGAGTCTGAACTTACGAGTCAGACCTGCCCCCTGCCTCCTCTGTCTCTTCCCGTTGGTTAGCCAGTCTCTCCTCGCAGTTCGTTCAGACGCGACACCAGCGTCTTACCGTCCAGGTCCGGCGGCAGGATGCGTTGTTGTGTGGCCATGGCCCCAGCCAGCCCTGCTGCCTCGCCCGTCCGGACGACGTTCCCCGTCAGTCGATAGCTGCCCAGCGCATAACAGTCGCCAGAAATGCAGCGCCCGGCCAACAACAAATTGTCGACGTCCGCGGCCAACAGGCAGCGGTAAGGGATTTGGTAGGGCCGAACGCGGAACTTGGGCCGAGCCGGCAAACCCGGCGGCGGGTCTTCGTAGGGGTTGTCGACAGGATGGATATTCGACCCCGACGTGACTTCCGTAATCCCATCCTCGAAACGCGCTCCTCGGTCCAAATCCTGCCAGGTCAAAGTGTAACGGCCGCGAATGCGTCGCGTTTCCCGGACGCCGATGGCAGGGCCTGTGCTAATCAAAAATGCATCTTTCCAATCGTCGCCGCCGTGCTTCTTGAATACCTCCACACATTTGCGAATTTCCTCGCGTCCCTGGATTTCGGCCCGTGTGAGATCGCGCACGTCGGTTCCATCAACGCCGTAGAACTGCGTTGCCATCAACCGGAAGATACCGGGGTGACCGGGGTGAGGAAACAACGTTACCGGCGGATAGCTGGGCCGCCACCCTCCTCTTTCCAGTATTTCCACCAACGGACGCCCCTTGGCAGGCTGGCCGCGATAGCCGCCGATCGTCCCGAACAGCGTGACGGGTTGCGTCTTGCCGTCAAAGGTGCGGCCCATCGAGTACTCGCAGCCAGCGGCGACCGCGACATCGCCGTCGCCAGTGGAGTCGATGACAACGCGAGCTTCGATGAACTCGACACCGGATTTGCTCGCCGTGAACACGCCCCGCAGTCGGGCGCCGTCCTTCGACACGGCGATCGCGCGGGTGTGCAACTGCGTTTGCACGCCTGCTTCGTCCATGACTTCGTCGAGCAACGCCTTCATGTCCTCGATAACGTAGATGTTGCGGCCGAAGACCTGGTGTACCGGCAGTCGCTGATGGAGCTCGGCATTGAAGCCGCCGCGACCGCGTCCTTGAATGAAGTGGGAGACCCCGACCGCAGTCCAGACGCCGCCCAGGAAGGGCAGGTTCTCAATCAACATCGTCTTGGCCCCGGCCCTTGCCGCATAGACGGCCGCCGCGCAGCCCGCCGGACCACCGCCGCAGACCAGCACGTCCACGCGACGAACGACGGGTGCCGCGCAGTCAAGCGTTTGATGAGCGGTAGTCTGCTCCGCCTGCTTGACGTCCCCGAGAACCGGCATACTGGCAGCCCCGATCCCCGTGGCTGCCGCTGCCGCCATGAATCCTCGCCGGCTAAGCGCCTCTCGATGGCCGTTTTCGTTTGTATGCATGATGAAGTGCCGGGGGCAGGTCTTGATCTGTAACTTTACTCGCCCGTCGTACTGATTGTCGATTCTACAAACGGGTGCCCCAAGCTTCATTCGAGATCCGACCGGCGGCGGGGCTGATTTGCGGTCCGCGGGCGCTGTCTGCCGGCCAGCGGCGCATGTGGGGGCGGAGGGCCGGGGCGACCGAGGTCGATGCCGTCGCCGAAGTATTTCCGCTTCGCTATCGGGTGGACAACCACCTGAGCCGGCGGGCCGTGACAGAGGACCTCGCCTTCGTCGATCACGTAGCTGCGGTCGGTAATCTGCAGCGTTTCCCGGACCTGATGGTCCGTGATCAAAATCGAAATCCCTCGCGATCGCAGATTGCGGATGACTGACTGGATGCTCTGAATGGTCACGGGATCGATGCCTGTGAACGGTTCGTCCAGGAGGATGATCTTCGGGTCCGACACCAAGCAGCGGGCGATCTCCAAGCGTCGACGCTCGCCGCCCGATAGGGACCCGGCGATCGACTTGCGAAGATGCGCGATCTTGAACTGCTCCAGCAGTTCCTTGCAGCGGTCGCGGCGTTCTCGCCGCTTCATGCCCAGCAGTTCCATCACGCCCAACAGATTCTGTTGAACGTTCAACTTGCAGAAGACGCTGGGGTCCTGCGGCAGATACCCCATGCCGCCGTCCTTGGCCCGGCGGTACATTGGCCAGTCGGTCACCTCTTGGCCGCTAAGGAAGACTCTCCCATCGCTTGGCTCGATCATGCCGCATGTCATACGGAAACAGGTAGTCTTCCCGGCACCGTTGGGCCCCAGCAGGCCGACGATCTCGCCCGGCTCGACGTGAAAGTCCACGCCGTCTACCACTCGGCGGCGACCGTAGATCTTCACCAGGCCCCGGACTTCCAGAATCTTCATTGCCAAGTCCTCCATGACGTAAGCGTTCGACTACCTAATCAATCCCATGCGTTTGACGTTCGGCAGCAACGGAATGGGCCGCCGCCACGCGTGCGGCCAGTAGATCAACAAGGCTTTGCCGGTCAGCATTCTGCGATCGACCCAGGGGTCTGGCGGTTTTCCGCCGAAGAAGGCGGCCCCGCCAGAATTGTCCCCTGACCACACGCGGGCATCACGGCTTTGCGGGCTGTTATCTCCCGCAGGGAAGAATTGATTCTCTTTCAAGGTGAATATCGCAGCCTCATCGTCAGAATCGCGGCGACAATCGAACAGCGTCGTTTCCGCCCACAGCTCCGGCGTCGTCATGACCTCTGGAATGGACTTCCTCTCCCCGTACTCGACGTACTCGTCGTGCGGTGACGAGGGCGTCACGGCCACGTAGTACACATCGCGGTAAAGACGCAAACGACTGACTCCAAGCTCCACGCCTTTGGCACCCACCCCGGCCGGCTCGAGATCTCCTGCTTCGGCTTGATTCCATTTGGGTTTGACGTTTTTGGCCGGCCTATATGTGGTCGGGCCATCGAATTTGACCGCCTGGTTGTTGACCCACAGAAGGATTTCGTTATCGCAGTTGGAAAACCGCAGACGATAGAAGCCCGGACCTCGGAGCTTCGTCTTCTTCTTCGGGTGTCGCGACAGCTTGCCGTCGTCGCCGACAAACCTCTCTCGTCCGTCGTTGATCGACAACACTGCTTCGCCCGTGGCTACGTCGATGCGGCAAGTGTAGTGTACGCCCCCTTCCACCAAATCAAGTGACAATTGTCCAGTATCGCCTTTCACGTCCACATCGCAATCGATGGCCAAGTCGCCGACCCAATGGAGCCCCGAGTACCGCTTGCCATTCCCTCTCATGATCTCATTAAGTCTATTTCGCGACATCTCCGGAATATCTCGCGAGTGTACGACGCCATCGTTGTATGCGTAATGGTCGGTAACTAACTGCCCGGTCACCTTGCCTTCTCTGAGGCGTTTCGGTCCTTTCCATTCTTTGCTTTCTGCGATCCCCTTCCGTTTTCTGTCCTCCTTCTCTTCCATGATCTCCTCCCAATCCTCTTTCCAAGGAACCACGTGTCGGTATCGCAGCCAGACTTCCTCGTTCGGCTCTCGAACCGTTTCGAAGCCTTTCCCGCCTGGAGCTTGCCACCAGCCCGGTGCGGTAGGCGACTTCCAGTCCTGCCAGCGGGGCGGCCACTTAACCTCCTTCAATAACTTTGCTCGATAATTGGTGTCGTGCACCAACTGCAGCATCGCCTTCAGCTTGCGCGGTGGTTTGCGCTCGATGTTAAACTCGCCGTCGCCTTTCTTGCCGTTCTTGATGAAAATGTCGCCGTGGCGAATCCAAATTGTCTCGTTCGGTTTTCCTACCAGCCGCTTGATATAGTTCTGTTTGGCGTTGCCGGGGAATTTGAAAACAATCACGTCCCAGCGTTCTGGATCGCTGAACGCGTAGGTGAATTTGCTGACCAGGATTCGGTCGCCGTTGAAGGATCTCTGGTTGGGCTTGTCCTTCTTTTTCAGGATCATCGTGTAGCGACACATTGGACACGTGCTTGCCACGACTACTCCGCTGATCGCTCCATTATGATCCTCATTCTCGCAGCTTGCGCCGGTGCGATACTCGAAACCGCATTCCTCGCATTCCACGTCCATGTGGCGACCCTGCAGCGTGGGGGCCATGGAGCCAGTGGGGATGACGAACGCTTCGGCGATGAACGCTCGAAAAAGGAAAGCCAAGATCACGGCAACCACAATCGACTCGATCGTCTCTCGCGTGGCCTTGCCGCTGGCTTCTTTGGCTTGCTCTTCTTTCGCTTTTTTGGACTTTAGCGTTGCCTTGCCGGTGGCGCTCGGTTTGGACTTGCTCATCTAGCGTTGCTTTCTTTGGACGGACGCTACATCTGGGCCATTGTCCGCATACGTCGGAGGCTGGCCGGAAGTTCGACCTCAGCGAGTCTATTCGTCGCGGAAAAGGAGAATATAGCGGAAAAAGTGGAATCCCGAAACTTCGGGTTCTCCACACACTCGGCTCGGCCGGAGCCTCGCCCTCCCGTCTGAAGAATGGACACACGGCCGGCATGCAGACCGGCCACCAAGCGTTATAGACCGGCATCCAAACGCGCCATGGGCAGCTCACAAACGCCGTAACACCTTTCCTAGTAACAATCTACGAGGCAGCCCGACCTCCGGCCAATGGCGGCTGTCCACCGAGATCGGTGCATTATCCCCCAGCACAAAGAACTCGTCGGCCTCCAACGGTAGTGGAGTTGTCCAGTCCCTACCGAGGCGAGACACGTCCAGGAAATGAAGATCGCGGAAGATCTGCATATGACGGATGTCGACCGAAACGCCCATGCCGCCAATTGCCAGGGGACGGGTGACAGGTTCGTGCGGCCCTGCTGTTGGTTCATACTGACGCTGTATCAACACACGCTCGTCGATGGCGAAAAGCACCCGTCTGTCGCATAAGGCCAGTTCGATCTTCACATCCCGCGCGTACGCGGCCGGCGGCAATCGGAACGTGTCAAGCAGGTGGTCGTTCCAGAAAATCCCCCCTTCGTAGCCCCCGACTAGCAGCACGATCCGAAAACGATCCTCGCCATGACGGATCCGAAACGCCAGGCTGCCCGATTCCCAAGTGCAGCGCAAGCGGCAAACGAGCATCAGATCGGCTACACGCCGAAGTTCCCTCGGTTCCTGCTGGTTGTAGCCGTAATTGTCCAACACGGCGTATTCCTCCGTGCGCGGCAAAGGACCAGGTATGCAACGCCAATGGTGATAGCTCAGCCAGTCCAACTCACCTGAGGCGTCGCGCCTGGGGCGAAATGCAAGCGTGCCGCGCCGACCGCACCAACCACTTGTGGTGGACTCGGCCCGCCAACGCCGTGGCAAATCATGACGGGCGCTCGGATGGTAGGCGTTATCGTGGACGAGGATCGCCATCGCGCGCAGGTCGTCGAGCGACTTGCGCACGAGTTTTCCGTCCACGTACACGTCGCCGTGCCGGATGGATACTCGTTCGCCCGGCAGGCCAACCACGCGTTTCACGGCCAGATGATCCGGGGCGCCGGGCGTGCGGAAAGCAACGATTTCCCAGCGTCGGGGCGCGCGAACCGAGTAGACCAGTCGATCGATCAGCACTCGGTCACCCCGCTTGCTTCTCGCATCCGCGAGACGAACGTTCTCAAAACCGCAATTGGGACAGACAACTCGTTCGTCTGCCGGCGGGTCGTCTGCGTCATATCGGCAGACAATGCCACAATCGCCGCAGGGCAGTTCGCAGTGGTCGCCACAGAACGTCTCGGCCATTGATCCGCCGACAATACGCACGGGTTTGATCACGCCCTGGAGGCTTGCCAAGCGAACGGCCACACATAGGGCCCCGATCAGGACGACACAGATCGTCAGTCGACGGTGAACCGAAGATACAGGTTTTGACCGAGCAAGCACAATGTAAAACCGGATTGGGGTTAGTCATTCGAAAAATTGCCGTCGGATTCGATTGTAGCCGGAGTCGCAAGACTTCGGGATCCGTCGCTTCCGCCCGAAGTGTTGCCACTTCGGCTACGACAGTTGTTTCTCGAACGATCCTCACCGCTGTCGTCTCACCGCGTGCGCTGACCGTCAGCACCTTGTTCAGCGCCTGCCTTAGAGCGCATCGATCAGGAAGCACCTTTTCGCATTACGAACAAGTCCATACGCTCGCTTGGCGGTGCTGGCCATTATACAATCGGATGAACTTCGATTGGAGGGACGTGTTATGCGAAGTGCTCTGACAATCATTCTGATCGCGGTCACCGGGCAAGTGTGTGGGCCACCTGCTGGTCATGCACAAGACGCATGGCAAGACCGCGTTCTCGACGTGCCATACACGCCGCCGCGTGATGCGGAGAAGCCGGCCCTCACGCTGATTCGGCAGGACTATGAAGAAATCGAGGTAGATCGGAACATCGGCAAGTCCCCGATGAAGATCGGGGAGCGGGCATTCGAGCACGGAATCGGCACCCACGCTGTGAGTCACATTCGGCTGCGTTCGCCGTCGCCGATCAAACGATTCTCGGCGTGGATCGGTGTGGACAACAATCAGGTCACCAACCCCGGATCGCCTATCGGCTCTGTCTTGTTCTCCGTAGAAGCCAATCGCAAGAGGCTGTTTCAGTCGAAGGTCGTGCGGGCAGGCGAGGAGCCGATCGAGATCGACGTCGACTTGGGCGGGGCCCGCGTGGTGGACTTGCGAGTCGGCGATTCCGGAAATGGCCCGGCGTGCGATTGGGCCGACTGGGCTGAGGCGGAAATCACGCTAGAAAACGGAACATCGATCCCGCTCCACAAACTGGACATCCAGAAAGGAACCATGGCGGCCAGGTATCCTTTCTCGTTCATTTATGGCGATCGGCACAGTGACGACGTGCTCGACGGTTGGCGGTTGGAACGTACGTGCGAAACGCTTGACGCCGATCGCACGAAGATCACCGCGACTTGGAGCGACGCGAAAACCGGACTGCGACTCACGATGGAAGCCGTGCGATTCTCCGACTATCCCGCGTTGGAATGGCTTCTCTACTTCGAAAACACGGGCGCAGAAGACACGCCCATCATCGAAAACGTCCAAGTGCTCGACATGACCTTCGATTCGCCTATCAGCAGCGCTGTTCCATACCGCCTCCACAAGACCAGAGGATCAGTGGTCAATCCGTCGGACTTCGAGCCAAGTGTCATGGTCCTCGATAGCCGGCACCGGGCGACGCTGTCGGGCGGCAACGGCAAGTGCTCGGCAAAGGACTTTCCCTTTTTCAGGATCGACGCCAAGAATGCGACCGCCATCGTCGCCGTCGGATGGTCGGGACAGTGGGCGGCCAATTTCGCATGCCCCGACGGAAAACACCTCCGTCTGACGAGCGGTCAAGAGCTAACGCACTTCGCCCTACATCCGGGCGAACGGGTACGCACGCCTCGCATGTTGATCTTCAACTGGGAGGGCGATCCGATCGAGAGTAACGCTCGGTTTCGGCGGCTGATCTACAAGCATTACGCCGCCAAACGCAGTGGAAAGACGCCGCTGCCGATCCCCTACTGTAACACCTGTTTCACACGCGGCGGCGTTTGGCTCAACGAGTGCAACGCCGAGAACCAGATATCACTGATTCGAGCCTACTCGAAACTTGGCCTCGAAGCGCTGCTGACCGATGCCGGATGGTTCGAAGGTGGTTGGCCCCACGGGGCCGGCAATTGGACGCCACGCAAAGACGCCTATCCAGCGGGCATGGAGCCCGTCGCCCTGGCTGCCAAGGACGAAGGGATGATCTACGGCCTCTGGTTCGAGCCGGAGCGAGTGGTGGCGGGCACGGCCCTGCATCGTGAACACCCGGATTGGGTGCTCAGCGGTCCCAACCCACGCACGTTGCTGGCGAACTTCGGGCGTCGTGAGGTCCGGGACTACTTCTTCGACATAGTCAAAGGCTTCATGGACATGCCCGGCTTTCGCGTTTACCGGCAGGACTTCAATATGTACCCGCTGGAGTGGTGGCGCCGGAACGATCCCCCGGACCGGCAGGGGATTACCGAGATGAAGTACATCGAGGGTCTGTACGCCTATTGGGACCGGATCGCCGAAACCTGGCCTGATTCTCTCCGCGTGGAGTGCGCCAGCGGTGGCATGCGGATCGACCTGGAAACCGTGTCACGAATGCACGTCCACCAGAAGACAGACTACTGGTTCGACAATGAAGCCGATCAGGCCCACCTGTTCGGCTTGAGCCAGTATTTGCCGAACAATGTCGTTGTCGCCCATCTGAACCGCATGGACGATTACTCGTTCCGATCAACGATGGCTTCGTCGTTGTGTCTCGGTTGGATCGCCGACGGTGCAGATTTTGATGTGGAACGAGGAAAGCAACTACTTAGTCGTTATCGTGAACTGCGACACTTGTTAGTCGGCGATTGGTATCCTTTGCTGCCCTACACGACAAGACCGACCGAGTGGATGGCGGCCCAGTATCACCGCGCGGACCTGGGCGAAGGTATGATTATAGTCTTCCGCCATGCCGATAGCCCCTACCCGACAGCGGACGTGTCTCTGCACGGCCTGAGACCGGACGTAGTCTACACGGTCGCGTACGAGAGCACTGGTGAAACCCGCGAGGTCAAAGGGGCCGAACTCATGGCAAACCTGCGGCTGGAAATCCCAGAGAGACATAAATCCGACTTGATTACGTACAAGATGAAACCTCAGTCGTGAAAGTCGAAACGACTCCGAAACTCGCGGCGTAGCCGGATTCGCAAGAATTCGGGCGATTCGCCGCTTCCCCGAACTCTTGGCGAGTTCGGCTACGGCAAACTTTCAACAACTGAACCTTGAACCATCGGTAAAGGAGGAAACCGAACATGCGACCGATTCTCGCCGCCATCGTAACGCTTGTTGCTTCATCGTGCTTTGCTGCCGATAAACCCAACGTTGTGCTCATCGTATCCGACGACCAGGGCTACAACGATTTGGGCGTGTTGAGCGACCGCATCATCACCCCCAACTTGGACCGATTGGCGAAAGAGGGCGTGCGGCTAACGGACTACTATGTGGCATGGCCTGCCTGTACACCAAGCCGCGGTGCGTTCCTTACCGGTCGTTACCCGCAGCGAAACGGCATCTACGACATGATCCGCAATGAAGCGCCCGATTATGGCCACAAGTACGCGTCTGAGAACTATGCCGTCACCTGGGAACGTATCGGCGGGATGGACACGCGTGAAATCCTACTTCCGCGGATGCTGCAACAGGCGGGATACTACTCGGGCATCTTCGGCAAATGGGATCTTGGCATGCATCGGCGTTTCCTGCCTCTGCAGCGCGGCTGGGACGAGTTCTATGGTCTGGTAAACACGGGCATCGACTACTACACGCACGAGCGTTACGGAGTCCCGTCGATGTACAGAAACAACTCGCCCACCACCGAAGACAAGGGCACGTACTGCACGTATCTGTTTCAGCGGGAGGCGGTGAGATTCGTGAAGGAAAACAAGGACCGACCGTTCTTCCTCTACCTGCCGTTCAACGCGCCCCACGGAGCATCAAGCCTTGACCCAATGGTCCGCGGCGGCGCGCAAGCTCCCGAAGAATGGCGGAAGATGTATCCCGAATTGCACGC
>CAZURK010000190.1:0-30193 GCA_964623055.1 uncultured Pirellulaceae bacterium
ATGTCACTTCCACGGTTGGCGGGACATTGCGATTGCTAAGCCCATGGTCCGCTATCGCCGTACAGCGCGCCGCCGATGTCCCGGTTGCACTGACGCCCGACGCGCGCGGCGTCGTGGCGGTGGAGACGCGAGCTGACGAGGAATTGGTGTTCCTGCCTCAATAGGAGCAGAACATGAGAGCTGCGGCGTTTCTCTTGGTTGCCGCTGTCGGACTCAGTTCGACGGCGGTGCGTGCGGCGGAGCAAGTGACCGACGCTCAGGTAGCTGTGCTCGCCAAGCCGTCGGCTGCTCAGTACGCCTATCACGAGCAGGAACGGATCATGTTTGTCTGCCTCGATCCGTGCACCTGGCAAGGGCGGGAATATGACAACCACACGACCGACTTGAAGAATATGAAGCTGCCCAAGCTGGATGTGGACCAGTGGTGCGAGGCTGCGAAATCGTGGGGCGCGAAGGAGATTCTCTTCGTGGCCAAGCACACGGGCGGCTTCTGCTGGTGGCAGACGGAGACGTCCGACTACAGCGTCAAGAACATCGCCTGGAAAAACGGCAAGGGTGATCTTGTCGACGAGGTTGCCGCAGCCTGCAAGAGGCACGGGCTGAAACTCGGCATGTATATTTATCCGGGCGACGACCAGTGGGGTGCACGGATCGGTTCGGGCGGCCGAACGAGTGATCCCGCGAAACAGGAGGCGTACAACCGGGTGCTGCGGACGCAATGGACCGAGGTTCTGAGCCGTCACAGCGACATCATTATCGAGCTCTGGTTCGACGGCAGTTGTTACGTGCCGCTGGGTGATGTTTTCAAGAAGTACGTCGGCGATCGAGTCGTCTATCTTCAAGGCCCCCACGCCAATCTGCGCTGGGTCGGCACTGAAAGCGGTGTCGCGCCCTACCCGGGTTGGAACACGCTCAAGAAGAAAGACCTCGACACAGGAGTCTCCACGGCGGTGCATGGCGATCCCGATGGCGATGCCTGGGCGCCGTTGGAATGCGATACCACGCTGTACGACCACAATTGGTTCTGGAGCAAACACAACGAGAGCAAACGCAAATCCCTTGAGCACCTTGTATCGCTGTACTACCGATCCGTCGGCCGAGGGGCGACCTTTCTCTTGAACAGCACACCCAACACGGACGGACTCATGCCCGAAGGGGACATGGTGCGGTACAAGGAATTCGGCACGGAACTCGAGAGACGCTTCAGCAATCCCCTGGGCGAGACCAGTGGGCGCGGGCTGGTGCACACGATCCGATTCGACAAGCCGACGAAAACAAACCAGTTCATGATCATGGAGGACTATCGCCAGGGGCATCGCATTCGTGAGTTTGTCGTCGAGGGTCGCACGGCCGACGGTCAGTGGCTTGAGATCAACCGCGGCACAGCCGTGGGGCGCAAACGAATCGTGATGTTCGAGCCGGTGGAGATTACGAAGCTCACGCTGCGAGTCACACGCAACGTGAACGAGCCGATCGTCCGCGATTTCAAGGCTTACTTCGTCGAAGGCGACAATCGCTGTCTCTGTGAATCGAAGGCGAACGCTCTGTCACAAGGCGCCAAAGCCACGGCAAGCGATGAGCATAGCGCTCCGTACGTGGCGGGCAAGATTTGCGACGGTAATGCCGGAACCTGGTGGGGTGTGAGCGAGAGAGTGACCGCGCCCTATGAATGCTGGGTCGAACTGGACCTTGGCCGAAAGCGCATCGTCGATGAGACGGCCATCAATGAACCGTGGAACCGAACGGAGGAGTTCCTGCTGGAGTACCGCAACGACCAAGACGAGGCCTGGAAAGCTGCCTTCAAAGACGCCAAAATGGGCGCGCATTACAGGAGGAAATTCGAGCCGGCAAATGCTCGATACTGGCGGCTGCGCATGCTCAAAGCCAACCACGATCCGGCCATCGTGGAGTGGCAACTGTTCGGCCCGGACACCGGAGGTGCTTGGCAGAAGTGCGGCACGGTGGGGCCCGACGCGTTCACCCAGGGAGAGGCCCGAATCGGACTGGATATCTCGAAGTTCATCGATCAGCCCGGACAGTTCGTGTTGCGGTTTGACGATCTCGGCAAGTCCGTAACCACGATCAAGGACGTCCGAGGCTTCTACGACGGCCATGCGGTACACGAGGAAGTACTGTCTGCCGTCAAAGAGGGCGAAATCTACCTTCTCAATCGCCATGCACAGATCGTCGAAGACTCCAAAATCGTGTTGAACGTCACGCTCAAGACGCAAAAGAGCGACGACGCGGAAATTCAGATATCGATCAAGCGGGCACTCTAGACTCGAAAGAGAGAAAGTGGGAACGATTGTTGTGCGCGGGTCTCCCGACCCCGCACGCGGGGTGACCGTTAGGTCTCACGAATCAGGGAGACTTGCGGTCAGCGGTTTCGCCGAAGTCGGGAGACCTGCGCCGAGCGCGCCCCGGAATTGCGAAAGGCCATTTAGACTCGACAAAGAGAAAGGCTGTGGGTTTCTCGAAGCGGTGTATCAGGAATGCCTTGAGATTGAACGACGGCTGCAGAATGTTGATTTTTCGTCGCAACCGAGACTCGTACTTCAATACAAAGGGCAACGGCTCAAGAACGAGTACGTGCCCGACCTGATTTGCTTCAGCAAGATCGTGGTCGAACTGAAGGCGGTATCTGCCCTGTCCGACGAGCACCGGGCTCAAGTCCACAACTACCTGAAAGCGACAGGGCATAGACTTGGTCTTCTGGCGAATTCTGGCCACCACTCGCAAGTCGAAATTGAACGTATTATCCGTTGATCTCTCCACCGACCCGGATGAGACGATGGAATGCCGAACGATCGGACCAATCAAGCCTCATCTTCCGTGTCTTCCGTGCCTTCAGTGGTTGTGTCGCCCCGTGTGAGCGAGAGGAGTGAAATGAACGGCGAATCAGGACTGACGAGACGTGAGTTTGTAGGTGCTGCGGTTTCAGCGACTGCCTTTACGATTGTCCCACGGCATGTATTGGGCGGCCCCGGAAACGTGGCGCCAAGCGACATCCTCAATCTGGCCCTGATCGGTGCGGGGGGACATGGAGCTTTTCTCATTAACGAGGTCATTTCTCAATCGAGAGCAGTGGGGCGTGATTTTGGCGGCGTCGATGTCGTCGCTGTTTGCGATGTAGACGAGCAACAAGCCAGTGAGACTATCATCCGCAAGCATAAGTCGTTTACTGCTACCAACGATGCCGGATTCAAGAGGTTTCCCAAGGCAAGGAGATACAATGATTTCCGCAAGCTGTTCGACTGGGAGGAGAAAAACATCGATGCGGCGGTGGTCCGGCCTGCGCGGTGCGCAAATGCGGCTAGCGTTCGCGGCCAAGGGAGATATGCGTGCGTGGGAGATCAGAAAATAGAACAGCACGAGGCTCAACATGTAGCTGTCCAGAACCACTACCATACGTGCGGCGAATCTATTCGCAGCCCGCGCACTCGTCTCGCGGGCTAGTGATTGGCAGTACCCACCAAGACGCAATATTGTGCAGCAGAACTGCTTGGAGCGGAATAGGAGCGGTTCAGCTTCTCGCCGAGTGAGCTACGATGTCGACCGCCCGTATGGCCGTCTCGATGTCGTGTGGCGTGTTTTTCCAGCCGGGTGAGAGCCGCACGGTGCCTTGGGGAAAAGTGCCCAGATGGCTGTGGGCTGCCGGGGCGCACTGAAGCCCGGGCCGGCACAGGATGCTGTGCTGCTCCTCCAACCGGATGGCGACTTCGTCCGGCCGAAGGCCGTCGATCGTGAACGAGGCGCACAGTGCGGTTCCATCTGCGGGCGATTGGAGGCGGATGCCTGGCACATCGCGGAGCCCCTCTAGCGTCATTTGGGTCAGTTGCCGTTTGTGCGTTCCGAGTAGTCCTCGTTGCGATAGGCCCTGTAGGGCGCCCCGTGTGCCTGCGATCCCGTGCAGGTCCAACGTGCCTGCCTCGTAGCGGTCAGGGCGGAACGCCGGATGTTCTTGCGATTCGGATTGACTTCCCGTGCCGCCTTCTTGTAGCGGCCGAACCTCAAAACGCGGCGACAGGTAACAGACACCAACGCCCGTCGGACCCAGCAGCCCCTTGTGGACCGAACACGCCAGAAAGTCGATTTCATCCCGCACCACATCGATCGGAAGCACGCCTGCCGTTTGAGCCGCATCGACCAACAGTGGCGTCTCGGGAAGCGCGGCGCGCAGCCCTTGGATATCCTGAACAGCGCCGTTGACATTCGATGCATGACCGACCGCTACCAAGGCAAACCGCTGTGCCCCGGTGATTCTCCGCACCGAATCGATGTCAATCCGGCCGAAGGGATCCGCGGGCAGCGTTTCTATCTTGATCCCGCATTGGTCTGCAAGCCGCATCAAGGGTCGCATCACCGAATTGTGTTCCATAGGCGAGACGGCGACCGTGTCGCCCGGTTCAAGAAAGCCCTTGATCACAAGGTTCAAGCCTTCGGTGCATCCCCGCACGAAGACCACGTCTTCCGATTGGGCGACTCCGAATAGTCTGGTCAACTGTTCCCGTGTCTCGAAAACGATGCGTGCCGATTCGATCGAAGGCTGATGGCCACTACGGCCGGCGTTGGCCGTCAAATCGGACAGTGCGCGCGTTATCTGCTCGGCTACCTCGGGTGGCTTGGGCCAGCTTGTCGCCGCGTGATCCAAGTAGACTACGTCTGTCATCGCGTCTCGATCAGTCAACTAGATGATGTAGGCCCTCGATTTCGAGATCCAGTTCGGCGATTGCCGCTTCGACTTCGGTTCGGTGCTCCCACGGAAAGCGCAACGCGGTGCCGCAGTCGCTGGAAAGGTGTCGCGGTGTGGGGATTGGCTTGCTGGCCACACCTCGGGCCTTCAGGGCCTTTTCCAGTTTGAATACGAAATGAACCGCGTAGAACAGCACGACGCCTTGGTCGCCCATGCTAGCCTTTCTTGATATTCAACACAAAGCCGCCTTCGTCCGACTCGGTCGCCTCGACCACACACGATAGCGTCTCAGCCATTCGCGTAATGTTCTCGCGGCTGGTCACCGTATCGACCATCACTTCAATCGTCCCGTTTTCGATGCTCTCGATAGCCTTTCTGGACAGTAAAACCGGCTCGGGGCACGACAGCCCGCGGGCATCAACCGTTTTGTCGGCCATGGTTCTTTCCCTTCTGTCGTATTTTGGTGTGCGAATGAATCCTCGCGGTCAGACCCAGGATCACGCAAAACGCGATTCCCGTTGCGACGGCGATCTGGCCATAGAACCCAGGTCCACCGGGGACGAGCGTTCCTTCGTTTATCTTGTCCGGCGCCGCTGCCAGAAACCAGTTGTGCGCGATTCCGGCTCCGACGAACATGCCACAGCAGAAGATTGCCGCGTCGCCGTCACCTTCGCCGCTCAGAAAGAACTGCCGCCCCGGACATCCTCCCGCAAGCACAAAGCACAGTCCGGCCAGCACCATACCCAGGAAGTTCCACAAGTGGTTGGCGTGCGAAATCGGCATGTTCTCCCAGCCCATTTTGACGCTGCCTGCACACAGGTTGACCACGAACGCCACCGCAACGAACGCCACGATACCGCTGAGCAAGTGGTAGTCGCGGATGAGCATGGCATCTCGTAGTGAACCCATGGTACAGAAGCGAGTGCGCTGAGCCAGAACACCGACTGCAATGCCAAAGGCCAAGCTGAGCCACACCGGGGCGTACATCGAGCCGGGCCCTTTCTCCGAGAAGAAGATCGCTTGCCCTTCTTTGAACGATGTGCGGAACAACAGCAGCCCGAGCAGCAAGGCCATCATGGACGGCATAATCCATCCGGCGATTCGTGGCATGGGATAGTTGCGCCCTAAGGTGTAGCCGCCTCTCAGAAACAGACACCCGGCGCCGACACCCACGACAAGTCCGCCGATTCCCACGACGGAATTCCAGTCCGCTGCGGCCAACCGCAGCAACGCCCGCCAGGGACATCCCAGGAAGACCAACGCCCCGATCACCGCGAAAATGCCCAGCATAAAGCGGATAATCGGTGCCGATCCGGCACGAGGCCGCCATTCGCGAGCCGCCAGAGCGGCAATCATTGCCCCGAACACCGCGCCCATGATTTCGGGGCGGAGATACTGGACAACCGGTACCCGATGCAAGCCGATCGCTCCGGCGATGTCGCGCGGGAAACAGACCATACACAGGCCCATGTTCCGTGGATTGCCGAAACACTGAAGCAAGGCCGCCATCACTCCGATCGCAGCACCAGCAGCGACCATCCCCCAGCGTGACGCAAAGAAACGACTGGTACCCACGAAATTGTCTCCACTTGTCGCACAAGACGAACTCGTCCAGCCCGAAGCCGGAGGAGGCTGTTTCATCTGCGATCGCGAGTTGCGTGACCGCACGGTATCAGTCATTATGTAGCAAGCCAGTCTCCAGTGGTATCCGCGATTGCGAGCAACTGGCGTTTGAGTTATAGGAATTTTTGAGATGAAACTGAAAAAGGCGGTAATTACTGCAGCCGGGCCGAACCAGAATCGACTGCCGTTGCAACGGTTCGTCGACCTGGATGGTCAAGAGAAGACGGCGCTGCAGATCATCATCGAAGAGGTCGTCGCCGCCGGGGTCGAGGAAATCGCAATCGTAATACAACCCGGCGACCAATCGGCGTACGCCGAAGCGGCGGGCGAGTACTCATACGCGCTGTCATTCGTCGAACAGTCGCAGCCAAAGGGCTACGGCCATGCGCTCTGTTGCGCAGCGGAATTCGTTGCCAACGAACCGTTTATCCACCTGGTGGGCGACCATCTGTACATCAGCGGCGAATCGCGCCGCTGCGCCGAACAACTGGTCGAAGTAGCCTGCGCCGAGGACTGCCCCGTCTCGGCCGTTCAGGCAACAAAGGAAAGCATGTTGCCGTACTACGGAACCGTAGGAGGCAAACGCGTGGTAGGTCGCCCCGACTTGTACCAAGTCGAACACGTGCTGGAAAAGCCGTCTCCGACCGAGGCCGAGCAGCGTTTACCTGCTCCTGGGCTTCGCGTCGGAGAGTACCTCTGCCTGTTCGGCATGCACGTCCTGACGCCAGCCGTGATGACCATCCTTGGCCAGATGGTCGACGCCGCCAGCGACGAGCCCGCCGTCCTCTCGCCGGCGCTTGCCGTGTTGGCCACGCGCGAGCGGTACCTGGCGATGGAACTGAACGGAACTCGCTACAATATGGGAGTCAAATACGGGACGTTGATCACCCAACTGGCACTTGCCCTTAACGGCGGTGAACGTGAAGAGATCCTGACTACGCTGGTGGAAATGTTGGCGAGCCAGCGCCCAGGTGTGCTGTAGTCGGACTGCCCCACTTTGTGATCGTTGGAAGCCTGAAGCGCAAGCGAAGGAACGAGTTGCGCCGTGGGATCTTCGCTCGCGCTTCAGGCTTCCATTTTCACGCTCTACCGGCCAAGCTACTCATTCCTGCAGACTTCGCTTGTACGCCCACCGTATCGTCGATGGCTCTTTGGCGAACTCGGTACACAAAAGAAAGGCCCTGGGACGGTCACCTACTCGGCCCAAATCGAGCCTGTCCGCATCCCAGCATGTGATCACTGTAGCGTCGCCCTTTGTCCGTCCTCTCTGGTGGTCCTTGATGGCCTGGTACAGAAGCGAGAAGTCCGCATCGTCAAGGTGAATCAGCGTGCCCCGAAGCGACTCGGCAAATTCGGCGGCTCTGTCTCCATGCTCCGGATCACCGCCATCATACTCACGGCAGCAGTCATGCAGAAACGCGAACAGTTCGACAATCAGCTTGTTCGCACGGGTATGCTTGGCAATGCGAAGCCCGTTCTCCCTGACGCGTTGCCAATGCGGGGCACCGTGAACTCCGTGCAAGCTCAGGACGAACCTATCCTTCGCCGCCCTGACGACTCCTTGGATATCCGCCTCTTTCATTTTGCCATCATACCGCTCGCGCGCCGAACGGTTCAAACTCGTTCAGCACTTGCTCTGCCCGGCGTTTCCTTTGCATCCGCCGAATTGGCTTCAATGGCCAGAGTTCCTGCCACGCCATGATGATAGCGCCCTTGATCGTTGGGCCAAATCCTTGGGGCGTGCGAGTCAGGTATCCCGTCCCTACTTGCTCGGTAAAGGACTTCTCCAGCACTCCGCGGGCCATGTATTGCATCGTGTTTCCAGCGAACTGCGTATCCAAGCGACACTCCGGATGCCCGGTCCTGCCGTGCTTCTCTGCAAGAAAGCCATGCAAACGGTACAGTCGATTGATGTCGTCGATGTCCCAGAACTGTGTGGTATGTTCTTTGGGCAACGGTTTGAACGAACTCAGTTCGCGCGAGTTGTTCGTCTGTACCACGACACCATCGCTGAAGGTCGTGACGAATTCGACGTAGTTTGCCTTCATCGTCTGGACCCCGTCGCTCGCCAGCAGAAACGTGGACATCGCCATATCGCTTGTGGAGCGGTTCACGTACAGCGCCAACAAGGTCTCGACGTTTGGGATGACGGCCGGCAGAAACATGGTGTCGGCCAGTTCGAAGCCGTCGCGGGTCAAGGCGAGGTACGCCTTGTGAAAATACTGACGCACTTCATCCGGCAGCGGATGCGTCTTCGGATTAACGACAA
Source organism: uncultured Pirellulaceae bacterium (assembly GCA_964623055.1). Taxonomy (GTDB): domain Bacteria; phylum Planctomycetota; class Planctomycetia; order Pirellulales; family Pirellulaceae; genus JADHUC01. Next base: position 8,586 of record CAZURK010000190.1, read on the forward strand.
CCACCGTGGCCGGCATCCGAAAGCGAAGCGTCAAGAGGACCACAAACGGTGCCAATGCGTACGGAATGAGCAGCAGCAAGAAGAGGCCCACCGCACCAGCTACGAGCCATGCTAGAGGCATGCGATTCTTCCAGAGTCGAATGTCTTAGAATAGAAAATCCCACGTCCGATAGGCAATATAGCCCTTCCGACGCGATACCTCAACCAAATCCCCCCGCCAGCGAGTTGAACTTACCCCCGTCCTGCCGCAACCGGTACAGTCCCCACACACGCAACAAATACCATCAAGATACCGTAGGTTATGCTTCAGCATATCAAAACCCACTCCGCAAGCGCACACCAAACACCGCCCATTCCAACCGTGAGGAAATACCGCATGAACCTCCTCTTTCGCGTCCTCTTTGCAGCCCACTGTCGCAGCACTCATCACAAACTGGCCCTTGACGCCCTCCGACATCTGGAGTGTCCGCGTGCCGAACGATGGCGGAGTCTCTTTCTGAAGCACTACGCTGTCTACTTTGTCGGAGCCAAGGCTCCGGACACGAAGTTCAAGGACTTCCGAAACCATGTGCTGCACGTCGAGCAGAACTACTGGGGCGGAGCTCCACGGGCAGCACGCAAGTGGTACGATCGGACCGTCGATGCTCTGCAGCGGCGCTCTTGGAGCGATGCCGTCTACGCGGCCGGCGTCACGAGTCACTACTTCACCGATCCCATCCAGCCGTTTCACACCGGCCAATCGGAAGCAGAGAACAACATCCACCGAGCAGCCGAATGGAGCATTACCAAGTCGTACAATCAGCTAAGAGAGATATTCGAGAAGCGTTCGGAGTTCCCAGATGTCGAACCGCCGTCGGAAGATGACTGGCTGGAATCTATGATCGCCCAAGGCGCGGAACTCTCGCATCGGCACTACGACGCGTTGATCGAGCGTTATGACTTCGCCAAAGGTCGCAGGGATCCACCCCGCGGATTGGACAAGGCCAGTCGCAACTTCCTCGCACAATTGATCGGCTATGCAGCGGTCGGCTTCGCGCGCGTGTTGGAGTGCGCATTTGACGAGGCGAACGTCAAGCCGCCACGTACCGAGCTATCGTTGACCACGTTTCTGGCCACAGTACAAGTCCCCATCCGTTGGGTAACCAGAAAGATGGCGGACGCCCGAGAACGAACCTTGATCGAGGCGATGTACGACGAGCTACAACGTACTGGTCGCGTGGACAAGAATCTGCAGGAAGACGAGCGGACGATTCGGGCGTTGGTTGCCAAGGAGTCAGAGACACCGCGCCAGGCATCACAGGCTGCAGAGAAGGTCGCCATGACGGCGGAAGGTAGGTCCCGCTTGCCGAGCGGGACCTTGAAATCGGAGGATCGTGATCACCCGCAGGCCCCGCTCGGCGAGCGGGACGTACCTGCTCAGAAGTCTCGATCAAGCCGCGCGACGTCGCCGAGGGCAACCACTCCCGATGCGACAAGGCCCGGCAAGACTCGAAACGATGAGTCTCCAGTCAAACCAGGAATAGCCCCGCCGACGGCCCCAACGACGCACCGCAGCCAACCCGATCAAGAACATCCGCTGAAGTTCTATTTGGACCCATCCAAAGACGTCGTGGACGCGCCCTCGATCGGCCCCAAGACAGCGAAACGCCTGGCGCGCATCGGCGTACGGACGGTCGCAGGTCTATTTGCCGTCGATCCCAAGAAAGCCGCGGCAAAGCTCAAAACGCGGCATATCAAGCCCGATACGATTCGTGATTGGCAAGACCAAGCCAAGCTGGTGTGTCGAATCCTGAACTTGCGCGGCCACGACGCGCAGATCCTGGTCGCCTGCGGGTACCGCGACCCGGCAGCAGTGGCGGAAGCCGCCGTCGAAACGCTTCTGGCGGAGGCCAGCGAGTTTGCCGATTCCTCCGCAGGTCAGCGAGTCATTCGGTCGGGCAAGGCACCTGATCGGGAGGAAGTCACCGACTGGATCCGCTGGGCGGGCCAGGCACGATTGCTACGTGCTGCCCAGGAACCGTTCGAGGAATGACTGTCGTGTTCGCTACTTCTCTGTCACCTCTCCCTCTGGGACAGGTCAGTCCCTAATCCGGACATTTCATCGGTTTGTAGGGGCGTCGTCTGGGGTTGCGACCACGTTCTGGCGAACGTGGCTACGACAGTCTGTCACGCAATTCCCAGGGGGCGTGAAATATCCGGGCTAAGGCCCGGGAGAGGGTCGCTGTGTTCAATCCAACAGTGGCAAGTTGCCGGCCCTCCTGCCCCTTCCCGGCCGCTACCGCGTCCAACCTCCCCCGCTGCGCGGGAGAGGTGTCAGGAATTGCTTATTGTGCACCCGGCAGTAACCTCTCGAACGATGCTAGACTGATGGCGTCTGATGGGCTGACGTTCTCGCTACCTGCCTGTTCCGAAACGCTTGATGGACAACTTGCCGGTCTTCGAGTCCAGGTCGATATCCCAGCCGTACCACTGGAAAACCGCTGCGGCGAGAAGAGCCAGGCAGATCACCGAAACAAGGGCTGACAACCCGTACCCGATCAACGGCTTTTTCGTCAGATCCCGCTCTTCGGGCTCGCCGATCTGCAGCTTGCTGATCTCCGGCTCGTCTGGAACGTACGTCACTGGCACCGTGGTTTCGCCCTCCAGCGAGTCCCAATAGGAACGCGTTACCTCCGCGTTTCGCGTCGCGGATCGCCCATCAGGCGTCGTGACGCGATACTCCAAACGCGGCGTGATACCATTCGGCGCGAGGAATCGTCGTTCAATCTCTGCTGCGCCCGGTATGCCGGCTTCTTCAAGCAGCCGCTGGGCTCGCTGGTCGCGGTGTGTCATCCAAGCGTTGAACGCGGCGACCGCAAGCAACAGGATCCCGACCGTGCCACAGATCAGTGCGGAGCGTTTCGCCTTCCGAGCGCGGATCTGATCGGACGTGCCGTCCTTCTTGTCCGCAATCCGTTGCGCGACGAGTTCCACCATCGTATCGAACTCATCAAATGCTCCACTCAACTTCGCGATTGTCTTGCCGTTGGCGTCATAGACTACCAGTTGAGGCCGGTAGTGGAGCGCTCCAGAAGTCACATTCGTCCATCCGATCTGGCTCCAGGTGTAACGCCGGCTCCCGCGACGTCCCTCGATGCACAGACCAACTGGCCCGACAGCCACTTGTCTTGGCGTCCGCGCCAGCGTCCAGGCCGCCGTAATCATGCCCAGCCCAACCAGCGCCGGAAGGGTTGAGATGGTATGCAACGACAGTTGGTCGACATGAGTAAGGAGCGCAACGACAAAACCGACGACGGCAAAGCCCAGCATGCCGAGCCCACCAAGCAGCCACCACACACTATTCATCGCCGCTGATTCGCGCCGGAGAAACAGATACTCCGCCTCATCGTGCAAGATTTCGATGTCCGTCATCGGAATACTCCTGCAGTGCGCTGCTTTGCGGCGATTCGGTCGCTCAGTTCTACCTACCCAAATGGTCGCCAGAAGAGGTGATGCCAGCGGGGACGGGCAAAGGCGAACACTGACAGCTTCCACGACGCCGGCTAGTTTGTGGGGCGTAGATGCTGCTGGCATTGTTCGCGGCAATCAGTTGCCGGTTGATGGCCCGGCATCGTTTCTAGCACTTTGTCGCAATCCTCGATGGCCTTGCTGTACCCAGCCTTGGCGAGCCACGCTTTTCCTCGACCGACGTAGGCGTCGATGCAATCGGGCTCGAGTTCGATCGCCCTGTCAAAATCGGCGATCGCCTTATCGACCATGCCCTTGAACAGCCATGCGTCGCCACGGCTCACGAACGCCAGAGCATTGTCCGCGTCGAATGTGATAGCCAATGTGAACGCGACAATCGCATCGTCCCATTCTTGCCGGGCGAGTTTCACGATCCCGCGCCCGATGTGTGCGTCAACTGAGTACGGCTTCAATCGCAAGCTCGCGTCGTAGTCGGCAAGTGCCTTCTCCCACTGGCCAGTGACGCGGCAGGCGTCCGCCCGATTGACAAGCGCTGTCGCTAACGTGGGGTCGAGAAGCAACGCCATCCCATAGTCGGCGATGGCGTTGTCCCACTCTTCCATGCCGGCCCAGGCGTTTGCCCGATTGTTGTAGGCGACAGGCAGTTCCGCGTTCAGTTTCAGCGCCCTGTTGCAGTCGGCAATCGCCTTGTCGTATTCGCCGAGGCCGTTCCATGCGCCGGCGCGATTCGTGTACGCCACAACATACTCCGGCTCCAATTCAATGGCTTTGTCACAGTCGGCAATCGCCTTGTCGAACTCACCCATTTGTGCCAAGGCCGCTCCACGACCGCCATACGCGCGAACACTCGTAGGATCCAGTTCTGCCTCTCGGTTGTAGTCCTGGATTGCCTTGTCATACTCGCCCATCCCGCTGTGCGCGTTTCCCCGTACGTCAAAGGCGATGGCGAGTTTGGGTGTTAGGCTGAGCGCCCTTTCCGCATCCGCAATCGCCTGTTCGAAGCCACCGTTGCCGTTGAAGGCGTTGGCCCGAAACGTGTAGTAGATCGCTTTCTTCGGCGCAAGCTCAATCGCCCTATCATAATCCTCGATCGCCCGATCGTGTTCGCCCTTCCCGTGCCACGCAGATCCGCGGACGCTGTATGCCCCGGCATGCATCGGATCAATCTCAATCGCACTATTGCAGTCGGAGATTGCCTTGTCATCCTCGTCGATTTCATGCCAAATCTCGGCGCGAAAGATATGCGAGGTAGCTTGATCCGATGCAATCGCGATTAGCTCGCCACAGCCACTGATCGCGCGGATGTTGTCGCCCTTCTTAATCCAAGCCAAAGCGCGATTTCTGTAGGCCAACGCATGCTTCGGGGCAACTTCGATCGCCTTATCGTAGTCCTCGATTGCCCTGTCGTACTCGCCTTTCTCGGCCCATGCGCGGCCGCGATTGTAGTACGAACGGACATACTTCGGATCGAGTTCGATCGCCTTATCGCAGTCCGCAATCGCTCGGTCGTACCGTCTTTTGGCGCACCAAGCGTTACCGCGATTGTTATACGCAGCGACAGACTCTGGATCGAGTCCGATCGCCCTGTTGTAGTCCTCAATCGCTCGGTCGTACTGCCCTTTGGTGCACCAAGCGTTGCCGCGACTGATATACGCAGGAAGAAACTCCGGATCGAGTTCGATCGCCCTGCTGTAGTCCTCGATCGCTCGGTCGCACTGCCCCTTGTCGCGCCAAGCGATGCCGCGAGTACCATAAGCCACAGCACACTTCGGGTCAATCTCGATGGCCTTGTCGTAGTCCTTGATTGCCCTGTCGTGCTCGCCCTTGGATTTCCGCGCGTTACCACGATAGATGTACGCATCGACACGAGTCGGATCGAGTTCAATCACCTTGTCGTAGTCCTCGATCGCCCTTTGGTATTCGCCTTTGTTGCTCCAGGCATTAGCCCGACTGTCATACGCGTAGGCCGACGTTGGATCGAGTTCGATTGCCTTGCCGAAGTCATCGATCGCTTTTTGGTGTTCACCCTTACTGCTCCAGGCGTAGCCGCGACTGTTGTACGCATAGACAAACTTCGGATCGAGTTCGATCGCCTTGTCGTAATCGGCGATGGCCCTGTCGAGCTGGTCCAGTGCCGCGTACGCACTGCCGCGGCGGGCACGCGCCATTGCTGAACCGAGTTCGAGTTGCACAGCCCAGTCGAATTTCTTGAGCGCCTCTCGTGGCAGACCTCGCCCCAGCAGCCTCTGCCCTTCCTCCAAATGTGACGAAATCAGGGACGACAGCTTGGTGTCGGCAGACAGACGTACTACCAGCCGCCAAGAATCGCTTCCTGTATCTAGTGACAAAGCCAGCAAGCGAACGCACTTGCCGCCGGTTACCTTGACCGTACGTTCCACAGCTTGCCCGTTCGGCAGATGAACGCAAAAGACGTAGTACGATACGCGAGTTGCGGATATCGGACGAAAGCGGAAATGGCGGTCTTGGCCGCGATCGCGTCCGTTGATAGTGACGGTTGCTTTCTCGGGCGCCGCAAGGACGACGATCGCTTCATCCCGTGCGGGCTCCTCGGACGAATCCTCCGATTCAAAAAGACTAGTGAAGTAGAATGCCCCGGCTTTGGAGGCGTAATGCATCGGGATTTCCGTCTCCGAACGCCAGATTAGGCTCGCCACGGGAAAATCCATGGGGGGGGTGGGAGGCGAGCCAAGACCGCCATGCAATGGTGAAACAACGGCCAACTGCTCGCCGGCACGCGCCTGGTTCCATTGTGAACTCAACATGGTCGCTCGACGCGGCGAGCACAGGGGATTGACGGCGTAGATGTTTCTGAAACGGAGACCGCGTTTGGCCAAATGCTCCAGATCGAGAACTGAGTCTGCCGCGGGCTTTTTGTCTGAGCCGTTTGGGAGCACTACTCCAACGATTTCGGTTCCCCGCGATTTCCCCCGCTCCTTTAGCACACGCGCTGCAACCGCCTTGACGGCTTGTTCCTTCGTGAGTCCGCGGGTGTCCTCCACAACCGGCTTGAGTCCGCGGCGTTTGAGCTCTGCCACCAGGGCCATCGTTTTCTTGTCCGTTGGGTGGCCCCCGATGACAACGACGGCATCAGCCGACATTCGCGCCTCTTTCAGCTTCTTTTGAATGGCGTCGGCGATATCCCCAACCGCATCGTCTTCACCGTCGTAGATCCAGACGGCTTTGCCTCCATCTTTGCGCCGTACGTTGAACCAACGAGAGCCCGCCAGACTACTGACATCCCACGCTGGATCGTCGTTTACAGCCTTCCATTTCCCGGCCAATTCTCCAGTCAGATCGACGGCTATGGTTTCGGAGGAGGTTTCCGCCGCCGCCTGCGTGCGGGCGACGCGAGCTCGTTCAGCGCGCAGTGCGTCAATGAATATCGTCACCTTATCGTCGATACTCAACACAAAAAGAGCCATCACCGCGTCGTAATACTCGGGATTCTCGACAACGATCCGCGCAATGCGCCAGAGGACGGCGACTTCTTCAACGTCCGCTTCGGTAGCCGCCTTCCATTCTTGGTCGTACATGGTCCAAGGGTTGCCAGTATCGACGTCACGTCGCTGGGCTTCAAGTTTCTTGACCTCCCCGTTCAGCCGAGCTATTTCCTCTGTGTGAGCAGTCTCCGCAAGCTCCTCACGTTGCTTGCGGAGTCCGGCTTCTGTGAGCTTCCTTTTGAAATAGTTGGTGAGAATGCGATGTTTGGCGGTCGACACCCACAACTCATAGTTCTGCTCGACGATTGTGTCCGAGGCGAAAATCTTCCGCAATGTCTCCTCATTCCATCTGTAAACGTAGTATTCGCGACGCCTTCCGGCGCTTGCCAGCAGAGAGTCCCGCTTCAACTGGAGTATCTGTTGCCTGCGTGAATCAATCTGACCGGACAACTCGGCGAAATGCTCATCCATGGGCACGCGAAAGGATTGATCCGAAGCCTCGTGTAGCGATTGCCGTATCGCGCCGACAAGCGACCGTTGCGTCACTTCTTTGAGTGCTCCACAAGCTAGCATACGAGCTACGCCTTTCAGGGACTCTTGTGCGGCCAGTTTCGGCACCGCTTTCACAAACGTGATGACATCCCACGCTGGGTCGGTAATTTCGTGGCTGTAGGCGAGGGCGGATAGATAGTGAGCCTCCGCGATTAAATCCAGGCGTCTCCATTTGAGCAACAGGCCAGCAAGATCCTGGGAAACAGCATCGTTTTCGACAGCCATGACATCGTACAAGGCTCCAATGAACAAGCTGTCAATGCCGCGATGATTCAACTCTCGTTCACACATCTGGGCCGTCTTCACGAGCTGCGCGTGTTCGTCGTAGTGGAATTCACGCGTGTATTCCTCTCCTAACGATGCGACTTTGCGCAGTGATTCCTTCTCCTCCTCCCCACTGGACTCCGATGTAATGCGCGTGAGTTGTTCTTCTATTGCCGAACACATTTCGACCGCGGCTCTGTCGCGCTCCAAATCGAATTGGTTCCACAGATTTCGATCCCGCCAAAAGGTCTTTGGATCGTCCGATGGCAGATTCTTCGCGCCGCGCTGCTGCAGTACGCTTCGTTCGATTTCCGCGAGCCGATTCACGGCGGAGACATGAGTGTCGAGGAGCTGTTGATCCGACATCTCGGCCACGTTTACAGCGGGTTCCGGAGACAGGCGGCGATTCAGTTCGTGTCTTGTCAGCCGTGAGTATCCCTGACCGCGCGGGTCTGCTGCCAGATTGTCGGGAGCCGAAATGAGTAGCCACTGTTGCCCTTTGTGGTTCACGGAAAGCCGGAACTCATCGGTCCCAAAACTGTCTAGCAGAGTATTCTCGTCTACCTCCCGGCCATCCTTCGACTCGACATGCACGTGAACGTATCCGTTGCTATGACGCTCCGTCGACGGACTGTATTGAGTGGTGAATACTTTGCACTGGTTCGGCGCGTAACCGGCCCTTTCCAAACCGGTGGAGAACGCAGATGCGTCTAAAGGGCCGCCAAAAAGCACCAAGTTGTTGTAGCTTTGGCGTTGTGAGGTAGTTTGCACCAAACGCTGGACGGCGTTTGCCCCGTTTCTTCCGTGCGTATAGAGAGTTCGTGACAGGCTTGAATCGCGCGCGTCGATAGCGCCGGTTACGACGTTAGCTCCCAGTGCGCCCCAGGCTGCACCCTCGGTCGATTCTATGCGGAAAACAACGACTAGGCCCACCCCATTGTCGGCGGCCGATTCCACCGCCGCGGAAATGCGTGTTCGCATCGAATTCACCTGTTCCACGCTGGTTTCGCCCCGTTGCATGGCGATCTCGTCCCAGCCGCTCTGCGAAAAGGAAACGACGACGGGATCCTCGCCGGCTCTCTGGCGTACGAAGTCGAGAAAGGGTTTGTGGCCCGGCTTGCCGTCGACGATCGCGATATGTATACCGCCAGCGTTTGCCGGTGCCGATGCGATGCCATGGACGAGTGAAATGGCGACGATTGCGGCGGTTGTCTTGCAGAACTGATAGTAACTCTGTGTGCGTTGCATGACGGTGAATCCGAGAGCTAAGTCGAGTGATCCAGTCGGCCCAAAACAGTCCGATCTTACCAGAAATCTTCCAGGTCAAAGAGATGGTGCCAACCCACCCATTCCGAATCATGGTACGCTGGGCAGACCAGAGGACGGTTCAGGTCGGATTCAGAGGGAAGGTGACGGCGCACCGCGTAGTCCGCTAGAGTCCGGCACCGGTGCGGAGTCCTCTCGTTGTTGGGCTTGCGGCCAAAGACCGTTGGCGTCGATTTTCATTACTCCCACGTCGCGAAACAGTTCCATCCTTGCGGTTTCGTACTCGACCCAGGCTTCGATCAACTCGTCTTGTGCGTCGAGGATGTTTTCCAGTGCGCGGGGAATATTTAGTCCCTGTTGCCTTCCTTCGCCCTCGCCATCCGCTTGGCGTTCGCCGGCCTCGAGCGCTTGCTCCAACTCCATGGCTGCGACGCGAAGTGCGCGACGTTGGATCTCGAACAGCTCGCGCTGAGCCTTCAGGTCTCGCAGCTCGCTGCGCACGTCCAGCTTGACCTGATCTTCAGCCGCGATGTAGTTGCGCCGGGCACGCTGATAGGCGATTTGTGCGGCGCGAAAGTCGTTTCTTTCCCTGCGGCGATCCACAGGTGTTTTCACCGCCACGCCGACGCGAAATTCACTCTCTTTGGCGCGGAAATCGTAGGCCCTGCTATTCTGCAGCAGGGGCGGTGTGTTGACCGCGCCTTCGGCGATTACGTCCAGCGTGCCTTCCAAACGGTCAGCCGCGATTTCCAGACGGCGCCGCGCGTCCATGACTAAAGCACGACGATTCATTAGATCCAGCCGATTCTCCAGCGCCAGATCCACTGCCGCGCTGGGCGTCAAATGCACAGGTGTCAGCTCGATCAGTTCGACCCGAGTTGCGGCTTCCAGACTGCTGAGCCTGCGCGTGGTTGTGTACAGAATATCCCGTTGCGTTACCGCTTGGCCGAGAATCTGTGTCAGACGGTCGTTTGCGATTCCCTGTTGCGCGAGCGAACGCTGCAATCCCTGCAGCATTTGGCCATCGCCTTCGAAGGCTTGGTGCAATTGCTCGAAACGGGCTGAATCCTCGGCGACAATCCTGCCAAACTCCTGTTCCGCCTCCGGGCTCGTCGTCCCAATCCGCGACGGTAGCGATCGCTGAAGCTGTTCGAGCTTCCCGGCGGCCGCTTCGAACGCGGATGCGAGTTTCCCACGAATCGCGATCAGCCCGCGGACGACCTCCAGTGTACGTTTTCGATCCGGTGCCGCGGCCAACTCTTGAAATGTCGAGTCTAGTCGGCGAAGGTCGTCCTGCAAATCGGTCAACTGTGGATTGCGGAACTGAAACTGTTCCAATACCGAATCGTCGATTTCCAGTTCCAGATCCGGCGGCAATCCAAGCTGGAGCTTGAATCGGTCCAATTGGTCGCCAAAGAACCGTTCGCGGATGGTTCTGCTGAAGCGACCATGTTCGAGGCTGGTCTGTACTTGCGTGACATCCAACGTCGCGGCCTTGCCGTCACGCAACATGGCCTGCACGTCCCTCAAGCGCATCTCTAGGCTCTGCACGTTCTCTGCCCGGTTTCGCAGTCGCTGGTACTGAAACAGTAGAAAGTAGAAACCCACCGTGGGTGCTCGTTCGCCACGGATCAGGAAAGCCAATTCGCTTCCGCCGGTGCTGCCCGGCAGCGGCAGAGCCCGCTCGCCCGTGACGATCATTACGTAAAAGTCCTTGCGGAATCGGGCGAATCTGCGGATGGCATACAGGACGTTTCTCTCGGCCTGCGTCAGGTCTTCAAGAACGATTTCGCGTCCCGCACCTGCCAACAGCGGTTGTACGATCGAGTAGGCAAAAGTGCTTGCCGTTCCGGCACCGTTCCCCCCGGAAAACATCCAGATGGTGTTGTTCGTTAGCTCCGCAACGAGTTGGGCGCCCGTGGGCAGCAGCTTGCGGACGCCGAAGTTTGTTGGCCCCAGCATCAAATCGCTCGCGTCATCGGGTTGGTGCTGATGGAAGATCTCTGTACCGGGCTCGCCAAGAAATCCGCTGGGGCGCAGGTCGAAGCGGTACCGGTCATGGGTCAATGCCAGAGCGCCGAGGTAGACGTCCTCCATCTGCTCCTGGTATTCGCGGCTGTGGATCAGACCCAATTCTATCGCACGTTCCAGGGTGATCTTGTCTATGTTGGGTAGCCGCCCCTGAGCGGAGGTCAACGGTTCGCCGCCCAAGTAGACGGGCCAATCCGGATTCTCGACGCGTTCCGTATCACCGAAGCGGTGCCAGTGTCTCCAGCCCAGCTTGCCGTCGACGCGATGCATGTATTGGTGTGCTGCGGGGTCGTCAGGCGGAAGTGGCGGGAAGTCGGGATCGTACGGGTCGTGGAACCGGCTGCGCGGATCGGGCGTGATGTCCAGTTCCGGAACCGCCCAGCGTTCGTCCGTGATCTTTTGGGCGAGGATTTGATACGACTGCCGGTCAGCCCGCTGGCGATACGCTGTGCGCGTACAGCCGCTCAGAGCGATGCCGGCCAGTCCGATCAATAGCCAACCGGACAAGCGCGATCGCTGCTTCCGCCAACAGCAGACCGGGCGGCACAGATGTCGTATCATTCGCGTCCTTGAGAGGAGTGGGCCCGATGCAGTCATTGCATGCAGTGCAAGCTATGAGCGCACAACTCGACCGCGATGGTATCGTTGGTATCGGTCGCGACGATTTTACGGATTAGCGAAACCGACCGCGAAGATGCCGGAGGTCAATCTCGCGCCGGCCAGGTCGTTCGAATTCTGCAACCGCCCAGAGGACTGGTCAACACCTGGACGCTGCCGCCGTGCTGTGTCACGATCCGTTTCACGAGGGCCAGGCCGAGCCCGGCTCCGTGGCCGTTCGATTCGTTGTCCAGTCGCACAAACGGCTCGAAGACGCGCTCGTGCTCAGATTCCGGAATGCCTTCTCCGTCGTCATCAACATCGACGATCGCGGCTCGATCCGCCCGCTCCATGCTGATCAGCACACGGCTCTTGGCGTGTTGGCCGGCGTTGCTCAACAGGTTTCCGATCGCCCGTTGGAAGCCGGTTCGGTCAGCCAGAATGATATCCTCATCGCCGCCGATATTTTCGCTCACCTCGTATTGAATGGACGGATACAGCGCCGCGTGCTTTGGGATCAGAACATCAAGAGTGTCCTGTAGCGCTATGTGTTCCTGGTCTAATTGCGATTCGGTTGTTTCCATTCGCGCATAACTGAGCAATTCGCCGACAAGCTCGTCGAGTTCCTCGGTCGCGGCGTCAAGCGACTTGAGCCGTCGTTTGCGTTCCTCGTCGTCTTTCGCGGTTTCAATCAGGTCGATGGCGAACCTCATACGCGACAGGGGAGTCCGCAACTCATGCGACACAGCCTGCAAGAGTTCGCGTTGGGTTCGCACAAGCGCCTCGGTGCGACGGGCCATATTGTTGAACGCTTGCGCCAGGGGTTTGGCCGAGCGGACGCGACGTTCGTCTACGCGGGCACTCAAGTCGCCCGCTGCGATTACCTTTGCGGCGTGTTCCACCCGTCGAAGCTGGTGGGCGACAGGTCGCAGCAGCAAGGCAATCGCGATCGCGGCGGGAAGCAGCACGAGGGCCAGCGTCGTGGTCGCTGCCTTCTGGTCGATTCGTTCGAAGCTCGGAAATGGCCCGAAGCGGACGACCTCGGTCCCGCCCGACAACGGCGTGGCGGCAAACCAACGTTCATTCGGCTGCGGGTCCGGGGAGTAGAATACTGCGTCCTCTCCACGGGCGATTCGCTTCTCTGGCCAGTCGGGCAAGTCCTCGCGGTCTGCAATATCGATCGAGATATCGAAGCGATCCTGCAGTCTCTTGAGAACGGCTTGACGCTCGCCGAGCGTGGCCGCATCGACCTTGTTTGCCGTCAACCGCATCCAACCACCGAGCGACTGTTCGATCTCGTGAAGATCGTAATTCGGGAACGGGCCGAGGCGGACAACCTCAGCACCGCCGGACAATGCGGCAACAACGTAATATCGTTTCTCTGGCCGAAAACAGGCAACATCATCACCGCCAGAGATCTGCCGCTGAGGGTCTCTCGGGAGTTCTATCAAGGGGATCACATCGATCGGGTAAGCAAACCGCTCGCGCAAGCTCTCCAGTACCTGCTCTCGGCTCTCTGGCGGCGAAGCGTCCAGTTCACTCGCCACCAGCCGCGCACCGCCCCCGTGCGCTTCCACGATAACCCGATCCCATTCCGCATCGGCTCGGCTTTTCACCACGGCGCTATGGATGTACCAAGCCACGAACAGAACGATCAACACGCAGACGTAGAAACGAATGAAAAGCCATGTCATGGTTCAACGGACAGCATATAGCCGACTCCTCTTACTGACTTGATACGTTGCGGCTTCGCGGGGTCGTCGCCGAGTTTCTTTCTGAGACGTGAAATACGGAGGTCGATCGACCGGTCCAGTCCGTCGTACTTCATTTCGTGGATTTCCAGATAGATGTCGTTGCGGCTGAGCGGTTGGCCGGCGTGCTTGGCCAAGAGATTCAGCAGCTCGAATTCGGCCGTCGTCAGGTCCACAGATGCGCCGTCGATCTCGACGCTCCTTCGCGCGGCATCGACCACCAGTGAACCAACGACAATCGGTTGGCTTGCCTGTTCTTCCGGAGTGGCGCGGCGCAGATGCATCCGTAACCGTGCCAACAGTGCACGTGGCCGCACTGGCTTTGCCATGTAGTCGTCGGCACCGGCTTCGAGTCCCAGTACCTCGTCGATCTCTTCGCCGCGAGCGGTCAGCATGATGATCGCGCCGTGAAATTTCGACCTCACCGATTTGCATACCGAAAAGCCATCTAGGCCGGGCAGATTAACGTCCAACACAACTACATCGGGTTTCTCACTCGTGATCCGCGTAGCCGCCGTGTCGCCACGCCCCTCGATCGAGACCTCGAATCCATGCGGTGCAAGAAAGTCCGCCACCATCGCCGCAAGCGGTGCGTCGTCTTCGACGAGGAGGATTCGATGGTTGCGTGATTCTTGGTTCATGGTGTGTCGTTGTTCGCTTCCAGGATATGTAGGTCATGCTGTGCATGACGATGCACGAAATGCGTCAGGCGAAGCCTGACCTACTGGTGTGTCTGTCGATCAATGTCAGGTTGGGTGGCCGGGGCTGGACTGAGCGTCAGCGAGGGAAGCCCCGGGGTTTCGGGCTTGCGCCCTCCAACCCCGGCCACCCTGGCCACAATCTACCTGACAAATATCGATAGCCGCACCACTACGATTCTCCGCGAACAAACGCCCCTTGGTGGATCGAAAAGCGACTATTCATGACGCAGCGCTTCGATCGGGTCCATGTACGCGGCTTGCCGAGCTGGATAGACTCCGAATACAACTCCCACGCCAAGAGAGATAAACAACGATAGTAAGACGGACCAAGGAGCGATGCGCGGTTCGAGTGTGTAAACAATGGGCGGCAATGCGTCCGGCGACATCATCGTCACGGCTGACCGCAGACCTCGAAACAACGGACCGCACCAAAGGCCGAACAGCACGCCCAAGAGACCGCCGCTGGCCGTTAGCACAACCGTTTCGGTCAGAAACTGTTGGACAATGTGCTTTCGTGTTGCGCCCAGCGCCCGGCGGATGCCAATTTCGCGAGTTCGCTCTGTCACAGTCGCCAGCATGATGTTCATGATGCCGATGCCGCCAACCAGCAGCGAGATGCCGGCGATAACCACCAGCAGCACATTGAACATGGCCCGTGTTCGTTCGGCCTGACGCAGTAATTCCTTGGGCACCACAACCGCGTAGTCTTCGTTTTCGTGATACTTCTTGAGCAGTGTCTCGATGATGGCTGCCGTCTCGTCTACGTCTTCCATATTGTCGACCGTCACGGTAATCTGGCTGAGTTCGACCATCTCACCGACAAAGTTCCAGCCCTGGCCGCCGCCAACACGCTTCATCACCAGATCGCCGACGCGATGGCGGAGGGTCTTCAGCGGGATGTATGCATCCAGGTTGTAGTCCCTGGCATCGAGACTGCCGCCGATTGCGGCCGACGCCGTGCGCGGCTTGGTTTGACCGATCACCACGTAGAATTCACTTCCCACCCAGATCGTCTTCCCAATCGGATTCTCGTAAGGAAACAGTCGCTTTGTCGTGTCGTCGGCCAGTACAATGACTTTTTTGCCACGGTCGCGAGGAGTGAGCCATCGCCCACGAGCAATCTCCAGTTGATTGAGTTGGAGGTAATCCTCGACGCAACCCACGAGCTTTGCGTCTGCAGTCCTGTTTCCCAGACGCAATTCGAAGCGAAGCTCACGCATCGGCACCGCGCGGCGGATGGTCGGAATGTTCTCCGTGATTCGACGGTAGTCGTCCCTGAGCAGACCATAAGCCTTGATACGACTGTTGGCTTCCTCCTCTGAGTGCGTTTCCTTGCTCCGAACGATGATGTTCGTCGCGCCCAACTCCTTGATCTGTTGCTGTGCCCGATAGCTGACACCTTCGCCCATGGCGACCAACCAAATCACCGTGCTGGTGCCGATGAAGATACCCAATGCGGCCAACCCGGCCCGCATCTTCTGAAGCAGCAGGCTTTTCAAGCCAAGTTGAACGGTTTGGACGAAGGAGCTGTTCACGGTCTTATCAGTCGCAAGCGAGTGGTAAAGTGTTGTTAGCGGAGTAGAGACGGCAGGCCAACCACATGCAGTCTTCGTTTAACCGCGACCCAACGGGGAGCGCGTGACGCGGCAACCAACGTCAACTCCGACGCGCTCCCCGCTGGGTCGCGGTTAAACGAGTCACTTAATGGGCAGGCCCGTATTACGGTCATTTCGACTTGGCGTCCTGTAAGCGTTTCAGTGCTGCATCGAGTTCGCCGGCATCAACTTTTTCGTCTTTGTTGGCATCGGCCATGCGGAAAAAGGGCCGGTTCTCCTCTGCGCATTCGTCGATCGTCAAAACGCCATCACTGTTCTTGTCAGCCTTCTCGATGATCACGGCACCGGGGGTCTTCGGTTTCGAATCCGTCTTCTCGGGCTTGGCCGCTTTCGGCTCGGATTCCTGCCCGTTCGAGTCGCCGGACGGCTTCGACTCGGCGGCGGGCTCGGACGACTTTGACTTCGGACTTTTCGCTTTGGCGGACGCCTTCAACACCTCTGCCTGTGGTCCTTCGAAGGCGTACGGATTGAGTGCCACCTCGTCGCCTTCCTTCAAGCCCGCCTTGACGACCGTGAATACTCTGTTGGTGCCGCCGAGTTCCAGCGAACGGCGCTTCGGTCCCTCGGGTGTCTTGACCCAACAGAAGTCTCCCTCGGTACTTTCTACCACCGCGGCGACTGGTATCGTCAGAACGTTCTCGTACTGATCCACGATCACTTCGACCAGGGCGCTCATACCGGGCTTCAGCCCTGGCACCGAGGGCAGTTTGATGGTCGTGTCATATAGCACCACGTCTCCGGTCAACAAGCCTGGCGGCGCAGCGACCGAGGACACGGTGGAAACCTCGCCGTCAAGCGTTTTGTCCGGCAAGGTCACCCTGGCAGCCATTCCCGGCTTGAGCCGTTCGATGTTGCCTTCGCGAATGCCGAGCTTCACCTGCATCTTGGACAAGTCGGGCATGAGCAGCATGACCTGCTCCTTGTACACCCTCGCACCTATTTCGATCTCGGGCGCATTCTTCCACCGTGCGGCCGAGGGATGAATCACCAAGCCGCCCGTATCGGCCCTGACGACGCAGTGCTTCAGCTCCTCTTTCGCAATATCACGTCGAATCCCGTCCATTTTGGCGCGTTCCTTGTTCGCTTCGTGCCTTGCTTTGCTCGCCTTCAAGTCTCCCGTCAGTGTCTCCAGGTCCAGTTTCCTGGTGTGGTTCTTCAGTACATCGATCTCGGTAATCTCCGCTTCCACAGCCAACCTGGCTTGCATGACTGCGAAACTCCTCTGCTCGACCTCCAATTCGCTCTTGTAGCCGTTCGCAAACATCGTTATGGCATGGTCAAGCAAGTTCTGCATGGCACGCAGGTTCGATTCGGCAATTGCCAGATCCTTCTCCAACTCCATCAACCGCGCCGGATACGTGCCTTCCTCGTACTGCGGAATCGCAAGCTTTGCTCTGGTGACATTTGCCTCGGATCGTTCGGCAGCGGATCTTGACCAATGAGCATACTTCGAACGTTCGGCGATGGCGTCGTCGATCACCTGCGTATCCAACCTGACCAGTTCGTCTCCAGGCTTTACCACCGTACCGCTTTCGATCACCCAGATCACGGTGCTCCGGCCTCGGACTTTGTTCTTGACTTCCACGTTTTCAGAGCTCTCCAAAAGCCCTTGTGCGGTAACCGTGACGATCAGGTCGTTGCGCGTAATCTTGTGAGTCAGCTTGGGACCGAGGTCTTGCGGCGAACTGGTGCCTGATATCAGTGCCGTGACCGACACAGCCACGGCAACCACAACGATGACAAGCAGACCGAGTTTCCACCATCGACCTTGGGAGGAATCCGGAGGGTCGTTGCGCAGTTGTGAACTTGGAGGTGGTGGGTGGGTTTGCGTTTCTTGAAGCACGTCAGTCGACATGGTTGCACCAACTGGCAATCAACGATCAATCATGTCCCCTCTCCCCACTGGGGAGAGGGGACGGATTGGGCGGCCTTGTCTCTTCAGGCTGCTCTGTTTCGCTGAGCGGTTTCAGCACTGTTGTTTGTGCTTCCTCGATGGAGGCAAGCGGATCGAGCACGACCTCCTCCCCTTCCTCAAGACCCGTCTCGACGACAATGAACTGGTCGTCGCTGTCGCCCAGCCCCAACGACCGCCGTTGTGCTCCATCGGCCGTCTTGACCCAACAGAAGTCTCCCTCGGCGGTTTCTACCACCGCGGCGACTGGTATCGTCAGCACGTCCTCATGCCGAGCCATGATCACTTCCACCTCGGCGCTCATGCCGGGCTTCAGCCCTTCCACCGGGGGAAGCTCGACGATCGTGTCATATTTCACCACGTTTCCGGTCCACCAACCTGCCGGCCTTGTGATGGGGGCCACGGAGGTAACCTCGCCGTCAAGCGTCTTGTCCGGTAGCGTAATCTTGGCAGCCAGTCCCGGCTTGATGCGGTCGACGACGGATTCGTGAATGCCGACCTTGACCTGCATTTTGGACAGATCGGGCATGAGCAGCATGACTTGATCCATATGCACCGTCGCACCTTCTTCGATCTCCGGAGCATTCTTCCAGCTTGCGGCCGAAGGGTGAATCACCATGCCGCTCTTTTCGGCCTTCACGACGCAGTATTCAAGCTCGTTCTTCGCGAGATCGCGGCGCTCTGCATCCTGTTTGGCTCGTTCCTCCTCGGCTGCGAGTCGTGCTTCGGCTGCCTTCAAATTGCCCTGCAGCGTTGCCATCTCCATTTTCTTGGTGTAGTCCTTCAAAACACCGATCGCGGTGTTCTGGGCCTTCACGGCCATCTCAGCCTGCATGACGTCGAACGTTTTCTGCTGAACCTGCAACCCACTTTTGTAGCCACGTTCAGCCATCATTTTGGCATGGTCAAGCATGTTCTGAGCAGTTACCAAATGCGACTCGGCAATTGCCAAGTCCTTCTCATGGCCCATCAACTGCGTTCGATACGTGCCTTCCAGGTACTCCGGAATCGCAAGCTTCGCCGCCTCCATAGTAGCTCTGGCTCGTTCGGCACCTGCCCTCGTCAGATGAGCGTACTTCGTGCGTTCAGCAATGGCGTCTTCGAGCGCCAGCGTATCCAAGCGGACCAATTCGTCTCCTGGCTTTACCTCCGTACCGCCCTCGATCACCCAGATGACGGTGCTATCACCTCGGACTTTGTTCTTGATTTCCGTGTTGTCGGAACTCTCCAGCGTCCCTTGTTCGGTTACCGTGACGATCAGGTCGCCGCGAGTGATCGTGTGAGTCAGCACAGGGCCGATGTCCCGCAACGAACGGTCGCCTGGGATCAGCGCGGCAGCGGGCACCAGCACGGCGACAACACCGATCACCAGGAGACCGCGCTTCCACCATCGACCTTGCGAGGAATCCTGACGCTCGCTGCGCTGTTGCCCGCGCGGCGCGGGTGGATGGCTCTGCGTTTCTGGCATAGTCTCAGTCGCCATTATCGTTCTCGAAGGTCAGGTAGCCGGAGTCGCAAGACTTCGGTCGCATCGCGTTCGATTTGAAAGTCTTGCGTCTGCGGCTATTCGTACTGCTTCATCAATCCGTTCTTCCGGGTCGCCGAGTAGATTCGCCAAAGCGTTTCCCAGTAGTTGTGGTCCACGAACCGTACTTCGGGCGCTCCCGGAATAAGGCAATCCGTGTAAGCATGCTGTCGAAATCCATCAACAGGGACCAACCCTTTTCGTTCAGGATTTCTGGCGATGTACTCACAGACATCTTCAAACGCTTCTTTTTCTCGTTCGTCTTCCTGGAGAACATTGGCGTAGGCTTGAGCCTGCAGTTCAAAACCAATCTTGCGAAGCACCAAATTGACTTGCTTGCGCAAGTACTTCATTGCGTTCAATTGATCCGTACGGTCGAACAGCCCGATCCACATCAGATGGATGTGGTCCGGCATGCAACAGAAGATCGGACAGGTGAGACCATAGCGGAACATGGTGTGCGTCAAGAGTTCTCGAAACTTGTAGTAGAAGATAGCTTTGAGCCATCCCGTCTTGCGGTCCTTTATCGTGAACGACCAATGCACGTATGCCGTGCCACGATAGTGTTCTCGTGGCAATCGCTTAAGGTAGCTGTCGATTTCGTGCTTTGCCATGATGGTGGCCGGTTTTGTATTCGTTGCCGGGCTTGGAAGCACTCGACTCGATACTGATGGCCCTGAACTCTTGCGAGTTCAGCTACTACTTCCCTCTTGCTGCTTTGACACGGTGTCGGACTCGTCTGCATTAGGTTCTGGCTGAATCGTCTCGTCGAACGGTTTCAACGCCTCTGTTTTTGCTTCGTCAATGAAGGCAAGCGGATTGAGCATGACCTCGTCCCCTTCCTTCAGACCCGCCGTGACGATAATGAACGAGTCGTCGGTGTCGCCGAGCCTGAGCGAACGCCGTTTTGCTCCATCGGCCGTCTGGACCCAACAGAAGTCCCCCTCCTCAGTTTCAAGCACCGCAGCGACGGGTATTGTCAGCACGTCTTCGTGCCGAGCCATGATGATCTCCACCTCGGCGCTCATGCCAGGTTTCAGCCCTTCTTCCGAAGGAAGTTCGATGATGGTGTCATACTTCACCACGTTTCCGGTCCACCAACCGGCCGGCCTTGTGACCGAAGCCACCGAGGAGACTTTGCCGTCAAGCGTCTTGTCCGGCAGGGTAATCCTGGCAGCCATTCCCGGCTTGACGTGGTCGACGATGGATTCGTGAATACCGACCTTGACCTGCATCTTCGACAGGTCGGGCATGAGCAACAGGACTTGATCCTTACGCACCGTCGCACCTTTTGCGATGTCGGGTGTATCCTTCCACTGTGCAGCCGAGGGGTGAATCACCAAGCCACTCCTTTCGGCCTTAATGATGCAGTTCTCAAGCTCCTTCTGCGCGAGCGCGAGGCGTCCCTTATCCATTTCGAGCCCTGCCTTGTCCGCTTGCAGCTTTGATTCGTTTGCGGCCAAGTTGCCCTTCAGCGTCTCCATCCGCATTTCCCTGGTGTATTTTTGCAGAACGGAGAGCTGCGTCTCTACGACCTCCAGTTCCAACTCAGCTTGCTTGACCGTGAACCTATTCCCCTCGACCTCCAATTCAGTCACATAGCCGCGGTTAAATAGCTTTTCAGCATCGTCAAGCATCTGCTTGGCAAAATCTAGATTCGTCTTCTTGACTTCCAGTTGCCTCTCCAACCCTTCGCGCCGCGATCGGTACTCGCCTTCCAAGTACGCCGGAATGGCGATCTTCGCCTTCTCCACCTCGGCAAGGGATTCTTCGAGTGTGGCCGTCGCCGTATGAAAATTCGTCGTTTGCAGACTGACGGCGTCTTCGATTCGCTTTGTATCCAGCCTTACCAATTCGTCGCCCGCCTTCACCTCCGTACCGCCTTCGACAACCCAGATGACGGTGTTGTAACCTCGGACTTTGCATTTGACTTCCGTATTGTTGGAACTCTCCAACATCCCTTGTTCGGTGACCGAGACAACCAAATCGCCGCGGCTGATGGTGTGAGTCAACCGTGGGCCGGAGTCGTCTCGTGATACAGCGCCAGGTATGAGCGCGGCAGCAGTCGCAATCACCCCGACGACGCCAACGGCGAGTAGAGCGCGTTTCCACCATCTGCCCGTTGAGGTAGGTTCTTGAGCAGGGGTTCGGTCTTCAGAAACATGCCTTTCCGAGTGCAAATCAGTAGACATGGTCAATCTCCATCACGAGCCTGAATCGCTTGTCGTTGGGTTCTTAAGTGCCGAAGGCACGTTCCTATGTCAGCCCAGGGTGGAGCGACGAGCGTCCGGCGGTCGTCGCGCAACCCTGGGAACAAGTTAGAAACAAAGGGCAGCCCCAAACGGGGCGGCCCTAACTGCCTGAGCTTTCGCGATTAGGGGCACCCCTTCGGGGTTTTGGCGTCAATCATCCTCCCCACCCAGGGTTGCGCGACGTTCGTTTCCCTCACGTCGCTCCACCCTGG
>CAZURK010000191.1:0-6962 GCA_964623055.1 uncultured Pirellulaceae bacterium
CTTCATAGACGTACACTTTGTAGGAACCGGTCCGATAGTCTTCCCCAGGACGATGTTTTCCTTTGTCTCCCCCCACATACAGCTTCCCTCGATACGAGGCGATGCAATTGAACCGAAGACAGTTGCCCGGCTGGCCGCAGTCTTTCCATTGTTTGCCGCCTTCGTAACAGTAGACGCGGCAAGTGCCGTAGTTGCCGGTCATGACGCGGGTCCAGTCAAGCGTCCATGTGGCGGCGTACAGTTTTCCCTGGTGGACGATCAACGGACCCACGCCCGTCGTCCTTAGATTGCCGACCCTGCCGCAGTCCTGCCAATCACTCACCCTGCCGTTGTCTATCCCGAAGTAGACATGCTTGTCGTCTCCCTGAGACTGGTAGCCGCCCGAGCTGGCCTTGATGTTGAGGGTGAACCCTCTTCTCTTTGACGGATCGTACTTGCTCAACACGTCGCCGATCACATCGTCCAGGTCTTTCTCCGTGTAAACCCAGGCACAGATCGAGAAGTCGCCCGTCCCGAAATTGAGAGCGGGGCCATTTGGCACCTCTACATAACTCGCGCTGCCGCTGAACTCTCCGGTGTCGAGGTTCACGCCGTGATTGACGCCGTGGTTGCCGTTGCCCGAATGATCGCTGTAATCGCCCTGCAGTTTCCAGTAGCCGACAAGTTCTGAATCGGATGTCGTCGCTTCTTCCTTCCCTTCCTGGCAGTAGGCCAACGCGCTCATGACGGCGGACAGCGCGACAATCCCAAGCTCGTTGCGCAATGTCATGTCCCTCTCCTTCTCTTACCTGGGCTTTGATCCATGCTACACGAGCACATTCAGCTTGGGTTGAGATTTTCTCGTAGAAGACAGCTTTTCTGTTGTAGAATCGTCCAGAACCATCCGCGGAGTAGAACTTCTTTTTTCTTGAAACCACCATGGGCAATTCGATCCTCACGTACAGCGGCCGTGGTTACGGTTACGCCATTGAGAAAGCGACCAAGCCGAAGCACCATCAGTCTCAAGGGAGAATTGTGATGAGCCTTTGAAACCGCAGAATTTCCCGACGTGTAATGCTTTCCCGCTCCGTCCAGGCGGCCGCGTTTGCGGCGGCAGCATCCAACCTCAAGCCGCTTTTTGGCTCGCCGGGATCACAATGGTTCAAGATCGGCGTGTGCGACTGGACGTTGGGGCGGCGCGACGCGTCAAGTTTCCAGTTGGCCAGCGAGATCGGCGTGGAAGGCGTCCAGGTCAGCATGATCGGCGCCAAGGGCAAGACCGACCTGCGCAAGCCCGAAACCCAGAAGGCTTACCTTGCAGCCGCCAAGAGTGCCGGCGTAGAGATCGCCTCGCTGGCTGTCACCCGGGTCGGCCATCTGATGCTCCAAGGCGACGCCGAAGCGGTCCAGCAACTGGACCAGAGCGTCGATGTCTGCAAGGCACTGGGGCTGACCGTTAGCATGCCTGCCTTCTTTAGTGAGATGTCAGCCTTTCGATTCTCGCATGGCCAGCCGCTTGCGGCGCAAGCAGTGCCGAGCAGCACCAAGATACCGTGAAGAGCCTGCGGAGTCCAACAAATGGAACGGACGGTTGCTCGCGTGTCCGGATTCGTCTACGCTTCGCCGTGGACAGTTCTCGCCGAGCAGAAGGAGTCCATCGTGAGACGAATCACGGGTAACGTGGCGTTGTGCATCGGGCTTGGTTGGACGGTTGCGGTCCTCGGAAGCGACTTCGAGGTGGTCACCCCGGAACGGGGCACGCCGAAGGTCCAGCGGATTGGGCCGCCGACCTACTACGCTCTGGATAAGGCCCGTTATCACGAGTTTCAACAAACTCCGCCCGATCGTCGATACCCAATCCCGCAACAGAAGATTACGCGCGAGACCTACTACAAGTGGCTTGAGTACAGTGGGCACATCGACTACGTGGAGAATGCTGACCGGCACGGCATCCACGGGCCTCGGCATTTGACGCCGGTTCTGGCCGCATACGTCAAGACGGGCGAGCGGCGTTATGGCGAAGCATGCGTCACGATGTTAAAGGCCTATCACGAGTCGCTCAAACAGGCCGTGGCCAAAGACGGTTGGCACAGCATGTACATGGACGAGCCCGGCTACATCGGCCTGTACCGGCGTTATCTGGGGAAAGGTGGCTTGCTGGATCCGGAACGCGATGCATGGTTCCGCGAGTTCATCCTGTTCATGAACCGGAACATACACGTGTGGGGCACATCGCAGACGTACTGGCGCGGCCCGATGCACCGGGCTCAGGGCGAGGGTGTTATGAAGGGGCTGGCCGCCCAGTGGTATCCAGACGCGTCTGAGGCCAAGACTTGGCAGCGCTACGCCGAGGAGGTCTACCAGGACTGGTGGCAATACAAGGATCATCCTACGAACGACACGGGCTACTACTTCGGCATCCTTATGCCGCTTTTCTTGCGAGCCGAGTTGGTTGGCGACGAGGAGTTCTTCAGTCACCTGGACGTGAAACCAGTCTGGGAACGGATGATGTACGAAGTCAGCCCTGACGGGATCATCCTGCCCTACGGCGCTCACGGCGGGTGGAACTCGACGGCCGGTGCGCGTGTCATGATGCTCGAAATGATTGCTGCCCACACCCGTGACGGCCGTTATCGGTTTGCGGCTCACAAGCTGATGAACTACCTGCTGTGGCCTGATCGTCACCGACAAGACTATGCCGGCCAAGTTGGTTCTGCGAAGCGGCTGGAATCCCGGCGATCTGTTCGCGTTGGTCGACCTGTTCCCGCGTCACGATCCGCTGAATGTGCCGGGTATTCTTGGCATCACACGTCACGGAGTAGGTCTGACGTCGACCGTGCCAGCCAAGGGCTTTTCGGACGAAAACCGCCTGGTGATCGAGGATCTCAGTGGGACCGCGCCGTTGCGTTGGAACACAGATCCCGATCTGGCCGACTCGTACTACCAGACCGTGACGATTCCCCGTTTCCACGATGGCAAGCGGGCCACGTTCGCCACGATCGTGGTTACCGACTATCAGGGCTACCCGGTCAAGGCCACTCGCCAGATCGCTTTCATCAAGAACCGGTTCATCGTCGTTCGAGACATCGCCGAGTTTGAAGAAGGCTTCCTGGCCGAGGTCGGGCCGGTCTTCAACAGCGAGAACATTGGGCCCCAGATCGGTCCGCACTGGGCCAACACGTTCATCAAATCGCCGAAGTATCTGAATTACCCGCTGAAGAACCCGCCCTACGACCTGCTGGTCTACTTCGTATCGCAGCCCGACTGCGTGATGCAGGTGGTAGACCGCACAGCCGCCGACCCGCGGACCAGTTATGTGCCTGGACAAGTGCGTTACCAGTGGCGCGGCATGACGCAGCCGGGGCAGAAGTTGCTGTTCACACAAGTCTTCTATCCCCACGAGCCGCATGCGATCCTACACGCCTCGACAGCGGCCGGCGGAGACCGCACAGCCGACCTGATTGGCACGGCGGGAGCCGACGCCATCGCGGTTGTGCGCGACACGGTAGAAGCCACGGTATTGCGATGCGAGTTCGAGGAGAATCGAGTCGAATGGATCGTGTTCAACCCGGACGGTCAGCAAATCGAAGCCGACGCGGTCGTCACTGACGCGCGCTTCGCGTATGTCGACGTCGTAAACGGCCAAACCGCTGGTGTCGAGGCCGAAGGCGGCAGTCACCTGAGCGTTGATGGCCACAAAGTGTTCAAACAGACCGAACGCAAGTCGGTCGACCGGTAGCTCCCGTCTGCCGGACGGGACCTGGAAGCGGGTATTACCGTGCCACTCGGTTTAAGGTCCCGTCCGGCAGACGGGACCTACTAGGGATACGAGACGGTATGCGTATGAAACATATCGCTGTTGTTGCCTTGGGGCTCCTTGCCAGTCCACTGTTGGCTTGTGCCGCCGAGCCGTCCGTTATGCTGGACGTGGACGACGTGATCCGACTGGCCGATCCCGGCCGAGGCGAATACTATACCGTCGCGCCACCCCAAGATCGTGTTCCGAATGCCCCGCCGCGATTGTTCGTATACCGGGCCGCCGAGGTCGGCGACGTTGTCACGTTCCGTGTTCCTGTGTCGGCCGATGGCTACTACAGCGTCCGCAGCCAGCTCCTTTACGGCCCATGGGGCGTAGGGCGTCACGGCCGCTTCGAGATGGTTGCCGGTTCGATCCGTCTTCCCGGTCGCTGCCAGGGTTGGTATGGAGTCAAGCCAAAGGAGCCATACCGGATGCGCGACGAACACTGGGGCGTGGCGCATCTGTCCGCTCCAGCGGTGGAGCTGTCGCTGGAACTGACGCATGCCGGGCACGGACGATTGCTGTTGCTGGCTGATTTGCGATTGGAGCCGTGTGACCCCAGCAAACTGGAGCCAGAAGACCTACAGCGGAAGGCGCCAACCGCCAAGCCAGAGCAGCAGGGCCGCTCAGAAGAGCCTCGATCTGAGTGGCCTCTGTGTGATGTCCAGCGTACCCGCGGCCTGGAGTGGACGACATTAGTGACGCGCAGACGCACCGACGTCCGTGCGGATGGTCGGTTGGACGAATGGCCGGCACCGACCGAATGGCCGATCCGAATCGACGACAGCATTCCACTCGGACATGGATGGGCGACACCCAAGCCCGAAGGCCCAGCGGATCTGAGCGCGCGGGTCGTTGTGTCGTGGGATGAAACGTTTTTGTACGTTGCCGCCAAGGTGCGCGACGACGATCCGGCCGCAAAGACCCATCAGGATCGGTGGGGATCGCCCTGGGAACACGATGGCTTGGTCGTCCAAGTCAACTCGCCCGATTGGCTCGCAGGCAGCGGCCGATCGGTCGGACCGGCTCCCGAATCGGTAACCTTTGGACTGAACTACGCCTCTCCGGATGCCGCACCGCGCGAACTCGCCGCCGGCAGTCGTTACGTGGTTCGCAATGCCGAGGACGGCTATGTACTGGAAGCGGCAATCAGTTTCGAGGCAATGGGTTGGCGACCTGCCCGCATCGGCGATCGGTTTCCCTTTGCCCTGATCTTGGTGGACCGCGACCCGCAGAAGCCCGCTGGGCGCCAGTTCGATCAATACGGCTGGAGCTTTGGAGCAGGTTCGACTGCCGGGATGGGCGAGATCCGTCTAATGGCAGACGGCAACGCAGCCGGCGAGTTGATTCCCGAACACAGAACAATACATGCTGGGCAGCCCGTCCGCTATGTGGGGACCGTCGATGCGCGATGTCCCGCCGTAATCAAGGCCATCGAACTGGTTCGACAAAGCGATGCGAAGACGATGGCCCGCTACGATGTCGGCCGCCAGTTGCCCGAGAGCGGTCGTTTTCGGCTGATGGGCGAACTACCCGCCACGCGACTGGAACCTGGTCGTTACGAGTTGCGTTTGGCATGGTAGGCCGTCGCCGGTTGTTGGAATCCCGGCTTCAGCCGGTCCTTTCCGCCTGAAGGCGGGACTCCAACGGACATCCCAAACTGGCGGCGGATCTGTGCGTAATCCGTTCTCTCCTTTGTGTCGTCCCATACGACGACGAGCCCGGATGCGCCTTCAGTCCGCCTACTTGGCCGATGGCGGGCTCGCCCAGACAGCCTTCGTCGACGCGGTATAAGTGTCGTATCGCGCCCTTAACGCTTCCACCCCATAGGCACCGCGATGCAACAACAAGCGATACCCAAGCCGGAACGGCTTCTCTGGCTCGAACGTGCGTGCATTGACGCCAGGCCAGCCTACGCACAGCGGACCGTAGTGCCGGGTCAACCAAGTGGGTGGATAGTCGGGATGTCCAGGATGCACGAACACGGCCCCACCGCTGCGGCCCGGGGCATTCTCGAACTGCGAGGTCAAGTCCGCCCAAGGCAGTGATGTCTCCTTCAGGTCTCCAGTGGTCGGACCGTCCGGCACAGTGATCGTCACGTCTGCGCGGTTGCGAACGGCAAAGCGAGCCACCAGACCGCCGTAACTCTTGCCGCCGGCACCCTGTAACGCAATCTCCTCCTTCGGGACGTAGTACAGATCGACGTCGACCGACCGTTCTCCATCGCTCGCACCAAAGACGCGAACCCATACCCGCTCGGTCATAACCTGTCGTTCGCCAACGAACCATCCGTTTTCGACGCCAAACACGGCGGCTACCGGCCCGACCTCCTGGTGGAGCCACCGCACGAATCGCTGTTCGATACCGCGCGTCGTCCACAAGTCGTACTGCGCGCCGCCCACCGCCACGTGGGGCCAGGCCCAGAAGATGCCGTGATGATGGAAATGATCGCGGGGAAAATCGTCTGTGAGTATTTCACCGTCCGGTCCCCAAACAGGATGAATGTAACAAGCACGTCTACGCCGAGCGTCGTTTTCGGGGACGTTAGCGCCAATGATCATGCCATAGTTGTATGTCAGGACAGGCTTGTCGTCCTCGGTGATCTTCAGCGACTTGTCGTCGATTGTCGTGAACCTGAAGGGACTCGTCGCTGGTTCACCGCCGCCCGTCGGCTGGAGCTTGAACCGCCTCTCCCCATTCGCTTGCTCCTTCGGTGGAATTGCTGCGACAAAGCACTGGCCGTCCTCGGCAACGGCGCCATCGGCTGCCACTCGCGGGACAAATTGAACCGGCACACTCGCCGAGTCGCCATCGACCTCAACAAGCTGTACTCGCGTCTTGTCGCCTGACGCACCGGCGGGTAGATCCACAACCATGTGAACTGCAAGTGATGTCTCGGGGACGACCAGCACGCTTGATTCGCCCGCCGCCGCAGACGAGATGAAACACAGGGCAGCGAATGCTGTGCAGAGACTCGATACATGATAGACGCGTAAGTTCGAGTTGGGACCACATCGACGAATCGTGCGGCCGTATCGCTCGGCGTACATAGATGACATCATGATGACTCCTCTCGCGTAGAATTCAGGTTCGAAGCTTGTATGCGCATCTCTGTAGGGTGGGCCAAGTCTTCGCGGGGGCCCCCCGGGGGGGGGGGGGGGGACCCGGGGGGGGGGCGGGCGTG